>NZ_FORE01000020.1:0-179790 GCF_900113915.1 Paenibacillus sp. UNC496MF
TCCATGCCAACCATAACGTCTTGGAAACCTTGTTCCGCTATGATTTTTCGATACCAGCTTACAAACAACTCGAATCCTGCCTGGGTATTTTCAAACGCAATTGGCTTCCCGAACTCGACTCCGCGGTTGTCTTGTGCGCGAGCCACATGTTTGAATTTTGCGATGTATACACCGACGATTAAGGTAGAAGATGTGATTTGATTAATACGTTCATGTTGAGTAGAATTCATGATGTAGTCTCCTTGGTTTGTTTTTGGGATCCGTTCAGCCGGCCAGCGTCGTGGACCCCTTAACATCATACCAAGGAGTCTTTTTATTTCTCAAACCTCGTATTTCTTCATAATAGGAATGCTGCCCGTTACTTTAATAAGAACGGCAGCTGATCATCGTCGGCTGCCGTCATGTGATGATTCAGTTCATCAGAAGAATGATCCGTGATCCCTTTCCTCATTATAGTCATAAACTATCAACGAAATAATTTTTATATATTAGAACTATAAAAATTTGTGCTTTAGAATAAATTAACGATATTCAATTGGGGGTAGATGCATGAAGGTTTCTGCTGATAAAAGATTGGTACACAATGAATCTTATCTCTCCATCGTAATTGTAGCCGGAATTGGTATGTTTCTTACGACCTTAGACTCAGGAATACTTAACGTTGCTATCTCTTCCCTTGTTCAAGAGTTTCATTCTACTGTCACGACGGTAGCCTGGACCATTTCCCTTTATACGATTGTCATATGCAGTTGTATTGTTGTTTTTGGTAGGCTAAGTGACCGTTATGGACGTTTAAAAATCTACTCAATGGGATTAGCGTTATTTGCGCTTGCTTCGATGTTTTGTGCTTCTTCACAAACCGTAATGCAGCTAATTTTATTTCGAATTTTACAAGGGATAGGGGCTGCCATGCTTCAGGCAACTTCAGTTGCCCTCATAACAACCTTAGTATCCCCTAATAAAAAGGGTGAGGCATTAGGATCTCTAGCCGCATTCTTTGGTTTAGGGCATGTCCTCGGACCTGTGGCGGGTGGAATTATCTTATCGACTGTAGATTGGAAATGGCTTTTTTTAATTAATATCCCTATTTGTCTCTTTTGTTTATTGGCATGCCGATCTATCTTAAAAGGAAAAGGAGCACCAATAAGTAATCATCATCAGCCCTTAAATTTGTTTGGAGGTCTTTTGCTGTCAGCCTCCATTTTTTTTCTTGTGTATGGGTGCTCTCAACTAGGATCACTACATCCCGGTACATATATTTACATTCTGATTTTTGCCGTCCTAATGTTCATTTTTATTCAAAGAGAAAAAAAGGCAGTAAATCCCATAGTTCCCTTATCGTTATTTCGTAACAGGTTTTTCACAATTTCTCTCTATGCGATTTTTTCTTATGGAGGTGTTACACGCCTTTGTATGGTTGTCGTGCCCTACTATTTGGAAAAAGAACGTGGTTATGTCCCTTGGCAATCCGGCTTCGTGAATTTGTTGTTACCCTTAGGAATTGTTCTGACTTCTAATATAGCCGGCCGGCTGATGAGGAGTTGGGGTACGTTTCGATTAATGATAGTTGGACTTTGCTGTATGTTAATTCCGCTACTGATTTTTGCTTTACGACTGAACTGGCACCTATCAATAGTTTGCTTCATGCTTTTTGTTTATGGTTTAGGCGCAGGGCTTTTCCAACCGTCAAACATAGCGGCTATAATGGAAGCCGTTGGATCAGCGCATCAAGCCACAATTGGCTCTGTCCAAAGATTGGTGCAGAACGTTGGAATTTCATTGTTCACGGCGGTAACAGCCGGATTCCTCCAATCCTCCACTCATAATGTATGGATAGGCTCACGTAATTCTATCTACTTGGCAGCTGCGGCAACTATCTTAGGTATTTTGGGTTTTATCGGGGTAAAACGAAAGTAAATAAAGCTCATGCTCGGCATATGTAAGCCCAGAATTTTGTAGACAACAGCAGCCGATGACCACCGGTTGCTATTGTCTTTTTTGAACTAAAGCGTCCCGTTAGTTCAATAAATGACACATTTTGCGGAAGTAGTCTCCAGTTAAAACTTATTGGTGTCCTTCAGGGTTATTTCAAGTGTGTCCCCATCAAGTTCTAATTTCACATGGTTGTCCCAATTCACAAATTCATCACATGTTATTGCTAATTTATTGTTAGACCAACCATGAAATTTAATTGTATCCATTTTTATCGGACTATTTACTGATATCTTATCTTCTAATGTTGATTTAATGATTTCGATATTATAGTAATCAGCTAAAATGAAATCACCTAAAGCGGTTACTGTTAGATTTTGATATTGTGGCTGGGATTCATATTCAACTAACTTTTTACTAACACTGTCAAGTCTATATAAATAATCCGAAGTTAGAACAAGTACGGAATTATACTTTTTTGATATAGAAACATCTCGTGGAAACCCTCTAAAGTTTCCACACCATTCGGTTAAATCATCGTTTATGAATTTAATCCAAGTCCAGTTTTGGGAATTCCAGTGGCTCGAAATATCATAAATCCTCTCCTTGCATTCTCCTGATTGTGGCTGATTTATTACCTCCGCTTTGATTATCATTATTTGTCCTCCATATTTATTCTACATCTACTTATAGATATTCAAATATCGTATTCAACTTTCCTGCCCAACGCTGGCCACGACGCTAACCAGCCCGTTAGCTTAATGCCCGCCTGCAGTCTACAACTTTATTTTAAATTTTCCAGTCTAATACTTTATTTTCACCGAACACTTGCGGCGGGTTGCGGCGCGCCCGCTAGTCCGCGGGCGCGCCGCTCCGGTACTCGCCGGGACTCGCGCCGACGACGGCCTTGAACAAGCGGCTGAAGTAGGCCTGATCGGCATAACCGACCTGCTTGCCGACTTGATACACCTTCATGTTCGTCTCGCGCAGCAGCGCCTTCGCCCGGTCGATGCGATACCGCGACAGATGCCACGTAAACGGGCGGCCCGTCTCCGCCGTGAACAGCGCGCTCAAGTAATTCGGCGTCAGCTCCAGCCGCTTGGCCAGCAGGTTCAGCGTCAAGCCGGGATCGGCATGGTCCGCTTCGATCATCAGCAGCGCGAGCCGGACGATCCGGCCGACGAAGCCGGCGTCGCGCCCCGGCGCCGGGAACAGCTCCGCCGCGTCCAGGCCGCTCAGGCTCTGCTTGTACAGGCCGCGAAGCTCTCCGGCTCCCCGGGCGATGCCCCCGATGCCGAGGCGGATGGCGACGCCGAGGTTCTTCTCGAGCAGCGATTTGCTGCGCGCCGCGTGCTCCTCGATCGGCGGCACGGCCAGCCGATCGGACAACAGCACCGCGGTCATCAGCTGCTCGCCGACGATGACGACGGCATTCCCGTGCGGGGCTAGCGCGTCCTCCAGCAGCACCTTCGCCCAGAACCGCTCCGGCTTCGTCCAGAAGCCGCGGTCCGGAATCATGACCGAGAACACGCCCGCCCAGCGAAACGGCGGCAGCGCGCGGCCGCCCGGTCCGCCGTCCCCCTCCGGCGCGCGGAGCAGCTCCTGCACGCGCTTCTCGAGCGCGTTGCGCTCGCGCAGCCGCTGCACGGCAGGCGCTTCCCCGCCGGAACGCTCGCCGGCCGGCCGCGCCGGATTCGCGTGCTCCGCTTGCCCATCGGCACCGCGGCCGTCGTGCCGGGCTTCCCCGGCATACTCGGCGAGCGCCAGCAGCATCTGCAGCGCCGCCGCGCGCTGGGCGAAGCCGTCGTCCGCCCCGCCTTCCCGCGCCTCGTCCGCGCGCGCCGCCAGAGCGTCGAAGTACGGGCGCAGCCTGCGCGCCGCGTCCGAGTCCGCGGCGAAGAGACGATTCCCAAGCCCCGCGAGGCGGCCGTGACAGACGGCGTCGTCGACGTCGAGATGCAGGCAGAAATACGTCATGGAAGGCGACGGACCGATCCGGCTCCGATGCGCGACGCCGGGCTGGATCAGCAGCAGATCGCCTTCGCGCTGCTCGTAATCGACCCCGTCCAGCGTCATGGTCTGCCGCCCCTCCAGCACGAGGTTCAGCTCGAACAGCGGGTGGTCGTGATCGGGATACGTCCAGCCCTCGCCGACCGTCCGCCCGTGCGTGCCGTACAGCTGCGCCGAGAACCGAAAGTCCGGCAGCGCGTGCTGCCGCAGATTGTAGCGCCTTCCGGCGCCGGCGTCGGATATCCAGGACATGCGCGTTTCGCCTCCTTTTGCTTTCCGAGTTGCGTCGTTCTTTCCTTTAAGGTGCTCTACATACGGTGCGCCAAGCCGAGCTCGCGGATCGGCGCCTCCTCCGTGCCGCCTCATTTCGCCGGCCGCAGCTCCCCTTCCTTCAGGATCGGGTGCCGCAGCAGGATGCGCGTTCCTTCCGGAGACGTCTCGATGCGCAGCTTGCTGCCGTCGCCGAAGTACAGCTTCAGCCGATCGTTCACGTTGCGCAAGCCGACGCCCCGGGCGCCCTCGGCCGACCTGCCGTTCGGATCGGCGTTCTGCCCCAGCTTCTCGATGACGTCGGCGGGGATGCCGCCGCCGTTGTCGACGAGATCGACGACGAGCTCCTCGCCTTCGCGGCGGGCGCTAAGCAAAATTTTGCCCTGCTCGAAATTGTCCCGGATACTGTGCTGGATCGCGTTCTCGACGAGCGGCTGCAGCAGCAGGCGAAGGAACGGCACGTCCTTCAGTTCGGCGTCGACCGAGTACAGGATGCGGATCGTCCGGCCCATGCGCGCCTGCTCGATCTGCACGTACGCTTTCACCTGCTCGATCTCGCGCCCCAGCGTCGTGATCTCCTTGCCCTGGTTCAGGCTGAGCCGCAGCAGGTTGCCGAGGGCGGAGACCATCTCGCTGATCTCGCTCCGGCCGTGGTTTTCCGCCTTCCAGCGAATCGACTCCAGCGTGTTGTACAAGAAGTGCGGGTTGATCTGATGGCTCAGCACCTGGAACTCCAGCTCTTTCTTCTGCCGCTCCGCCCGCGACGCTTCCTCGATGAGCCCTTCGATCCGGCGGATCAAGCTGCCGTAGCCCCGGTACAGCCAGCCGACCTCGTCCTGCCGCGCCGACGCCGGGATGAGCTGATGCAGGTTGCCCGCCTCCAGCCGCCGCATGTACCGGACGAGCCGGGCGATCGGCTGGGTGAAGTACGCGGTGATGTACAGCACGACGCCGATGCAGCAGAGCAGGTAGATGACGAGGAAAATGACGAGCAGCCGGTTGATCTCCGCGATCGTGCCCGTCAGCTCCTTCAGCGGCGTCAGGCTGGCGATCGCCCACGGATAGCTGTCCATCCGCACGTACGTCGCGAAGTACTGGATGCCGTCGATCATGACGGTCTCCGAGCCCTGCGCGCCGCCCCCGTCGCCCTGCCCGATGAACCGCTGCGCCGGAAACGGGCTGCCCGTCCATTCGTTCGCACGGGAATCGTACAGCACCGTTCCCTTCTCGTCGAGCAGCAGCACCTTTTGGCCGGACATGCTCCCGGACGGCGAGAAGAACCGCTTCAGCTGGTCCTCGGACAGGTCGGTGGCGATGATGCCGCGCGGCACTTGGTCGTACAGTCCGGAAAACCGCTTGATATACGTCAGCAGCGGCCGCTCGAAATTGCCCTTCTCCGGCATCGACAGCCGCCACGTCGGGCTGACCGTATTGAGCGAGCGGCGAAACCACGGCTCGTCCTGCACCCGGTCCGGCTCTCCGATCGTGCTCATGTAATCCTTGTATTTCGCCGGGTCGATCGGGTAGACGTGGATGCGGAACGCGTCGATGGACGACGTCTTCTGGTAGATGAGGCTGACCAGATTGAGCGTGAACGCGTCCTCGGTCGCGGCGTTCGCCGGCGCCGGGGCGCTCAGCAGCGCCTGCAGCTGCTTGTTGCCGATCAGGCCGTTCACCTGGTCGTTGAGGTTTTCCAGGTAGCTCTCGAAATTGCCCCGCGACTGCTGCAGGTAGTTGATCGAGGCGTTCATGTTGGCGTCCGATATGCCTTCGATCGCCTTGATGTGCGCGTAGTACGCGAACAATAAAAAAGGGACGATAATGATCATGAAGAAGATCAATATCATCCGGTTGCGAAACGACGACGCGAGGCGCAGGGACACCGGGCTAGTCATGGCCCGCGATCCCCTGCAGCCTGCGGTATTCCTTCGGCGTGTGGCCCGTCTGCTTCTTGAATAGCTTCGCGAAATGAACCGGATCCTTGTAGCCCACCTGCGAGGACACCTCGTATACCTTGAACTGCACCGATTCCAGCATCCGCTTCGCCCTCTCCATTCGCAGGTCCGTCAAGTATTCGAGAAACGTCTTGCCCGTTTCTTTTTTGAACAGCTTGCTCATCCACACCGGCGTCACGTGCACCTCTTCCGCCACGTGCTGCAGCGTCAGGCCTTCGGCGTACCGGTCGCGGATGAACCGCTCCGCCGCCTGGATGATCTGGCCCGGGGACACGCTCTGGGTCCGGAAGCCCGCGGCGATCGTCAGCAGCGCCTGCTCCACCTGGTCCTTCAGCGATTCCAGCGTATCGAACTGCTCCAACCGCTCCCAGACGGCCATCGGATTGCGCTCCCACGTCCGGTCCGCCCAGCCGTGCTGCCATGCTTTCTTGAACAGATCGAGCAGCCACTCGAAGATCCGCTGCTGGATGTCCCGGATCTGCGTGAACGACCAGCCCTGCACCATGTCCACGAACAGCTCCATCGCCGTCCGGATCTCCTCGTCCGTGCCGTAGCGGATCAAGTCGAGCACCTCCGCCGGCTGCCGGAGGGACAGGTTGTCCTGCTCCGCCTCGCTCTCCCAGCCGAGCCCGGTAAGCAGGCGGTTGCCGCCGTAGACGGCTTTCTGCTCCAGGATTTCCTCCGTCTCCGTGTACATCGCGTTCAGGTCGCTGGCGTGGCCGATCGTGCAGCCGAGCGCCGCGCTGACGTTCGCCTTCACGTACTTGTTGATGCGCCGGATGCACAGCTGGCCCAGCTCCTTATACTGCTCGAGCCGCTGCGCCTCCGGGCAGTCGAGCAGCAGCACCCAGCGGTGTTTGCCGTCCTCGTAGAGCACCGAACGGTAGGCGCAGTCCTCCTCCAGCGTCTGGCGCACGACGTTGCCCATGCCGAAGAGGATCAGGTTCCGCTCCTCCCGGCGCTCCACCGCCTTCAGGTCGTCCGCTTCGAGCAGCAGCAGCGCGAGGCGCTCGTCCATGAGCCAATCCAGCTCGAGCGTCCGCAGCCGGTGCGCGATGCGCGTCTCCCTGTAGGCGTTGTATTTGGTTTCGACCAGCTCGCGCAGCACCTCCTCGCGCATCTTCGGCAGCGCGCTCTGCACGTGCGACTGCAGCAGCATCTCGTTGTCGCGGTCGCGCTTCTCCTTCTGCAGCTGGTCGATCATCCGCGACAGAATCGCGCCCAGATCCGCCGTGTTGATCGGCTTCAGCAAATAATCCATCGCGCCCAGCTTCATCGCGCTGCGGACCATCTCGAAATCGTCGTAGCCGCTGATCACGATCGCCTTCCAGCCGCCCGCCCGCTCGGCGCCGTAGCGCTCGATCAGCTCCAGCCCGGACATGCGCTTCATCCGGATGTCGGTCAGGATCAAGTCGGGCTGCCGGGTCCGGGCCAGCTCCAGCGCGGAGTCGCCGTCCTCGGCCGTAATCGCTTCCGTAATCCCGTACGCGTCCCACGGAAAATTGCGGCGCAGCCCCTCGCGGATCTCCCATTCGTCGTCAACGATCAGCACCAGCATCGCGCTCCCGCCTTCCCCGTTCTTTTCCCCGATCATATAACGGGCGCGGCCCGCGGTACAAGGAGGGAATCTTGGCTTTCACTGGGGGAATCCCAGCCGATTTCAGCCCGGTACTCCCTAGTATAGGAGAGATCGGCAGGACCGCCAAGCGCCTAAGGCGAGAATGGTTGGAGCCAAATGATGCCAGTCTGGGCGGCGAGGAATAGGCGCGGATCCGGTGCGTTACAATCGGCGAAGTTACGCCGGCGGCGCGCATGTACGGGACGTGGTACGGTACATGTGGCGAAATCGCGGCCGCGGCGCGCATGTACGGGACGTGGTACGGTACATGCCTCCCGCCGCGAACCGCCGCCCCGGCCAAAAGCCGCCGCCATGCCGGTCCGCTTCCGCGAGCCGGCCCGACGCCAATGGCAGCCCGGACGCAGCCGGGCGCTACGTCGCCGTGAACAGGGTCAGCGCCTTCTTCCGGTTGTTCGCTTCGGCCAGCGCTTTCGGCGTGACGCCCGCCTTGTTGGCTTGCTCGGCATCGGCCCCGTGCCGGAGCAGCAGCTGAAGCAGCTCCGCCGGGTCCTTGCGCTTGACGGCGTGATGCAGCGCCGTGTTCCCCTCTTCGTCGGCCTCCTCGACGTCGGCGCCGTGCTTCAGCAGCCACTCGGCGATGGCGAACCGCTTCCACTTGTACGCGGCGAGAAAAACGCCGCCGTCGATCTCGGCGCCGTACCGGCGGAACAGCTCGGCCGCCTCGACGTCGTCGTTCCAGGCGATGGCGAACTGGCAGTTGCCGGGGTTCGCGCCCTCGGCCAGCAGGTAGCTTACCAGCGCGTTGTTGCGGCCGCGCGTGTAGGCATACCAAAGCGGCGTCGCGGGGAAGAAGCCGCATGGCGCGGACCCGGACGCGATGCGGTGCACGGCGTTGATGTCCATGCCGCTCCCGAGCAGCAGCTTCAGCAGGGGCAGGCCGTTCGCCGCCTTCCGCGGATCGCCCGACGCGTCGAGCCCGCATAAGTGATGCAGCGCGTTCTTGCCGTCCTCTTCCGACCAGGCGAGCCATTTCGGCTCTGCCCGCAGCAAATCGCGGACGGCGTCAAGGTCCGCGTTCCGCACCGCGCGAATGAATCGGTTCATCGGTCATCTCTCCCTCCGTGCGTGCCAAGCGGTACGCTAGCGTACCGCTTAACTTCCCCGCGGCCGGCCGAAATTCCTGCCGCCGGTCCGGCCCCTTCGCAGAACTCGCTCCTGCCGACTGTCGCGCGCGCGTACCGCCCCCATCCCCCAGCCGCCTACCCGAGCCGCGACGCGCGAACGCCAAAAAAACGGGGCAGCCGCAGCCGCCCCGTCCCGAATTTCCTTGATGCGCGATTAGTTCACGTTGACCAAAATATCGATCGGATACCGGCCGGCATTGCGCCCGTACAGCGCCAATCCGCCCTCGTCCGCTTCCACCGTCAGCTTGAACGCGCGGCTGCGGTCGAGCTTCGCGACGATGCCGCTCGGCAGCACGACCTTGCACAGGTAGCCGTAGGAGCCGGCTTCGTCCAGCTTGTTGTGGACTTCCTGGTACTGGTACGACAGCGCGCCCTGGCTGTCCGCCGGATTGTCCGGCAGCAGGAACGAAGCGACTTCTTCGCCGTCCACGAGCACGCGAATCCGCGATTCGTGGCGCTCGTCGTCCGTCATGTAGTACGTGTTGGCGTTGTACTCCACCGCCGCGTCCGCGCCGTGCATGAAGTCGATGCCGTGCGCCTTCTCCCGCGCGCCCTCGATGTTGCGCGCCAGCAGCCGCTTCGCGCTCGCCTCGAAGTAGAGGTCCGCGTGCCGCAGCAGCGGAAGCTCGCCCGCGTCCGGCAATCGCACGTCGTAGACGAAAGCGCCCGCCCGGCCGCCGTTCGTCTTGCCTTCCTGGATCGCGTTCCATTGGTACGCGAACGTCTGCTCCGCGAAACCCGTCACCGGCACGGCGACGAACCGGCCGTCCGCGTCGTACGACGGCGTTTGGCCGCCGCCGCGCACGTCGAACGTCACGAAGTTGCGCGTCACGACCGTGCCGTCCGCCGCGCGCAGCGTGAGCGCCAGCACCGCGAGCGCATCCTGCTTCGGCAGGTCGAACGCGATCGGCGCATGGATCGCCTTCACGCCGAAGCCGTTCCAATCCAGCTCGATGACGCCGCGGTCTCCCGTCACGCGGGTGCCCAGATTGTCGTGCCAGAGCTCCCAGCCGAGCAGCAGCTTCTGCCCGTGGTAGCGGTCCGAATAGCTGGATTTCAGCAGCGGCACCGACAGGCGCGTTCCGGCCTGCGCCGTCTGGCAAGGCGGCGCGTCGATGACGATGAAGTCCGGCGCGTGCAGGTCCGCCAGCGTCATGCCCGGCACGAAGCCCTCGTAGCCGAAGAATTTCTCGCCTCCATCCAGGCGGTAATACCCGTTGAACTCGTTGGTCACGTCGCGCAGCTCGGTGAAGACGAACCCGCACATTTTGTCGTGGCGGCGGAACTCGTTCATCATGTAGCGGTAGTGCCAGGCGAGGTCGCTGTCGCCGGCGCCGCTGACGAAGCCCCAGACGTTGCCGCATTCGCTGTTCAGCAGCGGCGCGTCGGACTGGACGTTGCCCCCGGCATAGTTGAACGCAGAGCCCGGATACGTCTTCTCGACGACCTCCGTCACGTGCGCCCGCACCTGCTCGTAGCCGTTAATGTAGAAATGCCACGTGTTGATGTCCGATTCCACTTTGTCGTAGTTGCACGGCGAATTGTCTTCGACGAGGCGCGTCGGATCGACGCTCTTCGCCCAGCGGTACATCGCGCGCACCCATTCCTGCGTCTCCGGCAGGTACGTCGCGACGGCTTGGTCGCCCGCCTGGCCCGTCAGCGCGAGCGTCTCGGCGTCCGTGCGCAAGCCCCACGTCTCGTTGAACATGATCCACGAGAAAATCGACGGGTGATTGAAGTCGCGGTCGATGATCTCCTTCGCCTCGCGCTCGTACGCCGCGCGGGTCGGCTCGTCGGGATTGCCCCAGAAGCACGGCATATCCTCCATGATCAGCATGCCGAGCTTATCCGCCCAGTACAGCTTGCGCGGCTCCTCCGGCTTGATGTGAATCCGCACGAAGTTCAGGCCGAGGCGCTTCGCCAAATAAATCTCGTCGCGCATCTCGTCGTCCGTCGGGTACGTGAAGAAGCCCGTCTCGTGGAACGATTGGTCCAGCGTGCCGTTCAAGTACACCGGCTTGCCGTTCAGCGTCACCCAGCGGTAATTGCGGTCGCCGAACAGCGCCGTGCCGACCTCGCGAATGCCGAAATACGTCGCCACGGCATCCGTGCCCCCGTCGCCGGCCGCGAGCTTGATCTCGCCCTCGTAGAGGTACGGGGTCTCCGGGCTCCACAGCTGCGGGTCCTCCACTTGGAACGACACGCCGACCAAATTGCCGCCCGGCGCGAGCGACACGTTCTCCGCGTGGCAGACCGCGCCGTCGCCGAAGTTGAACTGCAGCGAAGCCTCGCCGGCTTTGCTCGCCGCGATAACCAGGTTCGCTTGCACGGTGCCGTCGATCTTCGTGACGAACTTCGCCTGCTGCACGTAAGCCTGCGGGCGCGCCTCCAGCCAGACCGGCTGCCAGATGCCGCGAATCTCCCCGTAGCCCTGCTTGCCGCGCGTCTGCGACTTCCGGTCGTAATCCTCCGCGCGCACCATGATCGTGTTCGGCGCGTCCGTTTGCCAAGCCGCCGTCACGTCGAATTCGAATTCGCCGTAGCCGCCGGAGTGGGAGCCGGCGTGCGTGCCGTTCACCCAGACGTCGCAGCGGTAGTCGACCGCGCCGAAGCGCAGGAACACCAGCGAGCCGGCCGCTTCCGGCGTCCAGCTGACTTCGCGCTTGTACCAGCCGATGCCGCGCTCGTCGCGGCCGATGCCGGACAGCGGGCTGGCCCACGAGAAGGGCACGACGATCTCGGCGTCGAACTCCGCGGAACCGCTCTCATTTTCGGTCTCGAGACGGAACGACCAGACGCCGTTCAGGTTCAGCCAATCCCGGCGCTGCCAGTCCGGACGCGGGTATTCGGGGCGGGGCACGGAGGCCGCCGACGTTTGCACTGCTTGAGCTGCCATGAGGGGAGCACAACCTTTCGGATCAAAGTAGGTTACTTCTAGCACCGATTCTAGCACTGGTATATAATTTAATCAATATGTATTATGCTTTTACAATATAACAGTTTTCGAGTACACTGATCGTATCCGAATCGACCGATGAAAGGCTGGCGTCACCATGAGTTTTGAATCCAGGCAAGACCTGCTGCGTTTCCCCTCCTCCCGGATCGTCGACGTGGCCAAAGCGCTGTCCGGCGACGTGCGCGTGCGCATCTTGGAAGCGCTCGGCGAGAAGCCGATGAGCATCAGCCAGCTGGCCGAGGCGCTCGGCGTCGCGCAGCCGACGATCTCCATCAACGTGCAAATTCTCGAGAGCGTGGAACTCGTCTCTTCGGCGCTCGGCGCGAACCGGGAAAAGATCTGCTCCGCCACCTGCCGGTCCATCCAGCTCGATCTTCCGGTGAAGCTCGGCGAAGGGCTGCACCGCACGGAGGAGCTGCACATGCCGATCGGCATGTTCTCGCACTGCTCCGTCCAGCCGACCTGCGGCATCGTGACGAAGGAATGCGTGCACGTCGGCTCCGTGGACGATCCGCGCTCCTTCTACATGCCGGAACGTTTCGAAGCGTCGCTGCTCTGGTTCTCCGGCGCCGGCTACGTGGAATATTATTTCGCCAACCCGATGCCGCCGGGCGTGACGATCGACGAGCTCGGCTTCAGCGCGGAGCTTTGCGCCGAGGCGTCCTCCTTCCAGATGGACTGGCCCTCCGACATCTCGCTTTACATCAACGATATCCTTGTCGGCACCTATACCAGTCCCGGCGATCTCGGCGACCGCAAAGGCAAGCTGACCCCGGACAAGTGGCGCAGCGGCACGGAGTACGGCCAGCTGACGGAATGGCGCGTGACCGGGGAAGGCAGCCGCGTGAACGGCGCCGCCTCGTCGCCGGCGACCGTCGACGCGCTCGGGCTGCAATACAACAAGCCCATCCGCGTGCGGCTCGAGGTCGTCGAAGACGCCGTCAATTGCCGCGGCTTGAACCTGTTCGGCTCGGACTTCGGCGACCACCGGCAGGACTTGGTGCTGTCGTTCATCCGCTACGCGGAGTAAAGACGGAGCGAGGCGGGGGAAGCCGAGGGACAAGCCGTACGAACCTCACGAGCCGTGCAAACGTACGAGCCGCATGAATCTATGCGCAATACGCACGGCACGCGCGATTCAAACCCGAATAAGCGCGAGACCGCCATGCAGCGGTCTCGCGCTTATTCGTCGTGAGCGGGGCATGGCCTTACGGCAGGGGGCGCCGCCGCAGGAAAATCCCGGTTCGCCCATGGCGATCCGCCTTTGGTCCGGCGCGGCGGAAGGCGGCGAAGGACCAATGTCCCGTTGTGGACAACTTTCGCTGTGGATATGTGCATCGCATTCCGATCTACGTGGAATTCCTCCGCTTCCGCTTGTGCGCAATGGGGATAACCCTGTGCATAAATCGGGGGCTGGGAGGCTGGGAAAGCAGGCAGCTTAGCCTTCGATCTCGCCCGCGGCGCCAGCTCCGGCCGCTGCAGCCGAATCAGGCCGCGCGGCCGGCCGTTCTCCGGACCGGCCGCGCAGGCTATCCGCCCGAAGCGGCCGCGAGCGCGCGTACGCGTATGCCTCGTCCGCGCGCGCGAACCGGTGGCCGGGAGCCACGAGCCGCTCCCACTCGGGCTTGGCAAGCGCCCGAAACGGCTGCGGCCGGAGCCCGGCGATCAGCACGGTGCCGCCGCGCCGCGCGAACGGTTCCAGCGCGGCGGCCAAGCAAGCCTCTCCCGTCGCGTCGATGTACGGGACCCGTTCCGCGTCCAAGATCAGCACGTCCCTCCCGGCGTCGGCCTCGTCCCGGAGCATCCGCTCCAGCCGGTGCGCCGTGGCGAAGAACAGCGCGCCTTCCACCGCGAACGCGCCGATGCGCCCGCCATGCGTATCCGGGCTTGCCGCCGCCGTCGTTCCTTCCCTTCCTTGCGGCTCCGGAAGCAGCCGCACGACCGTCAGCGCGCCGCCCATCCGCAGGATGAAAATCAAGCCGGACAACAGCAGGCCCGCTTCGACCGCGGTCGTCAGGTCCGTCAAGACCGTCAGCAGGAACGTCGCGGCCGGCACCAGCGCCTCGAGCCCTCCCGTCTTCAGCAGGCGGGCGAACGCGCGGCGCTCGCTCATGTTCCAGGCGACGACCATCAGAATCGGCGCCATGGCGGCCAGCGGAATGGCGGAGGCGTACGGGGCGAGCAGGAACAGCACGAGCAGCACCACGATGCCGTGAATCACGCCGGATAACCGCGAAACCGCGCCGCTCTTGATGTTCGTGGCCGTCCTCGCGATCGCGCCCGTCGCGGGGATGCCCCCGAACAGCGGCGCGGCCATGTTCGCGATGCCCTGGCCGATCAGCTCGCGGTTGCTGTCATGGCGGGTGCCCGCCATGCCGTCGGCGACCACGGCCGACAGCAGCGACTCGATGCCCCCGAGCAGCGCGATGACCAGCGCTGGGCGAATCAATTCGACGATGCGCTCGAGCGACAACGCCGGCCAATGGATCGCGGGCAGGCTGTTCGGTACGGCGCCGTACGCGGAGCCGATCGTGGCGACATGGCCCGGGTAGAACAGCGAAGCGGCGGCCGTGGCGGCAAGCAGGCCCGCCAGCGAGCCGGGCATGCCGGGCAGCAGCTTCGGCGCGAGCAGGATGAACGCCAGGGAGATCCCCGCCGTCAGCAGGCCGTAGCCGCTCGCGTCCCCGAGGTGCAGCGCCAGCTCCTTCATGTTGGGGAGGAACGCTTCGTGCTTCTTCAGGTCCTGCAGGCCGAGGAAATTGCCGATTTGCCCGGCGAAGATCGTCACGGCGATGCCGGCCGTGAAGCCGACCGTGACCGGCCGCGGGATGAACGCGATCCACTTGCCCAGCCTGAGCAGGCCCATGAGGAGCAGCAGCACGCCTGCCAGGAAGCCCGCCACCAGCAGATTCTCGTAGCCGTACTGCAGCACGATCGCGAACAGCACCGGCACGAACGCGCCCGTCGGGCCGCCGATTTGAAACCTCGAGCCCCCGAACAGCGACACGCAAATCCCGGCGACGATGACGGTGAACAAGCCGTATTCCGGCTTGACGCCCGAGGCGATGGCGAACGCCATGCCGAGCGGAATCGCGACGATGCCGACGATCAAGCCGGCCGTCGCGTCCTGCCGCAGCGAACGCATGCCGTAGTTTCGGAATCCGTCGCCAAGCTTCATGGACAACATCTCTTTTCTTTTGAATATTTGATTATTTGAATATATAGAAAATGATACGCCCGTTTTTCGCCCGCTGTCAACCGCGCTTATGTCCGCCGTCCTTTCCCCGGAACAACAAAAAAAGGCTCGACGGTACGGCGGCCGTTTTGCCCTTTTGCGATGGCTATTGGTTTTTGATGTTCTCGAGCAGCGATATCGCGTTGATTAAGTGGTTGTCGAAGATTTGCCGCGCGACCTTCAGCAGGTCCTTGATCAACGGATCCCGCAGCGCGTAGATGACGGACGTGCCGTCCTTCGTCCCGACGACGACGTTCTTGCTCCGGAGCACCGCGAGCTGCTGCGAGACCGCCGAGCCTTCGCTTCCGAGCAGCGCCTGAAGCTCGTTGACGGTCCGGTCGCCCTCCGACAGCACCTCGAGAATCCGGATCCGCAGCGGATGCGCGAGCGCCTTGAAAAAATCGGCCTTGAACTGCTGGACTTCCTGAATCATGGCGCCTCCCCTGCACGTTGACATTAAGATTAGCCCCTATCATATCATATTTGCCGCCCAAACGCGCATCCGAGTGTGGATAACCTCGCCTGTGGATATGTTTACGGGCGTGCCGATCGCATGGCAATCAGGCGCTTGGATGTTGTGCATGTTGGGGATAACGTTGTGCATAAGTCCGAAAACGGGACATTCGGCGGCAGCCATGCCCCGTTATGCGCCAGGGACTTCCTTCCAAATATATCTTGTATAGCGACATACATCGGTATACAATATCGCTGAGGTGAACGCCGTGGACAAGGAGCTCTTGAAAGGCAGCATCGACATCCTCCTGCTGTCCGTCATCGGGAGGCAGGATACGTACGGCTACGACATCGTCCAGCAGCTGCGGGCGCTTAGCCGGGATTCGTACCGAATGAGCCAAGGCACGCTGTATCCCGCGCTCAAACGACTGGAGCAAAAAGGGCTGCTCCGCTCGTACTGGTCCGACAACGCGGAAGGCGGCCGCCGGAAGTTCTACGCGCTGACGGACGCGGGCCGCGCCGAGCTGGCGGAGAAGCTGCAAGCCTGGGATCAGGTGCATGCCTTGATTCAATCGTGCAGAAAGGCGGGTTTCGCATGAATCCATTTCACGAGTATTTGGACCGGATGCTGAAGGGCGTCCGCGCTTCGGAAGAAGCGAAACGGGAGCTGTACGACGAATTGCTGGACCATCTGCAGCAGCTGCGGGCGGAATACGCGGCGCAGGGCTTGGCCGACGAGCATGCGGTGCGGCTGGCCGTCGCCGATTTCGGCGATTCCGGCCGGCTAGGCGGGCTGTTGAACACGGCGATGTCCCCGTATCGCAAATGGTTCCGGGCAAGCGCGTGGGTCGCCTTGAGGTTTATGCGCTGAAGGTAATCCAAATCTTATTCCTCAATTGGTCCAGGTTCAGCATGCGGAGAACGTCGTTCGAGATGCCCGGCTATTACCCGCATGCCAACTTGACCCCATTCGTCAGCATTCGCAATTACGCCACGAATTACAGCCATTACAACTTCGATATTTGGTTCTTCAATCTCTTCGGGAACGTGCTGCTGTTCGTGCCGCTCGGCTTCCTGCTGCCGATTCTGTTCCGGAGAGTACGGCGTTTGTCCGCCATGCTTACCCTATCGCTCATATGCAGTCTCGCGATCGAGCTTGCCCAGCTGGCGACCCGACTGGGCCAGTTCGACGTCGACGACCTTCTGCTGAACGCGCTCGGCGGCTTGATCGGTTTCGCCGCCTGGTTCGCGGCGTCGAGGTCCGCGCGATGGATCGCCAATAAATATCGTCCGGCCTCGGCCTGAGCCGGTCAACCGCGGCAGCAAAAGGCTCCGACCGTTACGGCCCGGAGCCTTCAATGGCCGCGAAGCAGCATCGGCTTCCAAGCTTTCCCTTCACCTTAGCAGCGTCAAGCTATAACGTCCATCGCAAGCCCGCATCTTTGATGAAGACTCCCGTCCCCGCCTCGCTCGCCTGCCGTAGAGACTCAACCTTCTCGTCCGTCTGGTCGTCACCCTGATTCCGGCTGACGCCAAGCCCGTACTTCATGCCGATCAGCGTCCACGCGATCGCAACTGCCACAAGAACCGCCACGATTATCCCCATGATCTTCAGCTCCCGGTTCACCATTGTCAACCGCCCCCTTTAATCCCTCAGACGGTAGAAACTGGATAAGGGTTGCACCGGATTCACCGACGAAGGCCTGGATCGTTCGCGCGCCGGCGGGCGGGATTACGCGCGGGTCCCCGTGCTTTGCTCGACTTCCTCCTGCGTCACGAAGCCCGCGTACGCGCCGCGGCCGTCCCTGGCAATGATCGGCCCGTTCAGAAATTCGCTGCCGGTCTCCGGATTGTACGATCCGACGACGGAATACTGAATGACGTAGCCTTTGCGCGTCGTCTGGCTTCGGTTCGGCGTGCTGCGGTGGAAGAGCAGGGAATGGAACGCGACCATGCTGCCCTTCTTCAGCTCGACCGGAATGCCCGGGTCGTCGCCCTGGTAGCAGACATAGCCGATGTCCGAGTGCACGTGCTCGACGAAGCCCTGCTTGTGCGATCCCGGCTGGACGTAAATGCAGCCGTTCTCGATCGTCGCGTCCTCGAGCGCGAGCCAGCACGTCACGTAATGCACCGGCTCGGTCGGCACGTAGCCGTTGTCCTGATGCCACGGGAAATCCCGCTTCGCTTCCGGCCGCTTGTACACGGACTGGTCCCAATACAAGCGCGTGTCCGGCCCGAGCAGCGTCGTCGTGATCGCCGCGAACCGCTCGTCCGCGATGAACCGCTGAATGTCGGGATGGCGGTAGTTCAGATGGCTCGTAAAATTGATCTCGTTGGCGGCGCTGATGAAATCCCGCCCCTTCTGCAAGCGGCGCGCGGATTCCTCGTCCAGCCGGTCGATATGCCCGCGAATCGCGTCGATCTCGTCCTCGCCGAACAGATGCTCGAACACGATGTACCCTTGTTCCTCGTACTGCTTCAGTTGCGCTTGGGTCAGCTTCGGCATGCGTCATCGCTCCCCATGGCTTGGTGAACCGGCCGGGCGGCGCAGCCCGCAACGAAGGGCGGCCGCCGGCCGGTTGTAATCGCTTGCTTTCATTGTCCGCGATGCGCGCGTCCCGCTCAATGGCTTATCTCCGCCGGTTCGTTGTACGTTTTCCACTTTTTCCGGCGGTCGCGGCGCCGCCGCCGCGGGAAATGACCAAAAAGCCGGCCCCTCCCCTCGGCAGGGAAGAGGCCGGCTTTCGGCCGAGCGCTTATCGCATGCGGCGCGAGCGTCACATCTCGAGGCACAGCAGCGAGAAGGTGCCCATCTGAAAGCCCTCGAACAGGACGCGCGGCGCCGTCTTGCCCGAAGCGCTGCCGTACGCGAGCAGCAGCGGGACGAAATGCTCCGGCCGCGGCACGGCGCGAAGCGCGTGCGGCGCCAAGCGCTCGTAGTCCGCGAGCGCCTCGGCATCCCGATTCGTCACCTTGTCGGCGATCCACGCGTCGAACTCGACGGCCCACGGCTCCGCGTGCTCCTGCTTCCATTTGATCTCGCCGAAATTATGCACCGTCGTTCCGCTGCCGATGACGAGGATGTCTTCCTCGCCGAGGCCGCGCAGCGCCTCGCCGATCGCGAGCTGCCGCGCCGCCGGCAGAAACGGCTGAACGGATATCGTCACGACCGGGATGTCCGCGTCCGGATACATGTGGCGCAGGAACACCCACGCGCCGTGGTCCAGGCCGCGGCTCGCGTCCCGCCGCGTCTCGATCCCGTGCCGGGCGAAGCGCGCCTCCACCTCCGCCGCGACGTCCGGCGAACCCGGCGCGGGATACGTCAGGCGGTACAGCTCATCCGGGAAGCCGCCGAAATCGTAGATCGTCGGCAGCGGCCCCGCGGCGAACGACACCGTCGCGACCCGCGTCTCCCAATGCGCGCTGAAGAGCACGATCGCCCGGGGCTTCCAGCGTTTGCCCGTCTGTTTGAGAAAAGCGGTGTACGCGGATTGCTCCACGGCCATCATCGGCGAACCGTGGCATATGAACAGGGAAGGCAGCAAGGCGTTCATCTCCTTTACGCCCGTTCCGCGGGGCTTCGGCATTCCCGACACCGGCCGCGAGCGCGCCCGTCATGGGGCGAGCCGCCTCCCGCGGCGGTCCCTTGTGCGCAGATGGGCTTTAGGGTTATAATACGACAATAGACTTACTTTTAGTAAATAGACACGTTCGCGTGCCCTAGTATCCTTCGGGAAACCGGCAAGGAGGATTTCGACTTGGACGAATGCAAAGCAAACACGGCGCTCGACATTCTGATCGGCAAATGGAAGCCAATCATCCTCTATCATCTCGGCAGGGGCGGCACGATGCGGTTCAGCGAGCTGCAGAAGAGCATTCCGGAAATCACGAAAAAAATGCTGACCTCGCAGCTCCGCGAGCTCGAATACCATGACATCGTACACCGCGAGATCTACATGCAAATCCCCCCGAAGGTCGAATACTCCATCACCGAGTACGGCCAGACGCTGTTTCCGATCATCAGTCTCATGCACGATTGGGGCGAGAAGCATGTCGTCCATCTGGAAGAAAAGTACAGCGATAACGGCGACGCGCTGCAGGAAAACGCGAACTAAAACGGCGAAAGGCCGCGGTCCGGACGAAAACGGACGGCGGCTTTTTTTTGCGCGCGGGGGCGAGCCCGCCGCATCGACGGCGCGCGGCACGTAGCCCGCGAAATCTCCATCTTCGACCAGTGTTCCCCGATCGCCGCCGCGTTACGCGCGAGCGCTATGCCAATCGAAACCCGCCCGCATTATGGATCCGTCCGCCCGCGGCGAGATGATCGCGCACGATGCGCTGCAGGGACGTCTCGGCCTTCGCGCTCGGCAGGTCGGCAAGCGTCGTGCCGTAGCCGAACACCCGCTCCAGCGCCTGCGATTCGTTCGACAGCACCGGCAGCAGATGATAGTCGCGCTGGAACCGGACAATGTTGGACGACTCCGGCAGCAGCGTCCGGAACGCCGGCGCGAGCAGCCACGAATCGCAGACGAACGCGCGGTACGGGTTGCCCGGGAAATGCGCCGCCGCGAAGGCGGCCGCGCGCGCGTACGAGTCTCGGCACGCTTCGGGGGAGAGCCGCTCGCCTTCGGGAACGTGCACGTTCAGCACGGGATCGCCCTTCTGCAGCGCAAGCTCCCATTCGTCGGCGCCGAGCCGGACCGTCTTGCGGTCCGCCGAGCCGAGCGCGGAGACCGGATGTCCCTCATAATGCGCGCCGTCGAACGCATACGCGGATTCCCAGCCGCCCGCGGCGTCGAAGAGGCCGCACGTGCCGTCGAGCTGTCCGTCGCTCCGGTAGCGCACGCCGCCTTCGGACAGCACGGCGACGTCGCCCGTTGTCCGGTGGCGGAACGCGTTGACGGGGAACGGACTGGCCACGAAATGGAACTGCAGCCGCCCCAGCCGGAACAGTTCCCCGCGCAGATGCTGATGCAGCCAGCCGAGCTCGCTCAGCCCCCGGCGCCCGTGACGGCGCAGATGCGCGCGCATCCAAATGACGAGGTCGTGCACCGTGTCGACGAGCACCTCTTGCGGCAGCCCGCGCGCCGCATAGCGTTCCGCGAGCAGCGGAATCGCGCCCGCGTAGACGACCGCCGCCAGCAGCGCGCCGTCCGCGCCGTAAGCGAGCAGTTCCCGGTTCACGTCGTCCGGCGGCCGATTCGCATCCTCGAACAGCTCCCGTCGGAAACGCACCGCCGCTTCCGCCAGCTCGCCGTCCCCGCGGACCGCCTCCGCCGCTTCGCTCAGCGCGTCCGCGATATCCGCCGGAAACCGCGCCGCCTCGCAAATCGCCGCCAGCTCCCCCGGCGCCAAAAAATCCCTGCTTGCGCTTGCCATTTCTGCCTCTCCCCTTATCGGCTCGGGAACCATTCCTTCGGCCCGCGGCCCGAATCCTCATCTCTTGTCCCACTATAGCAAGCGCGGCGAAGCGCCGGCAAGCCGTACCGGCAATAACGAAAAAAGCCTTCGCCCCGAAAGGGGCGAAGGCTTCGATGCCGCGGAGCGAGGGCGCCGGCGGCTCCTTACGCCGTGCCGACCGCGGCGCCGGCGGCCTCCTGCGGGTACAGCCGCCTGGAGATCAGCGTCTGCGCGATCATGACCAGGCCGCCGACGCTCCAATAGAGCGGCAGCGCGGCAGGCGCCGTGAACGAGAACACCCCCATCATGACCGGGGACAGGTACAGGAGCAGGCCCATGCCCTTCGCGCCGTTCATCGGCGGCTGAGCGGCCTGCTGCAAGCGCGCCTGCAGCAGATAGACGCCCGCGGCCACGAACGGCAGAATCGGATCCGGGCTTCCGAGCTGGAACCACAGGAACGTATGATGCGCCAGCTCGGGATTCGAGCGGATCGCGAAGTAGAGGCCGGACAGGATCGGAATTTGCAGCAGCATCGGCAGGCAGCCGGCGTTCAGCGGGTTGTAGCCGTGCTTGGCGTAGACCGCCATCGTTTCTTCGGTTTGCTTGCGCTGCTTGTCGGGAGCGGCGCTTTTGGCGTATTTGCGCTTGACGGCCTCGAGCTCCGGCTGCATGGCGGCCAGCTTCCGCCGCATGCCCTGCTGCCGCTTGTACTGGTTGATCATGAACGGCATGAGCGCCAGCCGGACCAGGATGGTGATCGCGACGAGCGCGAGGCCGAAGCTGCCGTCGAACCAGCCCGCGAAATGGTCGATCAGCCAAGTGAAGGGCGAGACGAAATAATCATGGAATACCGCGATTTGCGCGTACGTGTTAGACATCTAGAAAATCCTCCCTGTTGATGGTTTGCGTCGGTCGTCATCAACAGGGTCGTGCACGGGGATGAATCATCGTCGGGCGCTTCCTTGCGTTTCGTCAGCCGGATATGCCGCAGGCTCTGAACCGGCGCATCGACGTCCGTCAGCTTGAACAGCGCCGGACCGCCCGCCGTCTCGCGGAACGCCGTCCAGCCCTTCGCCGCCGAGGCCGGCACCGCGAACAGGCACAGATACGCCAGCGATACGAGCGTGCAGATGGAGATCGCGTACAGCAGCGCGTCATGAAGCTCGAACAATGAGGATCACCCCCTTCGGTGCAATGCGTGTTCGTCCATTGTAGTCCCATTCGCTCCGAGCGGCATCGGTCGCGAGACGGACGTCGCCGCGTCGCCGGGACGCAAGATTTGGAAGCCGGCGCAACTTCTGGCGGCCAAGCTTCGTCCTTCTTCATAACAATCTCCTCTACCCCCTGTCTTTTCCCCAAATTTCTGAAAGGCGATGATTCGATTGAAACGAAAATGGCTCGCGTCGGCGGCGCTCGCCGCGTCGCTGCTGGCGCCCGCGGCCGCCGTTCAAGCCGGAACGCCCGCGTACGCAAGGCTCTCCTGGGACGGCGGCGGCGATTCGCTCGGCACCGCGATCATGAAGAACGGCACGGTATACGTGCCCGCGAATACGCTCGAATCGGCCGGCATGACCGTGCAGTGGGACAAGTCGCGCCAGCGCGCCGATTATGCCGGCTACGGCAGAAGCCTCGCCGTGCGGATCGGCGGCACCTCCGCCGTGCTGGACGGCGATCCGGTCCGGGACATGCCGGCGCCGTTTCTGTACCAGGGCCAGCTGTACTTGAGCGGACGGTTCGTCGTCGAGGCGCTCGAAGGCGATTCCGTCGCCTGGGACGCGAAGACCCGCGTGTTCAGCGCCAAGCACCTGCATACGTACGCGGGCTTCGGCCAGACGTACGGCGGCCGCACGTACAGCGTCGTCAAGCGCACGGGCGAATTGTTCGCAAGCACCGGCAAGAACGGCGCGCAGGTGAAGCTGGCCGACCTCGGCTCCCGGCTGTACGACGGGGTGTCGATGGAGTTTCAGCCGACCGAAGGCGGCCTGCTGCTGCTGACGATCACCGACAACTACGGCGAACCGCATCTTAACGATCACCGGTTCGCGCTCCTTCTGAAGAACGGCGCCGTCATCCGCCAAGCGGACGTCCATTATTGGCAGCGATTCGAGACGAACGCCGCCGCTTACGGCGATCATCTGCTGCTCACGGACGGGCAGACGCTCCGGGTGATCCGGGACGGCACCGGCGCAGTCGAGCAGACGATCGATCTCGTCAAGCTCGGCGGCGAGGAAGGGCCTTACTTCGTCGAAGGCGCCGCGGACGATTACCTGCTGATCCGTCCGAACGCTTCCGGTCTCCTGACGCTCGTCGACCGCACCACCGGCGCGAGCGTCAAGCTGTACAAGCAGCTGCTCGACGCCGAAGGTCAGGCCTACGCGACGGAGAACGACGTGCCTTATCATGGCGACGAGCTTCATTTCGTGAAACGCGAAGGCGATACGCTCTACTTCGAGGACGACAGTCCCATCGCGAAGGACAGCGGCCGCCTGCTGCCTTACAAGCTCCCGGTTCCGGCCGAAGGCGGCACGGCCGGCCCTTGACCGGCATCCGCCGCGCCCCCGTTCTCCGGAACGGGGGCGTTTTTTCCCTCGCCCGCCCTTTCCGCCGCGTCCGCCGTTTCCTTCTTCCGCCACACGTTGCGGTAGAGGCCGGTCACCGTCAGCGTGACGGTGCCGGTCTCCTGCAGCGACACGCCGCCGGCCTCGTACGCGTCTGCCGGGAACACGTAGAACGCGAATTCGTCGCCGTCCTTCTCGTTAAGCCCGCCGATGGCGAAGACGGAGCTCTCGTAGTTCTGCCCGTTATAGGCCGCCGTCATGGAAGCCGTCATGTCCGACGAGAAGGCATGCCCGCCCATGGTGCGGTGCCGCGACCCGGAGACGAGATCGGCGCCGTCCGGCGAATACGTGCCGTGCGAGCGAAGGCCGATCCGGTACCCGCCGGTCATGGCGCTGCCGCTATTGTCGACCCAGCCGACGTCGATGAGGTACGAACCGTCGTCGTACAGGACTTTGCCGATATTGCCGCCCAAGTCGGCCAAATCGATATCGACGGAGTAGCTGCCGGGAACCGGGTAGCCGCCCGTATCCGTGAACGAATCCGTGTCGTTGACGATGCGGGCCATGCCTCCCTGCCACGCGCCGATCCTCGGCTGCGCATAGCGGTAACCGGCCAGGATGGCGACGCACAGGACGGCCGCGGCAATCGCTCTGGTTTTCATGCTTGTCCCCCCGATCAAGTTCTTGTTCGCACCTAGTTCCGGTTCGCGCCGGACCGATGCCGGCCGTTCAGGCAACCCGCGGAGCCGATGATAACCCGTTAATCCGTCTTACGATGAAAACGGCGATCGGTTCCCCCAGCCGGGCTGGAAAAAGGGAATTTCGGCCGCGGCGTTCGGCGCAAAGCAAAAGGAGCCGCGGTAAGCGGCTCCTTTTGCTTCGTATTCGGCGCCCAGGTCGGGCAGCCCGGTTGACGCGCTCCGGGCGCGCGTTACGTCCGCGCGACGATCAGCATGCGCTCCGCGTTCGTCCGGATGCCCTTCCCGGTCCGATGCTCCTCGGCGAAGCGCGCCAGCACTTCAAAGTCCTCGTCCCGCTCGCCGAAGTCCGGAATGATCGGCGCGTGCTTCAGCAGGAACATCAAATCCTCCGCCGACCGATAGTATTCCGCCGCGTCATACCGGAACGACCGCACGTCGGCGAAGCCGGCGGCGCGCAGCTCACGGACGCAGCGCCGCAGCAGCGTGCCGGGCGGCGCCTCCTGCCAGCCGCGGCCGAACGCCGCAACGAGGTTGCGTTTGTTCCCTTCGCCGACCTGCTGCGTGACGAAGACGCCGCCCGGCTTCAGCACCCTGGCGACCTCGCCCGCGTGAAACGGCGCATGCCGGCAGCAGACGACGTCGAAGCCGCCGTCCGGAAAAGCCAGCCGCTCCGCGTCCATCCGCAGGAAGCGGACGTTCCGCCGCCCGCTGAGTTCCGCGTTCCGCTTCGCCGTCTCGATCATGCCGGCCGCCCGGTCGATGCCGACCAGCTCCCGCGCGTCATCCGCGAGCGCGAGCAGCGCTTCGCCGCCGCCCGTGCCGATGTCGAGCAGCGCGTCCTCCGGCCCGCATCGGGCGCGCACCTCCTCCGCGTACTGCCATGCTTCGCCTTCCGCGACCGCCCGCACGGCGCTGAAATTCCAGCCGTTCCGCGCGCCTGTCCGTTCATAAAAGGACCGGTCGTCCTTGTTCGTCATCGTGTCATTCCTCCCGTATTCGGCGAGAAGCGCCATCCCGCCCCGCCTCGTTCGTCATCGCATGCCGCCCGGCGGGCAGAGTCCCCCCCTTGGCAGCCGGTACGCGTCTCAGCCCGGCCCGGCTAGCAGCTGCTTCGAACAATGCGGTGCGCCAACCCCTTCGCCTCCATCCGGTGGAATCTACCTGTTATTGTAAATGGCCGCAAGCAGCCCCGGCAATCCCCGAACGCGCCGCGCCGGCGCTGCTGCGGCATGCAAAAAGGCGCCGCATCGGCGCGGCGCCTTAATCCTCTTCGTCTTCGTCTTCCGTCTCGCCGGCTTCGTACGTGCACCGGAACCGTTCCGTACCGGGGTATTTCTCGCCGAGACTCACTACCGTGAAGCGGCTGCTTCGGTAGAAGTCGGCGGCGTCCTCGTCGGTCTCCGCCACGAGCGCCGTCGGCTTTTCCAATTCCAGCAGCTCCAGGATCATCCCTCTGCCGTAGCCCTTGTACCGCTCTTCGGGCGTCACCGCGATATGATCGATCTCGACCGCGCCGCCGTCGATCCGGTGGTAGCCGATGAGGCCGATGACGTCGCCCTCCGATTCGTAACCGAGCAGCGCGTGCCCGGAGCCGTCCTTATAGAGCTCGACCGCCCGCCGGAGATGCTCCGGATCGGGAAACACCGACCATTCCAGCAGCTCCCGGATGGCCGCTTCGTTCAGCCGCGATGCGATGTTCACTAACATGCGTAAGACCGCCTTTGCTTGGTTTCTCTGGGCCATTATAGCATAATCGCCCGTCCCTTCGCTTACTTGGCGGCCGGCCGCTTGATCCCGTCGATGACCCACGCGCCGTCCGAGCGCGCGAGATGGAATTCGAGCCGGTACGTACGCCCGTCGTCCTTGGCATAAGCCACGTTCGCGATCGCGTCCGTCTTGCCGTCGCCCTGCATCTGAACGTCGAACAGGTCCTCCGCGAGCCCGGCCGAGCCGCTGAACGCCTCCAGCCAAACACCGCCGACGAGCTCCGTCTGCGCCCTCGAGCAGGCCGGGCACAACGCCTTCAGCCGCCGGTCCGCCTCGGGGGCATCTTCGAAAGCGGCCAGCGCCCGCAAGGACAAATACTGCGTCACGGCGCTCTCGGCATCCGCCGGGTAGTCCGGGAGCGCCACGATCGTGCCCGTGCGCACGAAAGCGCCCCGCTGAAGGGAGTACGTGCGCGTTACGTCGTAGAACAGCACGTCGTAGCTGGTCCGGTGCTGCACGTAGCCGTCGTAATCGCCGTTCTGGTCCGCGTCGATCAGCGCGTCCTCGCCGACGCCGGTCGGGGAGGCGCTGCTCACGAGCCGGATCGGCTTTTTGCCCGGAAGGGCGATCAATTCGAAGCCTTCCAGCGAGACGCCGTTCGTCAGCTTGGTCTCCACGACGGGCGATTTCCGGTCCGACAGCCGCACGAGCTCGATCTCGTAGACGCCGTAGCCGGTGCCTTCCGCCAGATTGCTTCCGAGCTGCGCGACGCCGCGTTCCCCCCGCTTGAGCACGTAGATATCGCTATACAACCCGTCTCCGTCCCGGGTATTCTTCACCCCCAGCACCGCTTCCGATTCGCCGTCCCCGTTCAGGTCCGTCTCCACGAAGAAGCCGATCTCGCTCCCGTCCGGCAGCGGATGGCGGTCCGCCATGAAGTCGAGGTACGCCCGCGGCACCTTCGGCCCGGCCTGCGGCGCGTCCGCCAACGCTTCGGGGTAGTCGACGCCGTTGACCTTCACCCCGGTCACCGTCTTCGCGGCCGCGTCGCAGACGACCTCGACCGTCACGCCGTCCTGCCCGTTCACGAGCTTGAAGTCCCCATACCCGTTCGCATGGGCAAGCTCCCGCAGCAGGCGCCATAGCGAAGCATGGTCCGCCAGGTCCTTCTCGCCGGGATAGCTGACGTAAAAGGCCGGGTAGATCGCGTCCCGCGTCAGCTCGACCTTGGTGACGAAGAACGGCGCGTCCTGCAGGATCGCCTTGGCCGGATGATTCCAGCCGGCGATGTCGGTAATCGTCCGCGTCCCGTCGGCCGAGGCGGCGCCGGCCGTGCCGATCCCTTCGGCCGGGTCGGACGCCGGGCCGTCCGCGCCGGCGAGCGGAGTCGAGCGGGCATCGGCATCCCCGGAGCCCGCATCTCCCGTTCCGGTCGCCGTATCGATCGGCGGCTTCGCGCCGGCGCTCGGCGTCCCGGCGCCGGGCTCGTTCGCGCCGCTGCAAGCGGCGAGCATCAGGTGGGCAGCCATCAGACCTAGCAGCGGTACAAGCCGCCATCGCAATGTTCGCATAGATTCCCCCGGCGCCTTTTTGCCTAATTATACCACGTGCCGGCGAAGCCCCGCGGCCTTTCGGGCCTGCGCGCGCAAAAAAATTCCGAGGCGCCGGCCTCGGAACGTTCTTCATGATAGCCCGGCAAGGCGGGAAATTAGCGGGATGCTTCCTTGCCGCGCCGCGACTGACTGCGGCACCGGTCCGCGCTAGACGGAATTCCGCGCTAGACGGCGTCCAGCACGAGCACCCAATCGCGGCCCCTTCCCGCCTGCGGCGGCAGAAACGTCGTTTCGCCCGCGTTCGGGAACCGGCCGATCGCCGTCGTTTCGCCCGTGCGCGGATCGAACCAGGAGGCGTCGACCTCCTCGCCGGCGATCCGGCCCATTGCCGCGCGCAGCGCGAGACCGTTCGGAGAATACAGGAACGCGTGCCGCTCGCCCCTCGCCGCGACCGCATAATTGGCGCCTTCTTCGTTGGCGGCGAGCAAGCTTTGGTCCGGCACCCGTTCCAGCATCGGGCGGGACTCCGCAAGCGTGCGCACATGCCGCATCTGCGCCGCGCCGGGACGCAGGATCGCCTGCTTCCACGTCATGATGAACGTGCTCGTCGGCTCCGTATTCAGCGACCAGACGCAATGGTGCCCGTACGTGATGCCGAGGCCGCCGGCCAGCACGCCGTAATACGCGGCCTTGCGCACGTCCGCCTCGTCGAAATAGCCGTTAACGGGATTGAAGCCCCGGGGATGGTCTTCGTAGCAGGGCTCCGCCTCGAGCGTCGGCTTGACCGGCGTCCGCGCGTAGTCGGCCGCCACGAGCATGTGGTTGGATTGCTCGCCGAGGCCATGGCTGGATTGAATCATGTTGAAGTCGAGCCACGGCTCGTCATGCACGTGGCGGGAGGAAGAGCGTCCGCCCATCGGATGGAACGTCCGGAGATGGCGGCCGCCGTCGCCTTCCGCGAGCCCTTCGGCCATGGCGTTCACGATCTCGAAATGGCGCCGCTGCGTCAGCGCCCGATCCCCGCCGAGCACCCAGATCACGTTCGACCGGTCGCGGCAGCGCTCGCCGAGCCACCGTCCGTACGTCCGTGCGTTGTCCGGCGCGAAGATGTCCGGTCCCTCGCCCCAGGCGATATGGTACTTATCCCCCCAGGTCGGCAGCAGCGCGATATACAGGCCGAGCTCCGCCGCCTTGTCCACGACGTAATCGACATGATCCCAATACGAATAGCCGCCCGGTTCCGCGGCCGTATCGGGCGCCGACGGATCGAATGCGCCGTCCGCCGAGCGCAGCAGCGGCACCCTGCCGTACGCGTTGGGCTTCGTCAAGCCCCCGAACTCCGCGAGGCCGACGGCCTGAATGACCGTATAGCCCCGTTCCGCGCGATTGCGCAAATAATGGTCCGCCTCCTCGCGCGTGGACCGGTGGAACAGCTCCCACGCCGTATCGCCGAGCCAGAAGAACGGCTCGCCGTCCTCCGTCACGAGATAACGCCGGTTCTCGCTCACCTTCAAGCCTGGCATAGCCGCGTTCGTCGACATTCGCTTCACCTCCGCGCATTCAAAATGGTTCAGCCCCGCATAAGCCCGTTTCACTTCGCAATATAGCACGGCGGGTAAGCGCCGTCTATTCTAAATATACGCGTTGTATACAATCAATTCGCGATTTGTTGGCTGGCGCAAAAAAAGCCCCAGCGTCTGGAACGCTCGGGCTTCGATCGGTATGTCTTCACCCACGGCGGCACCGCCGTCAGCATGGCTTCGCAGGCGTACGCCCGCTTCCATCGCTTTCCGTCCAGCCGCTTCGCAAGCCGCTTTCCGCGCCGGCGCCCGATCAGCCCTTGCCGGCCCTGCAGCTCGGATCCGCGTCAGTTCGCCGCGTTGACGGTCCGCGTCCGCGGCGCCACGAGCTCGCCGCCGAGCTCCGCCGAGCGCTGCTCCGCTTCGATGATCGCCATCGTGTCCAGCGTCGCTTCAGGCGGACAGACGGAGACCGGCTGCCCGGACGCCACGGCGTCCAGGAAGTAGCGGATCTCGCGATAGTAGCCCGCGTCCTCCGGCAGCTCCGCCTTGAAGCCGGGCTCGCCGACGGGATGCACGGACACTTCGTCGTTCGCGAACACGATGCTCGCGCCCTCCAGGTTCACCCGGTACGTCATCGCGAACTTGATGTCGCCTTCCAGCGTCCAGTCCGCCTGCGCGTTCAGCACCATGCCCTCCGGATAATAGTAGTTCGTCGAGACGACGTCGTACCCGCCCTTCGGCGCGACGACCCGGCCCGACGTCGATACCTTCGCCGGCAGGCCGAACAGCCAATTGACGATGTCCGTGTCGTGGACGTGCATGTCGAGCAGGCAGCCGCCGCTGTTCTCGCCGTTCAAGTACCACGGCAGCGGATAACCCGACCCGCGGAAGAAGTAGCCGGCTCTCACGTTGCCGTAGCGTCCGTCCGCGACGCAGGCTTTCAAATATTCATAGGCCGGCCAGAAGCGCAGGCACTGCCCGATCATCAGCGTCCGGCCGGAAGCGGCGGCCGCCTCCGCCATCCGGAGCGCCTGTTCCGACGTGCGGGCCATCGGCTTCTCGCAGAGCACGTGATAGCCCTGTTCCAGCAGCGAGCAGGCCAGCTCCGCGTGGAACGGCGTCGGCACCGTGATGTCGACGACGTCCAGCGTCTCGCCGCGCAGCATCGCCTCGACCGAATCGTACAGCGCGTACGCGGCCAGCCGGTCGTTCTTCAGCTCCGCGATCTTCAGGTCGCAGATCGCCGCCAGCTCGACGGGATAGCCCTCCCGCGCCAGCCGTTCGTACACGTCCAGATGGACGCCGCCCATCGAACCGATGCCGATCAGGCCGACCCTCAGCGTCCGGTTGTCGTTCGCGTTCGTCATCTTAGCCCCGTCTCCCTTCCAAAATGCGGTCCATCGCCAGCGACGTGTTGTAGACCATTTGATACGGATCGTGCTTGTACGTCCCCATCTCGGCGATGAGGTAGCCGTCGTAGCCGACGGCCTCGAGGGCGTTCATGACGGCCGGGAAATCGACGTCCCCCGCCAGCAGGTCGACGAAGCCGTGCAGCCCGCCCGCCTCCAGCCGGTAATCCTTCACGTGCACCTTCTTGATGCGCTTGCCGAGGATGCGGACCCACTGCTCCGGGTACCCCGTCGCCAGCACGTTCCCGACGTCGAAATACGCCCCGACGTACGGCGAATTGACCGCGTCGATGAAGCCCCGCAGCTCGAGCGGCGAGAGCAGGAACTTGTTCCAGACGTTCTCGAGGCCGATGTTGACGCCGGCGGCGCGCGCGTCGTCCGCCAGCCGCGAAATCGCGTCCAGCGCGCGGTCGTACGCGTATTCGTAATCGACGACCTCGAAGTCCGGGATGAACGCCACGCCGACGGCGCCCGGCACGACGAGTATCGTGTCCACGCCGAACGCGGCGGCCAGCTCCAGCTGCTTGCGGCAAATGTCCATCGCCCGGGCGCGGACGGCTGCCGATTCGCTTGTCATGCCGTTGCTCCAATACAGTCCCGTGGCCAGGCCGCAAATTTCCACGCCGGCCGCCTCCGCCTGCGCCGCGATGGCGCGCGCGTCCTTCTCCGTCGCCTGCAGCCCGAGCTCGCCCGACTCGTCGAGCGTCAGCTCGATGCCGTCGTAGCCCGCCCGCTTGGCGATGCCGAGACAATCCGCGATCGGCGTCCCGCCCGGGAACGACCATTTGTTGATCCCTTTTTTCACCGTGGCTCCTCCTTCGGCTTGCTTGCCGTTTTGCATCATTCCGTCATGCGTATTTTCATTATAGCGGGCGGAACGTATAATGAATTTGGACGATAGAGGCATTAGTTGGACGATTCCGGTTCGTTTCTTTCAAGGCTTTTCAAGAAAGGGGCCAGGCCCGCGATGACGGAAGAACCGCTCTACCCGCTGCGCCGGACGGCCGCGTTCCGCGAGTGGAGCCCGAGCATTCATTACGCGAAATACCAGGTGCTCCAGCCGGCCGCGCTGGAGTGGCGGCGCCTGTACGACTATGAGCTGCTGTACGTGTACGAGGGCGAAGCCGCGACCGAGATGAACGGCCGGCGCCACGCCGTCCGGACGGGCCAGCTGGTGTTCCTGCCCGCGGGCGTCCGGCACCGGAACGCGGTCGTCGCGCCGAACACGCGGCTGCTCGGCATTCACTTCGATTTCTTCGACGAGCTGGCGGTCCTCTCCGACGCGGACTTGGTGGTGAACGAGGAGACGGCGGACGCGGCGAAATTTTGCCGGGAGGCGCACGCGGAGCCGTTCGCGCCGCTGTCGGCGTTCGCGGTCTTGACGCCGCCGCCGGCCTGCGTCGGGCTTATGGAGGCGATCGTCGAGGAGTTCTCGGCCCGGCCGCTCGGCTACGAGCTGGCCTGCAAGTCGCTCATGCTCGGCGTGCTGTCGCGGCTGCTCCGGCTGCAGTACGCCGAGCCCCTGTCCGGCGCGACGATCCACGTCGCGCGCATCCGGGAGCTGATAGCCGAGATCGAACGACGGCCGGCCGAGCGGTGGAGCAATCCGCAGCTCGCGGAACGGCTCGCGATGAACGAGGACCATATGGCCAAGCTGTTCAAGGGCGTCGCCGGCCAGGCGCCGGGCGAGTTCGTGCGCGCCGCCCGCCACCGCGAAGCGCGCCGGCTGCTGCGGGAATCCGACCTGACGGCCGAGCGGATCGGGGAGCTCGTCGGCTACGCGGACCTGCATTATTTCAGCCGCGTCTTCCGCAAGCTCGAAGGCGTGTCGCCGCGGGCGTACCGGAAGCTGTCGCGGGTGCTATAAGGCACGGCGAACGACGTCGTACGACGACGGCGTACGACGGCAATGCATGACAATGGCGAACGACGGACAGGGACGCGCCGACGGCGATTGACGACGGCGAACGACGGCAGCGCTCGTCGACGGCGAACGTCGGCAGCGCTCGTCGACGAACGGAGACCACGACGGCGCAAGACGAAGCGACCCTCCTCGGCGGGGAAGGTCTCGTTTGCGCGACACGTTCTGGCGGCATGTTTCGGCTTTACGATAAGACACCCCCGGCTCAGGCGAGCCGGGGGTTTCGTTTACGGCAGCGACTTCTGGCAGCGGCTGATACGGATGACGCTTTCGCCGGTTTCGGCGGGCGCCCGCAGCGTCAACCGAATCCGGTACAGCTGCTCGCCCCACGCCTCCCGCATCGCGGCGTCCTCCAGCGGCACGCGCTCCGCTTCGCCGGCGTACCGTTCGCCGTCATACGCGATCCGGATCCGGTTCCCGCGCTCGTCCTCCAGCACGAAGCTTCCGCCGCCCTCGCGCCGGGGAAGGCGAGGCGTCATCAGATGAAGCGCGATGCCGGCCGACGGCTGCCGCAGACGATACGCGTCCCGGATTTCCACGTACGGCGACCCGCCGCGGACAAGCGCGCACGTCCGCCTCCAGCCGACGATGCCGGCCGCGTCCGGGTAGGCGCCCGCAAGCTCCATCGCGATCGAAGCCGCCTCGTCATCCCGCTCGCAACGGACGTCGCCGGCCCGATACGCTCTTCCGTTCATCTGCTGAACGCCGTTCGCCAGCGGCACGTTGTGGTAGGCGGACTGCACGGCCCATTGGTCATAACGCTCGGCGAAAAACGATTTGGACGTATACGTCAAGACGCCGGGATCCACAAGCATCGGCGAGCCGTCGCAATAGACGATGAAGTGCCCGATATCGTTGTGGTTGTGGCTTTCGTCGTTATGTCCGCCCTTGGCGGCCAGATAGAGCCCTTCGGAGGATCCTTCCCGTTCCCGCGCCGCCATCCATTGAATGCCGTCCAGCCAAGCGTCCCGGACGCAAGGCGATTCGCCCGCGTACCGCTCGACCTCCGCGTAATGCAGAATCGCCGGCAGGAGGCGGAATAGGTTCGCGAACTCCGGCCGGGTCGCCTCCGCCCCCCGCATCCGCTGCGCTCGCGCGCCCAATTCGGCAAGCCGGGCGTCGCCGGTCCGACGCCCGTAGCGGTAGACCAGCTCCGCGGGAATCGCCACCCGGGGCGGACTGTCCGCGGCGTTGACGTAATACGCCTCGTCGATGAAGACCTTGTACAGGAAGGCGCCCATGCGCCTGATCAGCGGCTCCTCGCAGCCGTCGATCGCCCCCTCCGAGGCGCCGTGCAGCAATTCCAGGCAATCGAACAACGCCCCCGCGGCGTACAGCCAATATTTCGGCCCTTCCTCGCAGCCGCCGTCGGGATGCAGCCGTTCGAGGTAGCGGTCCAAGCTCCGCAGCGCCTTGGCGACCGCCGTTTCCCGCCGCGCGGGGTCCGCTTCCAGCAGCAGGACGGCCGCCAAGCAGTTGGAATGGCACCACGGGTTCCAATTGTTCAGCATCCGCTCATCGTGAAAGCCCATCCACCAAAAATCGTCCCGCTCCAAGTACGGGTCCAGGATCCGCTTCTTGACCTCCAGCTCGATGCGCTCGCCGATCATCCGGCTCGTTTCGTCCAAGACGGGCCTCAGCAGGTACAGCGTCCAGGCGAGCAGCGCCGCCGTCTCGGCCGCGAAGAGCTCGATCACGGGATCCGATACGTCCGGGAGCAGCTCCTGCCGTTTCATCATGTAGCCGTGCGCGGGAATCCCCCAGAACGTCTCTTCGCAGATGGACCAGATGCCATTGACGATCTCGTCGGCGAAGCGGCCCCGGTGTTCGATGCATTCCGCGATGACGAGCTCGGCCAGCGCATGCCTGCGCTCCCAGGATGCCCGGTCGTAGCGTTCGCGGTCCCCCGTCCGGCCGTAGGCCATGTACGCCGCGGCCGGCAGCGGCGCCCACCCTTCATGGAGCCGGCGCTCCCCTTTGCGCAGCCAAAAGGACTTCAGCGTCTCCGGGAGCGCCTCCCACGACTCCCGGTCCCCGATCGCGGGAAACGGCTTGTACCGGTCCTTCGGCAGCAGCAGCTTCCCAAGGTCTTCATTCGCATAGTGCTTCGCAAGCATCGCACGTCCTCCTTGTTCTCAGCCGCCGAAAGCATACGCCATCAGCACTTCGTGCGCGTACGTCCCGTCGTCCAGCTTCAGCGCGTTCCGCTCCAGCCCGTACGCGGCGAAGCCGAGCGACTCGTACAGCCGCTTCGCGGGCGCGTTCGCATCCACCACCGCCAGCTGCGCCAGCTCCAGTCCGGGCAATTCGCCGGCGCGGCGCAGCAGCTCCGCCATCAGCCCGCGGCCGATGCCGCGTCCCTGTGCCGCCGGATCGACGTACATCCCCCAGATCATGCCTTTATGGCGCATCTTCCGCGAAGTTTCCCGGCGAAAGCCGACGATCCCCGCGAGCTCGCCCGCTTCCGTGAACGCGCCCAGGATGAATTGGCCCGGATCCTCTTTGAACCGCGCCCGCACGTCCGCGAACGGCGTATCCTTCGCTTCCTCGTAGGCCGAGCCGAACGCCAGCGGATACCGCCGCAGCGCTTCGAGCCGCAAGCGCCAAAAGCTCGCCGCGTCCTCGACCGTCAGTCTTCTAATGTCCATCTCCCGATTCTCCTTCCTTTCCGAACCCGGACCGGCCGCGCGCTTGGGCGCGAAACCGGCGGGCCGGCGCGGCCGGACGGCGCCGGCGCGGCGCGATCGCCGCCGCGACGTCCCGTTCGGCGTTTCTTACCCTTTCGCCGGCCGCCGCCGATTCCCTCCCGCGCGGTTCGCCGCCGGCCGCCCAGCCATGCGCCTCGAGGCGGACAAAACGGCAATCGGCGTGCTCCGCGCCCGATCTTGTGGTAGAATCTTATGGTAAACCATAGGGAATTCCCGCGAGCCTTGGCGGCGACCGGCAGGATTTTTTCCACAACTGTCGAATACTGTCGTGATACCCAATCAATTCATAGGGGACAGAACCAGCAAGTTACTGCATAATGAGAAGGGTGCCAGACTATTTTTGACATGAAAAAGGGAGCACGTACCATGATCGTACATTACACAAAAGATATCGCCAGCGCCCTCGGCATTTTGAGCTCCGGCGAGCTTCAAATGACGCGACTCGGCGGCTTGGACGAATCGAACGACGCTTTGCGCCACTTGAACGACTTCAACCGCCTGCACTATACGCAGGATCTGATCGCCACCTTCAAGCAAGCGCTGAAACTGATGAACCAGACGCCGAACCTCGACCAGAAGCAATTCTTCACGCATACGTTCATGGCGGCGCAGCTCCGGAAGCTCGCGTACCAGAACGGCGTCTCGCTCGGCGGCTCCCTCGGCCGGCTCCTGAGCCAGAACAGCTTCATGGCCCGTTTCAGCGACGAGGAAGCGAGCGCTTTCGCCGATCCGTCGCGCGGGGAGATCGCCTTCGAATTCGAGGGCAATCCGCTGACGGCGCCGCGCGGCTTCCAGCTGCTGTTCAATAAAGTGCACTACACCGACTCCGAGAAACTGAAGAAGCTCGAGGCGGACAGCGGCGACGACATGGCGCAGTTCATGGACGGCGTCGCGCAGGAGAACGACTCCACGTTCGCGGACATCCTGGCCGCGTACATCGAGAAGCTGGAGAAGCAGCAGCTTAGCTACACCGGCATCATTCACGATCTGCTCGCCGCCCTGATGGAAGAGAACCGCGAGGGCGAGGGCGACTATACGCCGCTCGACCTGTACACGCTCGACGAGACGGTGCAGACGGTCAAATTCATCCACGACTTCATCGTCGAGGACTATACGACCAAGTTCCGCACGGAGACCGGCCAGAAGCCGCCGACCAAGCTCGAGATCAAGCAAATTCTGAAGCAGAACCCGGACATGATCCAGACGACCTGGATCGACATCCGCAGCGCCCTGATCGCGGACGACGCGTCCGAAGGAGAGCGCGAGGTGCGCGCGATCCTGCTGCCGCAGAACAAGAAGCAGTTCAACCAGCAGAAGAAATTCATTCCGGCCGGCTTCGAAGCGGACAAGCTCCGCCGGATCGTCATTTCCGCGAACGCCGCGCACAAAGACGAATGGAAATCGAAGCTCGAAGACGCGCTGTTCACGAACAAAATCGCGAACGTCGAGGTCGTCGCCCTGTAGGACGCGGCGCCGCCGAACGCGCGAAGAAGCGGCTTTCCCGTTGCGGGAATAGCCGCTTTTTGGCATAAACGCGGCCGCGATCGCGCATGCTACGCGTGATCCGGCTTTCCGCGCCCCGGGCGGGACCGGCCGTCAGGGCGGCGCCATCCTGGCCGGTCGGCCCGGGATTCCCGGTCCGGGCCGACCGCCGCTTCGTCCGCGCTTGCCGCGCCCCGAGCGCTTAAGGCCGGTTGCGGTACGCGGTCGGCGACATGCCCTGCAGCCGCGCGAACACCTTGCCGAAGTACGCCGCGTCCCCGAACCCGGCGCTGCTCGCGATGATCCGCACGGGCAGGCTCGTCCGGCTGAGCAGCAGCCGCGCCTTCTCCATCCGGTACCGCAGCAGGAATTCGTACGGCGCCGCGCCGGTCCGCGCATGGAACAGCTTCGTGAAATACGCGCGGTCCAGGCCGACGTGCCGGGCGATGAGCGAGATCGTCAGCTTGCTCTGGTAATGCTGCTCGATGAACTTCACCGCGCGGGCGACGTACGCCTCGCTTCCTTCCTGCCGGCGCGCCGGCGCCCGCGCTTCCCGGCGCTCCGCCAGGAAGGTGCCGAACAGCTGCAGCAGCAGCCCGGCCGCCGCCTCGGGCGCCGGCTGCGCGGCGGTCGGCGACTGCGGGCTGAATCCCGCCGCCCGCAGCAGCTCCGGAGCGAGCTTCCCGCCGATGCCGACCCAATAATACGTCCACGGCTCCGTCTCGCTCGCCCGGTACGACGCCGGCCGGTTCGGGAACATGCAGAAGCAGTCGCCCGCCTGCAGCGCGTACTCGCAGCCGTCGGTCTTGAACGTCCCCTTCCCCGATACGACGAAATGGATCAAGTAATGGTCGCGCATCGTCGGACCGTATTGATGGCCCGGCTGGCAGCGCTCGCGCCCGCAATAATAGAGCCGTGCGTCCAGCTCCAGCCGCCCCGTCATGAAATGCTCCTCAAACCGCTTGTCCGGCGGCGCCTCTTCGCTGCGCGGCATCAGGCCCCTCCCCTCTCATCGCGCCGATCGTCTCCCGTCGAGCAACCATAGCCGTCACATCGAACACCGCCTTGCGCGTTGCATCGAACGACAATTGCACGTTGCATAGAGCCACTCCCTGCGCGTCGCTCCAATCTTGGCAGCACACAAATCAACCCGTTTGCAACCCCGGCATTCGGCCGATAACTCCATTTAAGACACAAACGAACGAATTTGCAACACATTTCGCACCTGTATGCCGCCCCCTCTCCGGCGCTATAGTTAAAGCAATGAAAGGACGAGGAGAGGATACCCCCTATGCATACCTTAACGGCAGGCTTGTACGAATACCGGCTGGACAGCGAGGCTTCCCCGTTCCGCGCCAGCCTGCGGATCGAACGCGAAGATGATGGCATCGACATCGTCCGTCTGCTGATCGAAGCCGACGAACCGCAGGTCCCGCCCCCCTTTGCGCTCTCGTGGCATGTCCCGATCATCGACGCGCAGGGCATGTGGCATCCCACGGCCAATTTCAACAAAGGCCTGCGGGCCGACTGGGCGCAGCCCTTCGATTCGAAATCGACGTATTCCGCGCCCGTCGTCAGCCTCTACGCCGCTTCGGGCCGCAACCGGATGACGTTCGCGTTCTCCGACGCGCTGAACGCGATCAAATTCGACGCGGGCGTCAACGAGGAAACGGCCCGGTTCCGCTGCCTCGTCGCCTTGTTCGACACGCCGACGACGCCGCTGTCCCGCTACGAGGCCGAGCTGCGCGTCGACGCCCGGGACGTTCCGTATTACGAGGCGCTCGCCGGCGTCAGCCGCTGGTGGGAGACATATCCGGCCTATGCGCCCGCGCCGGTGCCGGCGGCGGCGCTCGAGCCGATGTATTCGACTTGGTACAGCTTCCATCAGCAGCTGACGCCGGAGGGGATCGAACGCCAGTGCGAGCTGTCCCGCGCGATCGGCTGCGATTCCGTCATCGTCGACGACGGCTGGCAAACGGCGGACAACGCCCGCGGCTACGCGTACTGCGGCGACTGGAACGCCTGCGCGGAGAAGATCCCCGACATGAAGGCGCACGTCGCCCGCGTCCACGCGCTCGGCATGCGTTACCTGCTCTGGTACTCCGTGCCGTTCGTCGGCATTCGCAGCGGGGTATGGAACCGCTTCGCGCACAAGCTGCTGGATTACATCGAACGCCTGAATACGGGCGTGCTCGATCCGCGCTACCCGGAGGTGCGGGAATATTTGATCGGCACGTACGAGCGCGCGCTGCTCGAATGGGACCTCGACGGGTTCAAGCTCGATTTCGTCGACGTGTTCCGCCAGCCGGCCGCCGAGCGCGGGGACGCCGACCCGGGCCGCGACATGGACTCCGTGGCGCAAGCCGTCGACGTCCTGCTAAGCGGCGTCATCGACCGGCTGCGCGCGATCAAGCCGGACGTCATGATCGAGTTCCGCCAAGCTTACATCAGCCCGCTCATGCGCAAATACGGCAACATGTTCCGCGCCGGGGACGTGCCGAACGACGCGCTGCAAAACCGCGCGCACACGATCGACGTCCGGCTGCTCTGCGGCCATACGGCCGCGCACTCGGACATGATCATGTGGCATCCGGACGAGCCGGCGGAATCCGCGGCGCTGCAGCTGCTCAACATCCTGTTCGCCGTGCCGCAAATCTCGGTCCGGCTGGACGCGCTGCCGCGGCGGCACCGGGACATGGTCGCCTTCTGGCTCCGGTTCTGGCGCGAGCACCGGGACACGCTCATGGGCGGAGATCTGGCGCCGCATCATCCCGAGCTCAACTATCCGCTCGTGACGGCGCGCGGCGCGCGCGAGTTCATCGCCGCCGCCTACCACGACACGGTCGTCGGGCTGCCCGGCGGACGGGCTGAAACGATTATCCTCGTCAACGGCACGCGCGGCGGACGCTTGGTCGCGGAAGCGGCGGAGGAGATCGGCCCGCGTTCCGTCCGCGTCCTGGATTGCTGCGGCGTGGAAATCGATACGTACGCGCTGGACGGGCTGAAGGGGCTCCGGGCGTTCGACGTGCCCGCTTCGGGCCTCGTCATCCTGCAAGCGTAAGGCGCCGAAGCCGCGGCGGGACGCCGATTGCGAGCGCAATGATTGACCGCATGAACGATTCGCAGCCCTAACCGTTAACCGCGCAAAGGCTGCCCGGCGCGAGCGCCGCATGTATGCGCCTGAACGGCTCCTGCTCCGACGACCTTAGCCCGAATAGCCCGAAGTCGCCGGCGATCCGCCGCCTTGCGCGAATGCTCGGCCGGCCGTGCGGTCCCCATGCGCAAGAATCCCGAAGCCGGATCGTACGAACCGGTCAAGTCCCTTACAGCGGACAGCGAAATACGCCTTATGCAAAATGCTGTTTCCGGCAGCCTGCCGGGGGCAGCTTTTTCGATTTCGGGCGCAGCCGGCTCGCGATGGCAAGACAATAATCTGCTATACTAAAAATATACATTTTTAATTATAAAAGGGAGGCTGCCCATGGAACACCATAAAGAGGCGAATCATTTATCCGATATTCGTATGTTATTGGAGGGAATGAAAGGACATAATTTTGGATTGCCGGATTGCATAACGTTTATTTTGGAACGCCTAGGGGCGCATGAAGAGCTTGATTTTTGGACGATTGCCGCGATTACCGGCGATACCGTCGCGCAGGTTTACAATCATCATTCGACTACCGGCTGTGATTATTGCGTGTCGGGGTATTTGGCGGGGCCCGAACATATCGCGCATGTATTCGACGCGCTCGGTTATCGCCATGAATACGTTAAAGCCGGGCAGATCATCGCCGATCGGAGTGTTTATCTGCGGAGAATAGTAGCATCCATCAACAAGGGCGTCCCGATTCTCGTCAAATCCAATCTTAACGATATCCCGGCATGGGAATCCGACGCGGGGACGTACATGCTGATTGTCGGATACGAAAACGGCGGAAAAACGTTGAAATTGCTATTACATGACACCGTTACCATCGACTATGAAATGAATGATGGGAATACGTTGGATTTGATTTTCGTCGGCGACAAACAACGCGAGGTTTCGCTTCAGGAAATCTATCTGAAGGTCATGAAGAACATGCCGCATTGGCTAACCCTGCCGGAACGAGACGGGATGTTTTTTGGCGCTGCGGCGTACCGTGAATGGGCCGACGACATTGAAGCCGGTCGATTCGAGGATGAAAGCCTTGGATTATGGGAGAACTACGGCGTTTATGTCTGTAACCTTGCCACGAGCGGAGGCGAGCCTACCTACATCTTCGGAAAGCTCGCGGAGATCGATCCCGCCTATTCGGAGTGGGGGCTTTTAGGCCAAAAAATACAAGAGCTGCTGCCCGCCGAAACGCCGTCGGGCGGAAAAAGCCGATTGTGGATTAAATTGGAAGAGTTGGGCGGCGGGATGAATATGAACGATGTTAAAGCTACGATGCGCGATAAAGAAAAACGTTCCAAAGTCGCCGCCGCTCTCCGCGATTACGCGAAACGGCTCGATCAAGCGCTTGAATTATTGGAAGAAGCCTTGCGTCGATTATAAGTAACGGTGCGCGTTGTTTGCATGTGGCTGGAAAGCGGCGGTAGTTGCGGCAAGAGAAGCGCGCCGCCACCGCTTGCTGCATTGCCGCTCCTGAACGTACGCCGTTTGAGGTAAAGGCTACGCTCGGCCGTCATTCGCTCGCGGCCGGCCGGTCAATGATAATCCCGGTACTCCTGCGGCGTGCAGCCGACCAGCTTCTTGAACAAGTACGTGAAATACGCGGACGTCTGGATGCCGACCCGGTCCGCCACCTCGTACACCTTGATGCCGGGGTCCTTCAGCAGCTCGCGCGCCCGCTGGATGCGGGTTTCCTGGACGAACTCGGAAATCGTCTTGCCCATCTCGCGCTTGAACAGGACGCTGAGGTAGCTCGCGTTCAGGCTGAACGCCTCCGCCAGCTGCTTGACCGTCCAGTTCTCCTGCAGCCGCTCCTCGATGAAGTCCGCGACCCGCCGGACGAGGTTATGCTGCTGGTTCTGGCGCTCCTTCTTCTCGACCGTCATGTACCGGTCCACGTAATCGACCAGCAGCAGAATGATCTGCCCCGTGCTGCCGCAGTCGAGCATCCGCCGCCACATGAGGATGTTCATCTCGCCGTCCGCGTCGTCCTTCCACTTCAGGTTCCGGATCAGCTCGCTTAGGAAGCTCATGCCGAACGCCTGAACGTACGAGAAGGACGCCGGCTCCTGGGCCAGCAGCGCGTCGAGGATCCGGTTCATATACGCCCCGACCTTGCCGGAGTCTCCCGATTCCATCAGCTTCAGGATCGTCGGCATGAATTCCTCGCGGAGCCGGAAATCCCGGAATTCGCTGCGGTCCGCGTAATCGTGCCGGACGATCTGCCCGTCCGCGACGAGCCGCGCCTTCGCCATCATGAACTTGATCTCCTTGTAATGCAGCGGCACGTCCTCCCACCGGCTGCCCGCCCGGCCGCAGCCGACGGTCGCCGTGGCGCCGTACTGCTCGAGCAGCATGCCCTGGACGAACGGCAGCCGCTTCTCGGTCCGCGCCCGTGCCTCCGGCGTCTGCCCGAAGAGCAGGACGGCGATCTCGTCCGGCGTGAGCTGCGCGAGGAACATCGGCTCGGCGCCGTCGCCCGACAAGCCGACCTCGACCGTCTGCTTGAAGCCGCTCGCGAGCAGGATCCGGTCCTTCGCGTCCTTGCCCGACGACAGAAAGTGATCCAGCCCGAACACGACGAGCTGGAAGCCGCGCGCGACGTCCGGCAGCGCCATGAGGCCGTTCCAGGAGGCGAGCATCTCGTCCGTCTGCGGAATTTCCGCGATCAGGTCGTTCACGAACCGCTCCTTCACGAGCTTCAGGCTCTCGGACACCTTCTTCTCCAGCTCGCTCGTCTGGTCGACGAGGCTGCGCATCTTCTCGAGCGTCTCGCGGAAGCCCGCGAGCCGGCCCGACACCTCGTCCATCTTCAGCGGCTTGAGCACGTACGCCTGCGCGCCGACGTGGATCGCGTCCTGGACGAACTCGAATTCGTTGTAGCCGCTGATCATCAGCACCTGCAGATGCGGATGCAGCCGCTTCGCCTCCGCCACCAGCTCGATGCCGTTCATGCCGGGCATCGAGACGTCGGAGATGAGCACGTCGAAGGCCGACGCGCGCATCGCGTCCAGCGCCTCCTCGGCCGATTCCATCGTCGCCGGCTTGTCGTACCCGAGCCCCCGCCAATCGACGTAGCGGACCAAGCCTTGGATGTTGGACGGCTCGTCGTCCACGATAAGCACCTTGAGCATCTATGCTTCCCTCCTGATCGCCGGCTCTTCGGCGCTGGCCGGGAACGAGACGGACGCGTGCGTCCACGCGCCCGCCTCGCTCTCGATCGTCAGCGCCGCTCCGCTGCCGAAGTACAGCGCGAGCCGTTCTTTGATGTTGGGCGTGCCGAACCCGCCGCCCTTGCCGACATGGGCGCCCCGCTCGATTTCCCGGAGCACGGACGCGGGAATGCCTTGGCCGTTGTCGAAGACGGACATCCGGATCGTCTCCCCGTCCCGGACGACCGCGATGCGGATGACGGCGTCCGGCCGCCGCGTGATCGCGCCGTGCAGGTAGCAGTTCTCCACGATCGGCTGCAGGACGGTCTTGATCGTGTAGCAGTCCAGCGCCTCGTCGTCGATGTCCCATTCGACGCGCACCTTGTCCGGATACCGGAACTGGCAGATGTCCAGATACGCCCGCACGTGCTCGAGCTCGTCCCGGATGCGGATGACGCCGATCCGGTTATTCAGCGTAATCCGATAGAACGTCGTCAGCGCGTCGATGATCCGGATCTGCTCCTGATCGTCCGCGTCCATCGCGCGCCAGCGCAGCAGGCCGAGGGAATTGTAGATGAAGTGCGGATTGATCTGCGCCTGCAGCGCCTTGAACGCCTGCTCCTTCTCCGCGAGGCTCGATTTCGTGATGTCCTCGACCAGCTTGCCGAGCCGCTCGGACATGAAGTTGAAGCGGTTCTCGAGCTCGCCGAGCTCGTCGTTCTCGCTATAGCGGACCGCCGCTTCGAATTCCCCGCGCGACAGGTCGCCCATGCGCGTCCCGAGCTTGCGGATCCGCCGGACGATGTTGCGGACGATCGTCGTCATCAAGGATAGCGACAGCAGCAGGAAGAACGTGATGATGCCGACGATCAGAATGAGGATCATCCGGTTCTGGTTGTCGAGATGCTTCGTGCGCATGAGCGCCACGAGCGTCCAATGCGAGGACAGCGGCTGAGTCATGAGCATGTCCTTCGTGCCGGTCAAGTCGAGCGTGCCGGCGTCCGGCCCCGTGTTGGACGAAGACGAGGCCGCACCCGGCGCTTCGAGCGCATCGGACCCGGCGGCCGCGCCAAGCCCTTCGAGCGCATCGGAGCCTGCGGCCGATCCGGCCGCCCCGGCCGCCGGCCAATCCTTCATGTGCAAGCGCTTGCCGATTTCCGCGCGGTTCGTCGCCGCCAGGATGCGCCGGTTGTCGTCCACGATATAGAGGCTGCCGTCGTTGAACGGATGGTCCAGGAGCTCGCCGAAGACGGCGTCGTAATTGAGCAAAACGTACACCATCCCGAGGAGCTCGCCCGAGTTGTCGATGATCTTGCGCGTCAGGACGCTCTGGTTCGGCTTGCCCGGCACGCTGCTCCAGAACAGCGGATTCGGCGAGCGCTTCGCCCGCTCGTACCAGGCCCGCTCGTCCATGCCGGCCAGCTGCCGCCCCGCTTCCGGCCGCCAGAGCAGCTGACCGTCCTCCACCAGCGTCCCGTTCGTATGATAGATGCGGAAATCCGCGATCCCGGGCAAATATTTGCTCGTGATCAGGAACGTCCGGTCCACGTAATTGACCGTGTCCACGTTCTCGGACATGTCCGCGTAGTCGCGCCCGAGCCGGGCGATGAGCTCGCCGTCGGTCGCCGTCCGGACCGCCAGCAGGTCATAGCTCTTCTTGCTGAAATCGACGATTTGCGCCGTCTGCTGCACCGCTTCCTCCGCCGTGCTCACGTAGCTGTGGTGAAAGCTGCGGATGACCAGATAGACGGCCCCGCTGCTCAGCACGAGCGTCGGCAGCAGCAGAATCAGCACGTAGAGCACGACGATCTTGCCGCGGAGGCTCAGGCTGCGGGTGAAGCCCAGTATCCATTTGTCGAGTCCCAATCGCAGTCGCAAGGCTCCCTCCCCTTTCTCCACGGAGTATAGCACACGTTCGCGCCGCGGTTAACCGGTGGCCTCCCCCTGCCGCGCGTCCCCGCCGCAATCGTGCCGAAAGGGAAGCCGTCTTCGCGACGGCTCCCCTTTCATGAAGCAAAATCCATGCTTATGCGGTTGTTGCCCCGCCGGCACCTTCAAGCCGGCGCCATGCGGCGCGGGCGTCAGCCCTTGGCCCCGGCCGTCTGCTCCTGCAGCGTCGCGTTCCACTCCTGCTTGAGCTCGCTCCAGTGGGCGCGCTTCTCGAGCGCGGACTGGAAATCGGACCACGCCGCTTCGAACGCCTTGTCGTCCTTGGCCATGAGCAGCTTCGCCTTGTACTCCTTGCGGACGTTCTCGAGCTCGGGCAAATATTTCTCCCACAGGCCGCCCGGCTTCGCCTTCACCATGTCGTACGGCTCCGCGACGCGGACGCCGCCCATCTTGCCGATCGCCTGCGTGAAGTCGATCGTCTTCTGCCGGCCCTTCGGCTCGGTCAGGGCGTAGTTCCACCACGGGTACCATTCGTTGCTGTAGGACGAGATGGCGTACAGAGCCGGGTTCGTGCTCGCGATCTTCGCCGCGTCGCCCGAATCGTGCAGCTTCTGGTAGTTCACGTCCGTGAATTTCCACAGACCGAGCGGCTTATCCACCCAATCCCAGAATACGCCGGCCGGCCCTTCGTTCGCGACTTGCTGCTGCTCCGGCTTCGGCGTCAGCATGTAGTCGACGAACTTCAGAATCGCGCCCAAGTTTTTCGTATTCTTGCTGATGTACAGGTCATTGCCCGGGTACGGGTTGACGATCTGGTTCGAGCCGATCTTGCCGACGCCCGGTACCTGAGGATACGGGATCGTGTCGATGTACCACGCCGGCTCCGTCGGTCCGTCCAGGATCTCCCAAATGTGCGCGTCCATGTTGAAGAATCCGCCGACGTTCATCGCGATGCGGCCGGACTTCGTTTTCTCCTTGTAGCGCTCCGCCTTGTCCGTGATCGCCTCGGCGTCGATCAGGCCTTCGCGGTACATCTTGTTCATCCATTGGTAGGCGGCCTTGTACTGCGGATTGTCATAGATGAATTCGTAGCTGCCGTCGTCCTTCTTCTCCACCGGGATGACGCCGCCGGCGGTCGCGGTCGACACGCCGAACGTGCTCAGGATGACGTTCTCGTCGTTCGCGTCCGAGAGGAAGCTGAGCGGGATGAGCGCCTTGCCCGACGCGTCCTTCTGCTTGGCCGCGGCGCGCAGGAAATTCTCGATGCCGTCGATCGTCTTCAGGTCGTCCATCGTCATGCCGGTCTTGTCGAGCACGTCCTTCCGCACGAACCAGCCCGCCGATGCCCAGCCCGGCCATGGATCGGACGGATTCTGGTCGAACCAGGTCGGGATCGACCAGATATGGCCGTCCTTGTCCTTCATCGCGTCCAGGTACAGCTTCGGAATGGATGCAAGGCCCGGGTACTTATCCGGCATGTCGAAGTACGGCTCGACCGGCATGATGCTGCCCGAGCGGATCATCGAGGAATTGACGATGTCGCTTCGGCCGAACAGAGCCGCGTCGTCGAAGCCGCCGGTGTTCAGCTTCAGGTTGAGCGCCGTCATGGCGTCGCCCTGCGTCGACTCCAGCTGGACGTCGATGCCCGGCTCGTGCTCCCGCCAATACTTCTGGACCATGCTGTCGTTGTTGATCGTCGCGGTCCAGCCGAGCCATAATTTGAACGCTTTGGAATCGCCCGCGTCCGGAGCCGCGCCCGCCGTCTGGTTCGCGTTCGCGCCGCCGTTCCGGCCGGCCGGCGCGTTGTCCGCCGCGTTGCCGCCGGCGTTGCCGCCGCTCGAGCACGCCGTCAGGCCGAGCACGAGCGCCGTCAGGGCGGCCGCCATACTCTTTCTTCCCATAAGCCTTGTCATGCGCTGCTTTCCCCTTTCTGTCTCTCCATTATATATGGTGTTTCCGTACACCCGCTCGAAATATGGATCGAATTACCAGCCTATACCGTTGATTCGAGCCGTCATGCTCGAGCCGCTATGCTCGAGCCGCTCCGCGGCCGCTTACCCTTTGACGGAACCGATCAGCACGCCCTTGACGAAATAACGCTGCAGGAACGGATAGACGCACAGGATCGGAATCGCGCTGACCATGACCGTCGCCATCTTGACGGACATGAGCGTCACGTTGGCGAGGCTCGAGCCCCGGGCGATCGCTTCCACGTTGTTGTTGGAGCCGAGCACCGCCGAGATGTCCTGCGCGGAGAGCAGCTGCTGCAGGAACGTCTGTACGGGGATCAAGCTCTGGTTCGAGACGAAGAACGCGCCGGCGAACCAGTCGTTCCAGTGCATGACGCCCGTGAACAGGCCGAGCGCCGCGAGCATCGGCTTCGAGAGCGGCAGCACGATCGACCAGAGCACCCGGAACGGATGCGCGCCGTCCATTTCGGCCGATTCGATCAGCGCCTCCGGGATCCCCTGGATGAACTTCAGCATGACGAACATGTTCCAGGCCGAGAACGCGCTCGGCACGATGTACACCCAGAACGAATTCAGGAGCGAGAGGTCGTGCAGCTGAATGTAGAACGGAATGAGGCCGCCGCTGAACAGCATCGTCACGAGCACGTAGCCGAGCAGCGTGCCCCGCAGCGGCAGGCTCCGGTAGGACAGGCCGAACGCCGCGAGCAGCGTGACGAGCAGGCCGACGACCGTGCCGGCGATCGTCCGGGCGATCGTGATCCAGTAGGCGTGCCGGATGATCTGGTTGCCGAGCACGATCCGGAAGTTGTCGAGCGTGAATTGGCGCGGCCACAGGTAGACGCCGCCCTTGGCCGCGTCGCTCCCCACGTTCAGGGAGATGGCCAGCATATACAGGAACGGATAGATGACCGAGAAGCACAGGAGTGACAGGAGCACCGCGATGACGAGCTGCCCCGCTTTGTCGCTTGCCGAACGTTTCATGCGTTACCAGAGCCCCTCCCCGTTGAATTTGCGCGACAGCTGATTCGTGACGAGCACGAGGATCAGGCTGATGACCGAGGAGAGCAGGCCGACGGCCGTGGCCATGCCGAAGTAGCCCTGCTGCAGCCCGCTTCGCAAAATGTACGTGTCGAGCACGTCCGCGACCGGCTGGTTGGCCGGGTTCATGAGCGGGTAAATCTGGTCCATGCCGACCGCGATCAGGCTCGGCATGCTGAGGATGAGCACGATGGCGATCGTGGGCATGATGCCGGGAAGCGTAATATGCCGGATCTGCGCAAGCCTGCCCGCGCCTTCGACCTTCGCCGCCTCGTACAGCTGCGGGTCGATCGTCGTGATCGCCGCGAGGTACAGGATCGTGTTCCAGCCGACTTCCTTCCAGAGACCGCTCGCCACGATGATCGGACGGAACCATTCCGTCGAGCCGAGGAAGAAGATCGGATCGGATCCGGTCTTGGCGACGAATTGGTTGACGAGGCCGCCGTCCAGCGTCAGCAGCGACTGCAGGATGTACGCGACGACGATCCAGGAGAAGAAGTGCGGGAGATAGCTGACGGACTGCACGAACCGCTTGAACCCGCTGTGCCGCACCTCGTTGATGAGCAGCGCGAGAATAATCGGCGCCGGGAAGCCGAAAATGAACTTCAGCAGCGCGATGATGATCGTGTTCTTGACGACGATCCAGAATTGGTCGTCCTTCAGGAACGAGAAATTTTCCAGCCCCACCCACGGGGCGTTCCAGATCGTGTAGCCGATGTGGAAATTTTTGAACGCGACTTGGATCCCGGCCATCGGGATGTAGCTGAACAGGAACAACAGCACGACGGCCGGCGCGATCATGACGTACTGGGCGCGGTATTTTGCCAGTCTTTCGAGCATGGGATCACCTCTGTACGCTCATTATACGGACAGGGCGAAGGCCGAGGTAGAACACAACGGTTGGATTTCTATCGCAATGATTAGCGATTTGGGCGGAGAACGAGGGGCGTTTTTGAAAACGTTTTTTCATGGAGGCTGGCAGCGGCGCGCAAACGAGGCGGCAACGGAAAAAGAGCCTCCGGAACGCGGGGTTCGCGGAAGGCTCTCGGGGGCTCGTCTTATTGAGGGATGGCGATGGGCTCGTCGAGCCGAAGGAAGGTCGACACCGTAAGCGCGAGCAGCAGGGCATGGACGACGAACCGCGGCATGTACAACAGCGGCCGCTTCTTCCGCACCCGTTTTCGAGGACGAAGCAGACGCCGAGCCTGCTCCCCCGTGCGTTTATTTCATTTTCAGATGAATGCCGTGCAGCAGCCGAATGATTTCGGCCATCCCCCGAAGAAACGCGCCCGCCGCCGCAAACGCGCAGAGCGACACGAAGGATCCGGTCGCCGCGTCTTTCCACCACGGCAAGACGAACAACAGCAACCCGATGCCGAACGCCGTCCATGCTGCGAAAATCAATAATGAAGCCACTCTATTTTCCTTCTTATCGCTGTAATCCATCTCGTACTGCTTGAGATCCGACTTCAAACCCGACACTCCTTATCGCTTCGTTCGTCATTAACCGGCCATGCACGGGCGCCGCTTGCCGCCAATATCAAAGCTCCATCGCATGCCCGTACCGGTCCAGGAACGCTTCCTTCTCCTTGTAATCCGGCATGATGCTCCCGACCCGCCTCCAGAACGACCGGTCGTGATTCATATGCAGCAGATGGCAGAGCTCGTGGATAATGACGTAATCGATCACCTCGACCGGCGCCATGGCCAGGCGGTAATTGAAGGTCAGCTGCTTATTCGAGCTGCAGCTTCCCCACTTGGTGATGGACTCCACGATCTCGATGGACTTCGGCGTTACCCGCAGCTGCTTCTGATACCCTTGAATCCGTTCCAGCACGACCTTCTTGCAACTGGCCATATAAAACTTCTTCAACCGCAGCCGGAGCTCTTCCTCGCTCAGACCCTCCGTATCGATCAGCTCGTTCAGCTTATAGTAGCGGCCGAGATGCAGAAATTTCCCTTGTTCGCCCTCGTATTCCCGCACCCGCGGCGCCGAACGCGCCCGTTCGATGGCGTCCAGCCGCGCCGCGAGCTGCGCGCCATGCTGCCTCACCGCCCGCGCGATCTCGTCTTCGCTTGCCCCGTTCGGGGCCTTCACCGTAACGAGGCCGTTCGGATCGACTCGGACGGCAAGCTTATTTCGCGCCCCGTAGGCCACGTGAACGTCAATGACGCGGTGCTCCAGTTCGATTTTCATGCTCGTCATCATTTCTTTCCGGGATAATGTCGCGCCGCGCGCGTGCTTCAATTTTAACGCGCGCCGCAGGGGGCGTCCAGCCGGGCAAGCCCGGATAAGCCGCGGAGAATCCGGCGACTTCGGGAATAGACCCGATCGGGCTTGCCCAAACTGGAGGCATTGGGGTATATAGAAGAAGAAGGAAGTCAAAAACGAGGAGGCTATTCATGGGAAAAGTCGTTCATTTCGAGGTGCATGTCGATGACATGGAGCGTGCCAAGAAGTTTTATGGCGATGTGTTTGGCTGGACGTTCGAAGATTGGAGCAGTTACGCCGGCATGCCCTACTTCGGAGCGGTGACGGGCGACGCCGAAGCGATGGGCATCAACGGCGCGTTGATGCAGCGCATGGGACCGCCGCCGGCGCCGGGACAGGCCGTGAACGGCTTCGCGTGCACGATGGGCGTCGGCGACTACGACGCGACGGAAGCGAAGATTCTGGCGCTCGGCGGCACGGTCGCGCTGCCGAAGTACGCCCTGCCCGGCATGGCGTGGCAAGGCTACTACATCGACACCGAGGGCAACATCATCGGCATTCACCAGCCGGACGAGAACGCGAAATAACTGTGCGGATGCAAAAGCCAAAAAGCTCGACCTATACGGGTCGGGCTTTTTGCTTCTCCGGGTTATTCCGGACATCGGTAAACAGTTCCCGCGATTATTTCCGGTACAGCGGATAGTCGACGCGCATCGGCAGTTCGATGACGACGAGCCGCAGCGGCGCGCCGCCCGTCGGCCGGACGACCGCGCGGCCGCCTTCGGGCGCGTCGATCACGCTGAAGTCCCTGCCGCGGAACGGCACCGTGCCGCCCTCCGTCTCCCAGGCGCCGTCGCCGCGGACCGCGAGCGCCGCCCACGAATAGCCGGCGGGAATGTCCTGCGCGAACGCCGCGCCCGGCTCGACCGCGACGTCCCACATCTTCGCGTCGGTCACGAGCCGGATCGGAGAGCCTTCTCCGAGCACGGTCTTCGCGCTGACGCCCGGCGCCGGCGACGCGGCGGGGAAATCCTCGTGCCGGTAATCGGCGTACGTCGGCTCCCGCAGCACCGCGGCGTTCAAATCCGGCTCGAGCCAGATCTGGAACGCTTCGGCGTCCGGTCCGATCGACCGTTCCCGGTGCGAGACGCCGGAGCCGGTCTGCATGACCTGCGCGCCCCCAGCGCCGACGATGCTCTCCGTGCCCAGCGTGTCGCCGTGGATCAATCTGCCGTGCAGAACGTACGACATGATCTCGAAGCCTTGATGCGGATGCAGCCCGACGCCGCCCTCCGTCTTCGTATATCCCCAGCCCCAATAGAACAGCGGCCCGACGCGGCGGACGACGGAATCCTGATGCGGGAAGCCGATCGGCTTCTGCACGACGATGCTGCCGCCGTCGAACAGCTCCTTGACCTGCTGCTCCGGCGGATAAATGCCGATTTTCATGCGTTCCTCATTCCTTTCCGTTCACGATTCGGAGGCTATCTCCGCTTCACTTAGCTCCTATTCATAGAAATCCTATACGTAGGATATATTTATCCTAACACTAGGATATCAGCCTGTCAATGAACGGATCGGAGCTTGCTAGCTTGCTTGATGGCTCGCTTGCCTGCTTGACCCGCAAGCGCCGCGCGCCAAAAAAAACGACAACATGCGAAACCGTCGCCGGCTTCCCCGTCGTTGATTAGAGTAGATCGCCCTCATGAACGGAAGGAGTTGAAGCATCCATGAAAATCCGCGCCGCGATTACGGCCGCGTTCGGTCTCGGCTTCGTGCTGTCGGCCTGCATGGCCGTCCATTGGCTCCGCGTCGACAAGGATCATCCCGCGATCAGCGGGCTGATGTGCCTCGCGATCATCTTCTTCGGGCTCGCGCTCGTGAACGGGCTGGCTTACCTCTCGATCCGGCTGCGCGGCCGGACGCATCGCACGTAGCGTCCGGCGTATCGCCCGGCGCCGCTTCGCGCAAAGAAAAACAGCCTTCCGGGAACGCGGCGCGTTTCCGAAAGGCTGTTTGAACTTCCGCCCGATGATTCGATGCGGGCGACGGGAACGCCGTGCCGCTTAGACCTCTTCCAAGCCGTCCAAAATCTCTTGCAGGCTCAGCTCGGCGCACGCCATCGACGTGTCCGCCGCGCCGTAGTACATCCGGACCCGGTCGCCGTCCACGAGGGCGCCGCAGGAGAAGACGACTCCGCCGAAGAAGCCGTTCGCTTCGTAGTCCGCATCCGGCTCCATGATCGGCTTCACCGAACGGGCGAGCACCTTCGACGGATCGTTGATGTCCAGCAGCACCGCGCCCATGCAGTAGCGATGGTCCTTCGTCGCGCCGTGGTACAGCTCCAGCCAGCCGCGCTCCGTGCGGAACGGCACCGCGCCGCCGCCGATGCGGCCGCTGTCCCACATGCCTTCGCGCAGGCCGATGAGATGCTTGTGGTTGCCCCAGTAGAGCAGGTTGTCCGACTCGGCGATCCACATCTCCGGACGGCCGCAGCTCTTCGTCGTCGGCCGGTGCAGCGCGTAATACTTGCCGTTGATCCGTTCCGGGAAGATCAGCACGTCCTTGTTGTCGGGGCCGAAAATCATCCCGTGATGCGTCGTCGTCACGAAATCCTTCGTCGAGACGAGCGACTCGCCGATGCCGACCGGCGACACCGCGGAGAAGTAGATGTAGTACGTATCCCCGATCTGCGTGATGCGCGGATCCTCGATGCCGAACGTCTCGAGCGACTGCGACGGATACACGAACGGCTTCTCGTCGATCGTGAAGGCATGGCCGTCCTTGCTGCGCGCGATGCGCAGGTACGACAGCGACGTCAAGTATTGGAAGGCCGGGGCGTTCTCCTTCAAGATAATGACGCGCGGGTCCGACAGGTCGTAGCGCTCGTCGTCCTTGCGGATCGGAACGAGATCGAGGCCCCCGGTCTCCACATTGTAGACCGGCGCCAGCACGACCTCGGGGTCGGGGCTGATCGGACGCTCGGCAATGCGAAGCAGCATGATGACTTCGCCGTTATACTCCGCGATGCCGGCGTTGAACGCGCCGATGACTTCGAAATCGTCCCGGTGCGGCTTCACGTCCGCCGGCGTGACCAGCGGATTTTGTTCATAGCGGTAAATATTCATGGCGTATAACTCCTCTGTATGGCTCTATTTATCGTAGACAGTACGGTTCTCTCGCTTAAAGAGCTTAAAGAAAGGTTAAGAGGGCCGAACGCGCGGCTCGGCCCGGCGCGGGCGCGCGGCCGCCCGTTAGCGGCCCCGGAACGGATCGTCGATGACGATCCGCTGCGCGTCCGCGTCGCTGATGCCCGCGTACAGCACGGCGCTGCCGTCCCCGCGGCGGACGAGCCCGCCGCTGAACACGACGTCCTGCAGATCCGGCCGCTTGGCCGGCCCCGGCAGGAACCGGCTGCGCTCGGCGATCAGCTTCATCGGCGCGAACGTCCGGTCGGCCGGGTCGAATTCGAATGCCATCGGATAATAATGGCGATCGCCCGCGTCGTCGAAGCAGGCCACGTGGCCCAGCACGCCGACGCGTCCGTCCTTCAGCAGATGCGCCTCGTTGGCGCCGCCCCATTCGCCCTCGGCGAACTGGCCTTCGAGCAGGGGCGCGTCGTCGATGACCGCGATCGACAAGTCGCTCAGGGCATTCACGCGCGTAAAGCCGATCTTGCCGCGTCCGCCCTTCTCGCCCTGCGGCCGGGTGAACACGCCGATCGCGCCGTCCGCGAGCTCGACGAGCCGCAGGTCCTTCATGCCGTCCGGCCCTCGGAAGAACGGCTTCAGGCTGCGGATGTCCGCGCCCCGGTAGAACACGGTGCGCCACATGAGCGCGCCTTCGTTCGCCGGATGCGGATAAATCTCCACGCCGCCGACGATAAGCTCCCCGCCGATCCGCGCATGGAACGGATCCTGCAGCGTCAATACCGGCGCGTCCGCGACCGGCAGCCACTCGCCGCCGCGCTCCGCGAAGAACACGACCTCGGAATGTTCGCTGTCGCGCGATTCCACGCGGCCCGGAATGACCGATACGCCCTGATCCTCGAACGGCGCCGCGATATTGTATACGTCCTTGCCGGCGAAGCCGCCGAAGCGGATCCGCTCCGCGCCTTCGGCCCGGGCGCCGGACGCCCGGTACGCCCCGACCAGTTCCCCGCACGCTTGCGGCTCTCCTCGAAATCCTGTTGTCATCGTTCTCTCTCCCCACTCCGCCTGGCGTTTATTTCAGGTTGAACTGCATGCCTTCTTTGAATTTCTTGCTGAAAATGATGAACATGATGATAATCGGCAGCGTCAGCACCGTCGACGCGGCGTACAGCGGACCCGGATAGGAGCCGTACGGGCCGAACATTTGCGACAGCAGGACGTTCAGCGTCAGCATGGAGTCGCTCTTGACCGCGATCATGTCCCACAGCAGCTCCGTCCACCGCTCCATGAGCAGGAACAGGAAGATGACGGTCGTGATCGACCTCGACATCGGCAGCATGATGCGGTACATGATTTTCAGATCGCTCGCGCCGTCCAGCCGGGCCGCTTCGATGAACACCTGCGGCACCGCCTTGAAGAAGTTCGTGTACATGAAGATCGCCCACAGGCTGACCGCCTTCGGCAGGATCAAGCCCAGGTACGTGTCGTACAAGCCGACGCGCTGGATGATCAGGAACGTCGGAATCAGCAGGATGATCGCCGGGAAAAACATATGGAACAGCACGAAATTGTCGATCGCCTTGCGGCCGAAGAAATTCAGCTTCGCCAGCGCGTAGGCGACCATGACGCCGAACAGCATCATAAGCACCGTCGAGCAGAGCGACACGATCACGCTGTTCATGAACGCGTGGAACCACGGGCGCGTGACGCCGGTTTCGCCGCCGTGCAGCAGCCAGTCGTACGACCGGGTCGTGAATTTCGTCGGAATGAGCGTCTTGTCGATTTGCGTCCAATCCGCGAACGAATTGAGCACCATGTACAGGTACGGATAAACCATGATGAGCAGAAGCACGATGGCGAGCGCGTAACGGACGGCCCGCCTTGCGCCGCTGTGCCGTTTAGACCCAACCATTGCGTTTCCCCCAAACTTCCAGTAATTTGCGGATCACGTAGATGGAAATGAACGTCGCGATCGAAGCCAGCAGCGCGACCGCCGAAGCGTAGCCGCTTTGCAGGTTCGAGAACGCCTGCTTGAAAATCTCCATCTGCCACGTGTTCGTGGCGTTGCCCGGTCCGCCGCCGGTCAACTGGTACACCTCGGTGAAGATCCCGAACGTCACGCCGAACGCCAGTATGAGCGTCGTGTAGAGCGACGGGTAGAGCAGCGGCAGCGTAATGCGCCAGAACCGCTGGCTGTCCTTGACGCCGTCGATGGCGGCCGCCTCGTACACTTCCTTGTCGATGCTCTCGAGGCCGGACGTGATGATGAGCGCGTAATAGCCCGTGAACTTCCACGCCAGGATGAGGCCGACGATCATAAGCGCCGTGAATGGCGTGCCGAGCCAGTCGATGTCGAGGCCGAGGCCCCGCAGCGCGGTATTGACCGGGCTCGTGTACGACAGCAGGCCCTTGACGATCAGCGCCGAGACGACGCCCGAGCTCAGGTACGGCAGGAAGAAGCCGATCAGGAACAAGCCCTTGAACCGCGACAAGCCGTGGACGAGCACGGCGACGCCGACGGCGAGCGCCGTCACGATCGGCACGAAGATGAGCATGAACCGGTACGTATTCCAGAACGCCGCGTGAACGCTAGGCGACCGGAGCGCATCCGTGAAGTTGCTGATGCCTTTGAAGTTGAATACCGGCTTGATCAGGTTCCAGTCCGTGAAGGAGAGGAAGAACGTCCAGATCAGCGGGATGAAGAAAAAGACGATGGAATAGATCAGATAAGGGCTGGTGAAGAGCCAGCCCAATCTGTTGTTTCGTTGGTCCATGATGGGATCCCCCTTATTTCAGGGCTTTCTCGAGCGCAGCCTTCATCGCTGCCCATCCTTCCGCAGGGGCGATTTCGCCTTTGACGACCTTGTTGAACGCTTCGGATCCGATGATCGTCTGCAGGTCGTTGTACTTGGCGTTGTCCATCGGCGGGATGGCGTTCGGCACGTTCTCCGCATAAGGCTTCAGCTGCGGGCTCGCGTCGAGAATCGGCTTGAAAGCTTCGTTCGTGGACAGGTCGTCGCGCGCCGGCGGGAGGTTCGTGTCCTTGAACCATTTCGCGTCGTTCGCGGCATCGCTATACACCCATTTCATGAAGCCGACCGCGGCTTCCTGCTGCGCTTTCGTCGCGGACGCGTAGACGACGAGGCCTTTCGTGTCGGCGAACGTTTTGCTTTGGGCCGGGTCGACGCCGTCCGGAACCGGCGGCATGCTCAGCGTGTACGTGTCGTTGTACTTCAGGTTCGGATACTTCTGCGCCCATGTCGTGAACGTCCAAGGGCCTACGTCCGTGAAGATGCCGACGCCGTTCTCGAACGGATCCGTCACCTGGCGAGCCAGGAGGCCCTTCTCCTTGCGGAGGTTATCGACGAAGGTCAGCACTTGCTCGCCGGCTTTCTGATCGCCCGTGAAGGAGCTGCCTTCAATGAACTTGTTGCCGTTCGACGCCGCGTCGTACAGCATGTAGAAGTCGAACCAGCGCTTCCAGGCCGTCGGATCCGCGAGGTCCGGTTTCGCCCACAGGTATTTCTTGTCGCCGTATTTGGCTTTCAGCTTCTTCGTCACTTCGAGCACTTCGCCGTACGTCTTCGGAGGCGCGTCATAGCCGAGCTCCTTCAGCGTATCGAGGCGCCAACCGAACAGCATCGCGTTGGAGTAGATCGGCAGCACGTATTGATGGCCGTCCGCGAACTTCCACGGCTCGATCGTCTTCGACATGTCGCGGCTCGCGATGACGTCGGAGAAGCCGGCGATCGTATCGAGCGGCACGAGCGCTTGGCTGTCCGCCAGCTGCGCCGCGAAGCCGCGGTTGATGTTCTCGGACATCGTCGGCGCGCTCTTCGCCGCGATCGCCGCTTGAATGCCCGCTTCGGACGTCGGCGATTCCTTCATCGCGCTGACGTTGATTTTTACTTTATCGTTGACCGCTTGGTAGGCTTTCGCCATCTCGGTCCAATAAGCTTGCTGCGTCGGGTTCGGCGCCGCCCAAAACTCGATCGTCGTGACCCCGCCCGCATTGGCGTTGTTGCCGGCTGTGTTGCCTGCCGTGTTGCCGCTGTTGTTCGTCGTACCTTGGCCCGTCGAGCAAGCCGACAGCAGTACGGCTGAAAGCGCAACCACCGATAGTGCCGAAGTTTTCTTTTTCATTTTACGTGCCCCTCCATGCTGTGATTGTAATGAAGATTAAACAAAATCATGCGATTTGTAACCTGACAAGCAACGTGAGAACGCTTTTATTATGCTCTTAGTCATCAACTTAGTCAAGTGACAAATTTTAATGTAACCGGTTAATAGATTTTGTGGTAATGTTAATAATGTAGATTGTAACGTTACAAAACATCGGCGGACGGCCCGTCCCCTACGTTTCGATCGCCGCTCCCCTTGACAATCCCTCGCGAAACTGGGAACAATGAAGATGAAACGGTCCATTCCGCGCCTTCGGAAACGGACCGGCAACGGAGGTTATTCGATTGAGAACGAAAGTGACGATGCAGGACGTGGCCGACAAGCTTAATCTGTCCAAAAATTCCGTTTCCCAAGCATTGACCGGCAAATCCGGCGTCAGCGAGGATACGCGGCGCCTGATCGTGCGGACGGCGGCCGAAATGGGCTATACGTACGCCAAGCGGCAGGCGGCCGAAGACGCTCCTTCGCGGACGGGTTCCAAACGTACCGTTGCCCTCATCGCCTCGGATTATGCCTTTTCCATGAAAAGTTTTTTCGGCGACATTTATTTGAGCATCGATAAAGAATTGAACCGCAGGGGCTACGGTCTCGTCATCCAATCCATCAGCCCGGAGCAGGCGGCTTCGCTCGCGCTCCCTTCCTTCCTGCAGGATCGTTCCGTCGACGGCGTGCTGATCCTCTCGCACATTACGACGCCGTACATTCAGGCCGTCCTGAACACCGGCATTCCCGCGGTGCTGATCGACCATCACCATCCCGCGCTGCAGGCGGATAGCATCCTGACCAACAACCGCTTCAGCGGGTATGAAGCGATTCGCCATCTGGCCGAGCTCGGCCACCGCGATATCGGCTTCATGGGCAACATCCGGCTGTCGCCGAGCTATTACGAGCGGCTCGAGGGCATGCGGCTCGCGGCGTTCGAACTCGGGCTCGAGCTGCGGGAGCCGTGGCTGATCACGGACGCCGCCGAGGACAGCGAGAGCGTGCGCGACCGGATCAAGGCGCTGCCCGCGCTGCCGACGGCCTGGTTCTGCATCAACGACGGCTTCGGCTTCATGGTCACCTCGGCGCTGCAGCAGCTGGGCATTCGGGTGCCGGAGGACGTCTCCATCGTCAGCTTCGACAATGGTTACTTGTCCCGGCTGGCGACGCCGCCGACGACGACGATGGACGTCAATCTCCCGCTCTACGCGGAATGCGCCGTCGAACGGCTGTTCAGCCGGATGGACGACCCGGAGCAGCCGATGACGGAGACGCTGCTGCCGACGTCGCTGCTCGTGCGGGCTTCGACCGGGCCGGCTCCGGCGAGCCGCTGAGCGGCTGCCGCTGGCGGATGCGGGGGTTGCCGCGACGGATGCGAAGGCTGCCGCGACGGATGCGGCGGCGGCCGGTTCTATCGTGCATGCCGACGGAACCAATGCGCTTGGCACGACAAAAAGGAGCGGTCCGCGATCATCCGAAGATGACCGCGGACCGCTCCTTTGTTTGCGAGCCGCCGTTTATTTGAAATACGTCGCGAGATGCGCCGCCGCTTTCACGATGCCTTCGCGCTCCTTCTCGATCGAGCCCCAGAAGCGGTGGTCTTCCAGCTCGATGCTGACCGCGCCGGAGTAGCCGAGCCGGTCCAGACGAACGGCGACCTTGCGCCATTCGACGTCGCCATGGCCCGGAATCGTGTAGCGCCACGAGCCTTCGGAGAAGCCGTACTTCTCGCCGAACGTCGATTGCAGCACGCCGCACTCGTACAGCTCGTCATGCAGGATTTCCGTGTCCTTGCCATGCACGTGGTTGACGCGCTCGCCGAACTCCTGCAGCGCCCGGATGTAGTCGATGCCGAGGCGCACGAGGTGCGACGGGTCGTAGTTCAGGCCGAAATGCTTCGACGGAATCGCTTCGAACATCGCCCGCCACATCTCCGGCGTGCAGCCGAGCGTCGCGTAATGCGGCGCCGGTCCCGGCCAACCCTCGATGGCGATGTAGATGCCCTGCTGCTCCGCGTGGCGCACGATCTCGGGGAACGTCTCCTTCCAGATCGCGAAGCCTTCCTTGCGCGGCAGCGTATGGTCTTCCGGCACGAGGCACATGAACAGGACGCGTCCGCCCAGCGCGGCGATATCCGACATTTCCTTCTTCGCCGCTTCCACCGCGTCCGCGCGGGTCGCTTCGTTGCGGCTCAGCAGCTTGGCCGTATGCTTGGCGTCGACGGAGCCGATGCCGAGTCCGTTCGCTTCCAGCGCCGACTTCCACTCCGGCGTCAGCCGCGGGAGGTCCAGCACCTCCAACCCGGCGCCGGCCGCCCATTTCGCCGTATTTTCAATTCCTTCCGCGCCGATTTTCGGCGGAATTCGCATCCCAAGTTTGACATTCATGCCGTAACTTCCTCCTCGAAAATAATGAAGTGTCGTAGCGTGCGATTCGATGCGTGCTTGCATACCTTCGATGACACCTCGATTATAAAATATTTTCGGGTCGAAATTGGGCTTTGGCGGAATCTTGCAGGTTGCGAAAAAACGACAAAGTGCTTAGAAGCGCGATGCCGCCTGGGACGGGCTAGGCAAGCGCGTCCCACATCTTTTTGAAAGCGTTGTCGCCGATTTGGAAGAAAACCCGCGCATTGCCGTATTTGACATACCCGTCACGGAACAGGCGAAGGCGGACGACGGTATGGTCCTCCAGCGCGAGGAGCAGGAACCGCTGGTCCGGACTCTCGTAGATGCCCTGCTTATAGAGCTTGTCGTGGTCGACGGGCTTCGCTTCGTTCAAGGCTGCGACGAACGCGTCCAGCGGACCGTCGTCGTTCAGCGGCTGGAACTCGTCTTTTCCGTAGTCCCAGCTGTCGCGTCTCTCCCACCGGGCGGACGCCACGCTTCCCTCGAGCTTGAGCGAGCCGAACAGATCGCTGCCGCGCGTCACGGTAAACCCGTTCAGGCATTCGTACAGCTCCGCCCATACCTCCCCATCCCGCTCTTCGAAGGCCATCAGTCTGAAGCCGGGATCGTAACCGTGCACGGCATAAATATCCGCCGCCCCGATCGAGGACGCGAATTCCGCGGAAAATTCGTCCTGGCTGCTCCATTCGTCGATGGTGCCGATCGTCCTCCCGATCTTCTCGCCGAGCAGCGCCTTCGCGCTCTGCGGATCGATCGACGTATCCGTCTGCGTATAGATTCTGCCTTGGTACACGAACAGGCCGATCATGTCCGCCGCGGCGTTCGAGGATTCGGGCAGCTCGAGCTTCGGCAGAAGCACGCCGCCCTCGGCCGGCTGGCGGACGTTCCGGCCTTCCGGCCTCGCTGCGGTTGGCGCGCCCGCCGCGCCGGAGCTCGCCGGCGCGCCCGCCGCGCCGGAGCTCGCCGGCGCGCCCGCCTCAGGCTCTGTCCCGCAGCCGGCCGTCATTAGAATCGCCGACGCCAAAATCGCAACGGTCGCGAACCGCGCTTTCATCGTATCGCCCCCTTATCCGCTAGACGAGGTATACCAGCCGCAGAGTTGCACGCATTAAACCGATCTTGTCAATCACGGTGATGCGTTTCGCGCGGAAGGAGTCCCTGACGGCTGAGAGCGCCAGCGACTCGAACGCCGCGCGTCGATGCCGTACCGTCCGATCCGCAGCGGACCGTCGATGTTCGCGCTGGCGACGTTCCGCGCTTCTCCGTCCATCGTGACGCCTCGGAAGCCGGTGCGGTCGCGTTCGTCGCGGACTTCCTCGGTATAGAATCCGCCGCAACGCTTAGGCCCAAGACGCCGTGCGATCGCTTGGACCGCGGTGCTTTTGCCCGAGCGCGGCTTGCCCGTCGATAGGATCATCATCGGCTGTGCCGTCATGACGTGCCTCCTCTCGGATGATTGAGTCTCGCGGCGGCCGCGTCGTCTCCGCGTTGGGTCCGCGACCTTTTTGTCTCCTATCCAGCATGCCGCAATTTTATAACGGAAGACAGCACGAAAAAACAGCTCGGACCGTCAGGTCCCGGGCTGTTTGTCGCGGAAGCATCAATTCTTCTTGCGGGTCAGGTGGATGAACGTCACCGCGAGCGCCAGCACGAGCACCGCGCCTTTGATGATGTCGGTCGTGTAGTATTCCACGTTCAGCATCGTCATGCCGTTGACCAGCACGCCGATCAGGACCGCGCCGAAGAACGTGCCGATGATGTTCGGACGCCCCGCGCCGAAGACGGAGTAGCCGACGAACACCGCCGCGACGGCTTCCATGAGCATCGGCGAGCCGGCGTCGACCTGGCCGTTGCCGACGCGGGCCGCGAACAGGATGCCGCCGATGGCCGCGAGCACGCCGGACGCGACGTACGCGTACGTGCGGACGCGCTTCACCCGCAGGCCGGACAGGCGCGCCGCTTCTTCGTTGCCGCCCATCATGATCATTTGCCGGCCGAGCCGCGTGTATTTGAAGAACAGATGCGCCGCGACGACCGCGATGATCATCAGCACGACGGGGAATGGCACGCCGAGCAGCTTGCCTTGGCCGATCCACAGAAATTCCTTCGTCATGACGCCCGGCGCCTTCGTGCCGTCCTGCATCTGCATGTTGCTGTAGATGGAGTAGCCCTTGGTGTATGTCTTGTGCACGCCGCTGACGATGTACATGACGGCCAGCGTGGCGAGCAGGTCCGGGATCCGGATTTTGACGATCAGGAACGCGTTGATGAGGCCGACGATCGCGCCGAAGAGGAGCGGAATGACGATGACGAGCACCAGCGGCAGCTGGAACCAGACCATCAGCGTCGCCGACAGCACGGTCGCGAGCGAGACCGTCGAACCGACGGACAGGTCGAAGCCGTCGACCGTGAGCGAGATCGTCACGCCGATCGCGACGAACGTCACGATGGAGATGGAACGCAAAATATCCGCCAGGTTGTTGTACGTGAAGAAGTATTCATTATAAAGCGAAAAGAACAGCAGGACGACGCCGATGAAAATGATCGCCCCGTACTTGAACGAAAACTGCAGCAGCCGATTGTTCACGCCAAATCCTCCTTACCCGCACTCGCATAATAGAGCAAATCTTCCTGCGTCGCTTCGCCGCGCCCGAACTCGCGCACGATCTCGCCGTCGCACAGGACGAGAATCCGGTCCGCCAGCCCCAGCGCTTCGGCGAATTCGCAGGTCAAATACAAGATGCCTTTGCCTTGCTGCGCCAGCTCCCCGATGATCCGGAAAATGTCGCGCTTCGCGCCGACGTCGACGCCCTTGGTCGGTTCGTCGAACACGAACACGCTCGCGTCCGTGCTCGTCCACTTGCCGATCGCGACTTTCTGCTGGTTGCCGCCGCTCAGGAACGCCGTCGCGATGTCGGGGCTGGACGCCTTGATGCCGAGCCGCGCGATGGCGCCGTCGGCGTGGCGCTTCTCCTTCGCGCCGGAGATAAAGCCGAGCCGGCTGAGCGAGCGCAGGATCGGAAGGCTGAGGTTGTGCAGCACGGATTCCCGGACGAGAATGCCCTCCTTGCGCCGTTCCTCCGGCACGAGCACGATCCCCGCCGCCACGCCGTCCGCCGGCGAGCGGGGCGCGACGCGCTTGCCGCCGACCGCGATGGTGCCCTTCTCCGCGACGTCCGCGCCGAAGAGCAGGCGGGACAGCTCCGTCTTGCCGGCGCCGACGAGCCCGACGACGGCGACGATCTCGCCGCTGCGCACGGTCAGGTCGACGCCGCGCACGCGCCGGCCCGCCGCGAGCCCGCGGGTCTCGAGCAGCGGCGCGCCGATCGTCGCCTCGAGCTTCGGATACTCCTCCTCGAAGCTCTTGCCGAGCATCGCGCGGATGACGTAGCCGGCGTTCGTCGCGTCCGCGGACTCGTTCATGACGACGGCGCCGTCGCGCATGACCGTGATCCGGTCGCTGACCCGGAACACCTCCGGCAGCCGGTGGGAGATGAAGACGATGCCGATGCCCGCCGCCTTCAGCCCGTCCATGAGGCCGAACAGCCGCTCCGCCTCCTCCATGCTGAGCGGGGCCGTCGGCTCGTCGAGAATGACGAATTTGGCTTCCTGGGCGAACAGCCGCGCGATCAGCACGAGCTGCTTCTCGGCCAGCGTCAGCTCGGACACGCTGCGATGCACGTCGATCCGCAGGCCGAGCTTCGCGAGCACCTGCGCCGCCTCGTCGTTGAGCTTGCCCCACGAGATCCACTTGCTGCCCCCGGAGGCGGCCAACCGGTCAAGCATAATGTTCTCCGCGACGCTCAGATGCTGCACGAGCGACGTGTCGACCTCCTGGTAGACGCAGTGGATGCCGCTCTTCTTCGCGTCCGCCGGCGACCGCACGGCCAGCGTCTCGCCGTCGATTCCGATCGTGCCTTCGTCGCCCTCGTAGGCGCCGGATAAGATTTTCATCAGCGTGCTCTTGCCCGCGCCGTTCGCGCCGAGGAGCGCGTGCACCTCGCCGCCGCGCAGCTCGAAATCGACGTTCTTCAGCGCCGCCACGCCCGCGAACGATTTGCCGATCCCGCTCATTCGCAGCACCCGCGCCGTCCGTACTGGCTGTCCAGAAACCATCCTCATTCTCCTTTCGCGCTTCGCTGGAATCATAGCTTATGTGAAAGTCCGTCCCTGCGGTCGGCATGGGTCCAGGCGATTGGTTTGCGTTCACTGTCGGAGACAGGCATGCAGCATTCGCCGGCATCGGAAGCATAAGCTACGTTGCTGCGACTCCATGCCGGCCTCCGGTCACTCTTTCACTACATTAACTCATAACCCGCTAACGCTTTTAGACTCGTAAACGCAGGAAACGGCGCGGATTCCCCGCGCCGTGCCTGCTTGCAATTTCGTGCTTACTTGCCGACGGCTTGCTCCAGCTCTTTGAGGTAGTCCGTGTTGCCTTGGTCGCTTTTGCCCCAGCCTTGCACGTATTCGCCGAGATCGGCGGTCGTGACTTTCTTGTCCGTCGGCAGCGCGTCGCGGCTGACGAACACCGGCTCGATTTGAACCGTCGCGTCCGTTTTGTCGCCGTGCAGCTTCTGGTACAGGTAGCGCACTTGCACTTGGCCGATCGAGGACGGGTCGGCGCCGGCTGCCGCTACCCACGGGCTGGCCGGATCTTGGATCAGCGCCAAGTCTTCGTCGCTCATATCGATGCCGTATACTTTGATTTCCGTGCGGCCCGCTTGCTTGATCGCGTTCGTGACGCCTTTCGCGAATTCGTCCCAAGCCGCCCATACCGCCGTGATGCTGCCCTTTTCCGGGTACTGCTTCAGGATCGCTTCCATGCGCGTTTGCGCGTCGAGCTGCGGTTGGTTCGCGTCGCCGAATTGCGCGACTTCTTTAATGTCCGGGTACTTCTTCAGGAAGCTCGCGTACGTGATTTGACGGCTTTCCATCGGCGGGAAGCCCGCGACCCATACTTTGACGATGTTGCCCTTGCCGCCGGCGTCCTTCGCCAGCGCTTCGAGCGACTTGTCCGCGAGCATCTGGTCGTTTTGCGCCAGGCTCGTGACGCCGTCCACCGATAGGCCCGAGTCGAACGCGACGACCGGAATGCCGGCCGCGACCGCTTTGTTGACGCCGTTGGTCAGCGCGTCCGCGTTGCCGTGGTCGAGCAGGATGCCGTCGTACTTCTGGTTGATGGCCGTGTCGAGGTTCGATACCATTTTATTGAGGTCGTTGTCGGAAGCCAGTACCGTCACCTTGCCGCCGTACTTCTCGACCTGCTTCGTCACGCCGTCGACGTATTGCGCCGAGAACGTGCCTTGGTTGAATTGCATGATGAGTGCGATTTTCTTGCCTTTCAGCGAATCGGCGCCGGTGCCCCCGGATGCCGCGTTCCCCGAATTCGCCGGAGCGTTGCCGCCGGCGTTGGCCGCGTCGTTCGCGTTGTTCGACTTGCTGCCGCAAGCGGACAGCACGAGGACGAACGCGAGCAGAAGTGCGAGCGCGAGGCCCGCGCGTTTCTTGACGATCATGATAGAACTGCCTCCCTATTCTTCATCTCTCTAAAGCTATGAAACTTACTATAAACGGTAATATCCTAGCATGTCAATCGGAAATAAGAAAGACATATTTTGGTATTTCCAATGATGCCCGTTCCGCACGAAAACCGCCCCGTCACGGGCGGCTTCCTCCGATGTCCCCTTATGGTTTCGCATCGTCCGGCGGGTACTTGCCCCGCTTCAGTTCGTCGATCGAATAGCCGAAATCCATCTGCAAATGAGGGTAATCCTTGAAGCTCTCCCAGTCGCCGCCCCAGGCGAAGCCGAGCGACTTCGCGACGGCGACGACCTCCAGCCAGTCGGCCTTGCCGTTCTTGTTGCCGTCGTAGTCCATATCCCACACGACGTTCCCTTGCGGGGTGCGCAGCGCGAAATCGATCGCGAGGCCGTAATTATGGTAAGACGTGCCGCCCTTGGCGTTCGTGACGATCCGCCCCTTCGCGGTCCGCCCCTGCTCGTAAAGGACGTCCTGCTCCAGCTTGCTGCGGAAACCGTCGGTAATCAATATCGTGATGCCCGCCTGCGACGTCCGCTTGATCAGGTCCATCATCTTGGCGGCGACGACGGGATGCAGCGACGCGCCCGGCGGCAGCGGCTCGCCCGGCACGGCGTCCGTCCGCGGCAAAAGCCGGTCCTTGAGCGGGGAATTGAGAATGAACAAGCCCGCCAGCGAAACCAGCATGAGCGGCAACAGCCACGACCGTTTCTTCTCTCTCCTCAGCCCCGGCCTCGCCGGAACCGGGACGTTCCAACCCGGCATGCGAATGCTCACTTCCTTCGAAGCTTCCTGCGTGACTGTGCTAGATGGCTATTTTACTAGTCTACCCTATTCTATCGAAATTTTACGTGTCGAAAAAGAGAAAAAGCATCAAATTATGTCGTTTTTCCAACAATGTGCCGCGTTAAATTTTGCTAGGAACGCCCTGGCTCCCAAGGAGCGCCGCCTCGGCCGATCAACAGGTCGACGTCGACGGTGATCTCGGCCGCGTCCCTCGCCCCGAACGCCTCGGCCCGCCCCCGGTTCGCGGACCAGGCGAGCGGCGTCATCCGCGACAAGTCGCGGAGTTCCGCTTGCCGCAGGAGCATCGTGTGCCGGACGCGCACGACGTCAAGGAGCCGAACCCGCCGATCGAACCGCGCGATCGTCGCGTCGCTCGCGTACGGTTCCCGCTCCCGGCCGCCGAAGAGGGCTTCGCGGAGCTCCCGCAGATACCCGGCGCGGGGAACGGCTTTCAACAATAGCCCGCCGGGAGCCAGCAGCCTTCCGAACTCGCGGTAATTGGCCGGCGACAGGATGTTAAGGAGGACGCCGAACGTCCCGTCCCGAAACGGCAGGTTCGCCAAGTCGCCCACGAGCCAGATCGGTCCCTCGTACGCGGCGGCGGCCAGCTGGACCGCGTCCTTCGCGAGATCGACGCCGACCGCGGCGGCGGCCGCATCGCCGCGCCGCCGCAAGAGCATCGCGAGATGCGAGCCCTCCCCGCAGCCGATGTCCGCGATCGCCGCCGGACCGCCGGCGCCAGTCCCGTAGGCCGCGATGGCCTCCGCCAGCTGCTCGTGCAGGGGCGCATAAAGCCCGCTCTCCGTTATGATGCGGCGCCGCGCCTCGAACAGTTCCTTCGTATAGCCGCCCGCTTGGGCGTGCGGCGCGAGATTGAGGTACCCTTGTTTGGCGAAATCGAACGTATGCCGGTTCTCGCAAACCAGGCTGCTCGCGTCAAGCACCGCCATGCGCCCGCCGCACAGCGGGCACCGGAAATCCGCCTCGCGCGCTTGAACGCGGCGGACGCTTTGCATTTTTTTGGTCATCGTCACTCTTCCTTTCGCGAACGCAAAAAAAACCGCAGGCCATATGCCTGCGGTTCAGCGGAAAAGGGAAGCGGACTTCCCGTTGCTCGCGCAACGGAGAAGCCTTGGCCGACGCCCGATCAATCTCCTGGATTACCGGAAATGGGCAGACGGATCCCGTTACCTCCGTTCAGACAAACAGAGCCTTTGAATGGCTGGCATTACGCCTTCAAAGTCGGGATACGCAGTCTGACGTAGTGCTGCATCTCCGGCAATCCTCCTTCCTTGTGTCACGTATACGTTCGACTATACTTCCGATCGTCCGGCCTGTCAAAGCCAAGATAGGCCGGAACGGCCGGAGCCGTCCCTTCGGACCGCCGTCCGGCGGCGCGTCCTGCCCGCTTACGCCGGCTTCTTGACCGCCTCGCCGGCTTGGCCGCGCTGCGCGAACGGCGGGATGAAAGCGATCAAGCTCAAGATGAGGCCGAACAGGAACAGCCGGTGGATGCCGTCGTAGAACTGGTCCGTCTTCGTCACGAACGCCCCCATGACCGTCACGCCGACGGCCGTGCCGATGTTGCGCGCGAACATTTGGAGCGAGGTCGAGATGCCCTTCTGATGCGCCTCCACCAGCTGCTGCGAGCCGATGATGGAGACCGTGGACAGCAGGCCGTAGGCCAAGCCGTACACCGTCATGGCCAGGAAGACGTAGCCCAGCGTCGTGCCCGCCTTGAACGCGAGCAGCAGCAGCGCCGAGACGACGAGCAGCGCGTTGCCCGCGATCAGCAGCCGCTTGTAGCCGAAGCGCAGCACCCATTTGCCCGCCGGCACCGACACGGCCATCCAGCCGAACGCCACGAACAGCAGCGCGATGCCGCTGGTCAGCAGCGAATGGCCTTGGTTCTGCACGAACAGCGGCACGAAGCTCGAGGCGCCGAACAGCGCCATGTACGAGAGCAGCGAGCCTGCCAGCATCCACGACACGGGCTTGTTGCGCAGCAGCGACAACGGCACGATCGGCGACGCGTGCCGGCGCTCGTAGACGAAGAACGCCGCGAGCAGCACGGCGCCGCCGGCCGCGTACCACGCGAGGCCGCGCTCGACGATCGTCGTCGCGAGCAGCAGCGAGACGCCGCCCGAGAAGAGCAGCGCGCCCAGCACGTCGATCTGCGCCTTCTTCGGCACGTACACTTCCTTGTACGGCAGCAGGGTCAGGAACGATACGAGGCAGATCGGCAGGTTGACGTAGAAGATCCAGTGCCAGCTCAAATATTCCGTGAACACCGAACCGAGCAGCGGCGCGAGCACCGCCGACAGCCCCCACATCGCGGTGAAGAACGCCTGGATCTTGCCGCGCTGCTCGACCGGGAACAGATCCCCGGCGAGGATGGCCGGGAACGGCAGCATGAAGCCGGCGCCGATGCCCTGCACGGCGCGGAAGACGACGAGCTGGACCATCGTCTGCGAGAAGCCGCACAAGAGCGAGCCGCCGAGGAACAGCAGGATGCCCGCGGCGAAAATCCGTTTGCGCCCGTACAGGTCGGACAGCCGGCCCGCGAGCGGGGACAGCACGGTGGAGGCGATCATGTAGGCGGTGAATACCCACGCGTACAGCTTCGTCCCGCCCAAGTCCTTGACGATGACGGGAATGGTCGTATTGATGATCGTCGAATCCATGGATGCCACGAGCATGGCCAGGACGATGCTGACCATGACGACGATGCGGTTGTTCATAAGCGCGATTTCCTCCGATCCCTCTTGGCGTGCGTGAACAGCTATGTCTGTAATTGTATAGGAGTACGACTTGGTTGACCAGCGAAAGCGGCGCAGGACGGAAGGCTGTACGGGGGTAGAACATTAGCCGGGCTAGGTGCCGCCTACGAATCAAGCGCAGCAAAAAAGACGACCGGCGGATGCCGGCCGTCTCGTCAGGTTGCCGAAGGGGCTTCCGGAATTACGCCGGCCTGCTCCAAACTGCGAATGCCGAAGTACGGGGTTCCTTTGTACGTCATCATCATGATTCCCGTGCCGTTCTCCGGGCTCATCGCGAGAAGGAGGACTGGCTTCTCCAGCCTTCCGGAAACACCGCATGCAGCAGCATCCGGGAAGGGGCTGCATCCAGCATGAGGTAGTAATCGTTCGGCAGCGCGGGAACGCTGCCGTCCTTGCCGGCCACGAGCGATATGCCGTGAATCCGCTTCAGCAGGTCCTCCGACAGCCAGCCGTCGCTTAAGAGCGGCGGCGGCATTTCGCCTTGTTTTACGGCGTTAACGTAGCTCGGATCGTCCTCGTTCTTATAGCCTCTGTAGCTTTTGTCCGATCCCGCCGGAGGCGCAGCGTTCGGCTTGGTCTCGACCATGATTTGCGCGTACGCCGTCATTTCGGCCCCGGAAGGCGCGAGCTTCGAGCTCTCCACTTTAACCAGGTAAAATCCGGGGCCGCCCTCGAGCGGAATTTCGCTTTCGAACGCCCGGTCCCGAATCGCGATCTGCTTACCGGGCAAATAGCCGTAGGTCAAGGTCCCGGCCGCCCGGTCCACGTATTGAAAGAACCGGATGTCGATTCTAAGCCTATTCTCGGCATCATCCGCTGCAGTTCCCGCAATTCGTAGCTTCACGCCGTCGAGCGCGGTCAAATAGCCGTGCAGCGGCGCCTCGAGTTTCAAATACCGCTGCCCCGCTTCCGTCAGCGGAACCGGCGTCGTGCCGGAAGGCACGGTACGGATCGCCGCGAACTCGACCGTCTCCCCGGAAGCCGCGGACAATCGGACCCGGTTGAGCCCCGGGCTCAGCTTCACGGTAAACCCCACCCGATCGTATAGCTCGCCGGCCTGCGCGAACCCTAAAGGCATTACGGCCCCGGCCACGCTTGACCAACTGCCTTCGGCCGAAGCAATCTGCAGATTCGGCAATCCCATGTTCCGCCCATTGAGAATGCTCAGCGACACGTACTCCTGATCGGTCGCTTGACCAAGCGTCAGCAGTCGAATCGTATTCGCATTCCATTGCCAGGTCATCGTTCCTTTCCCCAGCACTGCCGAAATACCAAGCCACGCGAGCGGCTTAACCGGTATGTACGTTAAGCCGTCTTTGACGAACGGAGCCGGAATCTTTTCGGCCGAGAACGGCGTGCCATCAGCGGTGAATAGCTGCTCCTTCCCCGGACGAAAGACAAGCTCCTCGCGAACGGACGTGACCTGCGGCTTCATGACGATGTGCGCTTCCCGCTTCTCCGCATCCCACTTAATGGAAGAAGCGGTTCCGCTTGTTCCCAGCAGCCGCAGCGGAATGAAGACCCTGCCGTCCTTGACGACCGACTTGCTCGGCGCGACCGCTTGTCCATCCAACGTCGCCTTGGCCCCCTGCACGTCGAATACCATCTGGTGCCCGATCCGATGCGTCTGCGCGACATCCTGAAACGAAGTTACGTCTCCGGCGCCGGAGGCCGCAGCGCCGATTCCGGCAAACGCGCCAAGCCCGAGGCTTACTGCCGCAATCGCCGAAACGATCCTGCTTGCGATTCTTCTCACTGTTAATCTCCTTCCTTGCCCATGAGCGGTTGAATGCGAGACCTTCCACTTAGACGCTGGACAGGAAGAAAGGTTTCTTAATACATCCATTTTATCCAAATTTTATAGTTATTTTGAAAACGCCGAACCCGTCTTGCCCTGCGCCCCGCTCGCGCTCAGAACGTCCGGTAAAACCGCCTCGCGCTTTCCTTCTCGGCGAGCGGCAGGCGCAGCGCGACCGGCAGCATCTCCGGGAACGCCTTGTGCGGCTCGCGCTGGTACCAGTACGCGACGGACGAATAGTCGTTGGACTGGGCATTGCCGTGACCGTGCTCGATGCTGAAGCGAAGCGAGCTGCGGAAGATGATCGGATCGACGATATGGAAGCGGTACTGCGTCATTTTGCCGGAATATTCGAGGAACGGGATCGTGTTGCTTTCCCGCCAGGCGTCGCCGTTCTCGCGAATCGGCGCGTACAGCGACAGTCCATGGTAAGGCGCGTAGTACTGCCCCGACGGATACCCCCACGCCGCGCAAAAGTAATCCTCCGTCCCCGTGCCGTGCAGCCGCGGCGGCCACGGCTCCCCGTCGATGAAGAACATGTCGTCCCCTTCGCCGGGCCAACTGAATCCCGGCACGGGATTGATATGGTCGATGCTGAGGTTGCAGCCGACGTAATGGCCTTCGCCCTCGGCGTCCAGCAGCACGTAGTTGTCGTCGCCCGTCAGGTTCTTGATCTCGCACACCTTGACGTCGGCATACGTGGCCTGGTCCTGGGCGTCCTGCCCGGCTTTGAGCCGCTCGAGGTCCGACGTTCCCTTGGTGGGGTTCTCCCGCCGCCACGACGCATGGAAGTAGAAGCCGTCCTCCGGCACCGGCTGCTTCACGTAGTCCACGTAATAGTACAGCACGAGGTCGTGCTCGCATTCGTTCACCAGCTCGATCCGCGCGTTCCGGCGGAACGGCATCTCGAAGAAGCAGTTCATCGCGGCCTTGTTCTCCACGACGCCTTGGGTCGTGATCATGTTCAGCGGCATGGACACGTAATGGCTGGCCACGCCGTGCCCGACGCCGAAGAAATCGCCGACGGGCGCGTCCACGCTCGGCTCGCGTTCGTCGTCCCAATACATGCGCAGCAGCGCTTTGCGGAACGCGTACTTGTCCCGGGCTCCGATGGTCATCCAGATATGCTTGACGATGCCGGGGCCTTCAAGGTCCGCGATGACCGCCGCCGCGCCCGCCGTAATCTCAAGGCAATCCCGGTTGCCGCCGGTCCGGTCCCAGCTGGACGCGCGGTGGGAGGTGCCTTCTTTGCGCAGATAGAGTTGCTGCATATCGTCGATCGCTCCGTTTCGTCTCTAGCCTGTGATTCCCCCGAGGGTGTAGTTCCGACTTTCGCTTTCGACTTTCGCTTTCTCCTTTCGGTTTCTACTCCGACTTCCGACTTTCGCTTTCGACTACGGACTTCCAGCCTTCAGCTCGCATACGCAAGCATGGAAACGCTGACATCTCTCGATCGTTGTTATTATTTCAAATGGTTGGCGGAGGGTCAATCCCTCTTCCGGCCTGTCCCTCTCGAGCCGGTTGCGGCCGGGTCGCTTCGCTCCGCCGATTCCGACCGATGCTCGACCATTCCGCCGCATGCGCGCCGGAACGCGAACAAGCTTCAAGCGGGTTCGCTTGAAGCTTGTCGTTGATTCGCTGACCTCGAGAGGCCCGGAGCTCCGGGCACGGCGTCCCCGCCGCTTACCGCGCGCCCTTGATCGGCTCGAGCGGCGTCTTGGCGTGGCCGTACTTCGGATAGTCGCGGCCCGCCGGCGCGGCCCATTGGACGGCGTTGTCGATGACCTTGCGCACTTGCGGGTTATGGTACGTCGGGTACGTCTCGTGGCCCGGGCGGAAATAGAAGACCTTGCCGGAACCGCGCGTGTAGCAGCAGCCGCTGCGGAATACTTCGCCGCCCTCGAACCAGCTCACCATGACCAGCTCGTCCGGCTGCGGGATATCGAAGTGCTCGCCGTACATTTCCTCGGCCGGCAGCTCGATGTACTCGCCGATGCCCGCCGCGATCGGATGCGCCGGATTGACGACCCAGATGCGCTCCTTCTCGTCCGCTTCGCGCCATTTCAGGTCGCAGGACGTGCCCATCAGCTTGCGGAAGATTTTCGAGAAATGGCCGGAGTGCAGCACGATCAGCCCCATGCCGTGCAGCACGCGCTTGTACACGCGCTCGACGATCTCGTCGCTCACTTCGTGATGCGCCAGATGGCCCCACCAGATCAGCACGTCGGTGCCGTTCAGCACTTCTTCCGTCAGGCCGTGCTCCGGCTCGTCCAGCGTCGCGAAGCGCACTTCGCCCTGCACGTTCAGCCCTTCGGCAATCGCGGCGTGCATGCCTTGCGGATAGATTTCGGCGGCTTTCGCGTTCGTCTTCTCGTGGCGGAATTCATTCCAAATCGTGACATTGATCGCTTGGTTCGTCATCGTCGTTTCGTTCCTCCTGTAAGGGGATTCAAGTTTGCTTTTATTATAAGGAACGAGGCGCTTCGGATCGATTGCAGATCGGGCGAAGTTTTTACGGTATCCTGTCTTTCCGCCCGCAAGCCGGCCGATTCGTGCTACACTGGCGTTACGCCATGATGTCCGGAAAAGGAGCGCCGCCATGACCGCCGAAATCCATCACGAGCACGTCGCCTACCAGAACCCCTTCCTCGCCATCAAGATTTGGCGGATCGACTCGGACCCGGAGCGCGACCGGGCCTACCGCCGGGACAAGGACGGCCAGCGGAAGGTGCCGTTCCCCGCGTGGAACTACCACGACGAAATCGAATTCCTGCTGATTCTCCGCGGGGAGATGACCGCCTACTACGGCGAGGAGCAGCTGCCGCTGCGCCGGGGCGACGTCGCCCTGTTCGGCTCGGCCGAGCCCCATACGACGCTGCAGGCGAACGACGCGCCGCTCAGCTATCTCGTGTTCCAGCTGAACCTGCGCAAGTACTGGGATCAGAGCACGATGAACAACATGATGCATTTCGCGGAGATCATCCGGCCGCTCAGCGCGCTCAACTATATCTTCCGGGAGAACCGCGCCGCCCGCGCGCAGGTCGCCTCCCTCATCCGCGGCATTTACAAGGAGATGAACGACCCGCAGATCGGCTGCGAGCTCGCGGTCTCGGCCATGATCAAGACGATTCTCCTCATGCTGCTGCGAAGCGACGGCCGCAAGCGGCTCCACTACCACGACCACCTGCTGTACGAACGGCTTCGCCCGGCGCTGCACCACGTCGAGGAGCATCTGCACGAGAAGCTGTCCGTGGAGACGGTCAGCGGGCTGCTCAGCATGAGCGGCACCCATTTCATGAAATCGTTCAAAAAGGCGCTCGGCATGACGTTCACCGAATTCGTCGTCTTCAAGCGCATCAAGCGCGCGGAGCAGCTGCTCCTGACGCGCGACATCAGCATCGCGGACGCGGCGGCGGCCGTCGGCATGTCCAACCTCGGGCATTTCTACCGGCAATTCAACCGGCTGAACGACTGCTCGCCGAAGCAGTTCCGGGACCGGCTGCGGATGGAGCAGCGCGAGTGACTTTGCTTACCGTTCTTGTTGCCGTTTCCCATATAATGCGTCTAAGCACCATACGGAGAAATGCATCCAAACGATCATTAAGATTCCGATCGGCACGACATAACCTTCCCGGAAGACTAAAAGATGACCTCTGTAACCCAAATATATCAAGGTACCTAACAAAGTTACGGTTACGATTCTCCAAACCCAATGTTTTCTAAAGTATCCCCAGAGGACAAGGATATAGCTGGCCATCGTAAAGATTTGGTATAGCCCATAACGGCTTATTCTCGGGTGGTTCGGGAACAGCGATGTCGTAAACCGCATATACCCGAACAAATCGAGCACGCCCCAAATGAGTAGTATCGTACAGATCGGGAACATGCCCAGTATAAGGTAGCCCTTAAAGTATAACGAACGGACACCCCGAACCAGATGCGCATGCATCCATTTCGAAATGGCGAAAAAAAGCAACAGCGCTAGGAATGTCATCCACGTTTTCCACCAATGATGACGATAAATATCCAAATGCACGAATAGCACTTCTACCATCGCGTAAATAAAGGCGACAACCACGTGCCAGTAATATCGTTTTCGGCGAATAATCAATAGCAGCGCAGACGATGCCACTCCAAATTGCGAGAACAGATTCCCCGCTAACGAATCATTGAAGGGATCGAGTTTTGGATTTTGGATAATTCGGGGGCAATACACATACGCGTTCAAAAAAATCATGATAAAGGTTTCAAAATACAACGGAAGCCCCACAAGCGATAAATAGAAAGCAAAGGTACGGAAGCGATTCTCCGACCGATACAGCGCGTATACGACTTGAATTAAGGTTGCCAGGCCCAACAATACGTACCAAAAGGTATGCGACCAGAATGCGTTCATAACATTTTCCTTTTAAAATAATAATAGGAGCAATCCTATCTTTGCCCGTTCGGGCAGCGTTATTCATTTTTTGGCGCCAACCGTGACGCGGATGTTCAATATGCTGACACCGCCTCCATGTTTCATGCCATGACCAAGAGATTCGATCCGCGGCCAACCCGCCGCACCCGCGCAAGCCAAAAAGCGACTCCCGTACGGGGGTCGCTTTTGTTTGCGGCTATCGCGCCGCGCTACGCCTTCGCAATCGTCGCCATGCAGATCTGCGACGAAATGTCCCAGCTGTACTTGCCGCGGCTGCCTTCGTACAGGATGGCGAAGAAGGCCTCCGTCTCGATTAGCGCCGGGAACCAGATCGCGCCTCCGTCCTCCTGCCCCATCGCGCCGCAGCCGAAGATCGGATTGCCGGGATGCCGCTCCCAGCGCAGCAGGTCCGTCGAGCGCGCAAGGCCGAAGAAATCCGGCTCGTCCACCAGGTACGAGCTGCCGCCGTACATCAGGTAATACGCGTCGCCGTCCTGCGTCAGCTGCGCCGTCACGATCGACAAGGCGTCCCAGCTCCCCGGCTCGCCCGCGAAGATCGGGCGGTCGGACACCGGCTCGAACCGGATTCCGTCCTGCGAACGCGACAGGTACAGCTGGTACCCGTTCTCTTCCAGCAGCTGGTAGATCATGTAGACATAGCCGTCCTTGACGATGACCGCCGGCGCACGGCCCTCCATGATATTGCCGGCCTTCTCGAAGCGCACGCCGTCCTCGCTGACGGCCAGTCCGACGCAGTCCGGTCCCGAACCGATCGCGGAGTAGTAGACGAACACTTTGCCGCCGAACACGGCCGCCGACGGATCGAGCACGTCTTTATCGTCGAATTCGCCCGGGGCGCCGACGTCCACGATCGGCTCGCCGCCGTTCAGGTCGCGCAGCCCGATGTTGTCGCGGGTCACGCTCGCGATCTCGGCGACGCCGAGCCGGTCGTGCCGCTTGCCGTCGGTAGCCGGCTGGATGCCGTTGCCGCGGTAGTACAGCAGCTGCCGGCCGCCGAATTCGATGACGTCGGGGTTCGCGACCCAGACGCTCCGCCACGTCTCGCCGCTCGCCGGAATGACGGGGTTGTGAGGGGAATGGTGCCAGGACAGGCAGTTTTGCCGGTAATCGCCGCTGAATAATTGCCACAGCTTCTTGCTCATCGCATGTAACGCCTCCTCTTGTAACCTTCACTATAGGCCGGGGCGGCGAGCGGAACAAGGACGAATCGGAACGAAAGCTTGGATATTCGAAACCGAAGCGTGCCGCTTGCGCGTTCCTTTTCGATGCCGATCCATCCGCCTTTGACAAGGATCGCAGGCAGCATTAAGATGAAAGCCGAATGACGGGTTTCGCGAACCGATTTGCACTTTCGAAACCCGAGACGACGAAGAACCGGAGGATGCTTCATGCCGTTAAACGAGCTGTTCGCGCATATCCCGCCGCTCCCGCATTTCCTGACCGCCGGCCGGGACGTCTTCCAGCCCGGCGACCGGCACGTGGAGCGTCAGGCGATCGGCGTGTTCGACCTGATCGTCGTGTCGCGCGGCGCGCTGCATCTGGGCGAGGCGGGCGCCGACGTGCGGGTCGGAGCCGGACAGGCGGTCATCCTGCGGCCGGATCGGCATCACTATCCGACGGGGCCGTGCGAGGAGGAAACGCATTTCTATTGGCTGCATTTTCAAATTCTCGCGCCATGGACGGAATGGAGCGGCGACGCCGGCGCCGTCCCGCCCGCCCCGCAGCGAAGCGCGGAGCTCGGCTACCCCGGCGACTTCGGGCACCAGTACGAGCTGCGGCTGCCGCGTTACCTGACGCTGCCCGAGCCGCCGGACGTCTACGCCGACATCGAAGGCTTGCTCGCGCTGAGCGCCCGGTCGGATCTGGCCGGAGGCTGGCAGCAGCAGACGCTCTTCCACGGCTTGCTGCAGCGCCTCTGCGGCGACGCCCGGCAGCGGCGCGCGGATTCCGCCGCGGTCCGGCTGGCCGAGCGCGCGGCCGCCTGGCTGAAGGCGAACTATCGCGAGCCCGTCACGAACGCGCGGCTGCGGGAGGCGCTTCACTACCATCCGATCTACGTCGCGCGCTGCATGCGCGCCGTCTTCGGCCGCACGCCGAACGAGTACGTAAACGACGTCCGGCAGGAGCAAGCGAAGCTGTTCCTGCTGACGACGGACAAGGCCGTCGCCGACATCGCGGCGGCCGTCGGCTTCGACGATCCGGCGTACTTCGCCCGCCGGTTCGCCGCGGCCGCCGGCGTCAGCCCGTCGGGCTACCGCAAGCGGTTCGAGGCGCGGGAGAGATGAGCGGCGGACCGAAGGCCGTCACGCGGGCGTCGCCAAGACGCGCAGCGCCCAGAACGGCAAACGGATGGCCGTTTCCGGTTAAAGATGACGACGAACCGGCCGTCGCCGCGGCTGACCGCGCTCGCGCTGCGCGCGGACGGCGCGGCAGGCCCGGTCGCGTACCCGGCCGCCGAGCCGGTCGCGTTCACCGGCCGCTGGGCCGTCATCGCGCAGGACGACCGCGCCGTCTCCGACTCCGGCGAGGCGGCCTGCGTCCCGTTCGCCGCCGGCGAGCTGCGGCTGGACCGTCCGTTCGCCCGCGTGCGCGTCTTTGCCGCGGCGGGCGGCCGGCTGAAGCCGGTACGCGCCATCGCCGCGGGCGACCCGCCCGAAGGCAAGCTCGTCGTGACGGAGGCCGACCTGGCGACGGTGGCCGGGTTCGTGATCGAAACGGACGCCGGGTGACGCGCTTCGCCACGCATAGCAAAAGGCTGGCACCCCGCGGTTCCAGCCTTCTTTCGTTCGCCCCCCGTCCGAATGCGCGCCGTGCGCGCCTGCCCGCCCTCGGCATGTTCGCCTCAACGGTACATCTGCACGAACCACATCCGGAATCCGTGCTTCTCGTAGAACCCGACCATCCGCTGCCACTGCTTGCTCGCGGAATACACGACGGCGCGGCGGACTCCGTTCTCCTCCGACGCTTGCAGCAGGCGATCGACGAGCCCGTGGCCGGCGTTCATGCTCCGGTGCTCCGGAAGCACGTACACTTCGTCGACTTCCAGATACGCTTCGCCCTGTTCGATCACCGCCAAGCCTTCGCTCTCGCGCACGCTGCCGATGATATACCCTACGATGGCCGAATCGAGCGCCGCCACCCAGAAATAGTCCCCCAAGTAACCGCGCAGCACGGCTTCCGTCGTCACCGCCAGGCCATGCGTAAGGCCCTCCGAAACCCAACGCTCGGATAGCCCCTCCACGCTCTTCAGATCCTGCTCGGTCGCTCTTCTGATCGTCGCCATTCGCATCCCCCCGTCCTGCTTCGCAATCGTTCGCGTCCTAAATGGTGCGGCACCTTTATCAATTGCCGCTTGGAAGCGGAGGCGCAATCTTGCCCGTTACCGACCGGCCGCCCCGTTCCTATGCTACAATAAATGGAAACCGGCCCGTTGACAAGGAGGAGACCCCATGCAAACGCAAACGCTGATCGATGAATACGCCCGCGGCTACGACCTGCTGCGGGAGGCCGTGAACGGCTTGACCGAAGAGGAGCTGCGTTTCAAACCGGCGCCCGACCGGTGGAGCATTCACGAGATTCTGATTCACGTGACGGATTCGGAGGTCTCGTCGACGTCGCGGATGCGCAAAGTGCTGGCGGAGGACGAGCCGATGCTGGCGTCCTTCGACCAAGAAGCATGGACGGCGCGATTAAGGTACGGCCTGATGGACCGCGAGGAGCAGCTGGAGCTGTTCCGCTTGCTGCGCAGCGGCATGAAGACGCTGATGGAGCAGCTGACGCCCGAAGAATGGCGGCGGGTCGGCGTCTACCCCGATCAGGCGCGGTTCACGTTCGAGGAGCTGCTCGGCTACCGCGTGCGGCATGTTCGCGGCCACCTCGACCAGATCGAACGGGTGCGGGACGCTTACCGGCAGACCCGCGGCACGTAAGCCGGTCATCCGGCCGCGGCGCGGTGCCGGGTGCCGGCATTCTCTTCTCCGTCGCTCCACGCCAAAACGGCTTCTCGCGCTAAGGCGATAAGCCGTTTTTTGCTTCGCCGCCGGCGCGTTCGTCCGTTCCATGCGCTGCGCGCTTCAGCTCGAAACCTCTTCTGATCCCTCGTCCGTCCGTTCAATGTTCCCAAGCATCGCAAACCCGTGCCCTTCCGGCCCGACCGCCTGCCGGGCCTCGAGCGCGACGTTGCCCGTATACAGCGCCGCGCCATCCACGCGCTCCGCATGTAGGAACCGCGCCGACCCGGGCGCGGCGGCGCTGTTCCGGACGACCGCGCCGCGGCCGTCGCGCAGCACGATCGCCGCGCCTTCGTCCGGCCGCGGCTGCCGTCCGCGGAAGCCCTCGATCGTCACGTCCGCGAACCATTCGATCCCGAGGCCGCTCCGGCAGTAGGCCGGCATGACGCCCGCCCATTCGAGCTCGAAGCCGCGGATGCGGAGCCCCTTCACGTGCTTCGCGTACAAAGCGGGGCACGTACGTTCGGCGGCAATTTCGACTGCCGGCCGGCGCTGGACCAGGAGCTGAACGTCTTCGCGCACGGCGTTCGTATCGAGCGTCTTGCCGTCCCCCGCCGCGCCGTATTCCCCTACGTCGTACATCGCCTGGTTCGTTGCCGTCATGTCGCGTCCCCTCTCCTCATCCATGCCTGGTCAAGCCTATTGTAAGCACGGCCGCCCGAAAAGTATTTGGCATGGAACGGTGAAGCGGTGTCCAAAATCAGGGTTAACCGGACGTTTCATTGACTGCCGGAACTAGGACTCATCCAGCCACTTTCGTGGGCCGATAACGTGAAACAACTCCTCCCGGCTTGCCGCCAGCGCGTCTTGAATGCGCCGGTACGTAAAGTCGCTCATCGGCCGGGGCAGCGCGTCCGGCGCGAAATACCCGCATGCCAGGATTTCCGGCGAAGCGGGCTCCGGCGCCCGATCGGTCCGATTCGACGCGAGGAACGCGAAATGGTGCATATCGTACCGAGGATCGTAATACACGCCGGTCAGCGCGCCGACCGCGGCGTCGAGCCCCGTTTCCTCCAACGTTTCCCGGCTTGCCGTCTCCCGCGCCGATTCGCCGGTCTCCGATTTGCCGCCCGGCAGATCCCAATTCAACATGCCGTAGCTGTGCTTGACGAGCAAGACGCGGCCGGCCGTATCCGCGATGATCGCCGCCGCCCCCATGTTTTTGTTTCCCATGCGCTACTCCCCCTCCGTTCCAAGATATCCCTATAACGCAAAAAAGCCGCCGATGGTTTCCGTCAGGGCGGCTTCGTGCGGGGCCGGATTAGCGGCCCTTTGCTATGTACGCTATTGCTTGCCTTCGTTCCGGCGTACGCGACTTTACCAGCCCAAGCTCTCGAACCACATCGCCCCGTGGTCCTTCTCGACCGCCGTGCGGATGTAGCCGATCATGTCGCCCGGCAGCTCGCGCAGGGAGAACCACGCCAGCTCCTCGCATTTGTGCGGCTCCATGTTCGCGATCTCGCCGCTCCATGCGCGGACCCGCAAGTAAAAATCGATCCATTCCGAGCTGACGTTCTTGCGGTGAATGACGCCGACGACGTCCAGATCCTCGGGCCGGATCGTCACGCCGGCCTCTTCCTTCGCCTCGCGGATCGCCGCGGCCTTCACTTCCTCGTTGCCGTCGATGCGCCCCGCGACGACGCTCCACTTGCCGTCCTCGAAGCCGGTGTTGATCCGTTTCAGCAGCAGGACGCGGTCGCCGCGATAGAACAGCAGATGGACCGCGCCGTAAAAAATCGGTTGTCTCACGCTTGCCCTCCAAGCCGGTCGATGTCCGCGATGATCGCGTCGATGTCCGCGGCGATGCCGCCCTCGAACGCCTGCGGCACGTTGATCACGAGCAGGCCGCCGAAGACCTGCTCCCAATTGCCGCCCGCTTCCGCGATGCGCGCCTTCGCGGCGCTCAGCTCCGCCGAGCGGCTGACCCGCCGGCTCAGCAGCCAAGAGCGCCGGACAAGCTCCGACTTCCGGAGCGTTTCGATGTAATAATACACGTCGCCGATCCGACGGACCCGGATTCGGTCGCCGAACGAAACGCGCTCGCTGAAGATCGGATTCTCTTCGATCGTCAACGTATCCGGGTCGATCATGGACACGTCGAGCACTTCGATCTCGCGGCCGTCCTCGTCGAAGCATAGCTGCAGTTGACGGATTTGTTTCATCGGGTTCACCCGCTTTGCCAATGGTTTTTCAATTCGGTCCCTACATTGTAACGGATTCGTCACAGCGTCACAATGCTATGGCCGAACGCGTTCACGATTCGGGTGTCCCGGTACTGGCGGACTCTCGGATGGCGCCCGTAATTCAAATGCTGGTGGCCGTGCAGGAATAGCCGGGGCCGATGCCGGTCCATGAGGTCGACGAAGCATTGGAATCCTCGGTGACACGGGTCCTCGCCATCGCCCAGCTGGTAAGCCGGCGCATGCGCGACGACGATGTCGACGCCTTTGCCGCGCCATAGTCCCGGACGGAGCTTCGCGATGCGCCACCTCATCTGCCGCTCGGTGTACTGGTGGTCGCCCGGACTGTAGCGATGGCTGCCGCCAAGCCCCAAGATCCGCAGCCCGCGGTAGCGGACGAGCCGGCCGTCGATGCATTCGCAGCCCTCGGGCGGGTGCGTTTTGTACGTCGCGTCGTGGTTGCCGTGCACATAGAAGAGCGGAACCGGCAGCATGCTTACCAGGAACGACAAGTATGCCGCCTTCAAGTCGCCGCAGGAGATGATAAGGTCGATATCCTTGAACCGCTCCGGATCGAAATGATCCCAAATATACGCCGACTCTTCGTCGGAGACGATAAACAGCTTCATGCGCGCACCCTCCGGGAACGATCTTCGCGGGGATAAAGGCGCTGCCGCAGGCCGATAAGGCCGCGGCTCTACCCTTTCTTCGCCACGCTGGTCGTTATGTAAACCACCAAGCTAATCACCATGGCCACGAACCCGAGGCCGCCCAGCAGCATGCAGGCCAATACCGGCAGCATGCCGTTGTGCGTAGGGTAAAAGGCCATCATTTCTTCCTCGGCCTGCTTCATATGGATGACAAAGCCCGCGATGCCGCTGACGACCCAGAGGATTCCGCCCAGAATGGCACCGGCCAACGCGCGCTTTTGAAGCTTGTTCATCGGGAGCGCTCCTCTCGCCGGATATGGACTAACCGCGAATCAATCGTTTAACCACGGAATCTCGGTCATCAGCGGCTCCACTTGCTCGCTCTCGATGACGACGGCCGTCATCCCGTGCTCCGTGCCCGATTCATGCGCTTCGCCGGCCTCCCAGTAAGCGGCCTGACCGGCCTTGATTTGGTACGAGATGCCTTCTTTGCCCGTCACCCAGCCCTGCCCGTTCAGCACCACGAACAACTGGTTGGTCGTCGCCTCGTGCCGGCCGACGTTCCCGCCGGGCTCGAGATGGATGCAGCCGATATGCGTCGGCTTGTCGTGCTTGATAATCCGGGAGATGGACGCCCCTTTGCTGTCGAATGGCGTGATGCTTTTGCCGCCGGCTTTGCCGAATGCGTAAATTTTCAAGCGAACATCTCCTTAGGTAGGGTTGAGGTTAACCCAGGATGTTTCTTGAGCCTGTTTAAGCTGTTTAGTTCGCGTTCATCCGCTAGAAACAATAGCTTCCACTGGCAAATAAAAAAATCGAGCCATGCTCGCTGAAAAGAAACAACGATATGGGCCATCCCACAAAGCCTATAGTGCGTATATCGTCTTTCATAACGCTAATCTTTCACCGGGTTAAAAGGGGCAGTATCGCGTTCTTTTCCGACACCGAAGAACGATTCTCCAAAGTCGCCTGGTTCCAAATCGGTAAAAGTCGCCATCGGTTTTATCGGCCCTTCCGTAATGTTGTAGCGAACCTTCTCCAGAACCGATATATTTAATGCCAAATAGGAACCGATTATATCCCCCTCGACCTCCAAGATATAGCAGATGATTCGATTGTATCCGAATTTCGACTCGCTCAGCACATAGCCGGTTTCGATAATTTCCCGATCGAAATACGACGATAGATCGACCCGCCCTTTTTCCGTAATCCGAGAAAGCGCTTCCTGATGCGCCGGCAACGTATTTTTGCCATATCGCGTCTCGGAGCTAAATCTATCAATCGTCCAACCAAACCGGCTAATGTAGCGGACATGGGGGGGTTATCATGTTCCGCAAACGTTTCGTTTGACTTGCAGCCGGAAACCGTCAGCAAAATCGCCAATCCTAGCCATATCGCGATAAACCCATTCCGAATATCGGCTTCCCCCTTGCAGCGGTCCGATAAACCGGGACCGTCAACGAATGGTCGCATGCTGATGCCTCTTATATGAATGTCATGATTCCCATTTTACGGAAGCGCCCTCTTATTGTCGATTAAGTTTTCCTTAACGTTATCGAGCTTACCGCTCGTAGAACAGCGCAAAGAGGCCAACCATCGAATGGTTGGCCTCGTTAATCCTTATCTTTATTCTTCCCTATCGCCTAGCGAGCCAGAACGCCCCGCGGTTTCGCCTAACTCAAAACCGGTACAGCCGCCCGTCCTCCGCCTCGCGGACCCACACCTGCATGAACCCCGCCTCGCGGTTGTCCCACGCGTAGTACGGGACGAGCTCGCACGGCTCGCCATCGGCCGTGCGGCCCTGCAGCACGGTCACGCCGCCGAGCAGCTCCGCGCGGTGCTGCACCGCGAACGGCGCGTGCGCGCCGAGCGCGAAGCCGTCGTAGCGCAGCCCGGCGTTGCCGGCTTGCTCGACGCAGTACACGACCGGGCCGCGCTGCAGCGCGATGCGGCCCCGGTCCGCCTCCGCTTCCGGCCGGGCGCGGACGACCTCGACGGGCATGTCGAGCGTCAGCTCGATCGTGTCGCCCGGCGCCCAGCGGCGCTTCAGGACCAGGTAGCCCTTCGCCGTCAGCGCCTCCGCGCCGTCGACCCGCGCGCCCTGCGCCGACGCCCGGTAGCCCCGGCACCAGCCCGGCACGCGCAGCCGGATCGCGAACTCGCCCGACGCCTCTTGCTCCGGCGTCACCGTGAGCACGACGCGCCCGTCCCACGGATACGCCGTGGACTGCGCGATCCGCACCGTGCCGGCGCCGCCGCCGAGCTCGACGGCCGATTCGCCGTTGGCGTACTGGTTGACGGCGAGGCCGTCCTCCGTCGCCGCGTACAGGTACTGCCCGATCGCCGGCAGGAACCGGGCGAGATTCGTCGGGCAGCACGACGTGTGGAACCATGCCACCCGGTGGTGCTCGCCCTTCGAGGCCAGCGGATTGACGTAGAAGAACCGGTCGCCGGACAGCGAGATGCCGGAGAGCGCCCCGTTGAACAGCTCGCGCTCGACGAGGTCCGCGTATTTCCCGTCGCCGTGGAGCAGGTTCATGCGGTGGTTCCAGAACGCCATCGCGATGGCGGCGCAGGTCTCGCAGTACGCCGACTCGTTCGGCAGATCGTAGTCGTGGGTGAACCCTTCGTTGTGCACGGACGGTCCGATGCCGCCGGTCACGTACAGATTGCGCTCCACCGTATGCGCCCATACCCGGTCGAGCGCCGCCAGATAGGCGGGATCGCCCGACGCGAGCACGACGTCGGCCATCGCCGTGTACAGGTACATCGCGCGGACCGCGTGCCCCTTGACCTCGCGGATGTCCCGGACCGGCACGTCGTCCTGGCAGTACGCCGGACCCCATTCCGGCTTATCCCAGATCGCGCCGACGCCGTGCCCGTGGCCGCGCTCCTCGAGCAGCCAGAGCGCCAGCTTCCAGTACCGCTCCTCGCCGGTCGCGCCGAACAGCTTCACGAGCGCCAGCTCGATCTCCTCGTGCCCCTCGGCCCAATGGCGCTTGCCGGGACCGAACACGGCGTCGTAATGGTCCGCCATCCGGCACGCGACGTCCAGCAGCCGGCGCTTGCCCGTTGCCTGGAAGTACGCGACCGCGGCTTCGATCAGATGGCCGCCGTTGTACATTTCGTGCTTCTCCATGTCGGTCCACTTCCGATCCGGCGCTTCCAGCGTATAATACGTGGACAGGTAGCCGTCCGGCTCCTGCGCGGCCTCGATCAGCCCGGCGATGCGGTCGATCTCCGCTTCCAGCGCCGGATCCCGCTCCGTCATGAGCGCGTACGCGGCGCCTTCCAGCACCTTGTACACGTCGGAATCGTTGTAGTACATCCCTTCGAACTTGCCCTCCGCCAAGCCACCGGCCAGCGCGAAATTGCGGATGCGGTTCGTCTCCTCGCACTTGCGCAGGCAGACGTCGATCGTCACGTTCTTCAGCACCTCGAGGCGCGGACGCCAGAATGCATCGTCGATGCGCACGCTGGAGAACGGCACGCCCCGCCAGCCCCGGACCGGTTGTTGCACCGTTGTCATGCTTGCAGCCTCCTTTATCGTCGTCGTTCCGTGTTCGTTTAACCTCGTTTATCCTCGTTTAACCCCGTTTATCCTTTCAACCCGGTAAGCGTAATTCCTTCCAGGAAATACCGCTGCCCGACCAAAAACACGACGACGCACGGCAGCACGACGGCCGCCGAGGCCGCCATCAGCAAATCCCACTGCGCGGTATAGCTGCCCTGGAACATTTGCAGGCCGAGCGCGAGCGTGAACCGGCTGTCGCTCTTCAGATAGATGAGCGGGCCCATGAAGTCGTTCCACGAGCCGAGGAACGTGAACAGCGCGACGACGATGACCGCCGAACGGCTGAGCGGCAGCAGAATGCGCCAGTAGATCTGAAAATAGCTCGCCCCGTCCACGAACGCCGCCTCGTCGAAATCCTGCGGTATCGTCAGATAGAACTGCCGCAGCAGGAAGATGTTGAAGATGCCCCCGCCGAAGTACGCCGGCACGATGAGCGGGTAGAACGTATCGTAGAAGCCGATCTCCTTCCAGCCGATGAAGCTCGGAATGAGCGTTACCGCGCCCGGCAGCATCATCGCGGACATGAGCACCGCGAATACCGCGTCCCGCCCCTTCCAGCGGATGCGCGAGAAGCCGAACGCGGCGACGGTGCTCGAGACGACCGTGCCCAGCAGGACGCCGGCCACGATGACCAAGGTGTTGACGAAGAACGTGCCGAACGGAACGACCGTCAGCGCTTCCTTGAAGTTCTCGAAGTGGAACGGCTTCGGAATCCACTGGGGCGGCATGACGAAGATTTGGGACAGATCCATCACGGAGCTGCGCAGCAGCCAGACGAACGGCACGATGAACAGTATGGAGACGATGAGCAGGGCGGCGTAGCCTGCGGCGAGCTTCAGCCTGGACTCTCTCATGCGCGGTCCCCCTCGTAGTGCACCCAGGATTTGGACGTCTTGAAGACGATGAACGTGAAGATCAGAATGATGACGAACAGCACCCACGCGAGCGCCGACGCGTAGCCCATCTCCGTGTCGCGGAACGCCGTCCGCCACAGGTAGAAGACGAAGAACAGGCTCTTGTTGTTCGGTCCGCCCTGGGTCAGGATGTACGCCTCGCTGAACACCTGGAAGGAGCCGATGATCGTCATGATCGTGTTGAAGAAGATCGTCGGCGTCACCATCGGAATCGTGATATGGCGCAGCTTGTGGTACCAGCCGCCGCCGTCGACGTCGATCGCTTCGTAATATTGCTTCGGAATGCCGGACAAGCCCGACAGGAAAATAATGACGGTGCCGCCGATGCCCCACAGCGTCGTCAGCACGATGGACGGAATGACGCTGCGCTCCCCGAAGAGCCAGCTGCTCGTCGGCAGATGCAGCCATTCCAGCGCCGTGTTGATCAGGCCGAGGTCCGGGTTCAGCAGCCACAGCCAAATCATCGAGGAGGCGACCGCCGGCACGATGCTCGGCAGGTAGATGATCGTCCGGAACACGGACCGCCCCTTGACGTTCATATTCAGCAGAAGCGCCAGGGCGAACGAGAGGAGGATGACCGCCGGCACGCGCAGCACCACGAAATAAAACGTCGTGCCGAGCGACTGGTAGAACAGGTCGTCCCCGCCCGAGAACAGCTTCGCGTAATTGTCGAATCCAATGAAGGACGTATGGTCCTTGAAGACGTTGTAGTCCGTCAAGCTGAGATAGAAGCTTGCGACCATCGGACCGAGGGTGAAAATCAGAAAACCGAGTATGGCCGGCGCCGTGAACAAGAGCCCGTAAAACAGCGCCTTGCGCTCTCTCGCGGTGCTCCGCTTCCGCGTCGCGGCCCGGGCCTGCTGCCCGCCTTGCGCCGAAATCTCCATGCGTTATGCCTCCTGTCTAGGGAAAGGGACAGCCCTCCGGTCCGGAACGGCTGTCCCCCGCTCGCCGCGATCCGCCTCCGCGGACGGGCTGCTTCACGTACTTCGGCTAGCTTGCTTTACTTGCTCCAGCTAACCCGCTTCGCTTGCTTCATCCAACCTGCTTCGCGTACTTCAACCAACTGCTTCACAAACCTCATTCAACCTACTTCACGTCCCGGCGGCCCTGCACCTGCTCCTGCGCCTTCGCGGCGACCGCGTCCAGCGCGTCCTTGGCCGACTGCTTGCCCAGCCATACCTTGTCGAGCGCGGGATTGATGACGTCCATGATTTTGTTGAAGTTCTTGACGTACGCCGTCGGCGTCGCGTGGCTGTGGCTCAGCAGCATGTCGATGACCGCGCCCTTGTAGCCGGACGGGCGGGACGGCAGGTTCTGCGTCCACTTGTTCAGCTTGCCCGCGTCCGTGTACCAATCCTTATGCGACGGCATCCACGTGCCGGCCGTCAGCATGTCGAGCGACGCGTCCGGATCGATCAGCGCCTTCAGCAGCTCCCACGATTCCTCCGGATGCTTGGTCGACTTGAAGATGGAGAACATGCCCGCGACGACCGTCGTGACCGGCTCCTTCATGACCGGCAGCGCGCCGACGTTGTAGTTGAACTTGGACTGCGCGAGTCCCGTCGTCGCCCATTGCCCGTCGAACGCCATGGCGACCTTCTTGGTCTGGAGCGCCACGTTCGTGCCCGGAATGTTCTTCGCCTGCAGCGGCGACGGGGCGACGTGGTACACGTTGATCAGGTCGGCCAGCTTCTGGAGCGCTTCCACGGCTTCCGGCTGGTTCAGGCCGAGCGTCTTGCCGTCGGCCGAGAGGAAATCCCCGCCGTTGGAATAGATGAAGTTGCTGTAGAGGCCCCACCAGGTCGGCAGGTTGATGCCGAACTGCTTGATGTTCTTCGGATCGAAGCCCGTCTCGGTCGCATTGCGGCCCTTGTTGTCGATCGTCAGCCGCTTGGCGACGTCCACGAATTGGTCCCACGTCCACGCTTCCGACGGATCGGCCGGCGGCGGCTCGATGCCGGCGTCCTTGAACACGTCCTCGTTGTAGTACAGCACGAACGTTTCCGGACCCGGGCCGATGCCGATCACGTTGCCGGGCTCCGCCGAATACGTGATGTTCGGCACGAGCGCGTCCATGTTGAGCTCCGTGTCTTTATCCATATAATCCTGCAAGTTCAGGAACTTGCCTTGTTCCGCGAGCGGGAACGCGATCGTGGCGGATTCCATCATGGCCACGTCCGGCTCGTCGTTGCCGGCGACCATCGTCGTCAGCTTCGTGTCGTAGTCCGCGCTGATCGCTTGGAAGTCGACCTTGATGTTCGGCTTGGCTTTCTCGATCCGGGCGATGGCGACCTTGTAGGCCGCGATCTCGTCCGGGGAACCCCAAGCGGTGAGGCGAAGCGTGATTGGTTCGCCGCTGCCGGCGTTCGCCGAGCCCGCGCCGGCGTCTTCGCCCGCGCCGCCTCCGCTATTGCCGCCGTTGCCGCTATTGGATTGGGCGGCGCCGTTGTTCGAGCCGGCGTCCGACTTGGTGCAGCCGGTCAGTACGGCCGTAACCGCGAGAATCAGTACCAGAAGCAGGGAAACGAGCTTCCCTCGATTGCTTGACATAGTGCGAGCCCCTCTCTGATTGCGTCCTCATTGGCTCATAGCTGCAGTCTATGATAGTTCCATTGTAAGAGACGGACAGCGCTTTCAAAACCCGAGCATTCCTAGAATGGTGGACTAATATTGGGTGTTGCGCGGCAGCTGGATGCGTACGCGCGTTCCTTCGCCCGGCGCGGATTCGATGCGGATGCCGTAGTCGTCCCCGTAAGCCATCTTGATGCGCGAGATCGTGTTCTTGATGCCGACGGACGCCGATTCCTCGTACAGGATCGCGTCGATGCCCGCCTTGGAGATGCCCCGCCCGTTGTCGCGGATCTCGAAATACCGGCTCCCGCCTTCGGCCCAGCCGCGGATCCCGATCCGGCCGCCCGCCTCCAAGCCGCTGAAGCCGTGGAGGATGGCGTTCTCCACGAACGGCTGGAACAGCAGCCGCGGCAGCTCCTCCTCGTAGAGCGCCGGCTCGATGTCGTACGTCACGCCGAACTTCCCCTCGAACCGGACCGACATGATGTAGAAGTAGTTCCGCATCCACTCCAGCTCTTCCGCCAGCCGAACGGCGCCCCACTCCTTCCGGGACGTGTAGTGCAGCATGTTGGACAGGCAGACGAGCATCTTGCTCAACTCCTTCTGGCCGTGCTCGATGGCCGTCCAGTTCATGATGTTGAGCGTGTTGTACAGAAAATGCGGGTTCATCTGCATGTTGAGCGCCTGGATCTCCGCTTCCTTCTCCTTCAGCTTGATTTCGTAGTTCTCCTTGACGAGCATCGCGATGCGGTCGTTCATCCAGTTGAACCGCTGCGACAGCAGCCCGAACTCGTCGTTGCGCTTCACCTCGACGCGGGTCTGGAAATCCCCTTCCCCCACGGAACGCATCGCGCTCATCAGCCGCTTGATCGGCCCCGTGATCCGGCCCAGGATGAAGTACGCGAAGAAGAGCGCCACGGCGGTCAGCGCCAGCGCGCCGACGATCGTCGAGGTGCGGATGACCGGCACGAGGCTGCTCACGAGCGCGGACTGCGGCGTCACGACGATGGACATCCAGCCCGTTACCTCCGAGCGGGCGAAGCAGACGATCTGATGCTTCCCGTTCAGCTTGATCCGCTCGGTGCCGCTCCCCTTCGCCCGGAACGCCTCGATCCACGCCGGCGCGTACTTCTTGGTCACCTGCGACCCGTCGCTCGACGCCACGACGACGTCGTTCGGGTCGAGCACCATGTAGCTGGAGCCGGCGGGAATGCTCTGCTCGAACAGCTCGTCCATTACGGTCGACTTGTAGCTGATCGTCAGCACCGGCCGCTCGACGCCCGGCTTCAGCTTGACGAGGGTGCTGTCCTCGAGGTGGGAGAAATTCAGCAGCCGGGTCGCCGAGAACAGGTAGCGGAAGTCGATGGAGCCGTCCTTCAGCCACGGCTGATTGAACATGCGGGTGAAATCGTACGTCGGGTACCAGACCATTTTCCCGCCCGCGCGCAGGGCTTCCTTGTAGATCCGCGACTGCGTCGGATCGCCCTGCGGCAGCGAGAGGGACAGGCCGAAGCTGTAGTACGAGGTCCACAGCTGCACGGCGTACACGTCCTCGTTCTGGGAGAAATATTTGCTCAAGATCGCGGAGATCTGCCGGTCGGCCGCCACGAGCTCCTCCTCCTTCGAAGGATGGAGCGTGTTGAAAATCTCGTACAAGTCCTTGTCCACGAACAGCGACCGGCTGTTCTGGTCGGCCATGCCGAGCTTCGTGTCGATGACGTCGTTGTTCTTCTTGACGACGGCGTACACGTTCTTCTGCGCCTGCTCCGTGACGACGTTCAGGCTCGTCCGGTAGAAAAGCGTGCTCAGCACGAGCAGCGGCAGGGCGATGAGCGTCAGGTAGCTGAGGACGAGCCGCGTCCGGAACGTCATGGCGTCTCCCCGCCTTCGTTCGCCCGCGGCGCCGCGTGCTTATAGGCTTCCGGCGACAGCCCGACCTGCCGCTTGAACATCCGCGTGAAATATTTCGTATCGCGGTAGCCGCATTGCTCCGCGATCTCGTAGATGCGCAGCTGCCCCGCCAGCAGCAGCTCCTTGGCGCGGCGAATGCGCGCGTCCGTTACGTGCTCCGAGAACGAGCGCCCCGTGCGGGCCTTCAGGAGCGTACTGAAATACGACGCGTTGAAATGAAACCGCTCCGCCGCGGCCTCCAGCGTCAGATCCTCGGCGAAGCGCTCCTGGATCCAGCCGAGGCATTGGTCGACGATCAGCTCGCTGCGGCCCTGCTTCCGCTCGTGCAGCGACTTGTGCACCTCGCGGAGGCTGCCCAGCAGCAGCGCGATCAGCGCCTCGGCGCTGCGGCAGGCCGGCACGTCCGACACGGCCGTCTCGGTGACAACGCTTCCAACGCGCGTATCGATAATGTCGCGGGTCCGGCTCTTGAGCTTCATCAAGGTCAAGGCCGCGTAATCCTTCATGAGCCTCGGCTCGCACCGGCCGCCGGCCGCGAGCTCGCGGAACGCTTCCGCGCACAGCGCCTCGGCCGCCGCCGGCTCCGGCTCCTGGAGCGCCTCGAAGAGCTGCTCCCCGTCGAGCCGGAAGACCGGCTTCGCCGGCGGCAGCACGTCGTCGGCGTCGACGGCGCCCCGCCATTCGGCGTGGAACGCGTACGCAAGCGCCTGCTGCGCCCGGCGGTAGAGCCCCGGCGCGGCGGCCGCGGCGTCCCCGCGCGGCGGCCCGGCGTCCGGCGGCTCCGGCGGCAGCGCCGCGATCCCGTGCGCGAGCGCGCCGCGCGGGCGCCACGCCTCGGCGACGGCGAGCAGCGCGCCGCGCAGCGCCCGCCGCGCCTCGGGCGCCGGCCGCGCGAGGCGCAGCGCCGTGACGAGCCGCGCGCCCGGCGCCGGCTCCGTCTGCAGCGCGAACGCGCATGCGTCGCCGAACGCCGACGCGGCGAGCGCCAGCCGCTCGGCCAACTCCTCGAGCGGCGGCGGCTCCGGCGCGGCGGCCCCGTCCGCCTCCGCGCCGTCCCCGCGGACGGCCTCCGTCAGCACGAGGACGTTCGCCGCTTGCAGCGCCGGCCACTCCGCGAGCCCCGCGCCTTCGTCCGGCGGCAGCTCGCCGGCCAGCCAGCGGTGCAGCTGCCGGCTGCGATAGGCGGGCGACGCCTCGCGCAGCCGCTGCCGCAGCGCGTCCGACGACGCCTGTGCCTCCCGCTCCGCCGCGAGCTGCGCTTCCAGCCGCTCCAGCAGCGCCTCGACCTTCTCCGCGTCCACCGGCTTCAGCAGGTAATCGTACGCGCCGTGGCGCAGCGCGGTCTGGGCGTACGCGAACAGGTCGTACGCCGACACCATGACGACCTTCGTCGCAATGTCCTCCTCCTCCAGCCGCCGCAGGAAGGCAAGCCCGTCCATGTTCGGCATCTGGATGTCGCTCAGCACCACGTCGGGGCGCGCGTCCCGCACGGCGGCGAGCGCCGCCTCCCCGTCCTTGGCCGTCGCGACGTCCGCGTCCGGCCGCATCGCCCGCAGCATGGCGGCCATTCCTCTCAGATGCCGCGGTTCATCGTCCACGATGAGAATGTTCATCCCGTTCTTCCTTCCCTTCTTCGGCCAATCGATTTCTTTCTACAGTACTACGTTGCGGAGGCCTTGGGTAGAGGAACGCGGGCATTCCTTTAACTGGGTTAATCATCCTGCGCCTCGCGATCCCGCGTGTCCGCGCTCCGCGTCTTTGCCGGGAGGCGCGCCGGACGCGCCGGCCGCCGACCGCTCATTTTCCTTAGGCAAGAAGGCGGTTTCAGGAGGAGATTACCAGCTGCTCCTCGAATCCTTATAACGTTGACCTGGGGAGTTGCGAAGCGGCGATGTAGATGGAAATTCAGGATTCCGTATTCAAACTCGTTATGGAGGTGTTTGCAAGTGAGCCACATGCAACGATTGACTCCGCTGATCAAGAGCTTCATGGAGAAAGGCGGACCGGCCGGGTGCGCCTGCACCGTCGTGCGGCGCGGAGAAGTGCTATACCGGGAGAGCTTCGGATATGCGGATGCGGAGCAAGGCATAAGCATTCGGCCGGATACCATTTACCGGATTTATTCGATGACCAAAGTGGTGACCTGCGCGGCCGCGCTCATGCTGTACGAGAAGGGACTTTACCTGCTGAACGACCCGCTGGACGAATACTTGCCGGAATTCAAAAATCCGCAGGTGTACCGGCAAGACGGATCCGTCTCTCCCGCGGCGGCTCCGATCCGGGTCAAGGACTTGTTCACGATGTCGTCCGGGCTTACGTACGGCGGCGACGGCACGGAAACCGAAAGGCAAACCCGCAAAATCTTCGAGCAGGACGTCACCGGTCTGGAACCGCGGGCCATCTCCAAAGCGTTGGCGGGCATTCCGCTCGCTTTCGATCCCGGCACGCGCTGGCAATACGGGACGAGCCACGATGTCTTGGCCGCCTTGGTCGAAGTATTGTCCGGCCAACGGTTCGGAGCGTTTCTGCAGAACGAGATCTTCGAACCGCTAGGAATGACGGATACCTCGTTCCGGATCGAGGACGAGAAGCGGCACCGCCTGTGCGTGATGTACGATCGCTCCGAAGACGGGACGCTGACGCCCAATACGCGCATGGACGCCGCTTATCAGCCGGGCAGCCGCCATGAAAGCGGGGGCGGCGGGCTTCTGTCGACGATCGGCGATTACGGCCGGTTCGCGCAGGCGCTGGCGAGAGGGGGCGAACTGGACGGGGTTCGGCTTCTCAGCCCCCGGACCCTTCAATTGATGGCGACCAACCATTTAAATCCGCGGCAGCTCGAAGACTTCGATTGGTCGCAGATGAGCGGGTACGGCTACGGGTTAGGGGTGCGCGTCATGATCAATCGGGCGGCCGGCGGCAGCAACGGTCCGATCGGCGAATACGGCTGGGCCGGATTGGCCGGTTCGTGGGTCTTGATCGATCCCGCGGAGGAGCTGTCCGTCGTGTACATGCAGCAGATGCTCCCGAGCCTCGAGCCTTATATCGTCAACCGGCTGCGGGCGGTCGTTTACGGGGCGCTCGCGTAGCGCGCACGGACTTGCCCGTATGGAATGCAAAAAAGCCTCCGTTTCCGCGTTTCGCGGAAACGGAGGCTTCTTGCCGTACGGCGCATGCGGCGCGCGCCGCGTCAATGGGATACGCTTCCGGGGTTCACGCCCCGTCTCCTGCCAGCTCGGCCAACTCCGCCAGCAACGCTTGATACGGCTTGGATGCCGCGAGCGTCTTCGTATACTGCCCCCAGTCCTCCATCGAAAGTTCCCCCAGGATGACCTTGATCTGCGTTTCCTTCAGCTCGGCGTTCAATTCCGCGTACTTGCCCGTGCTCCACAGCCCGGAGAAGGCGGGAACGACGGCATCCGCGTAAGAGGTCTTTTGCCATTCCTTGACCGCCGTCTCGTAGGCGCCCCGCGTTCGTTCGGGCACGGACTTCAGCGCGTCGCTGTTCAAGAGGTCCGGCTCGCCGAACAGACTGCGAAGCGCCGCGCGGTCGGTTTGACCGAATCCCTCGATGCCGTCCCACGCTCCCGACTCGTTCATCGCCAGCCCGCCGTCCAGCCATCGCAAAATCGTCTTCGGCGCCACGCGCGACATGCGCGTGACGATGTAGGTGTCCGTTACTTCCGTATTCCACGGCGCGATAGGGACGCCGAGCGAATCGGCCTTAAGGCCCGACAAGGGAATCCATTGCGCCTTGTCGCCCGTCAGCGCCGCCGCGTCGCGCAAGCTTAAAGCCGCGAGGCCGGATCGGCTGCCGCGGATGCGGTCGGCGGCTTGTTCCGGCGTCTGGGCGGCGAATTCCTTGTCGATCAGCCCTTCCCGATAAGCGCGCGCAAGCCAGTTCAGCGCCTCGGTCTCCCCGGCGCCGAGCGCATGATCGACGACGCGGCCATTCTGAACGGCGAAGCGCTCGGGGCTGCCCGTGAACGCCTGCTCGACCCAGGCGAACGATCCGAGACCGGCCGCGGTCGTATAACCGGTCATCCCGTACGTATCGTTCTTGCCGTTGCCGTCGGGATCCTTGTGGGCGAACTGCCGCAGGGCGGCATACACCTCCTCCATCGTCTTCGGCCGGGCTAAGCCGAGCCGGTCCAGCCAATCCTGCCTGATCGCCGGAAACGGCGCGTCGTGAGGATCGCGCGGCCGCGCGATGCCATAGATCCGACCGTCGATCGTTCGGCCTCCCGCCGCTTCGGCGGCCAGCGCCTTCAAGCGCGGGAACGCGTTCAGATCCTCCGTGAGATCCATCGCGAAGCTCCGGAGCAGCTCGTCGGAATACTGGTAGTTATTTTGCAGCAGCATGATCGAGCCCGTATCGCCGGCGGCGACCATAATGTTGGTCCTCTCCCGGTAATAGTCGGGTTGAACCAAATTCAGATTCACGTCGATTCCCATGCGCGACTTGAAATAGCCGATCAGATTCGCCGGCTGTTCGGTTACGCGGTTATCCGCCCGGGTCGTCAGACTGATCTTCGGGAGCGCCGCCGGGTCTTTGACATAGGCATAGCGGTTCGCGGCGTCCCACGCGACCGTCAGGCCGGCCGCCTCGGCCGTGAATCGAAGCGGCACCCACAGGATTCCTTCGCCGATATAAGGGGCTGCCGGCAGCTGCACGGTCTTGTCCCCGAGCTTCGCTTCCCGCCGGCCGGCCTGAAGGAGAAGCGCCGGCTTGCCCGGACGCTCGGCCGTCAGCGAACCGCCGGCCGCGTCCCAGGCGATGCGGTAACCGATCGCCTCCAGCAGCCTGCGGCCCGAAACCATGATCGTCCCGTTCGCGTCCCGGGACTGCAGCGTGGAGGAATAATCCAGGAAGAGCACGTTCGCGGCCATGGCCGATTGGCTCGCTTCGCTCGTCTCCTGCTTGATCAAGGCCGCATTCGGCGCGGCGGACTCCGCGGCGGCGGGGCAGGCGGCGGTCAGCCCGCCGAGCGAGGCGGAAGCGAGGGTGGCGACGATCGCTTTTCGATAATTCACAACAGCCATCCTTCCATAATAGGGAATGTTATGTAGACGCTTGCAGGACTTGAAAAGTTTCGCTCCCCCCTTGCAGCGGTACGCCGAAGAGGCCGCCGGGACGAGCCCGGCGGCCTGCTTGCTTTTGTTACATCGCACGAAAGGTTAACCGCCTAAAAGGCGGATGGCGTTAACTTCCGAAGGGGCGAACGGAACCGGCAGGACGGCGCTTAAGGCGCGATGCGGATCGTCTCCTCGCCGCCCGCCCACCGGAGCGCGAGCGTAACCGGCACGCTGGCGCGCACGGTAATCGCCGGCTTCTCCTCGGCCGACCGCCGCGCTTGGCACGACAGCTCGAGCACGCCCTCGGGCCCGAACGGGTACCGGTCGACGCCGTGCGCCTCGAGCAGGCGCACGTCCCAGACGAGCCGTCCCTCGGCGGCGCCGGCGCGCAGGCCGAACACGTACTCGAGCAGCACCGCGATCGGCGCGAGCCCGCTCCAGCCGACGAAGTCCGGCTTCGCCGGCACGCCCTGCGCGATCGACTCCGGCGCGTAGTTTTCCCAGATCGTGCCCGTCCGCCGGAGCACGTCCGCGACATGGCCGACGTGGCCGCGCGCGATCTCGTGCGCCAGCGCGTCGCGGCCGTGGCCGCTCAAGCCGCGCAGCACCATGTAGTTCGTCGGCATCCAGACGCCGCCGCGCCAATAATCCCCTTGCGGCTGGTAGTTCGGATCGTCGGCGGACAGCGACGGAATCCGGTGCGGCCGGTTGAACTCGGCCGGATTCTCCAGATGCGCCACGAAGCGGGCGAGCCGCGCGTTCGGCACGGCGCCGGCGATGAGCGCCCAGTAGGCGCCGATCGACTTCATGCCGAGCCGCCCGCCGTCCGGCTTCAGATCGTGATAGAACGCGGTCTCCTCGTCCCACAGCTTCTCGTCGGCGAAGCGGGCGAGCCGCTCCGACTCCGCCGCGAAATCGCGCGCGTCCTCCACGCGGCCGAGCAGGCCGGCCATGAGCAGCACGAGCCGCGCCGACAGCAGCTGCTGCAGGCACGCGTCCACCCAGACGAGGTGGCCGTGGTAGAACTCGTCGGCCTGGTACGGCAGCTCCGCCGGCATCCGCGGCTGGTTGTCCATGCCGGCGCCCCAGCCGGAGGACCAATACCCGCCGTCCGGCCACGTCCGGTACGCCCGCAGCCAGCGGTGGTACGCCGCGAGCACGGGGAAGACGCGCGCGAGCCGGTCCAGATCGCCGGAGGCCTGGTAATATTCCCATTCCGCCCAGGCCAGCACGTTCGGCCCGGTGCTCGCGGGATCGTGCCGGTGAAACCGGTCGGCACCGTCGCCCGTGCCGATCTGGCGGCAGATGAAGCCGTCGGGATGCTGCTTGGCGTACAGGTTGTCGAGCGTGCGCTGGAAGGCGAACGCGCGGCGGCCGTACTTCGCGAACATCATGATGAAGCAGGAATCCCACATGAACAGGCAGTCGTTGAACGCCGTATCGATATAATTGGCGGGAAAGCCGCTGCCTTCGGCGGGCGCGCGGAGGTTGCCGAACGCCAGCTCCCACGCCTTCCAGTAGCTCGCGATCTCCGCCTCGTGGCCGTCCCACCTCGGCGACGGCAGCCGGTCCCGCGCGCCGCCGAACGCCGGAAGCGCGGCGGCGTCGGCCGCCATGCCCCGGAATGCGTTCTCCCGCACGAGCGGATTCGGCACGTACGTGCTGTAGTAGCGGTCCTTCCGCACGGTCTGGAACTCCCGTTCCTCGACCTTCGGGCGAATGCCCGGCGCGTTATTCGCCGTCATGGCCGCCTCCCGTCTCCGCGCTTGCCGCCGACTCGGACTCCGCGGCCGGTCCGGCATCCGACTCGCGCGCAGCTCTCGCAGCCGCCCCGGCCTCTGCCGAAGCTTCGGTCCCGACAGCCGATCCGGCTTCCGCCGCCGCGTTCCCGCCGGCGCCGCCCTCCGGCGCGAGCGCGATCGTCTCCTCGCCGCCGTCCCAGCGCACGATCAGCGTCAGCGCGACGTTCGACCGCGCCTCGATCCGCGGCCGCTCCGTCCGCGAGCCGCGGGCGGCGCACGCCAGGTCGAGCACGCCTTCGGCGCCGAACGGATACCGCGCCACGCCGTGCGCCTCCAGCAGCCGCACGTCCCACGCGAGCCGCGAAGCCGGCGCGTCCGGCCGCAGCCCGAAGCGGTACTCGAACAGCACGGCGATCGGCGCGAGGCCGCCCCAGCCGACGAAGTCCGGCTTCGCCGGCTTGCCGGGCGCGGCCTGCTCGGGCGCGTAATTTTCCCAGATCGTGCCCGTCGCGGCGTACACGTCCGTCACCTGATCCAGGTGATTGGCCGCGATCTCTTCCGCGAGCGCTTCGAAGCCGGCCGCGCGCAGCCCGCCCAGCACCATGTAATTCGTCGGCATCCAGACGGCGCCGACCCAATAGTCCCCCTCCGGCCGGTACGCGGGATGATCCGCCGACAAGGACGGCACCCGGTGCGGCCGGTTGAACGCGCCCGGATCGGACAGATGCGAGACGAACCGCTCCATCCGGCGCGCCGGCACGATATCGGCCAGCAGCGCCCAGTACGCCCCGATGTTCTTGACGCCGGTCAGCGTCCCGTCCGGGAGCATGTCGTAATAGAACGCCGTCTCCTCGTCCCACAGCCGGTCGTTGATAAGCGCCGTCAGCTTCTCGGCTTCTTCGGCCACGTCCGCGACCTCCGCCTCCCGGCCGAGCACGCCGGCCATGGCGACCAGCAGCTTCGCGGCATAGACCTGGAAGATGCAGCTGTCGCACCAGACCAGATGGCCGTGGAAGAAATAATCCTTGTCTTTGTCCGCGTTGTCCGGAATGCGCGGCAAATTGTCCGCGGCGCCCGACCAGCCGTTGGCCCAATACGTGCCGTCCGGCCACGTCCGGTACGCCTTCAGCCAGCGGTGGTACGCGACGAGCGCCGGGAATACGTTCGCCAGGCGCTCCGTATCCGACGACATCCGGAAGTATTCCCATTCGGTCCACGGCATCAGGTTCGGCCCCGTGCTCGACGGATCGAAGCGGTGGAACACGTCGGTGCCGTCCGTTTGGCGGATCTGCCGGCAGATGAAGCCGTCCGGATGCTGCTTGGCGTAGAAATTGTCCAGCGTCCGCTGGAAATCGAACGCCCGGCGCCCGTACATCCCGTACAGCAGGATGAAGCTGCTGTCGTACATGAACAGATCGTTGTTGAACGCCGTGTCGATGTAGTTCGCGGGGAAGCCGTTGCGCGCGTTCGCCTTGCGCAGATGGCCGAAAGCCAGCTCCCACGCCTTCCAGTAGAGGCCGAGCTCGGTCTCTCGCCCTTCCCAATGCGGGCGGGGCAGCAGCTCCGCCGCTTCCGCGTAGGACGGCAGCGCCCGCTCCTCCGGCGGCATCCCTAGGAAGCCGTTCTCCCGGACGAGTCCGCTCTTCACGTACATGTCGTAATAGCTCATCGGCGCGCGGCGGAAAGAGTCCTTCCGCGCGGGCAGCGCTTGGTCCGCGGCTGCCGGTTCGTGCCCGTTCGTCATGCGCTCGCTCTCCTTCCTTCGTGCCCTAGAGCACGTACGTTTGTCCGTCCGCGGGCCATTCGACCTCGCCCCGGAAGACGACCTTCGCGGCCGCGACGCAGGATTCCGCCCGGCTCGACAGGGCATGCACGAGCAGCAGCTTCGGGACGCCGGCCGCCTCCGCGATCCGCCCCGCGTCGATCGCGCCCGCATGCATGTACGCGTTGTTCGCCGGGTCCGCGGCGACCGGTCCGAGCGCCGATTCGTGCACGAGCAGGGCGCTGCCCCGCGCATGCTCGGCGATCGGCGGGTGGTAGGCCGTATCGCCCGTGAACGTGAACGTTTTGCCCGAACGCCGGTCCATGAACCGGTAGCACAGCCCCTGCACGGGATGGACCGTGGCGCATGTCTCGAGCCGGAACGCCGCTTCCTCGTAGCCGTCTCCCGGCAGGAGCGGAATGAGCGTCGGCACGTCGTCCTTCCCGTAGTACCGTTCCGGGTGCAGGAAGCTGACGGCCCGCTTGACGATCAGCTCCAGATCCTCCGCCGGCCCGACGATCTTGAGCTCCCGCAGCGGCTTGCCGCGCATCAGCCAGTAATAGAGCAGCGACGGCAGCGCCATGTAATGGTCATGGTGAAAATGCGTAAAAAACACGTACTCCAGCTCCAACGGCTCGATGCCGCGGTTCCGCAAATTCGCGACCGCCGTCCAGCCGGTATCGACCAGATAGCGGCCGTTGATCAGGAACGTCGGCGATTCGCCGCCGGCCTCCGGAATGGCGCCCGACGTGCCCAGAAACGTAATCGTCGTGCGGTGCTCCCCCGGCTGCTCCTGCGCCGCCTGATCCTTCGCGCGTTGTTCCATCGTCATGCTCCTCCTCCGTTCTTAGATCGCGAGCCGCATCAGATCGTGCGCGACCTGAACGTCGCCCGCGTGCCCGGCCGAGACGATCCGCTTCAGTTCGTCCGCCCGCAGGTCCCACTCGTGGTGAATGTGCGTGATCAGCAGGTTCGCGATGCCCTGCTCCTTCACGAAAGCGTTCAGCTTCTCCGGATGGATGTGGCCGAACTCGTGGATGACGAGGTCCGCGTCCGGCAGCGCGCGGACGATGTCGCCGGACGACAGCACGTCGCCGCTCACGACGATTTTTTTGCCGTCGAGATGCAGCACCATGCCGTAGGCGATCGGCGCGATCTCATGGCCGTGGCGCTCGTCGATCTTGCGCCAGTTCTCGTTATTCAAGTGCATCGTCTGGAAGAATTCGATCCGCAGGCCGTCCCGCTCGAACACGAACGACTCGTCGTATTCGTGCGACTCCAGCTGGAACGGGTAGATGTCCTGCGGGATGATGAACATCCGCTGCAGCTGGCCGACCTTGCGGACCGTGCCCGCCGGGCCGTAGATCGGGAGCGTCTCCGGCTTGTAGGTCAACTGCAAATCCTGGATCAGCATCGGCAGGCCGCTCGCGTGGTCGGGATGCCAGTGGGTCAGGAAGACGGCGTCGATCGTTTTGGGGTCCTCCCCCATTTTCTTCAGCAGCATGCTCGCGGGGCAGCCGCAATCGATCAAGTACAGGCGGCCGTTGCGCTTGATGGCCATGCTGCAGTGGTGGCGGTTCGCCGTCGATACGCCGGCGCTCGTGCCGAGAAACAAGAGTTCGGTCATGTGTACACCTCATCGGAATGTCGTTATTCTTTCACGCTGCCGAGCACGATGCCGTGCACGAAATACTTCTGGAGAAACGGGTAGACGATCAGAATCGGGAACGTGGCGACGAAGATCTGCGCCGCGGCGTTCGTCCGGTCGGACACGAGCTTCAGCATGTCGATGTCCTGCGGCGTCAGGAACCGCATGTCGCGCTGGATGACGACGGTCTGCAGGAAGCTCTGCAGCGGATAATGGGACGGGTCGTTCATGTAGATCAGGCCGTCGAACCAGCTGTTCCAATGCGACACCACGCAGAAGAGCGTCAGCGTCGCGAGCGCGGGCACCGACAGCGGCAGGTAGATCCGGCGCAGGATCACGAACGGGTTGGCCCCGTCGATCATCGCGGATTCCTCCAGCTCCTTCGGCAGCCCGCGGAAGAAGTTGAGCAGCAGCACCACGTTGTAGACGGGCACCGCCGCCGGGATGACGAGCGACCAGATGGAATCCATCATGCCGGTCGTCTTCACCGTCATATAGAGCGGAATAAGGCCGCCGCTGAACAGCATCGTCAGGACGAAGAACCAGACGTAGGCCGTGCGCAATCGGAATTGCCCGGCTTCCTTCGAGAGCGGATACGCCGCGAGCACCGTGAGAAGCATGTTGAAGGACGTGCCGAGCAGCACCCGCTTGACCGAGACGACGAAGGAGGAGAGAAACTCCTGCTTGCCGAGCACGTTCTCGTAGGACGCGAGCGTGAAATCGACCGGCCATAGGCTCACCGCCCCCGCCGCGGCCGCCGAGGACGAGCTGAACGAGAGGGCGAGGATATGGACGAACGGGAAGATGCACAGCAAGGACAACGCCGCGAGAAACGCGTAATTGAAGACGATGAACGTCTTGCGGCTCCAAGACAGTCGGTAGACCACGGGCCTGCCTCCCTTTGCGATTAAAAGATCCGATAGTTGGCATACCGGTAAGCCAGCGCGTACGAGAGCGAGATGAAGAGGAACGACACGACGGACTTGAACAGGCCGATGGCCGTCGCCACGCCGTACTGGTACTGCTCGAGGCCGAGCCGGTACACCAGCGTGTCGATGATATCCCCGCTTTCGTACACTTGCGAATTATAGAGATTGAACACCTGGTCGAAGCCGGCGTTCAGAATTTGCCCGAGACTGAGCGTGGAGAGCAGAACGATGATCGGGACGATGCCCGGCAGCGTCACGTTCAGCGTCTGCTTCCACCGGCCCGCCCCGTCGATCTCCGCCGCCTCGTACAGCGCCGGATTGATGCCGGTCAGCGCCGCCAGGTAGACGATCGTGCCGAAGCCGAATTCCTTCCAGACGTCGGTGGCGACGAGGACGAACGGGAACCAGCGGTTGTCGCCCAGGAAGAAGACCGGCTCGATGCCGAACGACTTCAGCACCTGGTTGACGAGGCCGGAAGACGGCGACAGGATGTCGAGCAGGATGCCGCCGAGAATGATCCAGGATAAGAAATGAGGCAGGTAAATCAGCGTTTGGAACACGCGCTTGAACGCGATTTTGCGGAGCTCGTTCAGGAGCAGCGCCGTGGTAAGCGGCGCGATCAACCCGCAGACCATCTTCATGAACGCGATGAACACGGTATTGTACAGCACCCGGTACGTATCGGGCAGCGACAGGACGAAGTCGAAATTAGCCAGGCCGACCCATTTGGAATCGATTATGCCCTTCGCCGGCACGTATTTCTCGAACGCGATCGCCATGCCGGCCATCGGGCCGTAGCAGTAGATCAGCACGAGCGCGACGGCGGGCAGCAGCATCGCGTGGAAGTACCATTCGCGGGCCCATCTTTTGCCGAACACAGACGCACCTCCAAGAATGAAACGAAGGGAAAACGAGACGGTTTCCCTTCGCTCCTCGTTATTCGGTTTGGCAAGCCGGCAAGCCGCTTACTTGGCCTGCTTCGCGTACCAGTCGTTGACTTCCTGCGTCATCTGCTCGCCCCCGAGCGAGCTCCACTCGCCGACGAACTTGTCGAAGTCGCCGATCGGCGCTTTGCCGGTGATGATCTTCGTGTACAGCTCCTGCTCCTTCTGGTCGAGGACGGACTTCTTCGACGCCATCGTCGGCGTCGGCGCCCCGGCGAAGGAATCGAACCAGAAGCGGTTGCTCGTCAGGTACTGGTTCATGATGTCGAGCGAGCCGTGCGGTTTGGCCACCATCCAGCTGCTCCAGTTGCCGGCGTTGCCGCCCCAGTACGCTTCGACGTCCTTGTAGTACGCCGAGCCGACGACGCTGTCCGCCACCATCGACGGATCCTTCGCCTCGACCGCCTTCGGCAGCTGGCCGCCCGCCCTGGCCTGGGCGTCCTGCGACATGACGATGATCGGGTTCAGCTTCCAGTACGCGTCGCTCGTCTTGCCTTTGTGGAACCGCTCCGTCTCCGGCGTCGGGAACACGGTGTCGACGTCGATGAACTTGTTCAGCAGCTTGATGGCCGCTTCGGGGTGCTTGCTTTCCTTCGAGACGACGTAGTAGCCGTTGACGCCCGTGCCGACGATGATATTGCCCGAGTTCATGCCGATCTGCGTCATGGCCGGCTGGTCGTCCACGGACGGGATCGGGTACACTTCCCATTCCTGCGTGACCTTGTTGTCCTTCACGACGGCGCTCGGCAGCGGCCAGCTCGTCGTCCAGAATTGGCCGAACGCGAGGCCCGCCTGGTCGTTCGCGACCAATTCGTTCTCCTTCGTATGGTCCTTCGTGAAGAACTCCGGATCGATCTCGCCCGCCTTGTACATCTCCTGCAGCGCCTGCAGCGCCGTCTTCATCTCCGGCTGGATGCTGCCGTAGACGAGCTTGCCGGAGGCGTCCTTCACCCATGCGCCCGGATAAGCGTGGTAGCCGTTGAACAGGCCCGCGAAGCTGAACGCCTGGTTGTAGATTTCCTTCTGCGCGATGATGCCGTACGAGTCGTTCTTGCCGTTGCCGTCCGGATCGTTCTTCGTGAATCCTTCGATGACCTGAAGCAGATTGTCCATCGTGGTCGGCTCCGGCAGGTTCAGCTTCGTCAGCCAGTCTTTCCGGACGAACAGGAATTGCGCGGAGTTGTACGGGCTGTCCGTGACCGGAATGGCCATCAGCTTGCCGTCGAACTTGGCGGCGTTCAGCTCGGCGCCGCCGTCCGCCGTCATGAACTTCTTCGTGTTCTCGGACGCGTACCGGTCGTAGACGTCCGTCAGGTCGTACACCAGGTCGTTCTCGACGAGCTGCTGCAGCTGCGTCGCGTTGACTTTCATGAGGTCCGGCAGATCGCCGGAAGCGACCGTCAGGTTCACCTTGTCGTCGTACTGCTTGGAATCGACGATCCACTTGTTCTTGATGTTGATGCCGAGCTCCTCGGCGTAGGCGTCGTACACGCTGTTCTTGTCGTAGCTCTGCCCTTCGTCGAACTTCAGGTTGGGGTCGGATTGGCCGACGATCGTGAAATCGATCGGCGTCTCGTATTTGCCCGCGTTGACGGCCGGCGCTTCGTTCGCCGCGTTCGCCGGGGCGTCGGACGCCGCTTCGTTCGTCGCGCCGTTCGCCGCCGTTTGATGGTTTGCCCCGTTGGCTTCGCTGCCGTTGCCGCCGTTGTTGCCGGAGTCGTCGGACGCGGAGCATGCCGACAGGACCAATGCGCTTGCCATGCAGAAGATGGCCAGCTTGTTCGCGTTCTTCTTGCTTACCATTTCGTACTTCCCCCTCGAAGGCGTTTGAATGCCGGTTCGGATGCGAACCGTACTGCTGGAAACGAGCGACTGGACAAGTGCGTTGGTGTTCTCGCTCTTAACGATAGACAACTTCCGATCATCCGTCAATCGATTTCGATCAAAAAAATGATCATTAACAATCACTTAATATGGTTTGTGATTGAATCGAGTCTTAACTTCTAAAAATTGGACAGCGGAAATGATACGAGTCAATCGAACGCGCACAAATTATCATTTTCAATCATTTTGGTTGATTTTGATGATCAAAATGATATATTTATATGTACAAGTTGTAAAATTGGTCGCAAACGATCAAATCCGATTCATATACGGGAGCGCGCCGAATGAAAAAAAGACATCTCGAAATCATCGACATCCTGAAGCAAAAGCCATACATGACCATCGAGGACCTGTGCCGCGCGCTGGACGTGTCGCCCGCGACGATGCGGCGCGATCTGACGCAGCTCGAAGAATCCGGCGACATCCTGCGGATCAACGGCGGCGCGATGATCAAGCCGCAAGCCGGCGGCGGAACGCAGCCGGACGGCCGCGGGAAGGCCGATCCGTACGAGGACGAGAAGCTCCGCATCGCGCAAGCCGCGGCCTCGCTCGTGAAGGAAGGCGATACGGTCTTCGTGGACGCCGGCTCGACGAACCAGCATATCGCCGACCGGCTGGCCGGCAAGACGAACGTTACCATCATCACGAACAGCCTCGAGATCGCCTACCGGCTGAATCCGGTCAAAGAGAAGCAGAACCTGTCCGTCATCATCTGCGGCGGCGCGCTCGGCGAGGCGAATCCCGACAGCATCGTCGGGCCCGTCGCCGAGAAAATGATCTCCATGTTCCGCGCCAACCTCGCCTTCATCGGGACCTCGGCGATCGACATCCGGCAAGGCATCACGGACGCCTACCTGGCGTCGGCCCGGATCAAGGAGAACATGATCGAGAACGCCAACAAGGTGTACCTCGTGACCGACCGCAGCAAATTCGGCGTCATCAATACCGCGTTCGTCTGCCCGATCGAGCAGATCGACCATGTCATTACCGATCTGGAGGCGCCGGCGGAAGACATCCGGTATTTGCAAAACCGAGGCATTGCCGTCACGCTCGTGTAGGCCCGGCCCCCGATCCCCCGCAACCGCGCGAAGCTCCGCGCGGTTGCGGGGGATTTTTTTGCGCCGCCGCGCCCGGTCGAGCGGGCGGGACGGCGGGGCGAGCCGGCTGTGCCGCGATGCGTCGCGGCCGCGGGACGGCGAACCGGCGGCGCCGCTTGCCCGCGGCCGCGAGCCGTCAGGCGGCCGGGCGCAGCAGCCGCAGCAGGCGCAGGAGCGCCTCCGCGGTTTCGGCGCGCGTCGCCTGCGCCTCCGGCGCGAAGCATCCGCCGCCGACGCCGGTCATAAGGCCGCTCGCGACGGCTTTGTCCACGTCGGCGACAGCCCGGCGCGACACGGCGCCCGCGTCGGCAAGCGGCGCCGCTTCGCCCGCGGCCAAGTCCTTGCCGCCGGCATAGGCGTACGCCCGGACGAGCATCGCCGCCATCTCCTCGCGCGAGATCGCGTCGTTCGGCGCGAACGCGTCGTCCGTCCGGCCCTTGATCAGGCCGGCCCCGTAAGCCGCGGCGATGCCGCCGGCGTTCATCCTCCTTGATAGAGACGAGAGTCACACGCGTCTCTTCCAGTATCGTTTCTTGTCGTCCGTGATTGGTTTGATCATTTACGATCAACTTCACTTCCGCCGATTATGTATTATAATCATTTAATCGGGTGCATTCTATCGTTTTTTGCTAAAATTGCGTTTACGTTTTGTAAAAATGATTTAATTCAATCAACTTTCTTGATCAGGAATGAAAGCCCCTGCGGCGCCGGCCGCGCAAACGAAAAAAGCCGCCGGGTCACGGCAGCCTTTCAAGAAGAGCTTGATAAGGGACGGATGCGTAGTTGATGAGGGAACGGAATGCGTGGTTGATGAGAGACGGATGCGTAGTTGATAAGGGACGAATTCGTAGTTGATGAGAGACGGATGCGCGCCGCTTTCGGATCGGCGCGCGGCAATGGTTCGGCCCGGGTCCACGCATGCCGTGTTCGGCTGCCGGCTTTCGGCAGCGGCGGGGCTCAGGCTTTCATGAGCTCCTTCTTGCAAAATTCCACGACGGCGTGGCCGGGCAGCTGGACGGACGCCCAGGAATTTTTCGATTGGAATCCGTGCGCATCCAAGGTCGCGATCATGGTCTCCGCCTCGGCGTCCGGGATCCGGAGCTCCAGCGACAGCGTATTTTCGATGATTTTCGTGAAGTGATCGGCAGCGGTAATGATCGTTCTTCATCCTTCCAAGACATGGTTTCGGCGTAACGTTCCCCTGGCCTGCCTCTTTTATGCGCCTGGAACCAACCCGCCCCGCGCCGTGCATATTCCGCCGCCGTTTCCGCACACTAACCTTTTCCAATCCATTCTGATCCGGGAGCGTGCGGCATGCGGTTCAAAGACGTCTTTTCCATTATCGGTCCCCCCATGATCGGTCCGTCCAGCTCGCATACGGCCGGCGCGGCGCGCATCGGACGGGCGGCCCGCCAGCTGTTCGGCCGGCTGCCGGCCCGCGCGGAGGTGCTCTTCTACGGCTCGTTCGCCGCCACGTACGAAGGACACGGCACCTACAGCGCCATCGTCGGCGGGCTGCTGGACATGGCGACCGACGACGTCCGGCTGCCGGACTCGCTCGCGATCGCCGGGCAGGCGGGCATGCGCGTCGGCGTGGACGCGGGCAAAGGACTGTTCGTCCACCCCAACACCGCCGAGCTGCGGCTGTTCGGCCGCGGCGAAGACGAGGAGCCGGCGTTCACGCTCGTCGGCACGTCGATCGGCGGCGGCAACATCGAGATCGTGAACGTCGACGGCTTCAAAACGAGCATGACCGGCCATTACCCGACGCTCGTCGTCCGCAATGCCGACGCCCCCGGCATGATCGCCATCGTGGCGCGGCTGCTGCAGCTGCACGGGATCAACATCGGCACGATGACCGTCGACCGCAAGAGCCGCAGCGGCGAAGCGATGATGGCGCTGGAGACCGACGAGGATTTCCCGCCGACGCTGCGGGAGGAGCTCGCCGCCTATCCCGAAATCCATCGGGTCGACTTCGTGCATCTGACGTAAGGAAGGGACGATCATCTCGCGCAAGGAGGAACGAACGCCATGCAATTTCGAACGCTGCGCGAGCTCGCCGAGCAGGCGGAGGCGCGCGGACTGTCCATCGGGCGGTACATGCTGGAGGAGCAAACCGCGGAAACCGGGAGGCCGCCCGAAGACGAATTCGCCCGGATGGCGGCGTATTACGGCATCATGAAGGAGGCCGTCCGGCGCGGCCTGACGCAGGACACGACCTCGCGCAGCGGGCTGACCGGCCGCGATGCCCAGCGGGTCATGGCGTACCGCGCCGAGGGCGCGCCGCCGCGGGCGATGCGGGGAGCGGACGGCGCGGCGGAGGCGCCGGGCGGGACGGCGGAACCGGGGATGCCGGGAGCGGCGGATATGCCGGGAGCGGCGGAAGTACCGGGGGCGGTGGCGCGTAGGCCGGGCATCGTCCGGGACGCAGCACCCGGAGGCGCGCAGGCGCCGGGTCCGGAGGAATTCCCGGACATGCCGTCCGCCCCGGCGGCGCGCAGGCCGGACGCCGTTCGGGACGTAGCATCCGGCGGCGCGCAGGCGCCGGGTCCGGCCGAAAGGCCGGCCGCGCCGTTCGTTCCGGCGGCGGCGCGGCCGGCGCCGGATGCCGGGCCGCCGCCCGCGGCGGCGCTGGAGCTGGAAGCGACGGCCGAGCTCGGCGCGGCGGAGCAGCCGCCGGCCGAGGACGCCGATGCGAAGCAGCCGGCAGGCGGGCATACGCTGCTCGGCGACGAAGCGAGCCTCGCCATGAGCTACGCGCTCGCCGTCTCCGAGGTGAACGCCTCCATGGGCCGCATCGTCGCGACGCCGACCGCCGGCTCCTGCGGCATCATTCCCGGCGTGTTCGTCAGCTGCCAGGAACGGTTCGGCTGGAGCGACGAGACGATGACGTACGGCTTGTTCGCCGCGGGCGCCATCGGCTACGTCATCGCCAACAACTCGTTCGTCTCGGGCGCCGAAGGCGGCTGCCAAGCCGAGGTCGGCTCCGCGATCGGCATGGCCGCCGGCGCGCTGGCGGACGTGCGCGGCGCGAAGCCTTCGCAAGCCGTTCACGCGGTCGGCCTCGCGCTCAAAAACTCCCTCGGCCTCGTCTGCGACCCCGTCGGCGGCCTGGTGGAGGTGCCCTGCATCGTGCGCAACGGCTTCGGCGCCGTCACCGCGCTGGCCGCCGCGGACATGGCGCTCGCCGGCGTGCGCAGCGTCATCCCCTCCGACGAAGTCGTGCAGGTCATGCTCGAGGTCGGCACGGCGATGCCGGACGCGCTTCGCGAAACCGCCCGCGGCGGACTCGCGCAGACGCCGACGGGAAAGCGGATCATGGAGGAGTTGAGCAAGAAGAAATGATCGTCGGCGCCGCTAGTCGAACGCGGCTAAACAGGCATGGCCCGAAGCCGGGCCACGCCTGTTCGACGTTGAAAGCCGGTTGCGCCCGGCGAGCCGGGAATGCCGGATCGTTCGCCTTTGCGGGACACGTACGGTTCTGTGGCCGGCTTGGGCGCGCACCGCTCAAGCGCCGTTCCCAGAACGTTCCGACGCGGTGCTCCCGCTGCGCGTCCGGGGAACTACGCCGCGCGCGCTGGCCGCGGAGCCCGTTCCGACCCGCCTTCCCTGCTAGCCCTGCGCGATCGGCCGCGACGTCGCGAGGCCGATCGTCCGGAACTCGCTGCCGAAATTCACCGTCGGGTCGCCCTCGCGGTGCGGCCGGCACGCGCAATAGAAGTGATACAACACGCCGTCGTGCAGGAGAACGGAAGGCTTATGGGCATGAATCTCGTCGAGCGCTCCCTCGCTTCCGTGGCGGAGGATCGGCTCCCGGGCCTTCGTCCAAACGGTCAAATCGTCCGAAAACGCGATCCCTTCCTGCGCATGCCGCCCGTCGAAGCCGAAGAAGAACATGACCCAGCGGTTTCCGTCCCGCACCACGAACGGATCGCTGACGAACCGCGAATCCCACCGGTGCCCGGTCACCCGAAGCACCGGATTGGCGGCGGGCCGCGTCCAGTCCGTCAGGTTTTTGGAGACGGCGTACCCGGTCTGCTCGATCCACGGCTCGCCTTCCGCGGCGCGGTTTTTCGCGTTGTAGAACAGGTAGAACGTCCCTTCGTGCTCCACCAGGCTTTCCTTGTACAAGCCGCCGCGCTCCCATTCGGCGCCGTCCTCCGGCACGAGAACCGGCTCCGGCAGGCGGTTCCAGCGCAGCAGCGATTCGTCCTCCGTCCACGCGAGCCCGATGCGCCCCGGTCCGGCCTCGTAGCCGTCCTCCGGGTAGGTGTGGTAGACGAGCCAGTAGCGGCCGTCCCATTTTTTCAGCTTGGCCGGGCCTTCGAGGCCGTTCTCGCGCAGCAGCCAGCAGCCCGCCGTGTTGCGGCTGTCCCAGCCGTTGCCCTCGCCGCGCTTCAACATCACGCCGTAATGCGTCCAGTCCGTCAAATTATCGCTGGCCGCCAGCGCCGTCTGGTACCCGGTGCCGTTGAAGCCGACGTGCATCATGAAGAACCGGCCCCCATGCTCGAACACGAACGGGCAGTCCACCGCCAGCTCGTCGTACGCCCCCGGCACGCCGGAGCCCGTCAGCACCGGACGATCCCATTTATACGGCGTTAAATACCGGTCGATTCCTTCGTTCGTCATGTTAACGTTTCGCCCCCTTAACGTGGTTGTGCCGCTTCCCCATACATTCGGCAAGAGCGCTTACAACCCTTCTTTTGCATGCTTCCCCTGCTCCGTGGCATCGCCGTTCCCGTCCACCGGCTCGACAAAGGGGGTTCAACTATTGCATGCTAGAGGTAACGATTGGCTAGACCCATACCAAGGAGGTAGTATCGATGGATTTGGCATTGAAAGGACGGACGGTCGTCGTGACGGCGGCCAGCAAAGGGTTGGGCAAGGCGTCCGCGCTGCGGCTGTCGCAGGAAGGCGCGAACGTCGTCATCTGCGGACGGCACGCGGAGACGATCGAGCGGGCGGCGGCCGAGATCCGGTCGGCTTCCGGCGGCGAAGTGCTGGCCGTGCGCGCCGACGTGTCCTCGGCGGCGGACGTCGAAGCGCTGATCGCGGCGGCGGCGGCGCGCTTCGGCCGGATCGACGGGCTCGTGTGCAACGCCGGCGGCCCGCCGCCCGGACCGTTCGAGGCGATTACGGACGAGCAGTGGGAAACGGCATTCCAAACGAACCTGATGAGCGTCGTCCGGCTGATCCGTCTCGCGCTGCCGCATCTGCCGGCGGAGGGCGGCCGGATCGTCTACGTCTCTTCGACGGCGATCCGGCAGCCGATCCCGGGTCTCGTGCTCAGCAACTCGCTGCGGCTCGGCGTGCAGGGCTTGATCAAAACGCTCGCCGACGAGCTGGCGCCCCGCGGCATTCTCGTCAACACGGTCGCGCCGGGCCGCATCGCGACGGACCGCGTCCGCTCGCTGGACGAGTCCCGCGCCTCCGCCGAAGGCGTCTCCTACGAGGACCGGCGCGCGGCGTCCGAGCGGGAAATCCCCGTCGGCCGCTACGGCGAGCCGGACGAGTTCGCCCGCTACGTCGCGTTTCTGGCCTCGCCGGCGAACAGCTACGTCACCGGCCAGAGCCTCATGGTCGACGGCGGGCTCGTGCGCGGCGTGTAATCGGGACGGCAGGCGCGCGCATCGCGTCGCGCGGCCCGGCGGCGCGCTGGGCAACAATTGAACAAAAAAGCCAAGAAATCCTCCGATTTCTTGGCTTTTTTCATGCACCTCGCTTGTTCGCGGACATAGGATCCGCTATAGGGTCCAATTCGGGCGATTTGGCCAACGAAGCGGACATACGTTCCGCTATTGGCCGCTGTGCCCGTTTTTTCCCGCCTCCGCGGGCCAATAACGGCTCCTGTGGCCGCGAAACCTCCAAAAAGCGCGATATGGCCGAAATAGCGGCTCTCCTGTCCGCCAATCACGGCCGTATCGCTGCGGCAGACGCTACCCGCGGTGCTCCAGCAGTCCCAACTGCTCCGCCCGGTTCAGCGCCTGCGTCCGCGAGGAGACGCCGAGCTTGCCGTACACGCGGGACAGGTACACCTTCACCGTCCCGAGGGACAGCGCCAGCTCGCCGGCGATCTCCTGGTTCGACGCCCCGCGGCGAACCAGGTCCATGAGCGCGAGCTCGCTCTCGAGCAGCGGCTCGACCAGCCCGGCCGGCTTCGCCTCCGCGGGAGCCGCCGCCGGGAACGCCGCCAGCAGCTCCGCCGCGGCCAAGCCCTCGTCCGCGAAGCTCCGGACGTAGCCGTTCGCTTCGCCGACCGCCAGCGCCTCCCGCAGGGCGGCGAACGCGTCCGCCCGCCGGCCCCGCCCGTGCTCGGCCAGCGCCAGCAGCAGCGCGAGCTCCGCGAGGCTCGAGAGCAGCCCCTCGCGCTCGGCCTGCGGCTTCAGCCACGCCAGCAGCCGGATCACGGCCGAGTATTTCCGCTGCCGCAGCAGCAGCCGCGCCAGCGTCGCGTATTCGTACTCGCGGTTGAAGGCCGGCTTGTCCTTCTCCGACAAGCCGAGCGGCGCAATCGCCTTCTTGGCGTCCGCCGGCCGGTCCTCCGCCAGATAGACCCGCGCCTTGGCCGCGCAGGCCGGACAGCCACTGCGGCTCCTCGTGCGTCTCCGCCGCTTCCATGGCGAGGTCGATCGCCTCGTGCGCCAGCTGCGGCTGCCGGTCCGCGAGCAGCAGGCGCGCCCGCGTAATCGCCAGCGGCACGTACAGGCCCGGAAGGCCGGTCCGCCGCGCGGCCGCTTCGAGTCCGCGGGCATACGCCCGGCTGTCCTCCAGCCGGTTCCATTCGTAATACCCTTCGGCCAGCGACTGCCGCACGTAGAGGCCGATGAACGTCTCCTGCCAGCCGTGCGTCTCCAGCACGCGCAGAAACCCGAGCCCGACCGCTTCGGTATGCGGATTCAGCAGCCCCTTCAGCCCCAGCGTCGTCCGCCGCACGAGCGGCTCCGTCAGATTATAGTTCACGTCGTAGAAAATCCGGCTGTCCGGCAGCATGTCGGCCGACGCCCCCTCCGCGAACGTCTGCCACCGCTCGAACCGGCCGCCGAAGAAAATAACGTTCGACTCCACGAACAGCATCCCGCTCCGAACGGCCCGGCGTTCCGTTTCGTCCCCGATGCCGGCGAGCTGGCCCTCGGCAAGGTCCGCCTGCCCGGTAATGGCCAGGATGAGCGCGTACAGCAGCCGCATGTCCGCCGGCCACGGCGCATCCGCCGGCAGGCTGCCGAACCAGCGCAGCAGCGCGGCCAGCTCGCCCTGCCGGAACACCGGCGCGACGTGCCGCTCGAGCAGCGCGCGCGTCAGCGCGAAGTCCCCCGCCGCGATCGCGTGGTCGATCGCTTCGCCGAGCAGGCCGAGCCCGGCGCAGCTCCCGCTCGCCTTCCGGTTCGCCAGCAGCCAGCCCGCCGGATCGTCCCGCTTCAGCAACCCCCGGAGAAAGGTCGCGAACAGCTGATGGTACCGGAACCATTCGCCCCGTTCGCCGAGCGGAATGAGGAAGAGCTGCAGCGCGTTCAACCTGGCCAGCATCTCGCGCCCGTCCGGCCGTCCCGTCACCGCGTTCGCGGCTTCGGCGTTCATCCGGTCCAGCACCGACGTCGCGAGCAGGAACGCGCGGATGTCCGCGGGCAGATGGCCGAACGCCTCTTCGAACAGAAATTCCGCGACGTTCCGGTTACGCCCCTGAAAATCCGCGATGAATTTCTCCCGCGTCCGCAGCGAGATAAACGCGAGCTGCAGCCCGGCGATCCAGCCTTCCGTCCGGTCCAAGAGCCGGTCCAGCTGCCGCCCCGACAGCGGCACGTCCGTCATGCCCGCGCCGTACGCCTCGAGCTCGTCCATCGTGAACCGCAGCTCCGGCACCGACACGTTCGCGCGTTCCTGCCGCGCCGTCCATTTCCCCGCCGGAAAGGCAGCTCGGCGCGGCTCGCGATCAGCACATGCGCATGCGTCGGCAAATAGTCGAGCAGATAGGTCAAGCTGCGATGGATCTCGTCGTTCGCGATCGCGTGATAATCGTCGAGCACGAGCGTGACGGGCGTTGCGACGGCGAACAGCTCGTGGATCAGGCAGTCGAGGAAGGTCGCCGCCGACACGCTCGGCAGCGCCTTGGCAAGCGGGATGCTCCGCGGCAGCGAGCCTTCCGGCAGGGCCTCATCCGGCGCGTGGACGGCGTAGCGCCAGAAGCGCCCCGGGTCGTTGTCCAGCTCGTCAAGCGACAGCCAGGCGGCGGGATGCCCCAGGCCGCGCGTCCAGGCGGCGAGCAGCGTCGTCTTGCCGTAGCCCGCCGGCGCGCATACGGCCGTCAGCCGTCCCGCCAGCCCCGCGTCCAACAGGCGGTGCAGCCGTTCCCGCTGCACGGCGCCGTCCTTCGCGCGGGGCGCGCGCATCTTCGTTTTCAGCAGCGTCCGGTCGATTAATGTGCTCATGGTACCTCCGTCGTTTCAGCAGCAAGCAGGCCGTTTTCCATCCATTTTCCCGCAAGCCAAAAAACAACAAGATTCCGCCGCATTCGCCTCTCCGCCGGCTCTGGCGGCGCGCGCAAAAATAGATTCCCGGCACCCGGCACGGGCCTCTCACGTCTGCCGCGCCCTTTTAATATTTTAATAGAGAACGGCAAGTTCGTCCGTCAAGGAGGGAAGTCCAGCATGAGCAAGGAGATTCATACGCACCCGGCGGGATACGCGGCAGGGAAGGTCGCCGTCGTCGGCCTCGGCTTCGTCGGCCTGCCGCTGGCGGTCGCGTTCGCGCGGCAGGGATTCGACGTCGTCGGCATCGATACGGACCAACGGAAAATCGGCGCGATTCGCGCGGGAAAAAGCTACATCCGGGACATCGCGGACGATGAGCTCGGACAGGCGGCGGGCAGCGGGAAACTGGCGGCCGCGACGGATTATGACGAAGCGTCTTCGGCCGGCGCGGTCATCGTCTGCGTCCCTACCCCGTTATCTCCCGACAATGCCCCGGACCTCGGCTTTTTGACCGACGCCGCGAGCCGGCTCGCCCCCGTGCTCCGGCCGGGCCAACTGATCGTCATCGAAAGCTCCACCTACCCCGGCACGACGAACGACGTCGTCCGGCCGATATTGGAACGAAGCGGCCTTCGGGTCGGCACCGATTTCTTCCTGGCTTATTCGCCGGAGCGCGTGGATCCGGGCAACGACGCCTATCCGCTCCACGCCGTGCCCAAAGTGATCAGCGGCGCCACCGCGCGCTGCCTCGAGCGGCTCCGCGACTTGTACGGCCACGTCTTCGAGCGGCTCGTGGCCGTATCCTCGATGGAAGTCGCGGAGACCGCGAAGCTGCTCGAGAACGCGTACCGGCTGGTCAACATCTCGTTCATTAACGAATTCGCGCAGCTCTGCGACGCGCTGAACCTCAACGTCTGGGACGTCATTCGGGCGGCGGCCACGAAGCCGTACGGGTTCAGCCCGTTTTACCCCGGTCCCGGCATCGGCGGGCACTGCATCCCGGTCGATCCGCTCTACTTGCAATGGAAGGCGGCGCAGGCCGGAACGGAGAGCCGGTTCATCGCGCTGTCGCAGGCGGTGAACGACGCGATGCCGGCTTACATTGTCGGGCGGGTGCAGGCGCACCTGCCCGCGGGCAAGCCGTTATCCGGCGCGCGCGTCCTCGTCTACGGGGTCACTTACAAGCGGGACGTGCCCGACGTCCGGGAATCCCCGTCGCTCGCGATCATCGAAGCGCTGCGCCAGGGCGGCGCGGACGTCCGCTACCACGACCCGTACGTCCCGTCGCTGCGCCTCGCGGACGATACGACGATGAACGGCGTGCCCGTCACGGCGGAGGAGCTCGCGGCCGCGGACTGCGTGCTGATCCTGGTCGATCACGCCGCGCTGCCGGAGGCGCTCATCGCCGGGCACGCCCGGTTCGTGTTCGACACGCGCAGCCGGATCCGCGCCGTGCGGGCAGGCGCGAAGCTCGTGACGCTGGGCGACGGCACGCCGACCTGATCCGGCCGCAAGCCAGGCGCGGAGGCGCCGCGCTTTCGCCGCTCCCGCATCGGGAAGGTCTAACGGAATTCGTCTCTTGCCCTATCATCGTACTAGCTCTTCTACCGACCCTGCTTGCGGTTCCGTCCTCGCTTCCGATTCTTGCTTCGTCTCCGTCCGCGCCGGCTTCCCTGCATCTTCTTCGGCGCCTTGCCGAAATCGACGGCGACCTTGCCGGTCGCGTCCGCGATGCGCGGGGCCAGCAGGACGGCGCTGATGCCGCACGAGATCAGAGCGATGTCGAAGCGGCTCCTCAGCGCCCTCACCCGCCTCATGGTCCGTCCCAGCTGCCGGTAATGGGAGAACGGAATCGTCGCGGTCACCCGCAGCCGGTACGGCTTTCGCTCCAACTGCGCCTTGACTTCACCCGGTTCGGCGGTGACGACGAGGATGCGCTTGCCCCGGAGGATGCGCCGGAAGCGTGCCTTGCGGACCGCGATCCGATTGAAACAGGCGTGGCAGGTCACCTGCGGCGCTAACCCGAAGTGCAGGAAGACTTGGTTCGTCAACGGCCGCTTCAAATACGCGGGCGCGTTGATCATGCGGTCGCCGGGCGGCAAAACGCCGACGATGTCGGCGCGGCGAATGGCGTCCGCCACCTGATCCCTCAGCTTCAGGCTCGGGAACGGGATGCCTTTCCGGCCTTTCTTGGCCTGGATCGCCCACTGCTCCCGCATGACCCGGCGCTGCATCCATACGGAAGACTGGGCCAGCACGATATTTTCGCCGTCTCCGACCCGAACCAGGGACAGCGGCCGCTTGTTCTTGAGCGCGCGCGCGATGCGGGACAACGTCTGGTCGATCGTCAAACGAACGCCTATGGCCATGGCACTCCCTCTTTTCCGTTGCGTTGCGGCCCGATTGGCCGGCCACCTCAGTATACGTGGGCCGCCGCCGCTCCGGATGGGTCATCGTCCAGCCCGGAAGGAAAAATGTTCGCCGCCGTATGGTGGTAGCGAATCGCTTGGACGCCTATAAACAAACCCCGACCGACGCCTGCATGCCGGGCCGTCCCCGGGGTTTGTTTATTTGGCTGCGCGAAGCGGCGCCGCTTGTCTCCATCCCGCATCCGGTATAAGATGATACCAATCCGCGTTTCGGGCAAACGCGACTTTTATGCAGGGGAAACCCGACGCTTTTGTGGGAGGTACCCGCTTAGTGGTTGCGGTTGATACAGAGTTCAGGCCGGTCATGCAGGTCATGAACGGCATTCATTGGGCACGGCTTTTATGCGCAGGAACGCGACTTCAGGATAGGAGGTTCGGGACGATGGCGATTACGCGCCCGATTAGGCAGATGCTCGGCAAGGACTTGTTCGATCCCGCGCTTCCGATCTTCGTCAACCGCGCCGTCGAGACGTTTCAGCTGACGGAGCACCGGCACGATTTTCTGGAGATCAGCTACGTCGGCGAAGGGGCGGGCACGCACCATGTCGGCGCGGAGACGTTCCCGGTGGCGCACGGGGATATTTTCTTCCTGCCGGTCGGCATCTCGCACGTCTTCCGGCCTTCGACCGCCGCGCCCAAGCATCCGCTCGTCGTCTACAATTGCGTCATCGCGCCGGAAGCCGCGCGCCGGCTCGCCGAAGCGGTGCCCGGCGGAGAGGCGCTGCTGCCGCTCCTGGCGTCCGGCGGCTGCCGCCGGTTTCGGGACCCGTACGGCGAGTTTTACCGGCTCATTCAGCGGCTGCATTACGAATACTTGACCGACCAGCCCGGCCGGGAGGCGTCGCTTCACCAAGGCGTGCTCGCGCTGCTGCTCTGCCTGTTCCGGCTGGACGCCCGCCAAGGCGGCGAATCCGAGACCGCCGTCGCGTCGACGCGCTTCGAGACGGTCCTCGAGACGATCCACGGCCGCTTCGACCAGGAACTGACGGCCCGGGAGCTCGCCGCCATCGCCGGCATCGGGGAGCGCCAGTTCCACCGGCTGTTCGCGAAGCAGGCCGGCATGCCGCTCAAGGCGTATCACCAGAACGTCCGCATCCGGGAAGCCTGCCGGCTGCTGCGCACGACGGACCGCAAGATCAGCGACATCGCCGCGGCCGTCGGCTATCAGGACATCGCGTACTTCAACGCGCTGTTCAAGCGCAAGAACGGCCTGTCGCCGCGGGCGTACCGCAAAGGCGAGCCGGGCTGACGGCGCTCGGGGGCGGCGCTTGCCCGGCTCCGAGGCAGCGGCGCGGATGGTTGGCTCGCTGCCGCACGTCCGCGCGGTCCGGCTTCAGCCCGCCCGCGCTGCAAACCGCGCGGCCGCGGCCCCATTACACGCGAAAGCCTCCCCGGGATCCCGGGGAGGCTTTTTTTACGTCGCGGCCAGCCGCGGCGGCTCGCTTGCCGCGTCATCCTTGACGGCGCTGCGGCCTTCGGCGGCTTGCCGCTCCAAGATCCGCTTCGCCACCCGATAGCAGTCCTCGACGTGCTTGTTGCCGACGTATTTCATCGCGCCGTAGCTGAGGGCGCCGGCCACGGCCGTGCCGACGAGGGGCACGAATTTCGTTGCCCCCTTCGCCGCGTAGCGGGCCGCCGCCTTCTTCACCAGCGCGAAAATCAGCCTGCGCGTGACGGCATGGCCGATCAAATGGCTGCCGACCGCGGTAATGATGCCGTACGCGGCGGCCTTGCGCTGGGCGTCCAGCTCGGCCAGCTGCGTCTCCGCCAGGCCGAACCGTTCGTTGATCTCGGGAATGAGGCGCATCAGCATGCCGACGTCGGCCACCACGTCCGTGCCCGGAATCGGTACCATCGCCGCCGTGCCCGACAGCATCGCCTTCCTCGTCACCAGCTTTTTGCAGGAGTTGCGTATGCGCTCCAGCTCCTTCATCGATTGCGGCAGCATGGCAAGTCCACCCTTTCGTGCGAAAGTTTCCGCCGTCCTCCGGCGTCGCCCGGGATTCGGCCGAAGTCAAATCCCCGTACGATACTTACGTTCGCTGGAGGAGTCGCGTTTCATGCGTTCCTTGTCCGCCTCGTCCCGCTGCTCAATGGTCTGATCCTCGACCGGAATCGGATCGACCGTGCGCTCGCTGGCGAACTTGTCCAACAGGCTCTCCTTCTCCGTCGGCACGCCCTCCGGATTGTCGCGCTTGCCCTGCCGCGCGGGCCGGCTGTCGGCGCTGCGTTCAAATGGGTTCATCCCGCTCACCCCGTTTCGTAGATTGTAGCTCTACTTACCCGTTTCCCCATCCGCGTCAAACATGTCCCGCCGCCGCGCGAGCAGCGATTCGACGGCCGGCGCCAGCGTCTCCGGCTCCTCGGGCGTCTCGAACCGGCCCGCGACCTCCCCGGCCCGCCCGATCAGAAACTTCGTGAAGTTCCACTTGATGCCGTCGCCGGCATACAGCCCGGGATGCTTCGTCCGCAGAAAATCCCGCATCCGCCGCCCGTTCTCGGCCGTCGTATCGAACCCTTGAAACGGCGCTTGTCCGGTCAGATAGACGAACAGCGGGTGTGCCGCTTCGCCGACGGCGTCGGCCTTGGCGGCCAGCGGGAACGTCGCGCCGAACGCGCCTTCGCAATATACCCGGATCGCCTCGCCGTCCTCCGGTTCTTTCGCGTTAAACTGATTGCATGGAATCCCCAGCAGCTCGAAGCCCTGCCCGCGGTAAGCGTCGTAGAGCCGCTGCAGGCCCGCGAACTGCCTGGCGTAGCCGCACCGGCTCGCCGTGTTGACGATCAGCAGCACCTTTCCCCGGTAAGCCGACATCGCGATCGGCTCGCCGTCCATGCCTGGAACTTCATACTCGTAGATCGACATGCCTGCCATCCTCCTCGGTTCCGTCCGGAATGTGAATCCATCATACGGCGGGGACCGCGGGCGGTCCAATATTTAGCCGGAATAGGGGTTATAGGAGGTGGCAATAGGAGGTGGCAATAGAACACGACAATAGAAGGCGGCGATAGAACGCGACAATAGAAGGCGGCGATAGAAGGCAGCGAGGCGCCGCGGCTCGGACGAGGCGCGCAGCCAAAAAAACCGCATGTCCCCCGGGGACATGCGGCCGATTCGCATCTGCCGTCGCTATTCCAAATTCGCGTGCCTGGCTTTCATGGCGTCCTCCGTGATTTCCAGCCGTTCCATGAGCCGCAGAACCAGCGCGTCGAGATACATCAGCAGCGCTTGTTCGAACAGCGAGCCCATCGGCTGGACGGACGGCGCTTCGCGCTCCGCGTTCGTCGCGCCGGGGATGCGCACGACCTCGTCGGCGGACCGGCCGATGCGCGAGGCCGCACTCGCCGTGACGAGCGCGACCGCGGCGCCGAGCCGCTTCGCCTGTTCCGCCATCGCGGCCAGGCTGCCCGTCCCGCCGGAGCCGGAGCCGATGACGAGCACGTCGTCCGCGCGAAGACCCGGCGTCGCCGTGTCGCCGACGACGTGCGCGTTCAGGCCGAGGTGCACGAGCCGCATGGCGAACGCGCGCATCATGAGCCCGGAGCGCCCCGCTCCGGCGACGAATACGCGCCGCGCCCCGAGCAGCAGCGCCGCGAAGCTTTCCGTGCGCTCCTCCGCGATCCCGTTCAAGGCTTCGGTCAATTCCACCAGCATGTCCGCGGCGTAGGGCTTCTTTGTCATAGCGGCTACCGCGACGCGATGAGCTCGCGGATCTCCGAGGCTGCCGCGCGGCAGTCTTCATGTCCGGTAATGCCGCCGCCCACGATGATGAGATCCGGCTCCGCCGCGATGACCTCCGGCAGCGTGCTCAGCTTGATGCCCCCGGCGATGGCCACCTTCGCGTGCTTGACGACGCGCTTGATCGTCCGCAGGTCCTCGAACGAATTTTGGCCCACGGCCTGCAGATCGTAACCCGTATGGACGCAGATATAGTCGACGCCCAGCGCGTCGATCTCTTTCGCCCGGCCTTCGATGTCCCGGACGTTGATCATGTCGACCATGATCTGCTTGTTCGTTTTGCGCGCTTCGGTTACGGCGCCCGCGATGGTTCGGTCGTTCGACGCGCCGAGCACGGTGATGATGTCCGCTCCGGCCTCCGACGCTTTCATGACCTCGTAGTCGCCCGCGTCCATGATTTTCAGGTCCGCCAGCACCGTCAGCGCCGGGAACGCGTCCTTGATCGCTTTGACCGCCCGCAATCCCTCGTTGATCACGACGGGCGTGCCGATTTCCACGATATCGATAAACGGTTCGACTTCCTTCACCAGGGCTTTCGCGCCTTGAATGTCGACCAGGTCCAGCGCCAATTGCAATTTCACGCGTCATCCGCTCCTCTCCGTATGGCAAGCTCCCGCTTGCTCGAAGCTAGTATAGTCCCAGGGATCGCCGGATGGATAGTACGCACTTTCTTCTCACCTAGTGCCTAAAAGTATACGATGGGCTATAATAACGGCTAAGAGAATCGGAGGTGTCGCGACCATGGGTCATCTATGCGAGAAAACGTTCAACTGCGAGAAAGAGCTGACGCTGTCCGTCATCGGCGGCAAATGGAAGATGCTCATCCTCTGGCATCTGGGCAAGGAAGGCACCAAACGGTTCGGCGAGCTGAAGGCGCTGATCCCCGACATCACGCAGCGCATGCTGGTCAGCCAGCTCCGGGAGCTCGAGGACGACCTCATCGTGCGCCGCACGGTCTATCCCGTCGTGCCGCCGAAGGTGGAGTACGCCTTGACGGAGCTCGGCGCGAGCCTGATGCCGATCCTTGAGGCGATGTACAGCTGGGGCAAGAATTACATGGAAACCGTCGCGAAAGACAAAGTCGCGATCAAAGGCGAGTATACGCTGTAACGCGGGTTCTTTCGCTTCTTTCGGGAAGCGGAGTACCGTACTTCGTACCGCACATGAGCTGCTAGCCGGCGGATTCGCCCAATGTACCGTACCAGTTACTGTACATTGGGCGTGAGCGTCCGAAATTGCGGCATGTACCGTACCTCGTACCGCACATTCGCCGTCTGGCGGCGAAATCGCCGCATGTACCGTACCTCGTACCGCGCATCGGCCATCTTCCGGCGAAATCGCCGCATGCACCGTACCTCGCACCTTGCGTCCCCGACCGACCACACGCAAAAAAGCCGCCCTGCCGGCTGCCTTTTCACCATCTCGATCATACGCCGGATAAACGTTCCGCAGCCGAACGATTCACCCCGCAAAATAATCGGCATCACGCCTTCAACGCCAAATCGGCGACCTGCTTCGCGAAAGCCGCGTACGAGGCGGTCAGCTCCGGCCGACGGTCCAGCGCCCACCGGAGCTTGTCGCATGCGCGCAGCAAAAGCAGCGGCATAAGGTCGGGAAGCGCTTCTTCCCGGTGGCCGTATCCTGCCAGGAAGGCGTCGTACGCCTCCTGGTCCGGCTCCCCGCCCTGCAGCCGGCTCTGCAGGAGCTGCATCAAGTCCCCGTGCGGCACGACGGTCACTTCCGCGCTGCCCCAATCCAGCAAGGCCACCCGGCCGGACGGGTCGACCATCGCGTTCTTCAGCGAGAGATCGCCGTGCGCCAGGCCGAACCGAAACGCCGTGCGCTTCAAGCGCTCGAACAGGCCGCGCGCGGCCGCCGACGCCGCCGGGGTCAGGACGCCCAACGCCAGCAGCGGATCGCGCTCGGTCAGGCTGTCGATGTTGTACTGCACGTACCCCGCCCAGCTGCCGTCCGAGCCCGGATGCGGCGGCGACCGAAATTCGCCCGCGGCGGGGTCCTCCAGCTGCTCCCCGTACCCCTTCACGGGAATCGCGTGAATACGCGCGGCATATTCGCCAAGCTGCCTCCAGATGGCGCTCTTCGGTCCCGCCGCATCCACCCCGTCCTGCCCCGCCAAGAAGGATTGCAGCATGTACGCACGCTCGCCGGCGACGCCGACCGCCAACACCTCAGGTCCCGGGATGCCGGCGGCCGCCGCCCGTTCGATGCACCATTGCTCCTTGCGATAATCGGCGAGCGCAGCCGCTTCGTTCATTCGCGCCACGACCTTGCGGGATGCCGTCTCAACGACGTACACCTGATTGACCATGCCCTTCCCGACGATCGGGTACGAGGCGCGCACCCGTTCCCCCAGCAAGCCGGCCGCGATCTCTTCGGCCTGCAGCGCCGCGGCATCCTTCTCCGAAGTCTCCCTTTCCATCCTCACGATCCCTCCTTAAGCCGTCATGTCCCGGCAGGCTCTTCCGCTCACGCCACCTCGCGCCGGCGGCGCAGCATCGCGTACAGCACCGCGCAGCAGGCCGCGCACAGCAGCGCCATGAGCGCGATGAACACGTAGCCCGCCTGCAGGCCGATCAGCTGGCCCGGGGCGGAGCCCGTTTCGCCGCCGTCGAACAGCCCGCGGACGAACTCGATCAGGTACCCGATGAACAGGTTGCCGACGACGCTCGCGACGCCCATCAGGGTGACCGTAAACGTGATGGCCGTGTCCGTTCCTTTCGGATACCGCTTCGCGATCATCGCCATCACCGTCGGATAGATCGGCGCGATGCCCGCGCCCGCCACCGCGAAGAGGAACGCGCCCGGCTCGCCGATGACAATCGCCGCCAGGCTGCACAGCCCGGAGAACGCCGCGAACAGCATGACCGACAGCGTATAGCCGATCCGGTCGGTCACCGGCCCGAGGAAGAGCCGCGCCAGCGTGAAGAACAGGAAGAAGAGCGACAGCATGCCCGACGCGTCCCCGGGGCTCCAGCCGTACGCCTTCTCCAGGAAATTGACCAGCCAGCTGCCGACCGCGAGCTCGGACACGACGCCGAACGAGAGGATCGCGACGATCAGCCAGGCGACGGGGTCGCGCAGCAGCGCGCGGTACGACGCCGCCTGCGCGTCCGATTCGTGCGATTCCTCCTCCGGGAACTTGCCCCACAGCGACGGGATAATCGGCAGGACGGCCAGCGACAGCATGATCAGGTACATGCCCCGCCACCCCAGCTCGCCGCCGCCGGGCACGTGCCAGCCCATCATGGAGGCGGCGATCAGCGGCGCGACGATGGAGCTGAGCCCGTAGAAGAAATGCGCCAAATTCATCATCATGCCCGTGTTGCGGGTGAAGATCCGGGCGGCCATGATCGCGAGCCCGATCTCCAGCATGCCGTTGCCGATGTACATGAGAAAATAAGAGGCCGACAGGAAGCCGTAGCCCTTCGCCGCATGCATGAGCACGCCGGCGATCGTCATGGACGCGAAGGCCGCGATGCCCGTCCACTTGATGCCGATCCGCCGCGACAGGGCCGACGTGAAGCTGCAGGCGACGAGGTAGCCGAGCGAGTTGAGCGCGAGCAGCAGCCCGAGCTGCCCTTCGTCCAAGCTGAAATCCGCCTGCATGCGGGGAATGGCGGGTCCCTTGATGTTTTCGGAGAAGCCGAACACCAGGAAGCCGCCGAAGACGACGATTAATAAAAGCGCGTGGTTAAGCGTAAACCGGATTTTTCGCATCGCTGTCTGCCTCGTTCGCTAAGAATTCGGGCTCCGCGGTCGCCCGCGGAGCCCTCTTCATCTTCCATGCATTCCCCAAATTTGTCAATCGCTGCGATCGCGGCGGGACTTGGCGTTCCGCCCGCGCCGCGTCCGCGAACAAGACCGTGCCGGGCTCGCCGCGGCGCCCCCCGCCGCCAGCCCGTTCGAGCCGGGCGTCACGCGTCCAGCGGCTCCGCCTCGTCGTACCGGATCGGCGTCACGCCGAGCCGCTCGCAGCAGGCGAGCACGTCCGGGCGCGTGAACTGGAGCCGCTCGCCGATGCGGTCCGACACGACCCGCGCGGACGGATAATCCGCCGAGCCCATCCGCCGCATGTCCGGCTCGTCGTAGCCGGGATGGCCGACGACGAGATATTGCCCCGGCGCCGCCTGCTCCAGCCGGGCGACGAGCTCGGCCGCGGGGTCCCGAGGCGCTCCGTCCCCGCCCGGCGCGCGGCCGTCCTCCGCCGGGCCGTCCTCCGGCAGCGGACGGCCGTACCGGCGATAATTGCGGAGGCCTTCGCGCTCGCACCAGCGGTCGAACGGCTCCGCAACTGCCGGCAGCGCCCATTCGAACACCATGTGCGTATCCGCGTAGCCAATGGCGAAGCCGAGGCCTCGCAGCCGGTCGAGCTGGGCCTGAAGCTCCGCCATGACCTCCGCGATTGCCGGCGGCCGCTCCAGGAACGCCCGCGGCGCGCGCGTGAAATAAACCCCGCCGGGCTCCAGCAGCGACGGTACCCGGTCCGGCGGAGCCGCCGGCCCCCAGCGGACGTCGCGCCATTCCGCGTTCAGCGTCGCGTGCACGCCGAAGCAGACGTCCTTGCGGCCTGCCAGCAGCTCCGCCGCGTGGCCGATCGTCGGCCCGACGGCCATGAGCGAGACGTTGCGGACGATGCCGCGCTCGATCGTCTCCAGTATGGCCCGGTCCGCCGTCCGGGCGCTGCCGGCGTCGTCCGCCCGCGTGATCAAGCGGATGTTCTGCGATGCTCGGTTCATCCTTCGTTCCTCCTTGGCCGCGGAGGCGCCGGCGTTCCCTTTTCCCCCTGTCGGCCGTTCGTGATAGTCCCATTATACAAACGCCGGGCGGCCGCCGGGAGGGAAAATCGTCCGAAGCTCGCGAAATTCCGGACGCCGGCCGGCGCGCCGCGGGCGGGCGAACGCCGCTCCCAGGCACCCGTACGGACATGACGAATGGGACGTGGCAGGTGCCTACCCGACAAATGCCCAAGCACTTTCCCGGCGGATGACATACGCTAAACCATACCAAAACCCAGGAGGTGCATTGATTCATGTCCGGATTCGTCGGAGGTGCCCATAATCATATCGGAATCATTCTGGTTCTGTTCATTCTGCTTGTCATCATCATTGCAGGTGCGTGCGCAGGTATCGGCGGCGTTGGAACTGGCTGCGGCTACCCAGGCTACGGCCCGGTCGCTGGCGTAGCTGCCGCGCCGTACGGCAAAGGCTATTAATGTCCGATCGCCGGCGGCCGCATATCCGCAGCCGGCCGGGCGGAGAAACTAAGCTTCGCGAAAGGCCCATCCCCGGATGGGCCTTTCGTCCGTTTCGAGGCCGTCGCGCCGATTCTCTTGTTGTCATTTCCCCAGATGGCCAAGCGCCGAGCGCAGCAAAAAACCGCTCCGTCAAGGAGCGGTTTTTTTGTCGTATAGCCGATAAGCGCGTTGCGCCGCCGCCGAACCGGCAGCGGCGATCGAACGGACCGGGACGCCGGTACCGGAAGGCTTCCGCCCTCGCGGCTTAGCGGTCCGCCGCGGCCAGATGCGCCGCGACTTCCGCGAGGCGCGTCGCGAAGCCCCACTCGTTGTCGTACCAAGCGGCGACGGACAGCAGCTCGCCTTCCACGTGCGTGAGCGGCAGGTCGATGATCGACGTGTGCGGATCGCCGACGATGCGCGACGACGCCCATTGGCCTTCCAGCACGTCCAGCACGCCCTTCAGGTCGCCTTCCCGGGAAGCGCGGCGGAACATGTCGTTCACTTCCTGCACCGTGCACTTCTTCTCCGTGATCAGGTTCAGCTCGGCGATGCTGCCCGTGCGGGTCGGGATGCGGTACGCCTTGCCCGTGATCTGCAGGTCCGGCCAAATGAACTTGAGCGCCTTGGCCGCGCCGGACGAGGACGGAATGATGTTCTCGGCGGCCGCCCACGAGTCGCGGCGGTCCCGCATCGGCTGGTCCGTCAGCGACTGCGTGTTCGTATACGAATGGACCGTGGAGAACAGTCCGAATTTGATGCCGTAGTTTTCTTTGACGAGCTTGACGACGGCGGCCAGGGCGTTGGTCGTGCAGCTGGCCATGCTGATGATTTTGTGCTTCTCGGGATCGAAGCTGTCCAGGTTGATGCCCTTCAGCAGAACGGCGTCGCAATCGTCGAGCGATTTGCTCGGCCCGCTGATGAGCACGCGTTTCGCGCCGCGGTCGAGATGCACCTGCGCCACGGAACGGACGACGGCTCTGCCCGTGCAGTCGACGACCAGGTCGACGCCGAGCTCTTTCCAGTTCGGCACTTCCTGCGAAGCGTTGATGTAACGGATCTCGCGCCCGCCGATGATCATCGCGCCCTCTTGGGAAGCGACGTCTTCATGCCAGCGCTTGTAGTTGGAATCTACCTCGAACAGAGCCGCCAGCGTGTCCTCGTCCTTGATGTCCGATACCGAAACCGGTACGAAAAGCTTGTCCTGCAGCGCCACCTTAAGCAGCGTTCTGCCGATGCGGCCGAAGCCGAAAATCGCGATATTGCCCATCTTTCTCTACCTCCAAGCTGTAATGGTAACCGACGCGTATAGTGTACGATACTTTCGGGGGCGAGTCCAATCGGACGGAGGTCCCGGCGCCGCCGGCTCAGCTAAGTTTTTGTAAATGCGCCAAGCCGGCCGCCGCCTCGCGCTCCTCCAGCCCGTGCATGACGACCGGCCCGTCGAAGCCGGCCGTCCGCAGCAGCCGGAAGTACGAGGCGAAGTCGAGGTCGCCCCGGCCGACCGCCGCGAACGGCGACCCGGCGCCATCAACCGCGGTTCGGACGTCCATGGCGCGGACGTCCTTGGCGTGAGCCAGCGCGATGTCGCCGCCGAGCAGTTCCGCCGCCTCCTCGAGGATGCCGTCCCAGCTCGCGCGCGCGCGGCCGACGACGAGGTTCGCGGCGTCGAACACGATCCGCAGCCGAGGCGAGCCCATCGCGTCCAGCACCCGGCGCGCGGCGCGGGCGTCGTTCGCCACGTTCGCGGCTTCCGGCTCGAGCGCGAGCGCGACGCCGCGGCGCTCGGCGACGTCGAGCGCCCGCTCCATGCACGCGAGCAGGTCGCGCCACGCCGCGGCGCTGCCGTTGTCCCGATGCGGCGCCCACATGTCGTCCGGGTTCCGGCTGCCCGAACCGATCGTGACGATCCCGATGCCCATCGCGGCGCACATCGCGGCGAGATGGTCCAGCCGGCGCAAGCCTTCCGCCCGCGCGGCGGGATCGGGATGCGCCATGTTGAACGTCCCCGAGACGGCCTCGAGCCGGATGCCCCGGACGTCCGCTTCCCGCTTCACCGCGGCGGCGACGTCGGCGTCGGCCCGCTCCGGCATCGACGCCATGCCCGCGCAGGCCATGTTGAACTGCGCGCTCGCGAAGCCGTGCGCCCGGACGGCGTCCAGCACGCCGGCGAGCGAATCGCGCCGGAACGTCTTGGCGAAGATGCCGATTCTCATCGATGCGCGCTCCCGAGCGGCCGGACGGCGACCCCGGAGAACGCCGCTTCGCCGAACTGCGCGAACAGCCGCAGATGGCCGGTCCCCCCGCCGGTGCGGGCGATCAGCGTCCGGTCGCCTCCGATGCAGAGGTCGATCCAGCCGCGCTTCACGACGGCCTCGACGGCGAACGTGCCCGCCAGACCGTCCACCGCGTAGATCGACGACGCTTCGTCCTCCTGCAGCGAGCGCGCCCGGATGCGGTGCACGCCGGCTTTGCGCGCGGAGGGCTCGATGCGGACGTCGAAGCCTTCCGCGAAATCCGCCGACCCCGACACGGAGAAGCCCGCGTACATCGGGAGATGCCGGGCGGTTACGTCGAACGTCAGCACGTACTCTTCCGGAACCGCGCCGAGATCCCGCGAGACGAAGCCGTTCGGGTTCGTCAGGACGTTGTCGCCGAAGTCGAGGGGCTCGCCCGCCGCCTCCCGCAGCTCCGGCACGAACGCGAAGCCCAAGGTGCCGTCCTCCCGCTGCGTCAGCTCGCGGAAGACGAGCTCGCCGGCATAGCGGTCCGGCGAGGACAGGAAGCCCGCGGCGATGCGGCGTCCCCCCGGGAACGGCGCGGTCTTCGGCACGCGCCACTGCACGCAGTCGAACGCGTCCGCCTCCGGCCGCAGCCACGGCCCTTCCAAGCTGCGCGCGTACCGGTAACGGGCCAAGCCGTCGTTGCTGAAAATCAAGTAATGCCAGCCGTTCCATTCGAAGCAGTCGGCGCATTCCGGCTCGTCGTGGTAACCGGGCATGAGGAACGGGGCGGTCTCCTCCCAATCGGTCAGGTTGTCCGAAACGAGATGCGCGAGGCAGCCCTCCGGCCGGCTGTCGCCGGCGAGACTGGTCGTAACCAGCATATGGTAGCGTCCCCCGCCGTCCTCGAACACATGCGGATCGCGGACGGAAGCGAGCGTATAGCGGTCCGGCAGCGCAATGCGCGCATCGGTCTTCTCGAAACGGACGCCGTCCGCGCTCACCGCGTACGTCAAGCGGGCGGGAGAGCCGTCGACCGCGCGCACGGCGTAGAAGGCGTAGTACGTCCCGTCCTTCCGAAACACCGAGCCGGTGCAGATCGAGCCTTCGTCTTCCTCGGTGATGCCGACCGCGATCGGGTGATGCGTCCACGCGCGAAAATCCTTCGTCGACACTTGCCCCCACTGGTGCGCGCCCAGCCCCCACTTGCTGCCGTGGCCGCGGCGGTCGTACAGGTAGTACAGCCGGAACGTCTCGCCGTCGAAGAACGGCATGCAGTCGCCGACGCCCGTGTTGAAGCCCTGCGGCCGCCAATAGTGGAGCGTATCCGGTTCCGCGCCCAAGTAGCGGACGGCCAGCGCCTCGCCGGCCGGCTCCGGCGCGACCGCCTCCCGCCACAGCGACAGTCCGGCGCCGACGCCTGCGCGTACGGACGCCCCGTCGAAATCGACCGTCCCCATCGGCCAGTCCTCGTCCGCGAGCACGCCGTCCACGTACAGCCGCGCCGCATGTCCCGCGTACTGCAGCAGGATCGCGTGCGCGCCGTCCCCGATCCGCGCCAGCGGAATCGTAAGCGCGATCGGCGCCTCCCGCGCGTCCGTGCGCACCTCGGCGACGAGCCGCGCTTCGCCCGCGGCGTCCACGCCGTCCGGGCCGTCGGCATAAATGCGCACGGCGGCGCCGGCGCCGGCCGGTTCGATGGCCGCCAGCACGCCCTGCGGCCGGCCCTCCGTCTCGAGGCCGAGCGAAAATTGCCGCGCGCGGCCCCAGTCGAGCCGCCGCGGCGGCTCGCTGCCGACGAGCGTCAGCTCGGGCGGCTGCTGCGATTGCTTGATCACGTTCATGGTGACGAACACTCCGTTTCATCGGTTAATGGACGCGTCCTTCGGCATCCGGCCGGCCTCGCGTCTGCTTTGCTTTGCCCTGCGCCCGCCTGCTGCCAGATTGCCGCCTGCGCGGCGCCGCTTATCGCGCCTGCCGCAAGCCGCCATCCTGCCGGCTTCGCGCCGCGGCGCGCTCCGTTTAGCATTCGGCGCGGAGCCGTCCCTTCCTGCCCGCGAAGGCGTTTTCCTTCTTCCGCCCCATGCCGAAGAGGCCGCCGCCCGCGAAGGGACGGCAGCCTGCAAGCATTCGAACGCGCGGACGGACGGAGAAGCCTTTACGAACGGGGTAGAAGCGCAGCCGGACCGCTTGCGCCCCGTACAGCGCGCCTTCCCCGCCCGGCGCGGCCGCGTCGGGGCAACGGCCGGAGCCCCTCTTATCTCGCGAGCGCCGACGGCATTTTCGCCCGGATCATCGCCTGGATGTCCCGGACGAGCTGGATGGACGCGTCGATCTCCACTTTCCGCGTCGAGACGCTCTCCACGCTGCAGCCGAGCGGCATGCCCTTCTCGAGGCCGAAATCGAAAATCTCCTCGAAAATACCGTGCAGCAGCGTCACGGACTTGTCGAGCACGTCGTGCGAATGGTTCAGCTCGTTTTCCAGCCATTTCGGGATGCTGATGCCGAGCCATTTCATGAACGCCAGCGTCTTGGCGGAGCCGCACGGCGCCAGGTTGATCAGGATCGGCGCCATCTCGAGCTCCTGCTCTTGGCAGTAGTAGTAATAGTCCGAGAGGAAATTCTTCGTCGCTTCCACGTTGTACGTCGCCTGCGAGACGAAGAAGCCGCAGCCGCTCCGGACCTTGCTCGCGATGCGCAGATGCTCGTCGTTCTTCTTCAGGTGCCGCTCCGGAATGACGACGCCGCCGAAGGTCAGGTTCGGATTGAGCGTCCGGCTCATGTCGTAGGCGTCCGGCAGCCGAAGCGTCACTTCCTGCCGGCTCGACGACGCGCCCACGAACACGGCGAACCGGTCCTCGTCCGGATCCGCCTGCAGCCACCGCGCCAATTGCGCCTCCGAATCTTGGCCCACGCAGCGGTAAATGATTTTCGGCACGTCGACCCCGCTTAAATACGTCTCGCTGTACGCCGTGGGATCGATCGTCTTCAAGTAGGGAAACGGCCGGTCCGCCTCGATCCGGTCGCTCTCCTCCTGCACGTCGTACAGAATCAAGCCGTCGATGCCGAGGCCCTTCAGCCGCTCGGCCTGCTTGCGCGCGATCTCGGCGATCTTGTCCGGCTCGTGCGATTCCTTCGGCGGCGTCATGCCGTAGGTGACGATGCCGGGCGCTTTCCGGGCGATTTTATCTCTGAGCATGTGCTTCACATCCTTGATCGGTCGTTGTTCTCGCGCTGTTCGATAGTCTATTCGGCTCTCGCAATCTATGAAACCGGCGGTACGTCTACCTTCATTATTTCTTCGCGGATGCTTCCTATTCCTACGCCGGCGCGAAATTTCCGGAAATTGGCCGGGCCGGCGGCGGTTGCGGGAACGCGAAAAAACCGCTCTTTCGAGCGGTTCGGGAGCTTGCCGGCGGGGCGCGCGCCAGCCTAAGCGCCGGGAGCTTCGGCCAGCGCCGCGCCGCGCCGCCTGCCGTAGACGGCGCGCGAGAGCAGCACGCTGATCTCGTACAGCAGCACGAGCGGCACGAACACCATCAGGTGGGAAATCAGCTCCGGCGGGGAGATAAGGCTCGCGACGACGACGAGGATCAGGTACGCGTAACGCCGCATTTTATGGAGCGCCTTCGGGGTCAGGACGCCGATCTTCGTCAGGAACATGACGACGACGGGCAGCTCGAAGGCGATCGCGAGCGGGATGACGATGTTGAACATGAAGCCGAAATACTGCGCCACGCCGTACGTCTCGACGAGTTCCATGCTGCGCGTGATCCGCGACGTGAACGCGTAGCTCATCGGGAACACGACGAGGTAGCCGAAGGCGATCCCGATCAGGAAGCAGAGCGCGCTGTAGGGCACGTAGCGCAGCGCCGCCGCGCGTTCCGCGGGATGCAGCCCTTTCTTCACGAAGCCCCACAGCTGGTACAGGATGAACGGCAGCGACACCAGCAGCGCGAACGCCAGCGCGATCGTCATGTACATGCGGATGCCGTCCCAGGGCGAGAACACGTTCCACGTCATCTTCGAGCCCGGCGGCACGCTCTTCAGATAGCGGAGCACCTTCGGGGATACGTACAGGCCGCCGCCGAGCGACAGCAGGACGACGGCGAGAATCCGCCAGATGCGGGTCCGCAGCTCGGACAGATGGCCGAGGATCGACATCGTTTCTTCGCTGATCTTCATTCGCCGCACGCCCTTCCGCCCTTGCGCAGCTCGAACGTGTGGAAGCCGTCCCGGAGCTTGCTGTTGATTTCCTTCAGCCGTTCCACGTCGTCGAAGGAATACTTGCGCGCGCCGCCCTTCGTCCGGACGGGAAACACCAGCTGCCGTTCCTCGTAATACCGGATTTGCCTTTCCGTCAAGCCGGTCAAGCCGCACACGATCCCGATGCTCATTACCTTGTCCTGCATCTCCAACGCCTCCCCTAAACGCGTGTAGTAGTCGGACGCCGGGCGAGTGACCCGGGCAAGAGGGATGTTAGAAAACCTTACAATTCCCTTCTTGGCACGAATGATAACAGCAGCCTCATCTGAATTCAATGGGACTGAATGCCCGGTAGAAGATGGCGAAATGTCGATTTCGGACGCACCGGATCGGCAGAGTTGGCGTTTTTTACGTTCATTTCCGTACATTTGTTGGGAATTTCTGCCTAGTTGTTCGCCATTGATCGAATATATTTATTGGATATATAAATTTTATTTATGTCAGACTTTCTCACAAAATATTGGCTTTGCCGAAAAAATCCGTGTTACAGTGCTCGCAGAACGAACCGACGATCCCCCCAAAAGGAGCTGAACGCATGGAAACGAAAGAGACCCCGAACGAAGTCTCGCGCAGGCAATTTCTGACCACGGTGGGCAAGATCGGCGGCGCCGCCGCCGTATTCAGCGTCATGGGCACGATGGGCCTTCTCACGCCCCAGACGATGAAGGCGGCGGAGTATACGCCTCCTTCCGGCTGGGATCTGAAGGGCACGGGCCGCTCCGGCAAAAAGATCGTCATTCTCGGCGCGGGCCTCGCCGGCTTGACGGCCGCCTACGAGCTCGGCAAAGCCGGCTACGACTGCACGATCCTCGAGGCCCGCGCCCGGACCGGCGGCCGCAACTGGTCGGTGCGGCGCGGCACGACCGTCGCCGAGGTCGGCGGACAGAAGCAGGTCGCGCGCTTCGACGACGGCCATTACCTGAACGCCGGCTGCATGCGCATCCCGCAATTCCACGCCACGATGGAATACTGCCGGGAGTTCGGCATCCAGATGGAACCGTTCAACAACGTGAACGAGAGCGCCTATTACTACAACGACAACGTCCCGAGCTCCCTTACGAACACGCCCGTCCGCAAGCGCGCGGCGAAGGCCGACGCCAAAGGCTACATCAGCGAGCTGCTGGCCAAGGCGATCAACCAGCCGGGGCTCGATCTGCCGGTGACGGCGGAGGAGAAGGACAAGATCGTCGCCTACCTCCGTTCCGAAGGCAATCTGGACGCGGATCTCTTCTATAAGGGCTCCTCGCGCGGCGGCTACAAGGACGAACCGGGCTCGCGCCTCGACGCCGGCGTCGTCCGCGACCCGTTCGACATGAAGGCGATCATCAACTCCGGCTTCGCGAGCTATTTCAGCAGCGAATACGAGTACGACCAGCAGATGATGATGTTCCACCCCGTCGGCGGCATCGACGCGATTCCGAAGGCGTTCGAGAAGCGGCTGGGCAACCGGATCAAGCATAACGCGGAGGTCACCGAGTTCAAGCACGTCGGCGACAAGGTGCAGGTGTCGTACGTCGACCTGCTGAGCGGCGAAGCCAAGCAGCTCGAAGGGGATTACTGCATTTGCACGATCCCGCTGTCCGTGCTGAAGACGATCAAGCACGACCTCTCGGCGGAGATGACGAAGGCGATCAACAACACCTCTTACGCGAACGCCGGCAAAATCGGCATTCAGTTCAAGCGCCGCTTCTGGGAAGAGGACGACCTCATCTTCGGCGGCAACACGCTGACGAACATGGATATCTCGTCCATCTACTACCCGCCGACGAACTATTTCGCGAAGAAGGGCGTGCTGCTCGGCTATTACGCGTTCGGCGCCAAAGCGGACAAAATCGGCGCCCTCTCCTTCAAGGACCGCGAGGCGCTCGCGCTGGCCCAGGGCTACAAGATTCACCCGCAATACTACAGCGAATTCGAAGCGTCGTTCTCCGTCAACTGGAAGACGATCAAGTACAACATGGGCAGCTGGGTCTCGTACTCGGCGGACGACCGCAAGACGAATTATCCCGTGCTGTGCCGGCCCGACCGCCGCGTCTACCTCGCCGGCGAGCACATCAGCTACATCACGGCCTGGATGGCGGGCGCGATCGAATCCGCCCGTTCGGTCGTCACCGATATTCACGAACGCGTCATGAAAGAATAGGAGGAGCCCGTCCATGCCCATGAACCTGAAAATGAAAGTCGCCGCCGGCGCCGTCATCCTCTCGTGCCTGGCCGCGACCGCGAGCGTGTACGCCGCGATTACGCCGAACAAGTATCCGCTCGCCCCGATTCACGAAGCGGAATTTTACGGCAGCCCCTCCTCGTCCATCGCCAGCGCCGTCGCCATGCCGGGCGACCTCGCCACGTTCGAGACGAGCGGCACGACGCCTTCCGTCATCAACAAAGACGGCAAGACGGTCTACGAGCGGTACGGCGACACGGAGACGCAGGGCGCCAGCGTGCTGAAGAACATCGAGAAGCAGCTGAAGGAGCAAGGGCTGTCCCTGAAGGACGTGACGTACCTCCGCGTCTACATCGCCCCGGACGCCGCGAAGGGCGGCAAGTTCGACTTCGACGGCTGGTTCGCCGCGTACGCGAAGTACTTCAACACCAAAGACAATCCGACGAAGACCGCCCGCTCCACCGTCGGCGTCGCCGGCCTCGTCAACGCCGATTGGCTGATCGAGATCGAAGCGGTCGCCGCGTATCCCAGCAATCATAACCAAGATTAATCGCGTGAATCCTTAGCGCCGTGCGGCCCCCGTTCCATGCGGCCGGGCCGCGGCGACTACCCCCGAACGGAGAGGATAGCCATGCTGCAAAACGTCGGTTTCCCCGGTTTGATGATGATTCTGGTCGTCGTGCTCATTATTTTCGGGCCTTCCAAGCTGCCCGAGCTCGGCCGCGCGGTCGGCCGCACGCTGCACGAGTTCAAGTCGTCCGCCAAGGAGCTCGTCTCGGATTCGAAGGACGACGCGGCGGACAGCAAGCCGTCGCAAGCGAACAGTTAAGGCCGCGCAAGCGAGTAGTTAAAGGCGCGTAAGCGAGAGCAAAGTTAAACGTTCCGGCTCCCCCGCGAACGCAAGAAAGGATCGTCCCCCCGACTGACGGCGGGACGATCCTTTTTCATGCGAAACGTTAACGGGATGAATCGCACCGCGGCCCGGGCGTCGGTTACGCTTCGAGCTTGCCCGGTTTGACGGCTTGTTCTCGCGCGGATCGGACGTCGCCGCCCGTCAATCCCCGGGCAGGCGATGCTCCTTTTTGTTAACGCAAAAAACCATCCCGACGACCGTCGGAATGGCTTGCGCATCCTGCTATTTCATGCCTTTAATCGCTCGCGCCCACGCTCACCGCGCGTTTCTCCGCGTCCGAACGGATGACCGCGTCCAGCACCTCCTGGTTGCGGTAGCCGTCCATGAAGTCCGGCAGGCCGTCCGTCGGGACCCCGTCCAGCATGGCGAGGAAGTCGCCGTACTGCGTCGTTTTGCAGCGCTCCGGCACGTCGAGGACCGCCCTTGCGAGCTGGCCCGGCGCTTCTTCGCGGATCCAGATCAGCCGGTCGGGATCGAGCGTCGACGCGTGCAGCGTGCCGGCATCGCCATAGACGGATACTTCGTGCTGGTTGCCCGAGCCGATCGCGTTGCGCGACGATTGGAAGACGCCGACGGCTCCGCCCGCCATGCGCGCCTGGAAGCTGACGAAGTCGTCGACTTCGATGCGGACCATGCCGCCGGTCGCGGGATCCGGACGCTCGGGGATGAACGTCCGCAGCTGCGCCGACAGCTCGGCGAACTCGCCGAACAGGAAGCGCGCCAGGTCGATCATATGCGAGCCGAGATCGCCGAGCGTGCCGGTGCCGGTAATGTCCTTGTTGAACCGCCAGATGTACGGCGCGTTGTTCGGCGCCGCTCCCCAGCCCTGCAAGTACTGGATCGAGAAGCTGCGCACCTCGCCGAGCTTCCCGTCCCGCAGCAGCTCCCGCGCGTAACGGAACGCCGGCGTGTACCGGTAGCTGAAGCCGATCATGCCCGCGACCGGCTGCCGCTCGTACTGCGCGAGCAGCGGCGCCGCCTCCTCGAAGACGCGGGTGAACGGCTTCTCGCCCAGAAACGGCTTCCCTGCTTCGAGGCACGCCTGCATGATGGCGGCATGAATATGGTTCGGCGTCACGGAGACGACCGCGTCGACGTCCGGGTCGGCGATCAGCCGCGCGAAGTCCGCGTACCGCTTCTCCGCCGGCAGGCCGAGCCGGTCGCCGACGGCCGCCAGCGCCGATTCGTTCACGTCGCTCGCCGCGACCACGCGGAAGCGGCCTTCGGCGGCGAGCCAGCGAATATGCGACTGCACCATGCCGCCGAGTCCGATCAAGCCGATTCGGTGCCTGTTCATTCGGCTTTCCCTCCCTTGCCCGTCTTCGCGCCGATCGCCTCGAGCGGCCGCGCGTTGCCGTAGACCGGCCGTTCCCGATCGACCGGCCGCGCCCAGTTGGCCGCGTTCGCGATGACGCGCTGCACGTCCGGATGCCAATACGTCGGGTACGTCTCGTGCCCCGGCCGGAAATAAAACACCTTGCCGCTGCCCCGCTCGTACGCGCAGCCGCTGCGGAACGCTTCCCCGCCCTCGAACCAGCTCGCGAACACGAGCTCGTCCGGCGCCGGGATGTCGAAGTGCTCGCCGTACATTCCCTCCCGCTCCAGCTCGATATATTCCCCGATGCCCGCGGCGATCGGATGGCCCGGCGCGACGACCCAGAGGCGCTCCTTCTCGTCGGCTTCGCGCCACTTCAAGGCGCAGCTCGTGCCCATGAGCGCCCGGAAGATTTTCGAGTAATGCCCCGAATGAAGCACGATGAGCCCCATGCCGTCCAGAACGCGGCGCTGCACCTTCGCCACGATGTCGTCGCGCACCTCCCCGTGCGCCAGATGCCCCCACCAGATCAGCACGTCCGTTCCGTTCAGCGCGTCGTCCGTCAGCCCGTGCTCGGGCTCGTCGAGCGTCGCCGTTCGCACCGCCATGCCCGCTTCCGTCAGGAAGCCCGCGATCGCCGAATGAATGCCGTCCGGGTAAATCTCGCGCACCCGCGGGTTCTGCCGCTCGTGACGGTTCTCGTTCCACACGGTGACCCGCAATGCCGTTGTTCTGCTCATGCCCGTTCTCCTCCCCGTCTCCCCTGCTGTCGCCGTTCCAACCCTGCCGCCTCGCCGTCCGCCCCCGGGCCCGCAGCCGAGCCCGGTCCATAGCCGGAACGCGGCCCCGCGGCGAACCGCGAGGCCGCGCGGGGCCGCGGACGAACCGGCGGCCGGTCCGATTGCCGGCTTACTTCACGTCCTGATAGCGCGCATAGGCGTCGTTATAAATCTTGACGAGCTTCTCGAGCCCCATGTCGTTCAGCTTCTTGACGTAGCCGTCCCACTCTTCCGCGATGCCGCCCTTCGTGATCCACTTCGCCCGCGTGCTGGCGATGTAGCTGTCGATGTCGGTCGTAAGCGTCGGCAGGTCCGCGTACTCCTCGGCCGTGTACATGACGTCCGGGAACGGCTCCGTCACGTATTCCTTGCCCAGGTTGTCGAGCTGCAGCTTCAGGCCGTCGCCGCTCGACGGATCGAGCTTGATGTTCTTCTCGAACGACGGGCTCGCGTATTTCGGGCCGAAGTCCCGCAGGGAGCCGTCCCAATACCAGGCGTCCGCGCTCGTGCCGTCCGGCGGATCCATGAGCGTGTACGTGCCGTCGTCGTTCTTCGCGATGGTCGTGCCGATCGCGCCCCAGAAGTTCTGGATGCTCGCTTCGCCGGTATAGAACTCGTCGGCCCAGCGGGCGGCGACGTCCGGATATTTGCACGTCGTCGTGATCAGCATCTCGTTGCGGCGGAAGCTCATGCCGTTCGGCTCGCCGAGCTGGTACTTGTTGCCGTCCGGGCCGGCGATCGGCGCGATCGTCTCGTACTGCTTGCTCCACTGGCCGAATACGGCGTCCGGCGTCCACTGGTACGAGAAGCCGACCAGCGCGGCGTCGGGATTTTGGCGCTTCGCCGTCAGCATCGTGCTGTCCTGCGTGAACGTCTCTTTGTCGATGAGGCCCTCGGCATACAGCTTATGCGCCCACTCCAAGCCCGCCTTGTACGCGTCCGACGTCGGGAAATACTCCGTCTTGCCGTCCTTGACGAGCATATGGTTGCCCCGCAGGTCCGTGATGCCGAACGGCGCGAGGACGTTCATGTCGAGGTCTCCCGAGTCGCTGTACGGAATTTCGTCCGCCTTGCCGTTGCCGTTCGGATCCTGCTCCTTGAACGCCTTCAGCACGTTGTACAGCTCGTCGATCGTCGCCGGCGCCTTCAGCCCGAGCTTGTCGAGCCAATCCTTGTTGATGACCGGCTGCACGGACGACACCGGACGCGACGGCAGCCGCGCGGGCAGCGAGTAGATCTTGCCGTCCGGGAACGTGCTGAGCTTCTTCAGTTCCGGCGACTCCTGGATGGCCGCCTTCAGGTTCGGCATATCCTTCTCGATGTACTCGTCAAGCGGACGGAAAATCCCGAGGTTGTTCACGATGTCCGAATTCCCGAACGCGAGGTCGCCGATGACGACGTCCGGCAGCTTGCCGCTCGCCAGCATGACGGATTTCTGATCGCCCCAGTCGTTCGAGGAGACGACCTGCCAATTGATCTTGACGTTCGTGCGCTTCTCCAGGTCCTGCAGCCAGGCGTTCTTCGTGAACGTGTCGCCCATGTTGCCCCAGCGAATCGTCAGCACGTTGAGCGTGACCGGCTCGTCGACGATCGGCATCCCTTCCTGATGGAAGTTGCCGTCGCCGGTCTTCGCGTTCGTGCCGCCGTTCGCCGCCGGCGCGTTCGTATGCTTGCCGTCGTTATTGCCGCTGCAGCCCGCGAGCACGGTCGTGCCGAGCACGGCGGCCAGGGTCAGGCCGGACAGCATGCGGAATGCGGATCGTTTCGATGCGTTTGCCATGCGTAAACTCCCCCTATGAATGAATCGATGAATGGCGTTCGTCTTTCTTGCCCTGCTTACGGTCGTTGCCCAAGGGCGGCGCCGCTACTCCTTCACCGCGCCGATCATCACCCCCTTGTTGAAATACTTCTGCACGAACGGGTAGACGCACATGATCGGAAGCGTGGAGACGATGATGACGGAGTAGCGGAGCAGATTGGCCAGGCGCAGCGCGATTTGCGCCGCTTCCCCGGTGCCGAGGGCGGTCTGCATCTGGTTCGTGATCAGGATGTCCCGGAGAATCAGCTGCAGCGGGAACAGGTTCTTGTTCTGCAAATAGATCAGCGCGTTGAAGTACGCGTTCCACTGCCCCACCGCGAACCAGAGCGCGAGCACGGAGACGACCGCCTTCGATAGCGGCAGCACGATCAGGACGTAGAACCGCAGGTTGCCGCAGCCGTCGAGCTGCGCCGCTTCCCACAATTCCGCCGGGATGCTCGTGCGGAAGAACGTCCGCGCCACGATGATGTCGAACACGGCGACCGAGAACGGCAGCACCATGACGAGGAACGTATCGTACAGGTGGAAGTCCCGGATCGTCAGAAACGTCGGAATGAGCCCGCCGTTGAAGAACATCGTAAAGATGAAGAACAGCGAAATCGCTTTGCGCCCCGCGAGATCCCGCCGCGAGAGCGCGTAGCCGGCCGACACGTTGACGGTCAGGCCGATCGCGGTGCCGACGACCGTATAGAGGATCGTGTTGCGGTAACCGATCCAGATATTGGCGTGCTTGAGCAGCTCCTTGTAGCCGTCGAGCGTGAAGCCGCTCGGCAGCAGCCACACCTTCCCGTTCCCGACCGCGGACGGGTCGCTGAACGAGGCGATGACGATGAAGTACAGCGGATATACCACAATCAATAGCACGACGGCGGCCCAAATGTACAGCAGCGTCTCCAGCAGCCGATCGCCGGAGCGCGCCGGTTTGGGCGGAAGCACGGTCGGTTTCGTTGCCGCTTCCATGATGTCCTCTCCTCCCTCCCGTTTACCAGAGACTGTGCTCGGAATATTTTCTGGACACCCAGTTGACCAGGATCAGCAGCGCGAAGTTGATGACCGTGTTGAACAGGTTGATCGCCGCCGAGAAGCTGTACTGGGAGCTGATGAGCCCGATCTTGTACACGTAGGTCGAGATGACCTCGCTGCCGGAGATGTTCAGGTTGTTCTGCATGAGGTACGCCTTCTCGAAGCCGACGCCGAGCAGGCCGCCGACCCGCAGGATGAGCAGCGTCACCGCCGTCGGGACCAGCATCGGGATGTCGATGTAGCGGATCTTGTGCCACCGGCTCGCGCCGTCGACCGTCGCCGCCTCGTACAGGCTCGGATCGACCGACGACAGCGCCGCGATGTAGATGATGCTGTCCCAGCCCGTGTGCTGCCAGACGTCGGACCACACGTAGACGCTGCTGAACAGCCCGCCGGAGCCCATCAGGTTCGGCGCCTCGGCCCCGAACAGCCGGCAGATGCTGCCGATCGGCCCGCTGCCCGGCGAGAGCAGGATGAGCATCAGGCCGACGACGACGACGGTCGAAATGAAGTGCGGCATGTACGTGACCGTCTGGAAGAGCCGCTTGAACCGGCCCGCGCGCAGCTGGTTGACGCCGAGCGCGAACAGAATCGGGATCGGGAACGTCGCGAAGCTGTACAGGCTGATGACGAGCGTGTTTTTGATCGTGATCGGGAATTGATAGGAATGGAAATATTTCTCGAAATACTTGAACCCCGCCCACGGGCTGCCCATGATGCCGGACACGGGATTGAAATCCTTGAAGGCGATGATGACGCCGTACATCGGCTTATACGTGAAGCACAGCAGCAGCGCGGCGGCCGGCAGCAGCAGCAGGTATAACCCCCGGTTCCGGCCGATCCGCGCGAACGTCCGCTGCAGCTTGTTGCCGCCCGATTGCGTGTTGATCAATGCTCGAAGCCCCCTTTTGCCCGATGAACGAGCGCGTGCGCCGTTCGGTGTGCCCTCAGTATACGAGAGCACGCCCGGCGGCAGGCGGACCTCCTTCGCGCGTTATTCGGACTTTTCGGGGGCGGCGCAAGGCGATCCGGACCGATCCGGGCCTCCCGGCGGCCGGGGGACGGCGGAAACCGGACTTTTTGGCGTCACTTTCCGGACATTCGGCGGTTTGGGACCCGTTCCCGGCTTGTTTTTTCGCGGGCCGGCATTATAATAATCAGACAGCGAAAGCGATTTCGGCGGCCGGCGCCGGCAGAGAGGGGACTTGCGGGGCAGATGGCACGTCATACGGAGCGCAAGCTGCATCCGATCCAGCACTACGTCCGAATCATCCTGATCATCTCGTTCTCCGCGCTGATCCTGGATTTCATCATCAGCTTCGCGTCGATCGCGATCGTCAAGCAGCAGTCGGCCCGGGATTTGCGGGACACGTCCTACCTGTACATCAACCGGATTAACGCCGACTTCGCCTACATCAACCACTTCATGGGCTGGACGCTCGCCAACGACGAGAACGTCAAGGTGATGAACGCGCACGCCCCGGACGAACCCGAATTCCGGAAGGCGAACAAGACGCTGTACCGGCGCTTCGTCGAGGTGCAGAAGGGCTACGGCGAGCAGTACAATTTCTTCCTCTACTTCGACAAGAAGGATTACTTGCAGAACTGCGCCCCCATGGGCATGACGTACAAGGAATACCAAGCGCTGCAGAAGCAGGTCGGCCTCTATATCAAAGACAAGGTGTACTACGAGAAGCTGTATTCGTGGTGGTCGACCGTCCAGCTGGCGGGCAAATCCTTCATTCTCAACATCGTCCCGTACCATGACGGCTACCTGATCTGCCTGATCTCGGCGGACGACCTGATCCGCCCGCTGCGCGAGACGAACCTCGGCGAGAACGGCTACGCGTCGCTGATCAGCGAGGACGGCAGCCGCGTCACGAGCCCGATCTCGAACAAGGGCAAGCTGCTGGACCCGAGTCCCGCGCGCGCCGCCCTGCTCGACCTGGTCCAGCCGAAGACGACGGTGAACGGCGCCTTCACGAACGCGTCCTTCTACGTGCAGCTCGTCATCCAGTTCGGAGCGTTCGAGAAAATCATGATCGCCCAGCTGCTCATCGTGCTGCTGGCCGTCATCATCGCCGCGAGCCTGTGCTTCATCCTGCTCTACTTCAAGCACAAGGTGCTGCAGCCGATCAAGAGCTTCTCCTACAACCTCGCCTTCTGGACCGGCGACGGCGAACCGATCGACGTGCAGAGCAGCAAGATGGCGGAGCTCGAGAAGGCGAACCGGCAGTTCCGGAACCTCGTGAAGCAGATCAAGGCATACAAGATCGACATCTACGAGCGCGAGCTCGAGAAACAGCGCATCCAGCTGGATTACATGAAGCTGCAGATCAAGCCGCATTTCTTCCTGAACTGCCTCACGACGATCCACAGCATGGCGCAGATGGGCATGGACGAGGAGATTCAGCAGATGGCGCTGTCGACGTCGGCGTATTTCCGGTACATCTTCCGGGAAGGCCGGGATTTCGTGCGGCTCGCGGACGAGCTCGAGCATGTGCGGATCTATCTCGAAATTCAGCGCAGCCGCTACCGCGACTCCTTCGTCTACCGGATCTCGCTGGCCGAGGACGCGCGGGACGCGCGGATTCCGCCGCTCGTGCTGCAGACGTTCGTCGAGAACGCCGTCAAATACGCGGTGTCGCGCGAGCACGATACGGCGATTACGATCGAGGTCGAACGCCGCGGCCGCGAGGAAGCGGAGGGCGGCGGCGTCACCGTGATCCGCATCGCGGACACCGGCCCCGGCTTCGCGCCGGACGTCCTGGCGAAGCTGCGGCGCGGCGAGCCGCTGGACCAATCGGGCGGGACGCGGATCGGCATCATGAACACCGTGCAGCGGCTGGCCCAGCTGTACGGCGAAGGGGCGTCCGTCCGCTTCGGCGGCGCGGACGGCGGCGGCGCCCTCGTCGTGCTGGCGCTGCCGGAGCCGCCGGAAGCGGCGGATACGGCGACAACGGGGACGGCGAAAGGGACAGGAGCGGCGAGGACAACGACGGAAACGGCGAACGGAGCAATCGGAACGGGGAATTCATCGGGAAAAGGAGCGTGACGAGATGAACGTGCTGCTCGTGGACGACGATTATTTCGTCGTGACCGCGCTGGAGACGAAGATCGACTGGGCGTCGCTGGGCATCGGGACGGTCCATACCGCCCATAACGTCGCCCAGGCGCGCGACCTCTTGAGGCGCTATGACATTCACATCCTCGTCTCCGACATCGAGATGCCGCAGGGCAGCGGCCTCGAGCTGCTGGCCTGGATCCGCGAGGAACGGTACGACGTGCAGGCGATCTTCCTGACCAACTACGCGGATTTCAACTACGCGCAGAAGGCGATCGAGCTGCGGAGCTTCGAGTACTTCCTGAAGCCGATCCAGTTCGACAAGCTGATGCTCATCCTCCGCAAGGCCGTCGAGCGGGCGAAGGAGCAGCAGCGCGACGCGCTTGCGATCGAGGAAGGCCGTTACTGGCAGCGGAACCAGGCGAAGATGCTGGAGCATTTCTGGCGGAAGCTCGTCAGCGGCAGCGCCTCCTCCCCGCTCCGGCCCGCCGAGCTCGCCGACGCCGTCGAAGAGCAGCATCTCGGCTACGCGCTCGACGATACCGTGCAGCCCGTGCTGCTGCGCCTCTTCCCCGAGGACGGCACCATGGGGCGGGAGGAGAAGCACCTGTTCGACTTCGCCCTGCAGAACGTCCTCCACGAGCTGTTCCGGCACCCGGCGTTCGCCGTCGAGACGGCGCTGGAACACAAGACGCATCAATGGATCGCCGTCTTGAGGTGGCACCGGCCGCCCGACGCCGGGGCGCTCGAGGCGCCGTGCGCGGCGTTCGTCGAGCAGGCGAGGCGCGCGCTCAAGAGCGACGCCTGCTGCCTCGTCGGCCGCGCCGGCCGGCTGGGCGGCGCGAGCGCGATCCTGCGGGAGCTGCTGCAGGCGAACGACGAGCTCGTGAAGCGCCGCAACCGGGTCTTCTTCGCGGACGCGGGCCGCGGGCCGGCCGAGGACTGCTACCTCCCGCCGGACCTGGCGCGGCTGGAGGCGCGGCTGGATCAGGGCAAGCCCGCCGAATTCCTGGCGGAGACGTCGCGGTACTTGGACGAACAAGCGCGGCAGCCCGGATTCACGACGCCCGTGCTCAATCTGTTCCGGCTCGACATGATGCAGCTCGTCTACGCCTTCCTCAAGTCGAAGGGCATCCAGGCGCATCAGCTGTATGCCGGCCGGGCGAACGAACGGCTGCTCGCCCAGTCGCTGCACTCCGTCGAGGACATGGAAGCCTACCTGCGCGCCCTGGTCGGCACCGCCATGGATTACCGCCGGTTCGCGGAGCAGCCGACGTCCGTCGCGGACGAGATCAAGCAGTACATTCGCGCGCATTACGGCGAGGACCTGACCCGCAATAGCCTCGCCGACGTCGTCTTTCTCCACCCGGACTACCTGGCCCGCCTGTTCAAGAAGGAGACCGGCGTCTCGCTCGGCGCGTACATCATCGAAGCGCGCATCGCGGCCGCGAAGCAGCTGCTCCGTTCGACCGGCCTGTCGGTGTTCGACGTGGCGAAGAAGGTCGGCTACGCCAACTACTCGTACTTCGCGAAGGTGTTCAAGCAGGAGGCCGGCGTGTCGCCGAACGAGTATAAGCTGGGGGAAAACGCGGGGCGGGCATGATCGTTCGTAACGCGAAAGAGGTCAACCGGGGAGCCGGTCGACCTCTTTCGCGCGATCCGCTAATCCATCGCAATGCCGACTGCTTGTTTCGCGAACGCGGCATAGGGTTGAACCAGATCGGGCCTGCGATTGATCGCCCATCTGAGGTTGTCGAAAGCCCTTAACAGCAGATATTGCCCGATGCCGGCAAGGTCTTCTCCGCCGAGGCCGTATCCGTCCAGAAACGCTTCGAATTCCTCGGCCGTCGCGCTTTCCTCCAGCCCCAGCATCCGATAATGCATCAATTGAGCGATCGTTGCGTGCGGTACCGCGCTGACTTTCGCGTTCCAATCCAGCAATAGGACTTGGCCGGCCGGATTGACCATCGTATTCTTCAAAGAGAGATCGCCATGGTTCAAGCCGAAGCGCAACGGTTCCCGCTTTAGAGCTTCAAACCGTTCTTGTATGCGCCGCGATTCCGCCGGCGTAATGACCCCAAGCTCAATCAAGCGGTCGTCCTCGGTCAGACTATGGATATTATGCTGCACATACCCTAGCCAACTGCCGTCCGATCCCGCGTGAGGCGGCGACCGAAACTCGCCATGTACCGGATCGGCCAGATTCTCCCCATAGCCTTTCACCGGAATCGAATGAATGCGTCTGGCATATTCCCCCAATTTTCTCCAAATCGCGGACCGGGGTACGCTACTTTCTGCCCCGTTGTCTCCCTCGATAAAGGCTTGAATCATATAAGCGGCGCCATCGGCGATGCCGACGGACAAGACCTCGGGCCCCGGAACGCCGGCCGCGGCCGCTTGCCCGATGCACCATTTCTCTTTGACAAAGCCCGGATAGGCAGCTTCGTCGTTCATGCGGACGACAACCTTGCGGTTCTCCGTTTCGGCTGCGCACACCTGATTCATGCTGCCTTTGCCCGTAATCGGATAGGCAGTCGTTACGGGTTCCCGGAGGAAATCGCCGGCAATTCGCGCGGCTTGTTCGACTATAGCGTCTTTCATGGTTGCCGTCTCTCCTCTCGCCTTGCGTCGAATCGTCGGGATTAACGATGTTTCTCCCGTTAAAAGTTCACGAGGATAAGGACGCCCATGAACCTATATAGTTGCGCTGCACGGCCCGTTCGCTTCCTGTTCGTTCAGACGTTTATCGTAATACGTTCCCAGTACATAACTAAACCCGCGTTCATTTTTTGGTCTCCGCGAATGACTCTTTTTAAATGTCTGTTTGCCGACTCCAAAGAACGAATCTGTTGAAGAACGGGGATTAGTTCCCTTTCAATGCGCGATAAGGCATTTATCGATTGGTATCCTTCGATGAACCATGATGACATGACCGCCTCATACTCCTCGCTTTGCTGCAAAGAAAGCAGAAAAGTAGATAAATCATAGACCCTCGGCGCCCAACGGCAGCACTCGAAATCAATAATGCCGGATACATGTTCTCCGCGCGTCAACAGATTGGCAGGCGCGAAATCGCCATGACAAGGCAGACGAGGCAGCAAAGCGTATGGCTCTTGGTTCAAAAACGCTTCGGCATCTTTCATGCGCTGCAGCAGGCTTTCAACGCGATCCCATAATCCCGGGTACGCTGATAGCGTTTGTTCATTTATGATTTTTCTGAGTTCTTCAACTTGTATCGTCTCATTGCCGAATGTCTCGGTTAAGGGCTTCCACGGCAATTTACCCCTAAACCCATCAACAGCGAGGTGATAGTTAGCGAGGGCTCTGCCCGCGTCACGTATCAGATTTTCGTTATTGCTATCGAATTCCGGGTCGGCGTCAAGGTAAGGGAATAGGCTAAAATCCGTCCCGTTCGGCAGTCTGGCAAGGCCAAGCATCGGAACGATCAGATTGTTTTTTTCCGCCGCCCATTTCAACATCGTGTGTTCCGCCTTCAGTTCGTCTGCCTTGCTGGAGTATTGGGAAACTCTAATTCTATACCTGCCTAGACTGGTCGTAAGCAAGTAATTATCGTTAGTGTATCCGCTAGACATTTTTATAAGTGTTTTCGGTGTTCCGAAAGGAAATTCTATTGACCCAAAATCGTTTAGCGTTAACGCCATTGCTTCCACCGGTAAAACCACCCTTTACGTTAAACGGCCCCATAGCTCGACAGTAAGCCATCCGTCGAAGTCTGGCGTTTGTATCCTTCACAGAAAACAGGCAGGAAGACACCAACGCGGTTTTCCTATTCGACGTTGCGTTCCCGTATTCCTTGCTGTCGAGATAGGCGTCCATTCCCGCGGCATGCGTTGAAAGGGAAATTGTGGTAGATTAAGGAGAGAAGAAACGCAGCAGCCGGCCGCAGCCGCACGGACGGATGGTTCACTTTTGAACAGAACGAGTAACGGGAAGAGGACGGACGCGACTTGCAATCGGAGTCAAGCAACCATCGACAAAGGACGGTGCGACATGGAAAACGCCGGGATCAAAATTTTTGCGGGGAGCTCCGGGATCGCCTTCGCGCGGAAAATCTGCGATTATCTGGAAGTCGAGCTCGGCCGGTCCGAGACGATCACCTTCTCCGAAGGCAACACGTTCGTGCGGATCGGCGAAACGGTCCGCGACAAGGACGTCTATCTCGTCCAATCGATCGGCTTGAATCCGAACAACGAATTCGTCGAGATTCTGTTCTGGGTCGATGCGTTCAAGCGGGCGAGCGCGCACTCCGTGACGGTGATCATGCCGTATTTCAGCTATGCCAAGGGCGACAAGAAGGACGAGCCCCGCGTGTCCATCCGCGCGCGCGTCTGCGCGGAATCCATCGAGCTGGCGGGAGCGGACCGCATCGTGGCCATGGATTTGCACAGCCACCAGATTCAAGGCTTCTTCAAGAAGCCCGTGGACCATCTCTTCGCCCTGCCCGTGCTGTGCGAGGTCATCATGCGGATGCGGCTGGACGATTTCGTCGTCGTCTCGCCGGACGCCGGGTTCGCGAAGCAAGCGCGGAAGTACGCGAATTACCTCGGCACCACGATGGCGATCGGGGACAAGACCCGCAAGGACCACAAGGAACGGGCCGAAATCATGGACATCATCGGCGACGTCCAAGGCAAGACGGCGGTCATCGTCGACGACTTCTCGCTGACGGGCGGCTCGATCGTGGAATTGTCGAAATGCCTGGTCGAGCGGGGAGCCAAGCGCATCATGGCGTGCTTGTCCCATGCGGTCTTGAACGAAGCGGCCGTCCGCAAGATCGAAGCGAGCGCGATCGAGCGGCTGATCGTGACGGATTCCGTGGAGAATCCGCATCTCGCCCATTCCGCCAAAATCCAGTGCATCTCCGTGGCGCCGCTGTTCGGCGAAGCCATCCGCCGCATTCACCGGAAGGAATCGGTGAGCCCGCTGTTCGAGCGCGTGCCGAGCAAAGTCGTCGCGTGCTCCACGGACGCGTTCCCGATCGACTAGCGCGGCGAAGCGAGTCATTCGCGACGTTAACGATGTAGACCTTTAAACGGCGACAGCCCCGGACGCGATGATTCGGTCCGGGGCTGTCGCCGCTTGCGTATTCGGTTCGCTCGGCGGACGGTACTGCGTAGCGTGCTCTGCTTTACCGTGCTCTGCTTTACCGTGCTCTTGATTCCGAGCTCTTCCCACCGTGCCTCGCGCGTCGGGTCTTACTTCCCGGCCGGCTTCGGCATCAGCCACGCATGGTCGGGATCGTTATGGAACTTCCACGTCCGCACCGGTCCGGCCATGACGTTCAAGTAGTACGCGTCGTAGCCGGGAGGCGCCGCTACCGGGTGATAGCCACGCGGCACGAGAACGGCCTCGCCGTGCTTCACGGCCAGCGTCTCGTCCAGCGAGCGGTCGTCCGTGTACACCCGCTGCACCGCGAAGCCTTGCTCCGGCTGCACCTCGTAGTAGTACGTCTCCTCGAGCAGCGATTCCTCGGGCAGATGATTCCGGTCGTGCTTGTGCGGCGGGTAGCTGGACCAGTGGCCGCCGGGCGTGAACACTTCCACGACGAGCAGGCCGTCCGCCGCCTCGGATTCCGGCAAAATGTTATGGATGAGCCGTTCCGTGCTGCCTTGTCCGCGCACTTCGACGCCCACCTGCTCCGGCCCGATGAGCCGGGCCGGATGCGTGCCCTTGCCGGGCGCCCAGCAGACGGCGAGCCGCAGCCCGGTCACTGCCGCGACCTCGAACCGGTCGCCGCTTGGCACGTAGACGGCGTACGGCGGGATTTTCTCGAAGACGTTCATCCGTTTCCCGATATTCGTCCACGCCTGCTCCGCCGTCGCGACGTCCGCACGGCCCGCGAGCAGCACGACGCACGCCTCGCGCTCCCCGGTCGGGACGCTCAGCCGCGCCCCTTCTTCCAGTTGGTACACCTCGAAGCCGACGTACGTCCACCCCGCCGTCTCCGGCGTGATGCGCAGCACGCTGCCGTCCGCGTCCGGCGTCCGGTTCGGTCTGACGATCAATTCGCTCATGATGCGCTCCTCTCAGGCGAGGCCGGGACCGCCGCAAGCGCCGGCCGCGGCCGCGGCATCGCTGCCGGCAGGCCGCGCGGCGGCGCCTCGCGTCCCGGCTCGGCGGCTACCAGCGCGCCGTCACCATTTTTTTCCGCGTGTAGAACTCCACGCCGTCTTGTCCGTTCGCGTGCAGATCGCCGTAGAACGACTTCTTCCAGCCCGAGAACGGGAAGAACGCCATCGGCGCGGGCACGCCCAGGTTGATGCCGAGCATGCCGGCGTCGATCGTCTCGCGGAAGCGGCGCACGTGGCTGCCGTTCTGCGTGAACAGGCACGCGCCGTTCGCGAAGTCCGACCGGTTCGCGAGCGCGATCGCCTCGTCCAGGGTCGCGACGCGCACGATGGACAGAACCGGCGCGAAAATCTCGTCCTGCCAAATCTTCATCTCGCTCGTCACGTGATCGAAGATCGTCGGTCCGACGAAGTACCCGTCGCCCGCGGCCGCCGCGTCCGCGCGGCCGTCCCGGCGCAGCACCGCGCCGTCCCGCTCGCCCGACTCGATGTACCCGAGCGTGCGGTCCTTGTGCGGGCCGCGGATGACCGGGCCGAGGAAGACGCCTTCGTCCATGCCATTGCCGATCGTGATCTTGTCCGCCGCCTCGACCAGCTTCGCGATGAGCGGCTCGGCCGCGTCGCCGACGGCGACGACGACGGAGCACGCCATGCAGCGCTCGCCCGCGGACCCGAAGGCCGCGCCGACGATCTGCGTCACCGCCGCGTCCAGGTCCGCGTCCGGCATGACGATGGAATGGTTCTTCGCGCCGGCGAGCGCTTGGACGCGCTTGCCGTGCGCCGACGCCGTCTTATAGACGTATTCGGCCACCGGCTGGGAGCCGACGAACGAGATCGCCTTGACGTCCGGATGCTCCAGCAGTCCGTTCACGACGTCGTGCGCGCCGTGGACGACGTTCAGCACGCCGCCCGGCAGGCCCGCTTCGCGGAACAGCTCCGCGAGCCGGTTCGCGAGCATCGGCGTCCGTTCGGACGGCTTCAGCACGAACGTATTGCCGCAGGCGATGGCGAGCGGGAACATCCAGCACGGCACCATCATCGGGAAGTTGAACGGCGTGATGCCGCCGACGACGCCGACCGGGTAACGGTACATGCCGGATTCCAGGTTCGTCGCGATGTCCGGCAGCTGGCGGCCCATCATGAGCGACGGCGCGCCCGCGGCGAACTCGACGCATTCGATCCCGCGCAGCACTTCGCCGTGCGCTTCGGTGTAGCTCTTGCCGTTCTCCAGCGTGACGATGCGGGCCAGCTCCTCCCAGTGATCGACGAGCAGCTGCTGGTATTTGAACAGGATGCGCGCGCGGCGCGGAACCGGCGTCTTGCTCCAGGGTTCGAAAGCGGCCTGCGCGGCGCGCACGGCGCCGTCCAGCTCGTCCTTGGACGAGAGCGGCGTATAGGCGATGATCTCGCCGGTGGCCGGATTATAGACCGGCTCGGAGCTGCCGGAGACGGAGGCGGTCCACTCGCCGCCGATGAAGTTGTTCAGAAGGGCCGGTGCGTTCGCGTGGGACATACGGGTGATCTCCTTTCGGAATTACGCGTGTTGGGAAGCCAGGATGTAAGCGTCGACTTGCTCGGCGGTCGGCATGGCGTCGGAGCAGCTGTGGCTCGAGATGACGATGGAGGCCGCCGCGCTGCCGTAGGCCATGCTGCGGTCGACGCTCCAGCCCTGCATCAGGCCGTGCAGGAAGCCGGCCGCGTACGAATCGCCGGCGCCGAACGTCTTGACGACCTTCGCCGGGAAAATCGCGCCCCGGTGCGAGCCGCCGTCCTTGCCGTAGGCGATGGAGCCGTCCTTGCCGTGCTTGATGACGACGAGCTCGGCGCGGCAGCCGAACCACTGCGCCGCCGTGACGGCATCGCTGCGTTCGGCGTTGCCGTCGAAGCGCTCGAGCATGTCGAACTCCTCGCGGGTGCCGATGATGATATCGCTCTTCTCCGCCGCCAGGTGGTAGTAGATCGCCGTCTCTTCGGGCGACGTCCACGTATACGGACGATAATCGATGTCGAAGACGACCTTCGTGCCGTGCTTGCGGGCATAGCGGATCGCGAGCAGCACCGCTTCGCGCGATGGGCTCTTGGCGAGCGCCGTGCCGGAGACGAGCAGTACCCGGCTCTCCGCGATCAGCGCTTCGTCCACTTCGGCGGGGGCGAGCAGCAGGTCGGCGGCGTTGTCGCGGTACATGAGGATGCTGCAGTCTTCCGGGCTCTTGATCTCCGTGAACGCGAGCCCCGTCACGGCGCCCGTCCGGTCCGTCGTCACGCCGGACGCGTCGATGCCGTTGTCGCGCAGATAGCCCAGGATGAACCGGCCCATCTGGTCGTCCGCGATCTTGCCGATGAAGGCCGTGCGGTGGCCGAGGCGGGCCATGCCGATGCAGATGTTGGCGGGCGAACCGCCGACGTACTTGGTAAAGGTCATCGTCTCTTCCATCGGACGGTTGATTTCGTTGGCGTTCAGGTCGATGCACAGCCGGCCGATCGCGACGAAGTCGCGCGGGCGGCCGGCGGGAAACGCAAGGGTGTTATCCATCATGCAGCCCTCCTTGATGTCGATTGGAAACGGGAAGCGCGCTCAGTACGGACGCGCGGCGGTCAGCGCCGTCTGCATCCGGCCGTGCGCGGCGACGACCTTGTCGCTCGCGGACACCTCCGGCACGCCGACGTGCCACCACGATTCGTACCCGTCCGTGTTCGTGCCCGGCAGCACCTTGATCTCGATCAGCACCGGGCCTTCCTCTTCCTTGGCGCGGCGAAGCGCGTCGACCAGCTCTTCCGCGGTATGCGCCGTATACGCGGCCGCGCCCAGGCTGCGGGCATGCATCGCGAAATCGATCGGCATGTACGCGCCGTTCAGGCGGCCCGTCGTTTTGGAGCGGAAGCGGAATTCGTTGCCGAAGCCGTCGCTGCCGTGCCCGCGCTGCAAATTATGAATGCACTGGAAGCCGTGGTTGTCGAGCAGCAGCACCGTCAGCTTCACGCCTTCCTGGATCGCCGTCACGAGCTCCGAATGGAGCATGAGGTAGCTGCCGTCGCCGACGAAGGCGTAGACGTCCCGCTCCGGCTCGGCCAGCGCCGCGCCGAACGCGCCGCTCACCTCGTAGCCCATGCACGAGAAGCCGTATTCCATGTGGTACGTCTTCGGTTCGGTGGTCCGCCAGACGCGGTGCAGGTCGCCGGGCAGGCTGCCGGCCGCGCAGACGACGACGTCCGACGGGCCGACGAAGCCGTTGATGACGCCGAGCGCGCGCGTCTGCGTCAAGCCGTCCTCGCGCTCGAGCGCGTAGAGGCGGTCGACCTCGCGGTCCCACTCCGCCTTCAGCGCGGCGATCTCGCCTTCGGCGTAGCCGCTGCCGTACCCGCGCGCCGCCAGCTCGGCCCGCAGCGCGGCGAGGCCCGTCCGCGCGTCGGCGGTCACGGCGACGCCTTCGAGCTTGACCGCGTCGAACGCGCTGACGTTGAGATTGACGAACGCGACGTCCGGCCGGCGGAACGCCGACTTGGACGCGGTCGTGAAGTCCGAGAAGCGCGTGCCGACGCCGATGACGACGTCCGCTTCGGCCGCGATCCGGTTCGCCGCCAGCGTGCCGGTCGTGCCGACGCCGCCGAGGGCGAGCGGGTGGTTCCACGGCATCGCGCTCTTGCCGGCCTGCGTCTCCGCGACCGGGATGCCGAACGCTTCCGCGAACCGCCGCAGATCATCCGCGGCTTCGGCGTAGAGGACGCCGCCGCCCGCGACGATCAAGGGCCGGCGCTTGCCGGCGATCGCCTCGGCCGCGCGGCGCGCCGCGTCCGGCGCGGCCGGACGGCGGTCGGCGTAGTGGACCCGCCGGGCGAAGAACGCGGCCGGGTAATCGTACGCCTCGGTCTGCACGTCCTGCGGCAGCGCCAAGGTCACGGCGCCGGTCTCCGCCGGATCGGTCAGGACGCGCATCGCCTGCAGCAGCGACGCCATCAGCTGCTCCGGCCGGACGATCCGGTCCCAATACTTGCTGACCGGCTTGAACGCGTCGGTCGCGGCGACCGTATAGTCGCCCTGCACTTCCAGCTGCTGCAGCACGGGGTCCGGCTGGCGGCCGGCGAAATTGTCGCCCGGCAGCAGCAGCACGGGAATGCGGTTGACCGTCGCCGTCGCGGCCGCCGTCGCCATGTTGAGCGCGCCGGGGCCGATCGACGACGTGCAGGCGTAGATCTGCCGCCGGTTCTTCTGCTTGGCGTACGCCGCGGCGGCGTGCACCATGCCCTGCTCGTTCTTGCCTTGGATGAATTCGAGCTCGCCGGTCATCCGTTCGAGCGCCTCGCCGAGGCCCGTCACGTTGCCGTGCCCGAAGATGCCCATCACGCCGCGGACGAATTTGATTTCCTCCCCGTCCACGGACAGGTATTGATTGTCCAGAAACTTCACCAGCGCCTGGGCCATGGTCAAGCGGATCGTGCTCATGCGCGTTCGCCTCCGTTCGTCGAATTTCCCGAGCCCGCCGTGCCCGGCGGGCTCGGCTCCAGCTCGATCAGGAACGTCTTGATCTCGTACGGCTTCAGCTCGAAGCCGGCCGCGGCGCGATCCCGCGCGCCGCCGGCCTCTTCGCCGCCGAGCGGCCGCTCCATCAGGTCGCACTCCGCCATCGAGCGGATGCGCAGATCGCTGCGCAGCTCCGTCTGCGTGCGGATGCCCGCGTACTCGTGGACGCGCAGCACGATCCGCTCGCCGTCCTCCGCCTTCTTGACCGCGTCCACCATCACGTTCGGCGCGGACAGCGCGAACAGCGAGAGCGCGCCCTGCGCCGGCGCGCCCGGAGCAGCGGTCAGCGGATTGTTCAGCGACCACGCTTCCCGCACGGTGCCGCCCGCGTACCAATCGCCTTCATGCGGCAGCAGCGCGTACGTGAAGACGTGCTCGCCGAGGTCCGCGTTCGAATCCGGATGGATCGCGGACTTCAGCAGCGACAGGCGCATGACGTTGTCCTTGATGTCGTAGCCGTACTTGCAGTCGTTCAGCAGGCTGACGCCGTAGCCGCGTTCGGACAGGTCGGCCCACTGATGCCCGACCGTCTCGAACCGGGCGTAGTCCCAGCTCGTGTTCCAATGCGTCGGCCGCTTGACGTTGCCGAACTGAATGTCGTACGTCGCCTCCGTCGCGCGCACCGCGACCGGGAAGGCGACCTTCAGCAGCTGCTGGCGCTCCCGCCAATCGATCTCCGTGCGGAAATCGATTCGCCGGCTGTCCGCGTAGACGGTCAGCTTCTGGATCACCGCCGAGTCCGCGTACCGCCACGCGAACGCGACGGTCGCCGCGAGCGGGCCGGCTTCGACGAGCTCGACCGAGACCAAGTCCGCGATCTCGCGCATTTTCGCTTGGTAGTAGATGTCGATGTCCCACGCGTCGAAATGCATCGGCTTGTCCTCGAACACCTGCAGCACGTTGCCGCGCGCGCCCTCCGCGAGCACGTCCCGGCGATAGTCCAGATCGTAAATCCGCGTCAGCTGGCCGGCTTCGTTCCAGACCAGCTCGTAGTGCGGCGTCCTCAGCGCGCGGCCGTCCAGCGCGAAAGGCGCGTCCGCCGGCGCGAACGCGTCCGCCCAAGCTTCGCCGGCCGCGTGATGCAGCGCCGTCACGCCGAGCGGAGGCACCGCCGGCGATTCCACGAGCCAGCGGCCGTCCGCGAGCTGCGCTCGCAGCGGCCGTCCGTCGGCGTCGCTCCACGCGCTTCCCGCCGGCGCGGCCGCCGCGTCCAGCGCGATCGCGTCGCGCCGCTCCCACGGCGAGCCGTTCATCACGGTCAGCGCGCCCGCTTCCGCCTGGCCGCCGTCGCCGCCGGCGACGGCCGACGCCGCGTCCCGCCACGCTTCGTCCGCGATGGCCTGCGCCCGCGCGTACTCCTCTCGGCTGTCCGCGTACACCTCGGCGATCGACGAGCCGGGAATGATATCATGGAACTGATTGCGCAGAATAATCGTCCAGCCTTCGTTCAGCTCGCGCTGCGCGTACCCGCTCCAATCGCGGCGCTGCGCGGCGGCGAGCGCGCTCAGCCACTCCGTTTCGCGGTACAGCAGCTCCAGCTTGCGGTTCATCCGTTTGTTGTACGCCTGGCTCGTATACGTGCCGCGGTGGTATTCCAGGTACAGCTCGCCGTCCCATGTGTGCACGTAGCGGTCGGTGGACGCGAACGACGCCTGCAGCCGCTTGAAATAGTCGTCGGCGCGCCCCGTCTTGACGTTCGGCAGGCCGGGCATCGCGTCCAGCCGGCGCCGCAGCTCCAGCATCTCGCGGTTCACCCCGCCGCCGCCGTCCCCGTAGCCGTAGGACAGCAGGAGCTCCTGATTGACTTCCTTGTCGCGGTATCCGTCCCAGATGCCTTTGACGGTCTCCGGCGTGACGAAACCGTTGTACGTGTAGAAGAACGCGTTCGCCTCTTCCCAGTCGTCCGGCGTCGTGATGAAATGCGTCAGCACCTCGGAGCCGTCGATGCCCCGCCACTTGAACGTGTCGTGCGGCATCCGGTTGAACTGGTTCCAGCTGATCTTCGTCGTCATGAACGTGTCGAAGCCGGATTTCTTCAGAATCTGCGGCAGCGCCCAGCTGTAGCCGAACACGTCCGGCAGCCACAAGTACGTGCTCTCCGCGCCGAACTCCTCCCGCATGAACCGCGTGCCGAACAGGAACTGCCGGACGAGCGACTCGCCCGACGTCAGGTTGCAGTCGGCCTCGAGCCACATGCCGCCGCCGATTTCCCAACGGCCTTCGCGGATCCGCTCGCGGATCTGCTCGTAGATGTCCGGGTAATCCTGCTTGAGGTACGCGTACAGCTGCGGCTGCGTCTGCAGGAACACGTAGTCCGGGAACCGCTCCATCAGGCGCAGCACCGTCGAGAACGAGCGGGCGCTCTTCTCGCGCGTATGCTTCAGCCGCCACAGCCAGGCGACGTCGATATGCGTGTGGCCGATGCAGGTGACCGTCACCGGGGAACGCTTCTCGAGCGCGCCCAGCTCCCCGTTCAGCAGCTCGCGGGCTTCATGGACGGAGGCGTAGTACGATTCCGAGCCCGGCCGGGACCAGTCGATGCGCAGCAGCGCGCGGTCGAGCGCCTTCACGAGCGCCGCCCGGTCGGGATGCGAATCGTCCAGCTCCTTGATCGTGCCGAGCACGGCTTGTCCCGTGTAATAAAGATCGTCGACGGCTTCGTCGAGCCAGCACAGCTCCGCGCGCTTCACGGTATGCTTCATGTCGCGCGGCCGGCCGCCGCCCTCGAGCCCCGTCCACAGCCGGATGTCCGCGCGGCCCGTCCGGCCCGCGGCGTCCGCCGGCAGGAACACTTCCTGATGGTTCGAGTCGACGCCTTGATACGGCGCGCCGTTCCAATAGAGCAGCGATTCGAAGCCGTCGTTGTTGCCGCCGCCGGTCTCGCCGAAGTCGAACCGGCCGAGCACGGTCCGGCCGGCCCATTCCGCCGGCACCTCGATCTCGCGCGAGAGCCAGACGTAGCGGTCGCGTCCCTGCCACGTATCGCCGATTCGCAGCTCGAACGCCGCGCCGGACGCGGGCGGACGGGCGCCGTTCGCGCCCGCCTCGTCTTCGATCGCGGCAAACCTATTCAAAGGCCGGGCGTCGCGGTAGCGGGTCTCGCTCATCTCGCGCAGCCGGGCCGCCAGTTTCGATTCCGTAAATAGCATGGGGTTCCTCTCCTTCGCGCGCCCGCGTCAGCCGCGGCCGCCGTCTTAGAGCGTCTCTTCCAGCTTGCGCAAATACTCGAGGCTCTGCGCCAGGCTGTCCAGCGGGCTGCCCGGGCAGTAGTCCTGCTCGACCGCGAACCATTCGACGCCGCTTGCGAGTCCCCAGCGGAGAATCGGCGCGAAGTCGATGACGCCGGAGCCGATCTCGGCGAAATACTGCCGGTCGTCGTTCGTCATGTCCTTCAGATGCAGGATCGGCATCCGTTGCGCGTACTTGCCGATATACGACAGCGGGTCCAGGCCCGCTTTCTTGACCCAATACGTATCGATCTCGGCGTGCACCGCCGGATCCTCCAGCAAATAATCGAGCGCGAACTTGCCGTCCATCATCGTGTGGAATTCGAAATCATGGTTATGGTAGCCGACCCGGAATTCCGTGCCCTTCACCCGCTCCGCCACGGCCAGCAGGTCGTGCTTGACGCTGGCGTAGCCTTCGGGGTTCTGCAGGCCGTCGGGCAGCGAGTGGCAGATGAAATCCTTCGTGCCGAACAAGCGCGCTTCTTCCAGCACGTTGTCCAGATCGTCCCGCATGCGCGGCAGGCCGACGTGCATGCCGGCGGTCTTCAGGCCGAGCTCCTTCGCGATCGCCGCGACGTCGCGGGCCGGATTGCCGTGCAGGCCGTCGATCTGGACGGCCGCCCAGCCCATCTTGGCAAGCTCCCGCAGCAAGCCTTCAAAGTCCTTCTTCGCTTCGTTCCGTACCGTATATAATTGCGCCGCCAGTTTGTTCCGAATCATTCCGCGATCGCCTCCCTTTTCAAATCCAGCCATTCCACTTCCGCCGGCGTCAGCTTCAATCGCATCGCCTCGATCGACGAATACAGCTCCTCCGGCTTGCGCGGCCCGATGATCGCGCACGTCGCGAACGGCTGATGCAGCACGTACGACAGCGCGAGCTGGATCGGCGTGACGCCCTTCTCCGCGGCGAGCCGCACGGCGCGGTTATACCGTTCCCAGTTGCCTTCGTTATAATAAACGCGCACCATCTCTTCGTTGGAGGTATCCTCCGGCGTGAAGTGCCCGGAGAAGAAGCCGCCGGCCTGCGCCGACCACGACAGGAGCGGCATGCCGTTCGCCGCGTGCCACGCGATCGTCGCCTCGTCCGCCGAGACGACGCCCGGCCAGCGCGGCGCCTGGGGCTTCGCCAGGCTCAGGTTCGTGCTGCTGAACGCGAAGCCGGTCAAGCCGTGCGCGGCCGCGTAGTCGTTCGCTTCCTGGATCCGCTCGTGCGTCCAGTTCGACGCGCCGAACGCGCCGATCCGTCCCGCTTCCGCGTGCGCGTGCAGCTCCTCGATGATCGGGCCGACCTCGACCGCCGGATCGTCGCGGTGCAGCGCGTACAGCTCGACATGATCCGTGCCGAGCCGCTCCAGGCTCTCGGTCAGGTCCTGGCGGATCGCCGCCGGATTGACCCGCGGGCCCGGGCTGCCGTCGTCGTGATGGGCGCCCTTCGTCAGGATGGCGACCTTCTCGCGCAGGTTCTCCTCCGCGAGCCATTGGCCGAGCAGCTTCTCGCGTCCCCGGTATTGGTGAGCCGTATCGAACGTGGCGCCGCCGGCCTCCGCGTACGCGCGCAGCATCGCCCGTTCGTTGTCGTCGAGCGACCGCAGGTCGCCGGTGCCGAGGATAAGCCGGGAGACCGGTTTGTCCACGCCTTGAATCCGCATCGTATGCATGGTGCATCCTCCTTAGAGCGTATAAGTGCAGGGAATGTGCAGCCTGGCTGCCACATGGACTTCGGGACTTCAAATCTTGTCTTCCTGTTCCAACAGTCTGGTATCGATTTCAGACCAAGCGCTCGCGGCGTCTCGCGCCAAGCCGCCCCCGTTCGAATCCGTCCTCACGTTCACGCCTGGCGCGCTTTGCGCCTATTCCTCCGCCGCCTTACTGCGAGATGGCCTTGGGCAGCGTCCGCCCGGCTTCGTGGCGCTCCAGGAACTCCCGCAAGCCGTCCATATTCGCCGTTCCCGTGCTTCCGCCGTACGCGCCGACGGACATCGCGCCGCAGGCGTTGCCGTACTTCAGCGACGTCTCGACGTCCAGCCCGCGAAGGAAGCCGTACAGGTAGCCGGCGTTGAACGAATCGCCCGCGCCCGTCGTGTCGACCGCCTCGACCTTGAACGCCGGATGGCGCGTCAGCACGCCGTCCTTCATGGCGACGGCGCCTTCGGCGCCCAGCTTGACGACGATATGCTTGCCGTAATCCGCCATATGCCGCAGGCCGTCCTCGATGCGCACGCGGCGGGTGTAATGCAGCGCCTCGGTCTCGTTCATCAGGAAGACGTCGATATGCCGCATGAGCTCGAAGATCCCTTCGTACCATTCCCCGGAGTCGTCCCAGCCGACGTCGCAGGAGAGCGTGACGCCCTTCTCCTTCAATTGCTGCACGACCGCGAGGAACGTCGCGTGGTTCTCCCGGCCGCGGTAGCCCGTCAGATGGACGTGCCGGCCTTGGGCGATCCGGTCGAGCTCAAGCCGCTCCAGCGCCAGCTCCTGGTTCGAGCCCGCGTACGACAGGAACGAACGGTCCGTGTCCGGATTGAACGCGATCGAAATGCCCGTCCGATGGACCTTGCTTGTCTCTATGAGGCTGGTATCGATACCATATTGAGCGAATTGCTCCCGGATGAAGCTGCCGTTGCTGTCCGCGCCGAGGACGCCGCTGAACGCCACGCCGAGACCGAGCTTGGCAAGGGACAGCGCGAACAAAGCCGCCCCTCCGCCGACGTGCATCAGCATGTTGTCCACGAATACTTCCTGCCCGGGCTGCGGCACCTGGCTCTGGCCCACCACCACCAAATCTATGTTGACATCGCCGACGACGACCGCATCGAATTTCTTCACGTCTCTCTCCCTCTCCCGCTACGATGTAAAAAGTGCTATCCGTCTATTCGTTCCGCCTGCAGCTGTCGCGCACGACGAGCTCGTGCCGCAGGATGACGTCCCCTTTCCGCGCCTTCTCCGGCTCCGCGATCATGTCGATCAGCACGTTGACCGTGACCGTGCCCATCTCCCGGATGGGCTGCTCCATCGACGTCAGGCGCGGCCGCACCAGCTCCGTCAGCTGGCTGCCGTCGAAGCCGACGATCGAGACGTCGGCCGGCACCGCCAGCCCCCGGTCGCGCACGGCGTTCATCGCGCCGACGGCCATGTCGTCGCTGACCGCGAACACGGCCGTCGGGCGGACCTCGACGTCCAGCAGCTCCTGGATGAGCTCGTACCCGCTCTGCGTCTTGTAGTCGCCGAACCGCACGTAGTCGTCGACGAGCGGGATGTCGCAGTCCGCGAGCGCCCGGCAGTAGCCGATGTAGCGGTTCTGCCCAGACGTCACGTCCCGCATGTCGCCGCCGATGAAGCCGATCCGCTCATGCCCGAGCCCGATCAGGTACCGGGTCGCGTCGTACGCCGCCGCGAAGTCGTCGATGATGACCGAGGCGAACGGCTGGTCCGTCGGCTTGACGCTCGAGAAAATGATCGGGATGCCCAGCTTGCCGATCATCTCGCGAATGTCGTCGTTTAGCTTTTCGTGCATGATGATGATGCCGTCGACGCGCATTTCTTTGAAGACGTTTAAGTATTTCAGCTCTTTGTCCGTATCCTCGATGATGTTGCACACCAGAAGGTTGTAATCGTTCAGGCTGGCCGTTTGCTCGATGTTGCTCAGGATGGTGGAGTAGAAGCTCGACGTCACGTCCGGCACGATCACGCCGATCAGGTTCGTCTTCTTCCGTACGAGGCTTCTGGCGATATGGCTGGGCGTGTAGCCCAATTCGTCGATGGCCCGTTTGACCCGTTCTTTGAGGTCGTCTTTCACGTATTTCTCGCCGTTCAGCACCCGCGATACGGTCGTCACGGATACGCCCGCCTTCTTCGCCACATCCTTGATTTTCGGCGCCATGCGCTACCAAGCCTCCAATTCGTTCGTCATCCCATGCGCCGCGGCGCCTCAGCTCTTGACCGCGCCCTCCATGATGCCGGCGATGAATTGACGGCTGACGACAAGGAAGACGACGATGAGCGGCAGGGTCGCCATGAGCGTACCTGTCATGACCATGGAATAATCTGCGGTATGAACTGATTTTAACTGCTGGAGCGCAATCATTAAAGTGAATTTGGACGTATCCGTCAAAACGATCAGCGGCCAGAGGTAATCTTCCCAGACGCCCATGAACGTCGTGATCGCGAGAAACGCGAGCGCCGGCCGCAAAATCGGGAGCGCGATGCGCCAGTACTGGCCGAACTTGCTGCAGCCGTCGATGCGCGCGGATTCCAGCAGCTCGTTATGGATGGCGAGCGCGTACTGGCGGATCCAGAAGATCCCGAAGGCGGAAGCGATGCCCGGCACGATCAGCGCCTTGTAGCTACCGACCCAGCCGAACGTCTTGATGATGATGAATTGGGGCACGAGCAGCATCTGGCCCGGGATCATCATCGTGGCGATCATGACGTAGAAGAGCCACTGGGAGCCCGGGAACTTGAACTTGGCGAACGTAAACCCCGTTAACGAGTTGAAGAACAGCTGCAGCGTCGTGCTGAGGAGCGCGATGAGCACCGTGTTGAACAGGGCGCGGTAGAAATTCATGTTGTCCAGCACGTGCTGGAAGTTGGTCGCGAAGTATCCGCCGAACGTCAGCTTCGGAGGGAACGCGAAGATGGCGCTCGTCTGGTTCGTCGACATCACGACGAGCCAATAAAACGGGAAGATCGACACCAGCACGCCGATGATCAGCACGGTGTGCAGCAGAATCTTTTTGGTCAGGATTGCCTTGCCCATCTGGCTTTCACCTCGTTATCAATCGTCGTTTTTGTTGAAGACCTTCCAGTTGATGAGCGACAGGATGCCGATGATGACGAACAGCACCCACGACACGGCGGCCGCGTACCCGTAATTCTGGAACGTGAAGCCTTCGCGGAACATGTACAGCACCACGGTGTCCGTGCCCGGATACGGGGACTGCGTGCCCGCGAGCACCTGCGGCTCGGTGAAGATCTGGAAGCCGCCGATCGTCGACATCATGACGGAGAAGAGGATGATCGGCTTCAGCATCGGCAGCGTGATCCGCAGGAACGTCTGAACCGTCGACGCGCCGTCGAGCTCGGCCGCCTCGTACAGATCCTTCGGGATCCGCTGCAGGCCGGACAGATAGATGATGGCGTTGTAGCCCATGTACCGCCAGCAGATCATCGCCGCGATGACGACGCGGGAAGCGAACGGCGTGTTGAACCATTCGATGCGGGACAGCCCGATCTTCTCGAGCAGGAAGTTGATCAGTCCGTACTGGTTGCCGAACAGGGACTGGAATATGATAACGACAGCGACCATGGCCGTAATATTCGGTAGGAAGTAAGCGATGCGATAGAAGCCCTTGAACCGCACGATGGACATATTGATGAGAAACGCGACGATCAGCGCGCAGATGAGCTGCGGCGCGTTGCCCATGATCCAGAGGGCGATGTTGTTAACGAGCGCGCTCCAGAACGTCGGATCCGTGAACAGGTACGTGAAGTTGTCGAAGCCGACGTACTTCATCTCCCCGATGCCGTCCCATTTATGGCCGGCCAAATACACGGAGTAAAAAATCGGAAAAACGGAAAAGATCAGGAACAGGATATAAAATGGAGAAATGAACAGATACAACGCTCTGCTCTTGTAGATTTCTTTCAAAAGGCCTCCCATGCTATTCCTCCGTTACTTGGCTGGCGCGGGGAAGGCCTGTCGCCCTTCCCCGCTCCATCCGTTATGAATGCCAAGCTTGGCTGCCGTCCAGGAAGCCGCTTCGGCTTAGTGGGACAGCTGTTTCTTGATTTTGTCCTGCGCGTCCTGCCACGACTTCTCGGGATCGCGCTTCTTGTCGACCGCGACGAGCGCGTCGGTGATGGCCGTGCTCGCCACCATGTCGCGGGAGTCGGTATGCGCGACTTTGACGTCCTTCGCGGCGTCCGCGAACACGGGGCTCAGGTCTTGACCGCCGAAGAAATCGTTCTTGTTGACCATGTCCGGGCTGCTGTAGATCTCCGGCGTGGACGGGTAGTTGCCGAATTCCTTGTACGCCGTCACCAGGTTTTCCGGGCTGACGAGGAATTGGATGACTTCATACGCTTCCTTCGGATGCTTGGTCGAGCTCAGCGCGCCGAAGAACGAACCGCCTTGGTTGCCGACGCTGCCCGGCGGATGCGCGATGTTCCATTTGCCCTTCGTGTCCGGAGCGGCGCTCATCAGGTCGCCGACGGCCCAGGAAGCGCCCGTGAACATGGCGATCTTGCCGTTGTTGATCGCGGCGTTCTGCTCGGAGCCGTTGGAGTACGGGAACGTGAGGCCTTGCTGGTACGCCTTGACCGCCAGATCGTACGCCGCCTTGACGTGCGCCTGGTCGCCGATGTAGTTGCCTTGCTCGTCGAAGTACGACTTGTCGCTTTGGCCCATGACCGTGTTGTAGACGTCGGCGATGTTGCCCGTCGTCGCGCCGGTCGCGTCCTTGATCTTCTTCAGCAGGGCCAGGTAATCGTCCCACGTCTTCACTTGGCTGCTGACCGCGTCCGGCGTGTTCGGCACGCCCGCTTTCTCCAGCAGGTCGGTGCGGTAGTAAAGCACGACCGGCGCCACGTCGATCGGCAGGCCGATCAGGTACTTGTCGTCCGGCGTCGCGGCCATTTTCCATTTCCAGTCGAGGTACTTGGATTGGATGTCCTTCGCGCCTTGGTCGTAGAGGTTCACGAATTTATCTTTATACGCCAGCATCGAGGATACCCAGCTGTCCATCGCCACGATGTCCGGGGCGTCGCCTCCGCCGACGAGCGTCGCTTTCAATTTGGTGAAGTAATCGTCGCCGGACGGCAGCTTCTCCGCCTGCAGGTCGATGTTCGGAAACTTCGCTTTGGCCGCCTCGATCGTGGAATCGGATATCGCGCCGTTCCAGTACCACAGCTTCAGCGGGATTTTGCTGCCGGATGAAGCGCTTTCGCCTTGATTGCCGTTATTGGATGCCGTATTCGAATTCGAACCGTTCTGGCCGCAAGCCGTCAGGACAAGCAGCACGCACGCCAGCAAGATGGCGGTCAAACCAAAGGACTTTCTTTTCATGGATTCGTTCCCCCAATTTTAAAAGAATGTAGTGCATTCACATAGGATGTCTGCATTCCGCTTCCTTCAAATCTTTCCTCAATCGGACCTTCCTATTCACCTGCCGGCGCGTTCTCCCGTCCAACCACCGCCCTCCAGTAATGATTCGGAACACGATATTCTGGTACCGATACCAGATCGTGAACAAAAAATATGGAATCGGTACCATGTTGTAGGCCGTTTTACTCTGGTATCGCTTCCATAACGTCGTGAACTTAGTATAATCGTATCCTTTTGTTTTGACAATCCCTTTTTTTCGTGTCGAAACGTCCCGGATGGACGCGGAACGTCCCGATTGCGGGCGGAACTTGAAAACGCAGCGATTTCCGGCGGCTTTCGCGTCTCGCGCGTCCGTACCGTTGACGGGCAGGCGCGCGGTCGGGGAACCGGCCGCGCCGCAGCTTGTCGGCGACGGGCGAACCGGACGGCGACGGTCATGCCCTGTTGGCGACGGGCGAACTGGGCCGGCGAGCGTTATCCCCCGCCGATCGGCGCGTCGCCGTGCAGCGCCGCCCATTCGCGCGCGAGCAGCCCCATCGCGATCAGGTCGTACCGCCGTCCGCCGCGCAGGACGGCCTCGCGCAGCCGCCCCTCTACCGCGAAGCCGGCCTTCTCGTAGACGCGAATGGCCGCTTCGTTATAAGCGATCACCTCGAGGCTGATCCGTTCCAGGTTCAGCTCGAGGAACGCGTAGCGCAGCAGCATGGCGACGGCGTCCTTGCCGTAGCCCTTGCCGCGGTCCTCGGCATCGCCGATGCCGACGGCCAGCCGCGACGACCGGTTGTTCCACTCGATGCCGTGCAGCGCCGCGAAGCCGACGAGCCGGTCGTCCTCGAGCGTCCGTAGTATGAATTCGATCGTGTTCTTGCCGTTCTCGGCTTGCTCGAAGAACGACGCCGTCTGCGGCACCGCGTATTCCGTGTCCACGTTCCGCAAGTAGTCGTAGCTCTCGGTAAACCGCGACAGCTCCGCCGCGTCGTCCGGCTGCGCCGCCGCGAAGCGCAGCAGCTCGCCGCGGAACAAATCGCGAAAGCGATGATCCATCTCGTTCCCTCTCCTTCCGGTCCGGCTTCCGCAGCCGGCCGCTTCGTTCATTTCATCTCTGCTCGACAAATCTCAACAGCCAGTCCGTTCGGGGCGTCGAATATCCGTTGCCCACTACCATCACGCCGGAAAGGACGGTGAGGAAGCCTGCGATCAATTCCTCCGGATCGCCGTCCGCGATTTCCCCTCTTTGCTGGCCTTCCTCGAACAAGGGCAATAAACGCTTGACATAGATATCCATCGGGTGTTCCCGAATAAGCCGGCCGACCTCTTCGGGAACCTCTTCGAAATTCCGAGCCCGATGGAGCAGCATGAAATATGGCGCTCCGCTCGCGTCAAGCATCCCTTCCGTCAGGAGTCTGATTTTTTCGATCGGCGACCCCGTCAACCGAATCAAATCGTCCATTTCCTTCAACGACGTTTCGACCGCTTCCCGGACCAGGGCGATGAAAAGCTCTTCCTTTGTTTTGAAATAATGGTAAAACAGCCCGTGGCTCACGCCGGCTTCCGCGGTAATCATGCTGATCTTCGTACCCGGAAGCCCGCGCTGGGCAAACACTTTGACCGCGGCCGACGTAAGCTGCCGTTTGCGTTCTTCGTAAATGCGTTGAAGCTGCTCTTCCTTTAAGCGCGGCATATCATCGGACTCCTTCGGGAATTAGGAAAAAGTTGGCGAGCAGGCACGCGATCCGGTCAGGTCCGCCTTCGTTCTCCGGTCCGAAATGGTCCAGGCCGTTCACGGTTTCCAGCTTGGACCGGTTAATCGCGCCGGTTAACGCCGTCATCGCTTCTTTCGTGGTATCCGGGCTCTTGTCCCCTTGAATCACCAACACGTCCGCTTGGGTATCGCCATAATTCAGGCATGAGGAAGAGAGCCGCCGAACCTCGCGGTGCTCCTGCAAATTTTGCGGAAGCAGCCGAGCGATTTTACGCCAATGCTCTCCGCGCACCATGAGCCTCAAGATGAGTTTTGCATACCAATAGGGCAGCCGGGTCAGAGGGGTCTGACCCATCCCTCTCACGAAATGCGCAAACGCTCCGCGCCGGTCATTCCTAAGCAGCGCCTGCTCGTAGAGGCGCATCCAAGCATCGTCCATCGGGCGGAGCAGCACGCCGGGTTCATATAGACCTACTTTGGCAATGGACGGATCCATGCTGGCCAGTTCCAGCGAGACAAGCCCTCCATAGCTGTGTCCGATCAAATAGTCGGCGCCCGTCGCTTCCCTGACGGCCTGAACGTCCTCGCACTCTTTATCCATAGCATACTCCGGGCCTTGGGGACCGCTCAAGCCCCTGCCTCTGCGATCCATGAGGTGAACGGTAAAGGAGCGGGAAAGCGCGATCGCCAGGCGGGTATAATCGTTGGAATCCCTTAATGCGCCATGGACAAGCAGGATTCCGGGGCCATCGCCAATCGATTGATACCCAATTCGCGTCCGATCCGTCGATAAAACCTCGCCGTGCCGAAATAAACCCTTTTTACTGGAAATATTCACTGAGGTTTTCATTTATGATCACGCCTCCATTATTTGATTGACTCAATCAGTCAATTAAATAATAAGACGGAAACCATCGTTTGTCAATGGTTTCCATCCCCGATTTCTTCCTCTGCCGATCTTGCCGTTGCGTCCCCCGGTCCGATTCCCGGGGAAAGCGCAGGACCGGCCGCAGGCCGTGCGCGTCAAGTCACGGCTTCAGCGCCTCCGCCAGCAGCAGCGTCAAGCCTTGGCCGTACAGCGTCGGGAAGCGCGGCACTTCGCCGTAGGCGTCGATGCTCGCGAGCATCGGCGTGTCCCCGGATACGCCCGCGACGGCGCCGTCCGCGCGGATCTGCGCGGCGACGGCGGGCACGGCCTTCGCCGCGGCGCCGGCCAGCGACGCCGGGACGAGGCCCATGCGGGCCGCCTTGATCAGTCCGCAGGCGATGCCGGCCGAGCCGGACGTCTCGGCGTAGAAATCCGCGCGGTCGAGCACGGTCGGCCACAGGCCGTCCGGCAGCTGCCGCGCCGCGAGCGCCTCGGCGAGCCGGTGGTAGCGCTCCTTGATCTCGCCGAGCGGCCCGGCCGCGCCGCCTCCCGCGCCCGCCGCCGCGTCACGATCATCGGCACGCCGACGGCGTTCCACGCGTTCGCCCGGTTCCATTTCGCCGCGGACATCCAGTCCCCGACGCGCAGTTCCAGCCGTGGTACAGCAGGCCGGTCTCGTCGTCCTGCAGGGCGCGCAGGTGGAGCAGCGTCTGCTCCAGTGCCTCTTCCGCGAGCCGCGGGTCCCCGGCCATGCGCGCGGTCCGCGCCAGGAACAGCACCGCCATGAAGACGGTGTCCGCCCAGATCCGCTCCGCGAACGAGGCTTGCTCCGTCACGGTATGCTCGTACGCGCCGGTGCGCTTGCGCGGCGCCTCCTCGCTCAGCTAGCGGGCAACCTCCCGGCTTCGCTCCGCGTAGAACGCGTCGCCCGTCGCGGCATACAGCCCCGGGAACACCGCGAACGGCGCGATCGTGTTCACGACCTTCGCCGCCTCGAACCGCCCGAGATTGCGGGCCGTCCACGCTTCGACCTCGCGCCGGACCTCCGCGCCCTCGGAAGCCGTCTCCCCGTATTCCCACGCCGCGACGATGCCGACGCCCGAATTCCAATCCCACCGTTCGACGTTCATCGCCCAGTCGGTCCACGCGTGGTCCCCCCAGCCGTCCGGCTTGCTGCGCATCATGTACCCGTACACGCCGCGGGCCGCTTGCTCCAACATCATCCGATCCATCCGCATCCCCTCCGTCTTCGTTCACGCGCGCCGATTGCGGTACTCGGTCGGCGTTACGCCGTACTGCTTCTTGAACGCCTCGCGAAAATAATCCTGGTCCGTATAGCCGATTCGGTCGCAGATCTTGTAGATTCTGGCGGACGGATCCCGCGGCAGCCGGGCCGCCTCCTCCATGCGCAGCCGGATGACGGCGTGGTTGATCGTCGCGCCGGTCACGTCCTTGACGAGCGCGTTTACGTACTTGTCGCTCAGGCCGACCGCGGCGGCCACGTCCGGCAGCGCCAAATCCTTGCGCAGGTAGTTGTCCCGCACGTAGCGCAGCGCCTGCTCGGCCAGCCTCCGCTTCTTCAGGTCGCCGGACCGCCCGGGAGCGTCCGGCGCGTCCGCGGCGAGCGCCGCGTCCGAGAGCGGCGGCGTGCCGACGACGGCGTCCGCCGCGCTTGACGCGCGCGCCGCGTCCCGGGCGCTCCCCGCCTGCGCGGCGTCCGGATTTCCGCCTTGTTCACGGTGTCGATCTGCTTCATCGCGTAGCGGGAGAATTGGTTCGCCATCAAGTAGACGAACGGTACCGAGACGAGCAGGAACAGCAGACTGAGCCCCAAAAAGATTCGGATGTACAATTGCCTGGGAAAATACCGGTTAAGCCCCGCGATCGCGCGCAACCTCCGCATCATGGGTTGTCCCATGTCTGTCGAGCCCCTGACTGAATGGAAATTCGCCCTCGCTTCTCTCTTGCAATCGCTTACGAAAATCGGTTCGCCGATCGCGCCCGGGCCGAAAAGTCCTTGTTCTCTCTATCGTCCGGACCGGCGCGGCCTTGCGGCAGCTCGGTTATGTTTATTGTTACGAACAATTTCATGTTCGTTTATAACATGATTATACATGAGCTTGATTGTTCAAGTCCTAAAATATTTGCGCCGCGAGATGCGCGCCAGCGTTCGCGTTTCTCGCGGCGGCAGGCGCAGGAGCTGCTCGGTCGCGCAGCTCGCGGCCGGACCGCGGCGGCTCGCGGCCGGACCGCGAACTACCGCCGGGTCGCGGTATCTCACGGCCCGCTCGCGGCAGCTCGCTATCGGACCGCATCCTTCTACCAGCCCGCTAACTTACAGCCGGGTTTCGGCGGCTCGCTATCGGACCGCGTCGGCTTGCTGCCCCTTTACCGCCCCGCCAGCCCACCTCTGGCGCCTCACCGCCTGCGCGCAGCGCAAAAGAGGCTGCGGCAGTCCGCCTCTCGGCAAACTGCTGCAGCCTCTTGTCCTTGCTTCCACGGCTATGGCATCATCGCGATCGCGATCTCGACCATTCGCTCCGCATCCGGCACTGCGTCCTCGCCGGCTTCAACGGCCAGCGCTTCGGCATCCGCGGCCTCCGCCGGGATGAACGCCCAATACGCCGGCACCATGCTCCGCAGCAGCGCCAGCTCGGAGCCCGTCAGCCGAAGCCCCTCGATCCGTTCGCCCGTGAAGCGGTAATCCGTCTCCTCGCGCTTGCGGAACTTGATCGCGAGCAGGCTCATGAGACCCCCGACCGTGAGGAAGGAGAACCGATAGCCCCCCCGTACCGCCGCTTCCACGTTCGCCCAATGCTCCGCGGCATACGTCAGCAGCCGTTCCCACGTCGGCTCGGGATCGATCCGCGCCGCAAGCTCGTCCTTGCTGCCGTGCCAGAGCAGCGCCAGCGTCTCGTCCGCCGAGTATCCGCGCGAGAGGATCCGCTCCAGCTGCAGCGCATACAGCTGGGGCATGATGACGCGGCCGCTCATACGAGATGGCAGGCAACCTTATGGCCGCTGCCCACCTCCCGGAATTGCGGCACTTCCTCGCGGCAGCGGGGAACCGCGAACGGGCAGCGCGTGTGGAACTTGCAGCCGGACGGCGGGTTCGCCGGATTCGGCAGCTCGCCGCTCAGCACGATCCGCTCGCGCTTCAGCTTCGGAATCGGCACCGGCACCGCCGACAGCAGCGCCTTCGTGTACGGATGAAGCGGGTTGCGGAACAGCTCGTCGCGCGAAGCCGTCTCCATCATCGATCCGAGGTACATGACGCCGATATGCGAGCACAGATGCTCGACGACGCTGAGGTCGTGGGAGATGAATAGGTACGTCAGCCCCTGCTTCTGCTGCATGCCGCGGAACAAATTGATGATCTGCGCTTGAATCGACACGTCGAGCGCGGAGACCGGCTCGTCGGCGATGATCAGGTCCGGATTCAGCACGAGCGCCCGGGCGATGCCGATCCGCTGCCGCTGGCCGCCGGAGAATTCGTGCGGAAACCGGTCGTAATGGTACGACGACAGCCCGCAGGCGGTCAGCACGTCCAGGACGCGTTCCCGAACCTCGGCCGGCGACGCCAGGCCGTGGTCGAGCAGCGCTTCGCCGATGGCGTCGCCGATCCGCACGCGCGGATTGAGCGAGCTGTACGGATCCTGGAAGATCAACTGCATCTTCGGCCGCAGGCGGCGCAGCTCGTCCGGCGGCAGATCGAACAAGTCGATGCCGTCGAACCGCACTTCGCCGTCCGTCTTGTCGTTCAAGCGCAGAATCGTGCGGCCGACCGTGCTTTTGCCGCTGCCCGATTCCCCGACGAGGCCGAATGTTTCGCCCTTGTTGATGGTAAAGCTAATGTCGTCGACTGCCTTGACTTGCCCGACCGTCCGGCCGAGCAGACCGGCCTTGATCGGAAAATATTTCTTCAGTCCGCTCACTTCAAGCAGCGCTTGCGCCTCAGCCATGCGCCATCGCCTCCTTCTCGTACAGCCAGCAAGCGACATGCTGGCCATTGCCGACGTCCTTCAGCGCGGGCTGCTTCGTCCGGCAAATCTCCATGCAGTGCGCGCACCGGTCGTGAAAATAGCAGGACGGCGTCAGCTCGAGCGGGTTCGGCACCTGGCCCGGAATGGAATACAGCTCTTCCTGGCGCTGATTGATGATCGGCTTGGACTTCAGCAGCCCTTGCGTGTACGGATGCTGCGGATTTTCGAACAGGGCCACGACCTCGCCCTCCTCCACGACTTTGCCGGCATACATGACCACGACGTAATCCGCCATTTCGGCCACGACGCCGAGGTCGTGCGTGATGAGCAGGATCGACATGCCCGATTCTTCCTTGAACCGGCGCAGCATGTCCAGGATTTGCGCCTGGATCGTCACGTCGAGCGCCGTCGTCGGTTCGTCGGCGATGAGCAGCTTCGGCTCGCACGAGATGGCGATGGCGATCATGATGCGCTGCAGCATGCCGCCGCTCAGCTCGTGCGGATACGAATCCGCGATCTGCTCCGCGCGGGAGATCCCGACCTCGCCGATCAGCTCGATCGCCCGCTTGCGCGCCGCCTTTTTGCTCATTTTCCGGTGGGTCATGAGCGGCTCCATCAGCTGCTCGCCGATCTTCAGCACCGGATTCAGCGACGTCATCGGCTCTTGGAAAATCATCGCGATCTCGTTGCCGCGAATGGCGCGCAGCTCGCTGCGGCTCAGCTTAAGCAGATCTTCGCCGTCAAAGCCGATGCGGCCGCCGGCGACCCGGCCGGCCGGGCCTTCGACGAGGCCCATGACAGACATCGCCGTGATGCTCTTGCCGCTGCCCGACTCGCCCACGATGCAGACGATTTCGCCGGGGCGGACCCGCAGGCTGACGTCGTCCACGGCGCGGACGACGCCCTCTTCGGTATGGAAATGCGTGCTGAGACGCTCGATTTCAAGTACGTTGTTCATGCTCGCGTGCACCTACCTTTTTTGCTTGGGATCCAGCACGTCGCGCAGCCCGTCGCCGAAGATGTTGATGGCGATGACGGTCGCGAAGATCGAGAATCCCGGCGGAATCCAGAGCCACGGATGGTCTTGAAAATCGATCATGTTGTTCGCCGCGTCGATCATGTTGCCCCACGTCGGCGTCGGCGCCATGACGCCGAGCCCGAAATAGCTCAGCACCGATTCGCTCAGGATAGCGCCGCCGATATTAAGCGTGGCGATGACGATGATCAAGGGCACCAGATTGGGCAGCAGATGATTGAACAGCTTCCGGCGGTCGCGCAGTCCGAGGACCACGGTCGCCTGCATATATTCCCGTTCCCGCAGACTGAGCATTTGGCCGCGAATCATCCGCGCGAGCCCCGGCCAGCCGACGATGCTCAGCATCAGCATGACGATGTACATCCGGTAATCCGTCGGCACCTTCCATTCCGACAGCAGCGCGCCGAAAATGAACAGCAGCGGCAAGCTCGGAATCGTGAGGAGCAGGTCGGCGAGCCGCATGATGAGCTGATCGGCGACGCCGCGGTAATAGCCGGCGATGACGCCGAGCAGCGTGCCGACGAACACCGACAGCACCATCGACGCCAGGCCGACGGTCAGCGAGATGCGGCCCGCCTGCAGCACGCGCGTCAGCACGTCGCGGCCGAGGGCGTCGGTGCCGAGCCAATGCTTCAGGCTCGGCGCCTTGTTCATGAACGCCATGTTGATTTTGTTATCCGTGTACGGCGAGAACAGCGGGCCGATGAAGCAGGCCAGGAACATGAACGCCACGACGGCGAGCCCGAGCATGGCCAGCTTGTTCTTGCGCAGCCGCCGCAGCGACTGCCGCCACAGCGAAGCGTGCGCGGTACTGCGCGCGGGCGCGGCCTTCGCCGTTCCCGCGCCTTCTGCGTGAATCGTTGACATCCTCGTGCCCTCCTACAACCGGACCCGCGGATCGGCGACGCGGTACAAAATGTCCGAAATGAACGTGCCGATGACGGTCAGTATGGCGATAAACAGCGTGAATCCCATCAGCAGCGGGTAATCCCGCAGCGTGAAGGACTGCATATAGAGCTGGCCGATGCCCGGCCAGTTGAAAATTTTCTCGATAATCAGCGAACCGCCGAACAGCCCGGGAAGCTCGAAGCCGACCAGCGTGATGGCCGGCAGCAGGGCGTTGCGCAGCGCGTGCGTGAACAGCACCTTGCGTTCCTTGAGCCCTTTGGCGCGGGCCGTCCGGATATAGTCCTGCTTAATGACCTCGATCATGTTGCTGCGGAAGTACCGCGTCAGCGAACCGACGCCGAGCAGCGTCATGACCATGACCGGCAAGGTCATGTGATGAATGACCTCTTTGACGTACGCCATGCCCGTCGCGTTGCTCCCCGTCGTCAGCATCCCGCCCGGCGGCAGCCATTTCCAGTCGACGGCCAAAATCTTGATCAGGAAGAGGCCGATAAAGAACGACGGGATCGACATCGCCGCGAAGAGCCCCAGCATCACGATCGTGTCAAACCACGAATACTGCTTGTACGCCGCGACGACGCCGACGACGACCGCGATCAGCCACGTCAGGAACGTCGAGACGACCGCGAGCAGGAACGAGTTCCAGATGTACTGGTTGAACAGCGTGAGCACCGGCTTCTGCTGCGCCAGCGAGTAACCGAAGTCGCCGTGGAAGGCGTTTTTCATCCAGAGCAAGTACCGCTCGATCACCGGCTTGTTCAGGCCATAGATCTCGCGCAGCTCCGCTTTGCGTTCCGGCGTCAGCTTGATGTTGCCCGTAATGAAGTCGCCCGGCGTCAAGGCGTAGAGGCAGAAGATCAAGAAGGAAGCCGCGAACAAAATGATGACCATGTATAAGATCCGCTTCGTAATGTACGTGCTCATAGTCGACTCCTTAACCTGCGATTCCCCGCCCGGTCGCCGGGCAGGGAATCGCGTTTCGTCGTTTCGTCTTGCGTTATTGGCCCAGCGTCCAGTTCGGCAGGCTCGGAGCCAGTCCGTTGAACGGGCTGACGCTCAGGTTTTGAATGCGGCCGTTATAGGCGTACACGCTCTTCTTGTAGCTCGTGAAGATGATCGGCAGCTCGTCGTTCAAGTATTGGAACAGCTCTTTGTATACGGCTTTGCGCTCGTCGATGTTCGAGGTCGCCAAACCTTTATCGTACAGCTCCTTGAACTTCGCGTCGTTGTAGCCCGGAATTTCGCCGTCGACGAATTGCAGCAGGCCGTCCGACGGATCCGTCAGGAGCGACGTCGAGAACGATGCGAGATCGTAGTCGCCGCCTTCGACCTTGGAGACGAGGGCGTTGAAGTCCGCGAAGACCTCCGGCTCGAATTTGATGCCGAGCGCTTCGTAATCCTGCTTCGCGACGGCGATGAAGATATCCGAGGCCGGGCTCTTGGAGCCCAGGTAATGGATCGTCAGCGCTTTGCCGTCCTTCTCGCGGATGCCGCCCGCGCCGACCTTCCAGCCCGCTTGGTCGAGCAGCTCCTTCGCTTTGTCCGGATCGTACTTGTACGGGTTGATGCCGTCTTCCGTGTATGCCCAGGACACCGGAGGCGCCGGAATGTTGGCGATTTGGCCCGCGCCTTGGTTCGCGTCCACGTAGATGCTTTGGCGGTCGAGGCCGTACGTCAGCGCTTGACGGACCAGCTTATCCTGCAGCGCCGGGTGCTGAAGGTTCAGCTGGATGTAGCCGTAGTTGCTCGGCGTGTACGGCAGGATGTTCACGAAGCCGAGCGCCTTCAGCTTGTCGAGGTTTTCCTTCGTGGCGGTGAACGACGCGTAGTCGACTTCGCCCGTCTCCAGGTACTGCCATGTGTCGCCTTCGGACGTTTTATAGATGAAGTGCTCCGTTTTCGGTTTGCCGGCAAAATAGTTCTCGTTCGCGACCATCCGTACTTCCTGGCCCGGAATGAACTTCTCCAGCTTGTACGGACCGTTGCCGAGCGGGCTGCCGCTAAGCTTCTTCATGTAGCCCAAATCGCCTTGCTTGTAATCCTTGCCGTAGTAGGCCTTGGACAGAACGTCCGAGCCAAGCATAGTCAACGCGCTGGCGTTCGGCTTGTCGAGCGTGACGGAGATCGTCTGCGGATCGATGACCTTGATGCCCGAGACGCTCGTCGCCTTGCCGGCTTTATAATCTTCGCCGCCCTTCACGTGCAGCGTGTTTACTTGGGAGTCGCCGTCGTACGACTTGTCATACAGGATCGTCCACGTGAACGCGACGTCGTCTGCGGTCAGCGGCGAACCGTCGCTGAACTTCAGATCCTTGCGCAGGTGGTACGTGTAGGTCAGGTTGTCCGCGGACACGTCCCATTTCTCCGCCAAGCCCGGTACCGGAAGACCTTTGTCGTCCACGGTCACGAGCGATGTGTAAAGCAGCGACGATACGTTGCCGTCGTAACCGCTCTGCTGGAAGTACGGCGTGAACGCGCCGCTCGGATCGGTCAAGCCGACAATGATCGTGTCCGTGCGGCTCTTCGCCGTATCCGGAAGCTTGGACATGTCGGACGCTTGAATCGTGCCCGTGGCGTCGCCTGCCGCATCCGGCGCGGCCGTGTTGGACGAATTGCCCGCTGCGGCTTGGTTGGCGCTGTTGGCGCCGCCGTTCGCGGTGCCGGCATTGCTGCCGTTGTTATTGCCGTTATTGCCGCATGCGGCCAGCAAAATGGCGCTCGCGAGAATAGCGGTGGATAGCGTAAGGATTCTTTTCTTCATGACGACCTCCTGAAAATAAGAGCTATTTATGAGTGCCGATTAATTCCGATTAAATCACTCAGCATTGTTGTTGGTTTTTATTATAGGTACGTTTTGCGGTTCTGTAAATAGAGAACTGAAAAATAATTCTTTCCATAAAGAAAACATGCAAAGTTCGCCAAATCCGAGACGCGTTTCCCTTAGCAGGAAAGCACAAAAAAACCACTCCCACACCGTTCCGGCACGATGCGAAAATGGTTTCCTCTCGACAGTTCAGGTTCGGCACTCGCGCGGGAGCCGTACAAGGTGCCAAAGACTTGCGTATGTTCTTTTCGATGATTCCGGGAAGTCCGCCCGCTCTTTACCCTTGCTCGATGTAGTCCATGATTTTGCGATGGATCTGGGCGATCGCGCTGGTCCGCAGGCTGTACGCGGTCAGCGTCTCGCCCTCGAAATGCGCCGTCAGCATGCCGGCATGGCGCAGCTTCGTCACATGGTCGTGCGTAATGCCCTTCGACAGCTCCAGATGGCGCACGATCTCGATGAACGACCGCGGCCCCTGATGCAGAAACCGCAAGATTTTAAGCCGGCTCTTCTCCGCCACGCTCCGGATCATGCGATATTCGTGCGGCGAGAGGAAGTCCTCGTCGTCCACGTAGACTCTGGCGGCATAATGGCAGATCGTCACATGACCGAAATGGCTAATGACGTTAAACGGCTGAAAGTGATACTGCGGCATGAGCACGACCTGCTCCAGCCCCTCCAGCGGTTCGAAAAACAGCCCGTTCGCCGTTTCGTCGATGAATGCGGCCGGCTCCGCCGAAGGAAGCGCTTGCTTGCGACGGCGCGCCTCATCCCGCAGCCGCTCAATAATCGTCCCGTCGAGGTGTCGAAAATAATGCTCGTCCCACAGCTCGAACAGCTTCGCGGTCCGGTCGCGGAACGCCGCCATGTTGGCGGGGAACTGGTTGGCATAGGGCGACATCAATTCATACAGGTCCCCGGCCGTCATGCCTCTGAGCCATACCGCGAATTCCGCGGTAGTCTCACTCGGACTCAGGTACACGAGCAGATACGTCAGCTTCCAAGCCGCGTCGATGTCGGTAGCGTCCAGCAGCTCTGCCAGCTCCGGTGACAGACGGCCGCCGACCTCCTTCGGCCATGAAGACGACAGATCGAGTTTTTTATGCGATTTCCGGCAAATATAAGCATGCAAGCTGCCAATCGCTTCGTATAGCGGTTTGAATCGGATGTCCAGACGGTATGGCATGGCCGCACGCCCCTCTCTGCCCTATATTATAGCGCGCGTTATGCGATCTGTCCCACTTCGAATTTATCCGTGCCCCGCCATTCCCGGCTATTCGCACGCATAGCCCCGATAAGGGAAGCCCATGGAAGCCATCGACAGGCTTGTAACGGTCTTTATCTTCAATGCCGTTAAGGAGCGCGGTATATGTATTCGGCGCGTTCTTCGGCCAGACGTTCGAGGTACGCGGACTTGACGAACTCGGACCGCAGCACGCGAAGCGATCGGGTCTCGCCCGGCTCCCAGTGCAGGATCCCTTCCTGCCGCAGCCGCAGCAAATGCGGTTCGAGGGTGGCGAAGCTCCGCAAGCCGACGAAATTGCGCACCTCGTCCACGGTTGGCGGGAACCCGTGCTTGGCGCTGAAATTCAGGATCGAATAGGCGATTTCCAAACATTTTCTGGATAAGCTCATTATCGACGCTCCTTCCCATAGGAACATATGTTCTTATTTTAGTCCGAAGCATCATGAATTTCAAGCGCTATTTCAGCCGAGGAAGCTGCCAATTTCTGATGCTCGCTCCGCCAAAGCCGCGTTTATCCCATTCGAAACTGCCATCTATACAAAAAACCTCTTATCAAGGAGATAAAAGGCTTCTTCGCGTCATATAAGGAAAGCGGGTGATGGGAATCGAACCCACGCCATCAGCTTGGGAAGCTGAAGTTCTACCATTGAACTACACCCGCAATGGAAAAAAAAGATGGTCGGGATGACACGATTCGAACATGCGACCCCCTGGTCCCAAACCAGGTGCTCTACCAAGCTGAGCTACATCCCGTAAATGGCGTGCCCTAAGAGATTCGAACTCCTGACCTTTTGATTCGTAGTCAAACGCTCTATCCAGCTGAGCTAAGGGCACAAAAACATGGTGTGGAGGCGCCACCCAGATTCGAACTGGGGGTCAAGCTTTTGCAGAGCTATGCCTTACCACTTGGCTATGGCGCCAAAAAAGAAATGGAGCGGAAGACGGGAATCGAACCCGCGACCCTCGCCTTGGCAAGGCGATGCTCTACCGCTGAGCCACTTCCGCGGATGGTGCGGTCAAGAGGACTTGAACCTCCACGGCTGTTACACCACTAGAACCTGAATCTAGCGCGTCTGCCAATTCCGCCATGACCGCATGTGAAAATAATGGTGCGGTTGAAGGGACTCGAACCCTTACGCCCGGTGGGCACTACCCCCTCAAGATAGCGTGTCTGCCAATTCCACCACAACCGCGTATTCAAGAAAGTGAGCCATGTAGGACTCGAACCTACGACACCCTGATTAAAAGTCAGGTGCTCTACCAACTGAGCTAATGGCTCATGCAAATGGCTGGGGATCTAGGATTCGAACCTAGGCATGACGGAGTCAAAGTCCGTTGCCTTACCGCTTGGCTAATCCCCAATGAAATGGTGGAGGATGATGGATTCGAACCACCGAACCTGGAAGGAAGAGATTTACAGTCTCCCGCGTTTGGCCACTTCGCTAATCCTCCAAAAAAATGGTGCCGACGAGAGGACTTGAACCCCCAACCTACTGATTACAAGTCAGTTGCTCTACCAGTTGAGCTACACCGGCTGATGATGCTTGTCTTTCATGGTGGCTCGGGACGGAATCGAACCGCCGACACGAGGATTTTCAGTCCTCTGCTCTACCAACTGAGCTACCGAGCCAAGCTATTCCCGATCTGAGCTGCCCTTCGGCCGAATGCCCGAAGACAACACGCGATGCAGAGTGAAAATGGCGGAGCCGACGGGATTCGAACCCGCGGTCTCCTGCGTGACAGGCAGGCATGTTAGGCCTCTACACCACGGCTCCGCGTTGGAAACAATGCCCGGCATCATGCCGAACGTAATTGGTTGCGGGGGCAGGATTTGAACCTGCGGCCTTCGGGTTATGAGCCCGACGAGCTACCGAGCTGCTCCACCCCGCGTCATTAAAAAGCGTTGCTATTCGTTTATGGTGGAGGCTGAGGGGATCGAACCCCCGACCCTCTGCTTGTAAGGCAGATGCTCTCCCAGCTGAGCTAAGCCTCCGAATAATGGTGACCCGTAGGGGACTCGAACCCCTGTTACCTCCGTGAAAGGGAGGTGTCTTAACCACTTGACCAACGGGCCTTATGAATAGTATTGCCCGATATGTAATCGGAAAGACGCCGCCTCGCCCCGGGGGGAAGCGTGGCGGAGAGCGAGGGATTCGAACCCTCGATACGCGGTTAACGTATACACGATTTCCAATCGTGCTCCTTCGACCACTCGGACAGCTCTCCACGGATGGCTCCCCGAACAGGACTCGAACCTGTAACAACTCGATTAACAGTCGAGTGCTCTACCAACTGAGCTATCAGGGAATAGATCGCATCATGGTGGAGCCAAGCGGGATCGAACCGCTGACCTCCTGCTTGCAAGGCAGGCGCTCTCCCAGCTGAGCTATGGCCCCGTAAAGGGAATGGTTGGCCTTAGTGGACTCGAACCACCGACCTCACCCTTATCAGGGGTGCGCTCTAACCAGCTGAGCTAAAGGCCAATAAAAAACCCACTCAGAAGTGGGTGTATCTTCAGTTGAAGAAAGAAACACCTTGAAAACTGGATACGATGATATGCAATTCAACATCAGCTGGTCGTCTCTGGAACGAGACATTAGGATAAGCCCTCGACCGATTAGTATTCGTCAGCTCCACGCATTGCTGCGCTTCCACCTCGAACCTATCTACCTCGTCGTCTTCAAGGGGTCTTACTAAATTGGGAAATCTCATCTTGAGGGGGGCTTCACGCTTAGATGCTTTCAGCGCTTATCCCGTCCGCACTTGGCTACCCAGCGGTGCTCCTGGCGGAACAACTGGTACACCAGCGGTGCGTCCATCCCGGTCCTCTCGTACTAAGGACAGCTCCTCTCAAATTTCCTGCGCCCACGACAGATAGGGACCGAACTGTCTCACGACGTTCTGAACCCAGCTCGCGTA
>NZ_FORE01000038.1:0-1232 GCF_900113915.1 Paenibacillus sp. UNC496MF
TCGCGTGCGATGACGACCGCTTCCTGCGCAAGCCCCGTTTGCAGCAGCTGCGCTTCGATCTCGCCCAGTTCGATCCGGTAGCCCCGGATTTTCACTTGGTGGTCGATCCGGCCTAGGAACTCTATGTTTCCGTCCGGCAGCCATCTCGCGAGATCCCCGGTTTTGTACATTTTTTCGCCCGGCACGAACGGGTTCGGCACGAATTTCTCCGCCGTCAGTTCCGGACGGTTCCAGTACCCTGGGCCAACCCCGGCACCGCCAATATACAATTCTCCCGCCACGCCTACCGGCAGAAGACGTTGATTTGCATCGGTTACATACAAACGGACATTCGATAGCGGTTTGCCGATTGGCGTATTTCCTGCAGACGAAAGATATCCGGTGTCGGCGTTTAAGTCCGACTCAAAGCAGCTGGCATCCACACAGGCTTCCGTGACGCCATAGCAATTAATTACCCGTGTGCGGGAACCCAATCTTTTTTGCAGCTTCTCAAATTCAAGCGGTGGACAACTATCGGCGCCTATAATTAACCATTTCAAGGTTCTAATCTGCCACTCTTCAATCCTTTCCATGAGCGAAAAAATGAGCGCAGGAGTCGAATTGAAGAATGAAATTTCATGCTTCGCCATGATTTGAGCCAAAGCAGCCGGGTCCAAACGATCTTCGTTCGAACAAATGACCATTTTTCCGCCATGAAGCAGCGAACGCGTCAGATCTCCGACGAAGACGTCGAAAGAAAAGCTCGCCATTTGCAAAAGATGAACCGGGAAGGAATTCAAATTGTATTCCTTTACCCACGCATAATACAGGTTTTGGATATTCCGCTGCTCGATCATGACGCCCTTCGGCAATCCGGTCGTACCCGACGTGAACATCACATAAGCTAAATCATTCCGCTTCGTAACGGAATGCAGATTAGTCGTTTCTTCCGATTCCATCGACGCTTCATCCAAATTCATAACCTCTCCTGAAAAGGAGTCCGGCTCCGAAATCGATGTTTGAGTTAAAAGCAGCTTCGCGCGGCTTTCTTCGAGCATATATTGGATCCGCTCTTTCGGATAATCGGGGTCGATCGGCACGTAAGCACCGCCCGCTTTCCATACGCCCAGCACCCCAATGACCATATCTGCAGAACGATTGACTTGAATGCCGATAAGCTCACCCGGCTGCACGCCTTTCTTCCGCAGCACCCGCGCCAGCTGATTCGCCCGCGCGTTCAGTTCCCGGTACGT
>NZ_FORE01000027.1:0-24215 GCF_900113915.1 Paenibacillus sp. UNC496MF
ACGGGATAAGCGCTGAAAGCATCTAAGCGTGAAGCCCCCCTCAAGATGAGATTTCCCAATTTAGTAAGACCCCTTGAAGACGACGAGGTAGATAGGTTCGAGGTGGAAGCGCAGCAATGCGTGGAGCTGACGAATACTAATCGGTCGAGGGCTTATCCAAGGTACATCGCTTCAGCTAAGCAAGACCTTCGCAAAGGTTCGTATCCAGTTTTCAGGGTGGCAAGTTCACCTTTACATATCGTTCCCTGATAGCTCAGTTGGTAGAGCACTCGACTGTTAATCGAGTTGTCACAGGTTCGAGTCCTGTTCGGGGAGCCATTCATGCTCTCATAGCTCAGTAGGTAGAGTGCATCCATGGTAAGGATGAGGTCACCGGTTCGATCCCGGTTGAGAGCTCCATTTTCATAAGGCCCGTTGGTCAAGGGGTTAAGACACCTCCCTTTCACGGAGGTAACAGGGGTTCGAATCCCCTACGGGTCACCATCTCTCTCAACTTGGAGGCTTAGCTCAGCTGGGAGAGCATCTGCCTTACAAGCAGAGGGTCGGGGGTTCGATCCCCTCAGCCTCCACCATCTTCAAGATTGGGGATTAGCCAAGCGGTAAGGCAACGGACTTTGACTCCGTCATGCCTAGGTTCGAATCCTAGATCCCCAGCCATTGCATGAGCCATTAGCTCAGTTGGTAGAGCACCTGACTTTTAATCAGGGTGTCGTAGGTTCGAGTCCTACATGGCTCACCATTTTCTTGATTCGAAAATGGAACTTACATATATATTGATAACCGCACGGATTCAAGGAATCGATATTACATGAAATTAAGGACCCTTTATCTAAAGGGTTTTTTTGTGCATAACTTTGTGGATAAACGTTTTAAAAAGCCCGAAAGCCTTGTGCTGACTGAATGGAATTACCCACAGGACGATGTGTTACTTATATAGAAATGCAACTGTTCGTGGCAATTCTACGGGTATATTCGGATTGAGATCAAGGCTGATTATTCACACTGTTGATGGATTTACGTTTCATAACTATATTTCTGTGCATAAGCGGGGGAAATGCTTGACGCGCCCACTGAGAATGGTTATCATTAAACTTGAAGTATTTCTGAGAACGGTTATCAATTTGGTGGATAAAGCGGCAAGGGGTGGATACGCATGAACGCCATGCATACGAAGAGCCTGAATATCGGTTACGAAGAACGATTGATCGTCGAAGACTTGAACATAACGATCCCGAAGGGGAAAATCACGGCGCTCGTCGGAGGTAATGGCTCCGGTAAATCCACGATTTTGAAAACGCTGGCGAGGCTTATGACCCCTTCGGCGGGCTCGGTCATGCTGGACGGGAAATCGATTCATAAACAATCGACGAAAGAGGTCGCGAAGCAGCTGGCGATTCTTCCGCAGACCCCGACCGCTCCGGACGGATTGACGGTTTCGGAGCTGGTTTCTTACGGACGTTTCCCATATCAGCGCGGTTTCGGCTCTTTGACGAAAGAAGACCGTTCCGTTATCCACTGGGCGGTCGAGAGCACCGGCTTGGTGGAATTTAAGGACCGGCCGATCGATCGTCTCTCCGGTGGCCAGAGGCAGCGCGCTTGGATCGCGATGGCGCTTGCGCAGCAAACCGACTTGCTGTTTCTCGACGAGCCGACGACTTATTTGGATATGGCGCATCAGCTTGAGGTTCTTGAACTGCTTCAAGAGCTCAACGCAACCGCAGGCCGAACGATCGTAATGGTCGTTCACGATTTAAACCATGCTTCCCGCTACGCGCAGCATATGGTTGCCATTAAGAATGGGCAAGTCGTTAGCGTGGGATCGCCTCAAACCGTCATGAAAAAGGATGTGCTTCGCGAAGTATTCGGCATCGAGACCGATATCATCCCGGATCCGCGCACGGGCGTACCGCTCTGCTTCCCGTTTGCTTTGGCGGACGGCAACCCGCAAGCTTACGAAAAGCCCGTCCTGGAGCCGGTAAAGGTCAGCTAAACGCGAAGTCGTAAAAACGCCTATCCCACAGGGACGTAAGCAGAGCACTTCACGAAAAAAAAGTTTTTCTTTTTCTTTGTTGGGGGTTGCATTCTGCTTATGCCCATGATATATTATTAAATGTCGCGCTTGAGATATGGCGAGTGACATAAGAATTGCGGAAGTGGCTCAGCGGTAGAGCATCGCCTTGCCAAGGCGAGGGTCGCGGGTTCGATTCCCGTCTTCCGCTCCATACGTGCCCTTAGCTCAGCTGGATAGAGCATTTGACTACGAATCAAAAGGTCGGGAGTTCGAATCTCTCAGGGCACGCCATTTCTTCATTTATGCGATACATAACGGGACGTAGCTCAGCTTGGTAGAGCACCTGGTTTGGGACCAGGGGGTCGCATGTTCGAATCGTGTCGTCCCGACCATTCAATCGCGGGTGTAGTTCAATGGTAGAACTTTAGCCTTCCAAGCTAATAGCGTGGGTTCGATTCCCATCACCCGCTCCATAAAAAAACCATTAAAGCCTTGGATTCCAAGGCTTTTTGTTATATCCGCGGAGCCATTCCTTTCCACCGGTGAAAAAGCTTCAACCGTTTCTTGATTTGTAGTATGATGATTAGAGTTAAAAACCGTTGTAGCTGGTTAATTTGGCTTATGATGAGGATTGCTGCAGGTAAACCCTGATTATATGCCGTTAAAATATGCATGTTAAGCGCCGTTTTGCATCAAAAACCGAAAATTATGCTTTAGGAAGGGTTTTGCTCTGCTGACCAACGACGAAGCTTAAGATGTGGTTTCGCACTGCAAACCTTAAGGAGGATTTCGAATGTCGGAACAGGCTGGTACAACAATGACTACAAACCGACCGCAAGCAAACAATTTGCTTCGCCGCGACGTGCGTTTCCTGGGCAACATTCTCGGAGACGTGCTGGTCCACCAAGGGGGCCATGAACTGCTGGAGACGGTCGAGAAAATCCGCGAGATGAGCAAAACGCTGCGCGCGGAATTCTTGCCGGAGCTGGACGAGGCATTCAAGCAGGTCATCGATGCGCTTACTCCTGCTACCCGCCATCAAGTCATTCGCGCGTTTGCGATCTATTTCCAACTCGTGAACATTGCCGAACAGAACCATCGAATTCGCCGCAAGCGCGATTACGAGCGGTCGTCCGGCGAGAAGGTCCAACCGGGTTCCATCGAGAGCGCCATTCAAGTGCTGAAGGACCGGGACTTGTCGATCGACAGCGTGAAAGAAATCATCTCGGATATTTCTTTGGAGCTGGTCATGACCGCGCATCCGACGGAAGCGACGCGACGCGACGTGTTGGACATTCATCAACGCATCGCCGCGGAAATGATGGAGCTCGACGACCCAACGCTGACGTTCCGCGAACGCGAGAAGCTGCGCGAGAAGCTGCTGAACGAAGTGCTGACCTTGTGGCAGACCGATGAGCTCCGCGACCGCAAGCCTACGGTTATCGACGAAGTGCGCAACGGCATGTATTACTTCGACGAAACGCTGTTCGAGGTGCTTCCGAACGTATATGAAGAGCTCGAGCGCTGTTTGGACAAGTATTATCCGTCGGGCGAAAGCTGGCATGTTCCGACCTACCTCCGTTTCGGCTCCTGGATCGGCGGCGACCGCGACGGCAACCCGTCCGTTAAAGCCAAGATTACGTGGGAAACGTTGAAGCTGCAGCGCGGCCTCGCACTGAAGAAATACGAGGAGCTGCTCAAGGACGTCATGGGACAGCTGAGCTTCAGCACCAACATCGTCGAGATTTCGGACGAGCTGACCGAATCGATCCGTAAGGATCGCGAGCAAGTCGGCGAGCTGCGGTGCATCGAAATTTGGCGCAACGAGAAAGAGCCTTACCGCATCAAACTCGGCTACATGCTCGAGAAGCTGGCCAACGCACTGAACGATTCGTTGAAAGGTTCGACGAAGCGCTACAACAGCGCCGAAGAATTGAAGCAGGATCTGCTGGTCATTGACCGTAGCCTGCGTCACCACTTTGCCGATTATGTCGCCGATACGCATATTCGCAAGCTGATTCGCCAAGTCGAGCTGTTTGGCTTCCATCTTGCGACATTGGACGTCCGGCAGCACAGCAAAGAACATGAGAATGCCATGAGCGAAGTGCTGGCCAATATGAACATCGTTTCGGACTATGCTTCGCTCTCCGAAGACGAGAAAATCGAATTGCTGCATACGCTGCTTAACGATCCGCGTCCGCTGACGTCGCCGCACTTCGCCTACTCCGAAGGCACGCGCGAATGTCTGGACGTCTACCATACGATTTACCGTGCGCAGGCCGAATTCGGCGAAAACTGCATCTCCAGCTACCTGATCAGCATGACGCAGGGCGCAAGTGATATGTTGGAAGTCATGGTGTTCGCCAAAGAAGTCGGCTTGTTCCGCAAAGAAGCGAACGGCAACGTGACGTGTACGCTGCAAGCGGTGCCGCTGTTCGAAACGATCGATGACTTGCACGCGGCGCCGGGCATCATGGAGCGCTTGTTCGCGCTGCCGGTGTATCGTCAAGCCGTCGAAGCTCGCGGCAACCAGCACGAAATCATGCTCGGCTACTCCGATTCCAATAAAGACGGCGGCGTTGTCACGGCGAACTGGGAGCTTCGCGTCGCGTTGAACGCGATCACGAGCTCGGCGAAGAAATACGGCGTGAAGCTGAAATTCTTTCATGGCCGCGGAGGCGCGCTCGGACGGGGCGGCATGCCGCTCAACCGCAGCATCTTGGCCCAACCGCCGCACACGGTGGGCGGCGGCATCAAAATCACCGAGCAGGGCGAAGTGCTGTCTTCCCGTTACTCGTTGAAAGGGATTGCCTACCGCAGCCTGGAGCAGGCGACATGGGCGCTTGTGACCGCATCTCGACTGGCGAAATACCCCGAGCAGGAAGAAACGGCTACGGCAGAGTGGGAAGAAATTGCGCGCGGCATTTCCGAGACGGCGCTGACGAAGTACCAGGATCTGATTTTCCGCGATCCGGACTTCATGACGTTCTTCAAAGAATCGACGCCGCTACCGGAAGTCGGCGAGCTGAATATCGGTTCGCGTCCGTCGAAGCGCAAGGGCAGCGACCGTTTCGAAGACCTTCGCGCGATTCCGTGGGTGTTCGCATGGACGCAAAGCCGTTACCTGCTGCCGGCTTGGTACGCCGCGGGTACGGCGCTGCAGGACTATGTGAGGGACGACGCGAAGCGGTTGGAGACGCTCCGTACCATGTACGAGAGGTTCCCGTTCTTCACGTCGCTGATCGACAACCTGCAAATGGCGCTTGCCAAAGCGGACCTGCAGATCGCGAAGGAATACGCGGGCATGATCGCGGACAAGACGATTCGCGACCGCATCTTCACGCAAATTACGGAAGAGTATGCACGAACGTCCGCGTGCATCTTGCAAATCACGGGGCAAGAGGAAATCTTGGATAACGTACCGGTCATCCAGGAGTCCATCCGCTTACGCAATCCGTACGTGGATCCGCTGAGCTACATGCAGGTACAGCTGCTGAAGGAGCTTCGCGAAAGCCGCGCCAAGGGCGAAGAAGACGACCGCGAGCTGCTCCGCGAAGTGCTGCTCACGATCAACGGCATCGCGGCGGGGCTGAGAAACACGGGTTGATAAGCTGATTGGTTTGAGCGCCCGTCAGGGCGCTCAGCATTCAGCAAAAAGGGCTGATTGGTTTGAGCGCCCGTCAGGGTTGCTCAGCATTCAGCAAGGGAGCCGAGACGGCAAAGGGGTCCAGTGAGCGAATGCTTGATCAACGTTCGCGGCGACTTTCGCAGCTAATCGTATAATTGACGAATGGATGGGTGTCCGCTAAGGGCACCCGTTTTTTCATTTATCCACAAGTGGACAAGGTTGGATCAAGCGAGACAATTTCGAAGCAAGCTGTGAACATTCAGCAATGACAAGGCCTTCAGAGATCAGGAACGAGTAAAGGTTGGCTTGTTACCCATGCGTGCGAGATATGTATCCACAATCGTTCAACAATCTGTGGGGGAAATGTGGATATCACTGTGGATAATTTGCGCGTTTGAATAACTTTAGTCTGCTAGGCATTTTATACGCGCTGTGAATAAAGGTTAACATCGTGTACAGGTTAGGCCGTCAATCCGCAGCCGCATGAATGGTTAATTAAGCGAATCGAACGATCGGAATGATTTCTTTTCATTCCCAATTCAACCGGCATTCATTGCCTACGCGCCCTTATTAACGGTATAATCATGAAGTCGCGTAATTACATACCGGCGGGTTTGGAGGAGTAGCGTTGATATCAGTCGAGGCAAGATTAGCAAGGTTGGCTCTTCAGGGCGATCAGCGGGCTTTTGCCGAAATCGTGGAGCTGTACCAGGACAAGCTTTACCATATGGCTTACCGTATGCTATATAACCGCCAAGAAGCGGAGGATGTCGTGCAGGACGTGTTTCTGCGCGTATATAAAAATTTGGAACGCTACGACGCGTCGATGAAATTTTCCACGTGGATTTACCGGATCGCGACCAATCTGTGCATCGATCGGCTGCGCAAGCGCAAACCAGTGTACTCGCTGGACGCGGAATCGAGCGAGCACGAAGGGCTGGACGGCTATGCGATGATACCGAGCGACGATCGGACGCCGGAGACGGAGCTGCTGCTATCGGACACGCAGCGCATCATTCACCAGGCGATCGCGACTTTGCCGGCGAAATACAAGTCGGTCATGGTGCTTCGCTACCTCGAGGACATGTCGCTGCAAGAAATCGGAGACGTGCTGGAGATGCCCGTCACGACCGTGAAAACCCGGGTGCACCGCGGACGGGAGTTCCTCCGAAAGAAACTGGAGCATAAGCTGTAGGCGGCGGCCCGCTTGGGCGCCTCCAAGATTTGGGCACGCGCGGATTTCGCAAAAAAGTGAAACATTCGCCTGAATTATACGTATCGAGTACTACTGTGAAATTACAACGAAGAAAGGACTGGCTGCTATGAATTGCAACGTCGCCGTCATGCTGATGCATGATTATTTGGACGACGAGCTGCCCCATGACGATCTCGCAGGGCTCAAAGCTCATCTGGATTCCTGCCCGTCTTGCCGCGCCCGTATGGAACAGTTGGAACGAACGGAAGCGCTCGCGCACAGGATGATGGACACGCATTTCGTCATTTCAGCCGAGCAATCCTCACAGTTGACGCAGCGCATCATGGACGCGTTGCCGGCGAAACGCCGGAGACCCGCTTCGGGGTTTACCCGCTGGGTCCGGAACCATCCCGCCGTTTCGGTGGCCGCCGTGTTCGTGCTCGTGATGTTCTCCAGCTTCTTGGCGATGTGGCAGCAGGATAGCCAACTGGCCGTGCGCGGCCCCGATTTGGCGGAAGTCGTCATTAATGGCGATACCGTCACCGTGCCCGCAGGGGCGCATGTCAACGGGGATCTGACGGTCGAAAACGGGAAAGCAAACGTGCTCGGCGAGGTAGACGGGGACGTTACGGTGATCTCGGGTTCGCTGTACGAGGCCTCGACCGCGCATATTTCCGGAGAAGTGAAACAGATTGACCAGGCGCTGGACTGGTTTTGGTACAAAGTGACGACCTCCATCAGCAGTTTGGCCTATTGACGTTCTGCCTCCCGGACACGGGAGGTTTTTTTGTGAACGTTAGAGGATTTGCAACCCCGTTTCTAGAAAATAATAAGGTTATCATTCCGAATTCAGGATGAATGTGTCCGCACATGTGGTCTTTGGGGGTTGACGGATGAATTACTTTGCCGACATGACATGGACGACCGCGATCAAGGACATCATCGATGTGTCCATCGTGAGTTATATCATTTATAAACTGATCCTGCTGGTACGCGGTACGAAGGCCGTGCAGCTGTTCAAAGGCATCATCGTGCTCGTGGTCACGTGGGCGCTCAGTACGTGGTTCGACTTGTATACGCTGAAATGGCTGATGAACCAAATGTTTACGCTCGGGGTGTTCGCGGTGCTCGTCATCTTCCAGCCGGAGCTGCGCCGCGCGCTCGAACAGCTGGGGCGGGGCAAACTGTTCAGCCGTACGAACGTTATGGATCCCGACATCGGGGATCGGATCAACGCGATCATCAAGGCGCTGAATTATATGGCCAAACGGAAGATCGGCGCGCTGATCGTGTTCGAGCGGACGACGGGCCTGCAGGATTACACGGAGTCGGGGATTCGAATGGAATCGCACGTGAGCTCCGAGCTGCTCATCAATATTTTCATCCCGAACACGCCGCTGCACGACGGCGCGGTCATTATCGGGGGCAGCCACATCAAGGCGGCGGGCTGTTATTTGCCGCTCTCCGAAAACCCGTTCATCAGCAAGGAGCTGGGCACGCGCCACCGGGCGGCGATCGGCATCACCGAAGTGTCCGATGCGGTCTCGGTCATCGTGTCGGAGGAAACAGGCCAGATCTCGCTGGCGGTCGGCGGCATGATCGTTCGCGACATAAAAGAAGAATCGCTCATCTCGAAGCTGTACGAGGAGTTGAATCCGAAGCCGAAGATGCGCGAGCGCCAAGGCATGAAGATCCCTTTCTGGAAACGGAAAGGAGGCGATCCGCATGGATAAATGGCTCAACCACCCGACGGCGCTCAAAATCATCTCGCTCGTGATCGGCATCCTGATGTGGGCGGTCGTTCATTTCGATTCCGAGAAAACGCCGAATACCGTCGCGACGCTGACGGAGACGCGCGACATCGACGGCGTGCAGATCAAACCCGTCGGCATGGACGACAAAAATTACGCGCTGCGGCTGCTGGATCCCGAAGGCGTGCATTTGACGGTCCGCGGCTCGCGTTCCGATCTGCTGCTCGCGTCGCATAACAGCGACTACGAGGTGACGGTCGATTTAAGTCAAGCCACCGAAGGCCGCATGGTGCTGCCGGTCAAGGTTCATTTGCCCCGCGGGCTCGAACTGATCGACGCGCAGCCGAGCAGCGTCACCGTCGTGCTGGAACGGCTGCTGACGAAGGAGTTCGAAGTACAGATCAATGCCGAAGGCACGCCCGGTAAGGGCTACAAGATCGGCACGCCGCTCGTGAAGCCGAACGGTCGCGTGCACGTGACGCTGCCGGCCGACGAGATGGACGAGGTGGCGTTCGTCGGAGGGACGGTGTCCGTCGACGGCGAGGAAGAGACGGTCAACGACAAGAAGATGAAGCTTGTCGCGCTCGACAAGGACGGCAACGAGCTGCCGGACGCGGTCATGAATCCGAGCGTCGTCGAGGTGGAAATTCCGATCACGAAACCGTTCAAGAAGCTGCCGTTGCAGGTGAACTTCACGGGAAATCTGCCGGAAGGGCTCGCGATGTCGACGTTCAAGCAGAGCGTCGATGCCGTCACGATCTACGGACCGCAGGATGTCATTGACAAGTACGAGTTCTACGATGCCCTGACGATCGACTTGTCGCAATTGAAACAATCGGGTACGATGGAGCTCGACGTCAAACCGGGCAAAGACGTCGCGAGCGTCGATCCGGCGAAGGTGACGTTCGAGTATACGATCGTGACCGCGCAAACCAAGCTGATCCCGAAGCTGCCGGTCACCATTATCGGGTTGTCGGACGGGCTGAAGGCCAAGGTGACGCTGCCGGAGACCGAGAGCGTCGATGCAACGATTGCGGGCGCTCCGAATATGCTGGCACAGGTAGGCGCAAAGGATGTGCAGTTGGTCGCGGATTTGAGCGGACTCGGACCGGGCAGCCACGTCGTGCCGCTGGATATGCACGTGCCGCGATTTATCGGTCAGGCCGGAGCGCCGCTTAGCGTCACCGTGACGATCACGGACGGCACGGTTGCGCCGCCGGGCGGCGCGCAAACGGACGGCAGCACGCCGGCCTCCGGGCAGCCCGCGACCGATACGGGCACGGAGGCGAACGCGGATCCGTCCGCTGGCCCGGGAAACGCCGCGTCCGGCGGCGCGAACGATACGGGGAAGGACGCGCCGGCCGATACGCCGCCGCCCGATAGCAACGCCGGCGACGGTACGGGGAACGCGGCGCAAGAGGTAACGCCGGACGAGAAACCGGCAAACGGAAATCCATAAGCAAAAGGGGAACTTATACACATGGGAAAATATTTTGGAACTGACGGAGTCCGCGGTGTCGCCAACCGGGAGTTGACCCCGGAGCTTGCTTATAAAATCGGCCGTTGCGGCGGTTATGTATTGGCCGGCCAGGCCGAAAAGCCGAAGGTCGTCATCGGCCTCGATACGCGGATTTCGGGCCCGATGCTGGAGGCGTCGCTGATCGCGGGGCTGCTCTCCATCGGCGCGAGCGTCGTGCGCCTCGGCGTCGTGTCGACGCCGGCGGTGGCGTATTTGACGCGCGTCCTGGGAGCCGATGCGGGCGTCATGATCTCGGCATCGCATAATCCGGTCGAAGACAACGGCATTAAATTCTTCGGCGGCGACGGCTTCAAGCTGTCGGACGAGACGGAGAACGAAATCGAGCGCTTGATGGACGCGGAAACGGACGAACTGCCGCGGCCGGAAGGCGGCGACATCGGAACGGTGACGGTCGACGAGACGGCGAAGCGGGTGTTCATGGATTTCTTGAAGACGACGGTGACGCATTCGTTCGCCGGCCTCAAGATCGTGCTCGACTGCGCGAACGGTTCGGCGCACAGCATCGCGCCGACGGTCTTCCGCGAGCTCGGCGCCGAGGTCATCACGGTCGGCGCGGAGCCGAACGGCTTGAACATCAACGACGGCGTCGGCTCGACACACCCGGAACATCTGCGCGAAGAGGTGCTAAAGCACGGGGCGGATCTCGGCCTGTCCTTCGACGGCGACGCGGACCGGCTGATCGCGATCGACGAGAACGGCGACGAGGTCGACGGCGACTTTATCCTGTGCATCTGCGGCGAGGCCATGAAGCGGGCCGGCAAGCTGAAGCACGACACGGTCGTGACGACGGTCATGAGCAACATCGGCTTCTTCAAGGCGGCGAAAAAGCTTGGTCTGAACACGGCGCAGACGGCGGTCGGGGACCGTTACGTCATGGAGGAAATGCGGCGCGGCGGCTATAACCTGGGCGGCGAACAGTCGGGGCATGTCATTTTCCTCGATTACAACACGACGGGCGACGGCATCCTGACGGCGCTGCAGCTAACCGATACGCTCGTGGCCGCCGGCAAAAAGCTGGGCGAGCTGAAGACGCTGATGCGCAAATTCCCACAGGTGCTGGTCAACGTGCGCGTCGCGGACAAAACCGCCTATAAGAGCAATCCGGGCATTGCCGCGGCCATTGCCGAGGTGGAAACGGAGCTGGGCGACAACGGCCGCGTGCTGGTGCGTCCGTCCGGTACGGAGTCGCTGATCCGCGTCATGGCCGAAGGGCCGGAGAAGGAGCAGGTCGAAGCGTACGTCGCGCGTATCGTGGACACGGTTCGCAAGGAATTGGGCGCGGTATAACCGGCCTGCCGATGGGGCAATCCTAGAGGTGCGAACGCCGCACCCGGGGTTGCTTTTTTGGTAGCGACGGGACGGTTGCAATCATTCCCATGCCGCGCGGCGCCGCGTTTTGTAAACGTTTACCCAAAGATTGGGTTGCACCTTTACCGCAAAATGCATATAGTAAGTAGTGACATTCCAGCAGGAAAGCGAGGATCGAGGTTATCGGAAATTAAGCGCCAGAGCTTGCGCGCGTAGTACGGCTGCTGCGCGGGTCCTTACGGAAGGGACCGCGCGGATCAAGCATCGGCCGAAGGAGCGGCAAGCTGACGAGGTGGAGGTGTTCGGAATGTTCGGCGGGGACCTCCCGGTATCGCATTCGACCGTAAGCCGATTCTCAAATAGTCGGGGTGACCGGACTGACAAAAGATCGGCAGGATGCTCTAAGCGAAGGTATTGAAGCGACAACGGCAACGGAGGCCGTCTGTGCGCGAACGTACATGTGCAGCAAGTCGGCAGGAAAGGACGACAGCCCGCAGCGCTGTTTGTTTTCTGCTGTGCATTTATCGGAAATGTCGATGCGACCGACGGTGATTCTCCCGAAGGCGGAAACCGATCGTATCTCGACCCGCAGCCGTGGTTTTTTCGCAAGCGGTCTGCGTTTAATTTCTTATTGTCAAAATATCTTTGCGGGGACGATGCCGGCGAATAGGGCGGCTTTGCGCCGCCATGCTTTGACAGGTATTCAAAGGCATCCGTTCGAGCGGGAACTATCGATAACGGAGGTCTATTCATATGTGTGGAATCGTAGGATACATCGGAAAACGGGATTCGCAGGATATTTTGATCGAGGGCTTGAAGAAGCTGGAGTATCGCGGCTATGACTCCGCGGGCATCGCCGTCTTCACGAAGAACGGCCTGGAAGTGCGCAAGTCGATCGGCCGTCTGGCGAACCTGGAGGAAAAGCTGGGCGGGCAGCCGCTCGCGGGCTCGGTCGGCATCGGGCATACGCGCTGGGCGACGCACGGCAAGCCCTCGGACGTGAACTCCCATCCGCATACCGACAACTCGCATAAGTTTTCCGTCGTGCATAACGGCATTATCGAGAACTACCTCGACTTGAAGGAAGAACTAATCGCCAAAGGCTGCAAGTTCGTATCGGAGACGGACACGGAAGTCATTTCTCACCTGGTGGCGGACGAATACGACGGCGACATCGTGAAAGCCGTGCAGCGCGCGGTGAAACGGATGCGCGGCGCGTTCGCGCTGGGCGTTCTGACGGAGTTCGAACCGGACCGTCTCGTCGCTGTACGGTTTGCGAGCCCGCTCGTCATCGGCGTCGGGAAGGGCGAAAACTTCATCGGTTCCGACATCCCGGCCATTCTGGAGCACACGCGCGACGTGTATATCCTGAACGACGGCGAGATGGCGATTTTGACGCAAAACGGCGTCGAATTGATGACGATTGACGGCGAATTTATTTCCAAGGAAATATTCCATGTCGACTGGGACTTGGAAACGGCGGAAAAAGCGGGATTCGATCATTTCATGCTGAAGGAAATTTTCGAACAGCCGAAAGCCTACCGCAACACGATGATGGGACGCATCTCCGATGACGGACGTTCCGTCGAGTTGAAGGAGATCGGCCTGACGGCCGAACAAATCCGCGGTATCCGCAAGGTGCACATCGTCGCTTGCGGCACGGCGTTCCATGCCGGGCTCGTCGGCAAAACGGTCATCGAGGACCTCGCCCGCATCCCGGTCGAGACGGACGTGGCGTCCGAGTACCGGTACCGTTCGCCGATCATCACGCCGGCTACGCTCGTGATCGTCGTCAGCCAATCCGGCGAGACGGCGGATACGCTCGCTGCATTGCGCGAAGCGAAGCGCCACGGCGCGCGCGTCCTGGCGATCACCAACGTGGTCGGCAGCTCGGTCGCCCGCGAAGCGGACGACGTCATCATTACGCAGGCGGGCCCGGAGATCGCCGTCGCTTCGACCAAGGCGTACACCTCCCAGCTGATCGCGTTCTATCTGCTGGGTCTGTACCTGGCGCAGAACGTCGGAACGCGCGACGAGGCTTACGTGACCGATGTGCTGACGGCGATGAACGAACTGCCGGAGCAGGTGGAGCGCATCCTGGACAGCGCGGACGTGCTGAAGCAAATCGCGGAATCCGTCGCGAAGCATAACAACCTGTTCTTCATCGGACGCGGCGTCGACTTCGCGGTGGCGCAAGAAGGCTCGCTGAAGCTGAAGGAGATCTCGTACATCCACTCCGAAGCATACCCGGCCGGGGAGCTGAAGCACGGCACGCTGGCGCTGATCGAAGAAGACATTCCGGTCATCGCGGTCATCACGCAGGAAGACCTGTACGAGAAGACGCTGAGCAACATCAAGGAAGTGAAAGCCCGCGGCGCGCACGTGCTCGCGCTCGTGAACGCCGGGCATGAAGAAGAGGTCGGCAAATCCGTCGACGAGCTCTTCTCCATCCCGAAGACGCTGCCGATTCTGGCGCCGGCGCTGTCCGTCGTGCCGCTGCAGCTGATCGCGTACTATGCTTCGCTCGCGCGCGGCAACGACGTGGATAAACCGCGGAATTTGGCGAAAAGCGTAACGGTGGAGTAGGTTAATGATTCGCGGCATGAAGGAATATGCCCGTTAGCTTATAAAGCGCAGCATCACATAGCATCGCATATAGAAACTTGAAAGGGCCGTCCTATTGATGAGGACGGTTTGTTTTTTGTCTTTTTGTGCCCCGGCTTTTTCTTTTTGCCGGTTGTTGACTTGGAGTTAGCTCCAAGAGGTACACTCTTTGATGGAAAGCGGCTAACAGCGCAAAGGAGTGGATCGTTCGATGAGATATGTGAAATTGGGTCATACCGGTCTGGACGTATCGCGGATTTGTTTGGGGTGCATGGGCTTCGGCGATTCGTCGCGATGGACGCATCCGTGGGTGCGGGACGAGGAGCAGAGCCGGCTGGTGATCAAGAAGGCGCTGGAGCTCGGCATCAATTTCTTCGATACCGCCAACGTGTACTCGGCGGGGACAAGCGAGGAATATCTCGGTCGCGCGCTGAAGGATTACGCGAATCGGGACGAAGTGGTCATCGCGACCAAGGTGCACTTCCGGATGCATGAAGGTCCGAACGGAGCCGGGCTTTCCCGCAAGGCGATTCTGAGCGAAATCGACAAGAGTCTGAAGCGTTTGGGTACCGATTACGTGGATTTGTACCAGATTCACCGCTGGGATTACCACACGCCGATCGAAGAAACGATGGAGGCGCTGCATGACGTGGTGAAAGCCGGCAAAGTTCGTTACATCGGCGCTTCCGCCATGTACGCGTGGCAGTTTCTAAAGGCGCTGCACGTGGCGGAGACGCACGGCTGGACCCGATTCGTCTCGATGCAAAACCATCTGAATCTGATTTACCGCGAAGAAGAACGGGAAATGCTGCCGCTGTGCAAGGCGGAGAAGATCGGCGTCATTCCGTACAGTCCGCTCGCTTCCGGCCGGTTGACGCGCGATCGGTCGGACACGACGCACCGTTCCGAAACCGACCAGGTGCAGAAGTCGAAATACGACGCGTTCGCCGAAGCGGATCGCGCGATCGTGGAACGGGTCGCGGCGATCGCGGAGCAGCGCGGCGTCTCCCGCGCGCAGGTCGCGCTTGCCTGGCTGCTGCAAAAGCAGCCGGTCGCCGCGCCGATCATCGGCGCCACGAAAGAAGCCCAGCTCGAAGTCGCGGTCTCCGCGCTGGAGGTCAAGCTCGCGCCGGACGAGGTCGCGTCGCTGGAGGAGCCGTATGTGCCCCATGCCGTGGTAGGCGCGCTGTAAGGACAGGCGGATCGTGGCAACTGGAAATAGAAAAGAGGTGCCCCCATATGGCGATGAGCATTGCGGAAGTAAGCGAGCGGTTCGGCCTGTCGCAGGATACGCTGCGTTATTATGAGCGCATCGGGCTGATGCCTCCCGTGAACCGGAACAAAAGCGGTATCCGCGCGTATACGGAGGAAGACGTAAAGTGGGTCGATTTTATCAAATGCATGCGCCAAAGCGCGGGACTTCCGGTCGAGGCGCTCACCGAGTACGTGACGCTGTTTCAACAAGGCGACGACACGCTCGAGACACGGAAAGAGCTGCTTATGGAGCAGCGCGACCGGCTTGCGGCCAAAATCGAAGACATGACGGGCACGCTGCTTCGCCTCGACGATAAAATCGTGCGCTACGAACAAACCATCGTCAGGAAAGAAAGAACGTTAAGAACGCCGGCTGATGGAAAGCCGGATAAATGACGGATCGGGGAGACGGCTCCCCGGTCCGTTTTTTTTTGATGCGGTCCGTTTGGACGCAGGGCTGCTGCCGGTTCGCGGAAGCGGCTTTGGATCGCCGCGCCGGGTCGCCATCGCGTCACGGCGAGCGAATCGTTGCGAAAGTGTCAATGATTACATGGCCTGTCCTGTCCATCGGTCCGCCATTCTCTGGTATACTGGAATCATCAGTCGCTCGTCCTCCGGAGGAGCCGCTTCGTCCGTCCTTAAGATTCACGGGGGCCGACCGCGGCTTATTGTCATGAGGACGATCGGCAGCCGACGCGGAACGCGCTTACGTTCATTGGAAAACAGGATTGCCGACAAGGAGGTTGAAAGGATGTCGCAGCTCTCGCATCTGTGGGACTACTCGCCCCCCGAGCGGATCACGAGCCGGAGCGGGTATCATTGGCTGGTCGTGTCGACGGTGTGCATCGGGGCCTTCATGGCGGCGCTCGACGCCAGCATCATCAACTTGGCGCTGCCGTCGCTGATGCGCCAATTCGGCATCGGCATGGCGAAGGCGGAATGGATCAGCCTGGTCTACTTGCTAACCTTATCGTCCCTCGTCATTCCGTTCGGCAGATTGGCCGACATGTTCGGCCGCCGCTGGATGTACGCCACGGGATTTTTCGTGTTTCTCGTCAGCTCCGTCGCCTGCGGCGTGGCTCCGGGCTTCGCCGGATTGTTGGTCGCGCGGATCTTCCAAGCGATCGGGGCGGCGATGCTTCAAGCTAACAGCGTCTCGATCATCACGGCGGCGACGCCCGCGGCGCACCGGGGCAAGGCGATCGGGATTCAGGCGAGCGCGCAGGGAATCGGGCTCAGCCTTGGGCCGGTGATCGGCGGCGCGCTGCTGTCGCTGGGCGATTGGCGCTGGCTCTTCTACGTGAACGTGCCGATCGGCATCGCGGGCACGATTTTGGCCGTGCTGCTGCTTCCGCGGGATACGGGCAGGCGGAAGGAAAGCTTCGATTACTGGGGACTCGTCTTTCTGCTGCCGGCGCTCATCATGATGGTGTACGTGCTGAACAGCGGCTTGGCGCAGGGCTGGACATCCCCGTTCATTCTGCTTTGCGTCTTCACGGCGATGCTCGCGCTGGCGTCCTTCGTTCGCGAAGAGCAGCGGTCGTACGCGCCGTTAATGGATTTGTCGTTGTTTCGAGACAAGATATTCCGCTACGGCAATCTGACGAGCTTTCTGTCGTTCACGGTCATGTACGGAGTGCTGCTGCTCAGTCCGTTCCTGATGGAAACGGGGTTCCGGCTGGACGCGGTTACCGCGGGCTTGTACTTGTCGCTGGTTCCGATCGGCATGACGATCTGCACGCCGATTTCCGGGTACCTGGCCGACCGGTTCGGCGTCCGGGTTCCCGCGATCGGCGGAACGGCGCTGCTGCTGCTCGGAAGCGGGCTGCTCGCGGTCATTCACGGCGGCGGCGAAACCGCGTTATTGCTGCTCGGCTTGTGGTTGACGGGCTGCGGCATGGGCATGTTTACGCCGCCGAACAACAGCCAGGTCATGGGCAACGTGCCGGCCGATCGTCTCGGGGTCGCCGGCGCGACGCTCAACATGAGCCGCACGATGGGCATGGGGATGGGCATTACGCTGAGCGGCATGCTGTACCAGTCGGCGCTCCGTATCCTGCCGGCGAGCCAGGAGCCGGTCAACTTCTATGCGTTCCAAGCGTCGTACGGATTGATCGGGCTATTAAGCGCGGTTACGCTGGCGATTTGGCTCATCCGCCGAAACGCCAGAGAGAAATACAGCAGCGAAGCGTACATCGAGTACCATATTTAGCCGGCGAATTCCCCGGTATAACAAAAACAGACATGTCCATCCGGACATGTCTCTTTTGCGGGTATGCCCGGCTACCGCGGCTGCAGCACGGAGCCTGGACCTGCGCGTTCTGCCGATTCGCCATTATCCGCCCGTGCGGGGAACGGGCATCCTCTACCGTTCGGACAAATACCTCAGCCAACGCATCGGGAACGTTTATCGAATACGCGGAGGAGCAGCTCTAGGACAAGTGAGGGCGCCGTGCCCGTCTCCGGCCGGCGATGGCCGGGAGGTTCAGTTCGTGCCGCCCCATTCGCTTGTTCGCATCGTAAATAAGCGGCAGAGCGCTGCCGCCGCGTTCATGTAGGATCCCCTTTGGCTCGAGACTTATGACGTTCCGTTGGCCGCAAGTTTGGAAGGGGTATTTTTTCAGAAAAAATGTGATTTATTTCACATACAATGTCGCGTTGCTCGTCTAGAATGAAAACATGGGATCCGGAGAGGAGCGAAACAACGATGATCGATGCCGATGTCGTACAGACGGGACGCATGCTTTCGATGGGGAAGGCGGAGGAATTGCCGCAAGCATTTGACGATTGGGAGCGCGGCTACCGGGAGCTGGCCGCGAGGCGGAGCGAATTGATGCGGCTATCTCGAGATTTCCTGGACGGGGGCCGGGAGGACGAAAGCGGACAGCTGCGGGAGCTGCAGCGGCAGGCCGCGGATTTTTTGCAGCTGGCGGAGACGCATATCGGCTTGGAGATCCGATTCGTACCGGAGCTCGAGGCATACCTGGGGCCGGAAGAAACGGCGCCGTCCGTTCATTTCGCATCCTTGGTTTTGAACGAGCTGTACCTGGCGGCCAAGGCGCATGTGCTCGCATTCCTTCGTCAGGTTGATGCCGCTCGGATCCCCGTTTCGGCACGATGCGCGCGGACGATGGCCGGGTCGCTGCGGGAAGGGCTGCTCCTGGCGGGCGAATACCTGGAGGCGGAGCGCCGGCTGTTCTTGCCGTCCGCCGAGCGGCTGGCCGCGGACCTGGAGTCGTGGTACGCCTAGCGGGGACGCGAACGGACGAGCAAGCGGAAATAGGCTCCAAACTGTGAGAAAACTCACATCGGCGGTACGCGAAATCAAGCATACTAAAGGTGTTCCGAATAACCGGAGCACCGAAAGGAGATGACCGGTCATGGTCATGAAATGGTGGAAGAACAACGCGTGGGCGGCGGCATTGGCGACGCTGGTCCGGCTCTATGTCGGGTGGCAGTGGTTCGATGCCGGCTGGCATAAACTGACGGGCGGCTTCGACGCGGCGGGTTTCTTGAAAGGCGCGGCCGAGAACCCGGTCGCCGATCACGCGACGAACGCGGCCGTGTATCCGACGTATACCGACTTCATCGCGCATGTCGCCCTGCCGAACGTGAAGCTCATTAACGTCCTGATTCCGCTCGGGGAGACGCTGATCGGAATCGGGCTCATGCTGGGGGGACTCACGCTGGCGGCCGCGTTCTTTGGCCTGATGCTGAACTTCATGTTCCTCTTCGCCGGCACGGTAAGCACGAATCCGTGGATGCTGCTGCTGGGGTTCGTCGTCTTCACGGCGGGGACGAACGCCGGACGGTTCGGCCTTGATCGTTATCTGCTGCCGCTGATCGGCAAAGGCTGGCGGACAGCAAGACGGCTGAAACATCGCGGGGAGAAAAACGGCGTCAACGGACACGTGCTGCCTCACTGAGGCGGCGCTTCATTCGCAAGGAGGGATGACCATGCTGTATCGGCATATTCTGGCCGCGTACGACGGATCCGAACCGTCGGAACGCGCGCTGCGGCAGGCGATCGGCCTGATCGGGGAAGGAGCGGGAACGAAGCTGAGCGTCGTGCACGCGGTCTCGGCCGCGCCGCGTCAGGTCGGAGGCGTGGCGGTTGCGCCGCCGGACGCTTACTTCAAGTGGCTGGATGAACAGAACGCGGCGATCGAGCGCCGCATGAACGAGGCGGCAGGCGCGCTGCCGTTCGGGGAAGCCGTCGTGCTGCACGGGGATCCGGCGCATGAGATCGCGGCGTACGCCCGCGAGTATCGCGTCGATCTGATCGTCATGGGGAGCCGGGGACTCGGCAAGATCCGGGAAATGATGTTCGGCAGCGTCAGTCATCATGTCGTCTGCCACACCTCCGTGCCCGTATTGATCGTCAAATAACGAAGGACAGGAAGAACCGGCCGATCGGGACGCCGATCGGCCGGCCGGCAGCGACGGAGGTGAAACCATGACCGGAAAAATACGGGACGGCGGCGATGCTCGAACCGTTCGATTCGGCGCGGCACAGCGCGTACGCGGCGCTTGCGCTTCGTTTGACGGCCGGGCACGAGCACTTGAGCCGGCAGATCGAAGCGCTATGCGCGCTCGGCATCCGGGCGGCTTCGGAAGCGGATCCGGACGAGGCGCTCGCGCTATTGCCGCGCTTGCGGGAAGAGTCGACCGGATTCACCCGCGTTCTGGCGGCGCACGTCCGCCGGGCGGAAAACGAGCTTCCGCCGGCGCTTGCCCGGTATTACAAGCGGGCACCCGGCAATCCGCCGGTGCCCGGATGGAGACCGGAGCGGAACGGGAACTCGGTTTGCACGATGTGACCGCCTTCATGGAGCATAGCGGAGTCCTGCTCGAACCCGTGCTTCGGCTGTCCGTTGAACGAGGCGGCAAGCCGGAGGAGACGCTTAAGTTCGCGGCGGATCAGCTGACGCAAGGCTGCTACATTTTGAAGGAGCTGCTTCACATGGAGAAGGAGCTGCTTTTTCCGCCGATCGACGCGATTTTGACGGAGATGGATTATTTGTTTTCTTAGCCTCGGGGGCGTCGACGGAAGAGTGAAGCGCGTTTCGGAGGCAGAAGCGTCGGAAGGAGGCGAAGCGGCGTGATTACGTGCAAGGAATGCAGCAAAACGAATCCGGACGGCAGCGGAGAAGCCGGAACGAGCTGGATCTGCGAGGACTGCAGAGTCGATGCGAAGGAACAGGCCCGGGAACGGGAGCCCGGCGATTCCGCGGACGTCGGCGGTCACGGAGAGTAACGGGGCGCGACGCGCCTCGGAATGGAACCGGATCGCGCGCGATGAGCGTCTCCGCTGGTTCGCCGGAATCCCGTTGATTGCCTCCCTCGCCCTGGACCTCGAGCCTCGGGTCGTTACCGAGTTTTCCCTGCATTCGTAAGGGACTCGACGCGCGAAAGATCGGGGCATCCCCCGATGGTCGCCTTTCAGAGCGGCAGGTTATGATAGACCTAACAGCCGAGCGGAAGGGGAACGGATCATGGAGACGGGGACTGCGGCAGGATACGGGGAGAACGCGATTCCGGCGTTGTCGGAGGGGAGCTTGGCGCTTCTTGCGGGAGCGATGCAGGTCAGGCATGTCGGGAAAGGCGGCAGTGTATTTCGGGAAGGCGACAGGGCGGAAGAACTGTTTTACGTCATGCGGGGGAAAATCCGAACCGTCAAGTCGTCCGACAGCGGCCGGACGCTGACGCTTTATTTGCATCGGGAAGGCGATTTGCTCGGCCAGCTGGATCCGTTCCCGGATACGGTTCACGGTTTCGCCGCGGAAGCCGTCGAGGACGCGAAGGTCGGCGTCATCCGGCGCGCGGAGCTCGAAGCGAGGCTGCGGCGGCACGGCGATCTGGCGATCGAGCTCGTGCGCTGGATGGGCTTGATGCAGCGTCTCACGCAGACGAAGCTTCGCGATTTGATCATGTTCGGGAAATCCGGCGCGCTTTGCTCCTTGTTGATTCGGCTCGGCAATACCTGCGGGGTAGACAAGAAGGGCGGGTTGTTCCTCGACGTCAAGCTCAGCCATGCCGAAATGGCGGATATGATCGGGGCGACGCGCGAAAGCGTGAACCGGATGCTCGGCGATCTGAAGAAAGCGGGCGCCATCGATACCCAGGAGGGTTGCATTATCATTAAGGACGTGGCCTACCTGCGGGCCGTCTGCCACTGCGAAAACTGCCCGAAAGCGGTATGCCGCATGTAATCGGCCGCGGAAGCTTTGGGCGGCAGGAGCAAGGAGCATCTTTCGGCCGGTGAAAGGCACCGGTCATCCATTTATACAAGGGAGGAGGCGGCGCATTGAAGCTTTCGACGACGGATGCGCGCGTTACCCGGGAACTCGCCTGGCTATGCTTCCGAAGCGGAAGCGACTTTGCCGCCTTGGCACTGCCGGAGGAGGGACGTCGCGGCATGAAATGGGCGCTTATCGCCGGCGGCAGGGGGAGCCGGCTCGAGCTGATGCGGATCATGCCCGGAGTCGGCCTCGGCGGCATGGCGCTGCGGCATGGCGCGGTCTGCCGGGCGAACGCGGCCGACAACGCCGAATGGCTGGCCGCGTGTCCGGTCATGCTGGCGGAGAAGCTGCTTTCGGGCGTCGCCTTCCCGGTATTCGACGGAAGCGGCGCTCCGGCGGGCGTTATGCTTTTCGGCAGGCGGCACGGCCTTCCCTACGCTGAAGCGGACGCGGGGTGGATCGCGCCGCTGATTCCCCGTTTTATTGAAATGGTCGGCGACGGCGCGTTATGATGAAAGGGAATTCACCAGAAGCGGGGGTTAGGCCGATGATTACGATCGTCATCGTGGACGATCACGCCATGGTTCGTTCCGGCTTGCGGATGCTGCTGAGCAGCAAGGGAGGCATCGAGGTCGTCGCGGAGGCAGCCGACGGCGACGAGGGCATCAGGTCCGCCCTCGAGCATCGGCCGGGCGTCGTGCTCATGGATCTCAGCATGCCGCACGGCAAGGACGGCCTTACGGCGGCGGCGGAGCTGAAGCGCGCATGGCCGGAAGCGGCGATTTTGATCCTCACGATGCATGACGACGACGAGTATTTGTTTCGGGCGATCCATGCGGGAGCGGCCGGTTACGTGCTGAAGAGCGCTCCGCAGGAGGAATTGCTCGCCGCCATCCGCACGGTCGCGAAGGGGGACGCCTACCTGTATCCGACGGCAACGAAACGGCTCATGCACGAATACGCGGAACGGATGAAGCGCGGCGAAAGCGCGGATGTGTTCGGTACGCTGACGGAACGGGAGAAGGAAGTGCTCGTCCTGACGGCCAAAGGGTACGCCAACAAAGAAATCGCCGAGCGGCTGGTCATCAGCGTCAAGACCGTCGAGACCCACAAGAGCAACGTCATGGATAAGCTCGGGCTCAAATCCCGTCCGGAGCTGATCAAATACGCGGCGAAGAAGGGGCTGCTGCAATTTGAATAACGAGCCGAATCCCCCGGGAACGAGCCTGATCGCCGAGCATGTCGGCCATCTGATGAAGCAATTGGACGCGCGGATCGGCGACGAACGGTTTCGCGACGACGTGAAGCAGTCGTTGAAGCAGCTCGCGGACGTGAAGTTCGCGCTGGACGAATCGTCGATCGTCGCCATGACCGACGCCAGAGGAAAGATTCAGTACGTGAACGATAAATTCTGCGAAATTTCCAAGTACGAGCGCGAAGAGCTTCTGGGGCAAGATCATCGCATCATCAATTCCGGTTATCACGGCAAGGCGTTCATGGCGCAACTGTGGAAGACCATCGCGTCGGGCAGGGTCTGGGCGGGCGAGATCAAGAACCGCGCCAAGGACGGAAGCGTTTATTGGGTGAATACGACGATCGTGCCGTTTCTCGGCGACGACGGCATGCCCTATCAATACTTGGCCATCCGCAACGAGGTGACCCTGCTGAAGAGGGTCGAGGAAGAGCTGCAGGAGACGCTGTCCAAGATGATGACGATTCAAGAGGACGAACGGCGGAAATTTTCACGCGAACTCCACGACGGTATCGGCCAAAGCTTGTTTTCGCTGCTTATTCAGTTGGACCGCGTCATATCGGCGCCGGGGCGGGAGACGGACGATCTTCGGTTCATTCGCGGCCAGGTGGCGGGCATCATCGAAGAGGTTCGGGGCTTGGCCTGGGAGCTGCGGCCGTCCGTGCTCGACGATTTAGGCATCGTGCCTGCCATTCGGACGTATATCGACCACTTTACCGCTCATTACGGCATTCAAGTGGCGTTCGACTGCAATTTGAACCGACGGCTCGGCATCCAGACGGAAACCGTGATTTATCGCGTTATTCAAGAGGCGTTGACCAACAGCGCCAAATACGCCGACGCGGCGGAGGCCGAGGTGTCCTTGATCGCGAACGGGACGGAGATCGTGGCGCGCATCTCGGATCGGGGGATCGGCTTCGATCCGACCGCCAGCGTCAAAGGCGTCGGCAGGTTCAGCATGGCCGAACGGGCCAGAACCGTCGGAGGGACGCTGCGCGTGGATACGGCGCCGAACCGGGGAACGGTGGTCACGCTCGTCGTACCGTGGGCACAGGAGTAGATCTTGTCATTTTATCTGTAAAATTTTACAACTTGCAACATGATTCGACGGTATGGTATATTCTAATTCCGGCCGGGACGAACGAGAAACGGCACGGTGATCGAAAACGAAACAAGCCCGAAATTAAGGCTTGCCAAACGGTTTCGAGATATGATATATTCTAATTCCGGTCATGAGCCGGACGATGGATGTAACAACTTTGTTCCTTGAAAACTGAACAATGAGCGACCTGTCAAAAGGTTTGAACAAGCAAGTCAGCGATGAGCTAACAAGCCATCCTGAAACTGATCGGTTTCGGCCGATCGCTTTTATGGAGAGTTTGATCCTGGCTCAGGACGAACGCTGGCGGCGTGCCTAATACATGCAAGTC
>NZ_FORE01000004.1:0-372482 GCF_900113915.1 Paenibacillus sp. UNC496MF
ACCGCTTTTTTAAGTACTCAATCTCCGCTCTTAGGTATGCCATTTCTTCCTCTACGCTGCCAAACTTTGTCTTCGGTTTACCCTTTCGCGAAGCTTCTTGTACGAAGGGCTGCCCTGCCCGATGTCGTTTGACCCATACCTCTACCTGCGTTTTGTTTTGTATTCCTAGACGCTTCGCGACCTCACGGTACGCCAAGTTGTCCTCCGTAACCAGCCTCACTGCTTCTAGTTTTAAATCTTCAGGATAACTTTTGTTCGTACGACCTATTTTCCCCATGAAAAATCCCCTCCGGCAAACAACTAGTAAGTTCATCTTAACAGATGTCTTTTTCTTGTTGTTTACCGTGAGGGGATAATACCACCCTTGGGCTCCGGCTTTTTGCGTCCGGTGCGGTTAATGATTAATGAGCCCGAGCTCTTCCCGGGGTTCGCCTAGCATTTCGATTTTGTTCTTGGTGAGCAAGGCGTAACGGATGCTGTCCACGAGCGCTTCCCAGCTCGCTTCGATGACGTTGCTCGAGACGCCGACCGTGCTCCACGTGCTCTTGAAATCGGTCGTCTCCATCAGCACGCGAACCTTGGCGGCCGTCGCGTCCTTCTCGTCGATCACGCGGACCTTGTAATCGGACAGGTGGAAATCGTTGATGCTCGGGTAGAATTGCTCCAGCGCTTTGCGCAGGGCGTTATTGAGCGCGTTGACCGGACCGTTGCCTTCGGCCGCCATGTAGACGGGTTGTCCGTCGACGTTCACTTTGACGATGGCTTCGGCGTTCATCGCGTGGCCGTTCGTCTTCTCGACGAGCATCTTGAGCGATTCCAGCTTGAAGATTTCCTTCATTTCGCCGAACGCGTCGCGAAGCAGCAGCTCGAGGGACGCATCGGCGCCTTCGAATTGATAGCCCTGGTGCTCGAGATCCTTGATCCGCTCCATGATGCGCTTCGTCTTCTCGTTGTTCGCGTTGATATCGAGGCCGAGCTCCTGCGCCTTGGAGATGATGTTGCTTTGTCCCGCGAGCTCGGAGACGAGCACCCGCTGCTTGTTGCCGACCAGCTCCGGCCGGATATGCTCGTACGTCTTGGAATCCTTCAAGATCGCGGACACGTGAATGCCGCCCTTGTGGGCGAACGCGGCGTTCCCGACGTATGGCTGGGCGACCGGCATGTGCACGTTCGCGATTTCGCTGATGTACCGCGCCGTCTGGGTCAGCGATTGAAGCTGCTCGCCGCTGACGCAGCGGTAATCCATCTTTAATTGAAGCGTCGGGATGATCGAACAGAGATTGGCGTTGCCGCACCGTTCGCCGTAGCCGTTGATGGTGCCCTGCACCTGCCGAGCGCCCGCTTGCACGGCGGCCAGCGTGTTGGCGACGGCGAGCTCGCAGTCGTTATGGGTATGGATGCCGATCGGAGCGCCGATCTCCGCGGCGACGCGGGAGACGATCGCATGAACCTCCGAAGGCAGCGTGCCGCCGTTCGTATCGCACAGGACGATCCAGTCGGCGCCCGCTTCATGGGCCTTGCGCAGCACGGCCAGCGCGTAATCCGGATTGTGCTTGTAGCCGTCGAAGAAATGCTCCGCGTCGAAAATCGCTTCTACGCCCTTCTGCTTCAGATACGCCAAAGAGTCGTAGATCATCGCCAGGTTCTCTTCGAGCGTCGTCTGCAGCGCCGTATGTACGTGAAAGTCCCACGACTTGCCGACGAGCGTGGCGGCCGGCACGCCGGATTCCACGATGCGCACCAGGCTGCTGTCCTGTTCGGCGGTGCTGTTCTTGCGCCGCGTGCTGCCGAAGGCGGTCAGCTTGGCGTTCAGCCGCAAGCCTTTCGCCCGCTGGAAGAATTCGATGTCCTTGCTGTTGCTGCCCGGATTTCCGCCTTCAATATAATGTACGCCTAACAAATCGAGCTTTTGGGCGATTTTGATTTTATCTTCTGCGGAAAGACTGATGCCCTCTCCCTGCGTACCGTCACGAAGCGTCGTGTCGAATATGGAGATCGTGTTTCCCATGAATGTAGAAGCCCCCTTCCTTTATCCCTTTAAAGCAATCATAATTTTATTATTATACCATTAGAAGAAGGGCGCGTAAACGTTCGCAGGACGAGCTTTCGGGCGGCAGGTTGACGTTCCGGCGGGACGATTGGTATGCTTGACGTACGATCATATGATCGCCTTATTCCAACCGGGAAGGATGAATGCCGCGATGACGAAGGAGCGGGATACGGCGCCTCCCAAACGCCGGGTCATTCTTCATTTGGACATGAACGCCTTTTATTGCTCCGTCCATGAAGCGGAGGAGCCGCACTTATATAAAGGAAAGGCGACGGCGGTCGCCGGCAGCGTGGAGCAGCGGCGGGGGATCATCGTGACGTCGTCGTACGCGGCGCGCGCGCAGGGCGTCAAGACGGGCATGACGGTGCGCGAAGGGCAGCGGCGCTGCCCGGATTTGATCCTGATCAAGCCCGATTTCAACTTGTACCGGACGTACTCCCGCGGCTTCATGTCGATCGCGAGGCAGTACACGCCGCTCGTGGAAGCCGTGTCGATCGACGAATGCTACCTCGACGTTACGGGTTCGTCGGCCTTCGGCGAGCCGCTGCAGATCGCGCGGGACATTCAGCAGCGGATCCGAACGGAATGGAACTTGCCCTGCTCGATCGGCGTCGCCCCGAACAAGCTGCTGGCCAAGATGGCGTCCGACATGCAGAAGCCGAACGGCTTCACCGTGCTGCGCATTCGCGACGTGCCGGAGCTGCTTTGGAGCAAGCCATGCGACACGCTCTTCGGCATCGGGCGCAAGACGGCGGACAAGCTGACGAAGCTGAACATCCGCACGATCGGGCAGCTCGCCGCGGCCGAAGAGGCGATGCTCGTCAAGCATTTCGGCGTCGTCGGCTCCTGGATGAAGGCGGCGTCGCACGGCTACGATTACGCGCCGGTCAACGCCGAGCGCGAACGGAACAAGTCGATCGGCCATACGACGACGCTGCCGAGGGACGTGACGGATCCCGAGGAGGCCCACCGCATCCTGCTCAATCTGGCGGACCAGACCGGCCGGCGGATGCGCCAACAGAAAATGATGGCGTCGACCATTCAAATCGTCATCCGGCGGCCGGACATGACGACGATCAACCGCTCGGTCACGCTGCCGGCCCCGACGGACGCCGCTTCCGACATCCACCGCGAGGCGTGCAAGCTGTTCGATAAGCATTGGAAGCGCGGAGAGCCGGCGCGCCTGCTCGGCATCACCCTTCAGAACCTGTCGCTGCAAGCGGAAACGGCCGTGCAGCTGGACTTGTTCAGCTACGGGGAACAGCCGAAAAAGGAGGCGCTGACGCGCGCGATGGACATGCTGCGGGACAAATTCGGAGAGGATGCGGTGCTCACCGCGGGCATGCTCGGGAACGATCCGTCCGCGTTAATTCGCAATAAACGAATTCGCGGGACATCCTTGCAAAGGGACGAGCATATGTTATATAGTGATGATTGAAGGTTGTATACTTGGGAAATGAAAGCACTTCCGTAAGTTTTTGAAACTTACCATTAATAGGAGGGAACCACGATGTCGAAGTTTACATGGGTTGAGAAAGATACGTGCATTGCTTGCGGAGCTTGCGGAGCAACGGCACCGGACATTTACGACTACGACGACGAAGGCTTGGCAGAGGTTATTTTCGGCAACGACGGTAACCACGGCAATACCGAAATTCCGGAAGACTTGTACGACGATCTGCAAGATGCGGCGGACGGTTGCCCGACGGACTCCATCAAAATCGCAGACACGGCTTTCAATAACTAATAGAGCGCGAACCGCGTAGAGCGGCCGGAGATCCCGTTTCCTGTTACGACAGGGGATGGGATCTTTCTCGTTTGAGGGGGAGGATAGGATCTTTATACTGAAATGATAGTGGCATTTACCGATTCTTGTACAGCTCCGCTAGAATAAACGGGAGTTTCCAATTCGCGAGGAATGGGGCGCATATGCGATGGCGGTCGCGCTCAGCGTCGTGCCGGCGAGTTGGAGACGGAATCCGACGCGAACAAGGCGCCTATTTCGGTGGAAAGAGCCGAGCGGATATTATCCGGGCGGCTCTTTTGCCGATATAGAAGCTGATGAACCCCAAGCAGGAGGGCCGCGAATGGATAACCACGACGATATGAATGACCTGAAGCGCTACGTGCAAAACCATCCTAATAACCGCATGGCCTGGTATTTGCTGGGCAAGCAATACGTGCAAGAGGGCAAGGAAGCGAAGGCGAACTACTGCTTCCTGCAGTCCGGCAGCGTCTACGACGCGTACGAGCGCAAGCAGCATCCGCTCGCGAACGAGCCGAAACAAATGATCGCGGCCTGGAACCGCAAGCGCGGCCGCCGCTTCTTGGCGCTGCGGACGGGCGGGGCGGCCGCGATTCTGCTGGCGCTGATGCTGGCGATCTCGCCGGGCGGCCCGAAGGACGAGGCCGATCCCGGGGACCCGGCCGCGGAGCCGGCGACGCTCTCCTCGGGCTTGGCGCCGGCGCCGGGTCAAGCCGCCGCGCCAGCCGGCCCGGAGGTCGTCGTCGTCAAGCCGGCCGACGGCGCCGGCGGCTTGCTCGACCAGGCGCTCGGCGCGCTGCTCGGCGGAGCCGCGCGGCCGCGCGAGGGCTTGGCCGCCGCGCTAGAGCCGGCCGGCGCTTGGCGCCTGTGGACGGGGAAGACGCGCCTGCTGGCGCAGACGGCGCGGCAGGGCCGCGGCGGCGCAGAGGTCGCGATGCTCGACGCGAGGGCGTGCGCCTGCGAGCCGGCCGACGCTTCGGCCGCGCGGGCGATCTACGCGCGCTGGAGCGCGCGGCAGGAGCAGTCCTGGACGCTCGCGAGCGCGATCGCGCATTACCGCGAGCGAACGAAGCGTTGGCCGACGTCGCTCGCCGACCTGGTCCGGCCGTATCCCGAGAATACGCTGTCGGGGACTACGAAGGAAATGAAAGCCATGTTCGAGCCGCTGCTGCGAGCAATGAAGGAGGAAGCCGCGGCGAGCGCGGATCCGGCAAACGGGGAGGCGAACGCCGCTTCAGGCGTGCCTGACGGCGGCGACGCCGCGAAGAGCGCAGCCTCTGCGGCCGGCGCTCCGGCCCCGCTGCCGGCCGGACCGCTCGCGATCGTGGTCGACAAGGACGCCCACCGGCTCGCCGTCGTGAGCGGCGACGTCATCGTCCGCAGCTATCCCGTCGGGCTCGGCGGGGCGAGGACGCCGGAAGGCGGTTTCGTCGTTCGCGAGAAGGTGCGCAGCCCGAAGGGGCGGACCCCCGGCGAGTTCGGCACCCGCGGCATGGCGCTGTCGGATACGGCATACGCGATTCACGGCACGAACGACGCGGACAGCATCGGCAAGGACGAGTCGCACGGCTGCATCCGGATGGCGCGGCAGGATATCGAGGAATTGTACGACCTCGTGCCCCTGGGGACGAGGGTCACGATAAAAAGCGGCGCCCTCCCCGCTGCCTCAGCGCCGGCCGCGGGGCGTTTCCGCCTGCAGCCGGCCGAGGACGAGACGAACCCCGCCGTGGTGTACGAGTGGCTTGATTAACCGGACCGCTTACTGGTCCACAATAAGAAGAACGGCCATGACGGCGACGATGACGACGAAGACCGATCCGATCCAGATGAGCGCTTTCTTGTTGACCTCTTCCTTTTGTTTCGTTTTCATGACGGGCGGTTTCTTTCTGGCGTGGCTCATGCGGATCAACCTTTCTCGGGAAATTAGGAATATGCCCTTATTGTAATCGTTTTCCGGCGCCGAAACAACCGCTTCGCGCGGCGCGAAAGGCGCTGCGGCAGGGCGCTAAGCGGGCGTTACTCTTTCTTTTTCGCCCCCGACTTGATAAACTGTTCGATAGAGCTTAAGACGCAGAACGGAGTGACTTCGACTTGTTGTACACGAAAATTGCAAAGCCTTATTTCTTCCGCATGGACGCCGAGAAAGCCCATCACATGGTGATCGACGGGCTGCATACGGCGCGGCGGGTGCCCGGCGTTCCCGCGGTGATGCGCGCCATGTACGGGGTAGCCGAAGCGAAGGAGCTGGAGACGAGCCTGTTCGGGCTGCGCTTCCCGCATCCGGTCGGCCTCGCGGCGGGACTGGACAAGAACGCGAAGGCCGTCGACATGTTCGCCAACATCGGCTTCGGATTCGCGGAGGTCGGCACGGTGACCCCGAAGGGACAAGCCGGCAACGAGCAGCCGCGGCTGTTCCGCCTGCCGAGCGACGAAGCGCTCGTCAACCGGATGGGCTTCAACAACGACGGCGCCGCCGCGATGGCGGAGCGGCTCGGCCGGTTGGGCCGGCACCGCATTCCGATCGCCGTCAACATCGGCAAGAACAAAACGACGCCGAACGAGCTCGCCCACGAGGATTACCGGGCCTGCTTGCGGCAGCTTTATACATACGGCGACTTTTTCGTCGTCAACATCAGCTCGCCGAACACGCCGGACCTGCGGGCGCTTCAGCACGGGGACGAGCTCAAGCTGCTCTTGTCGGCGGTCATGGAAGAGAGCGGCGCGCAGGCGGCGAAGAGCATGGCGGCTAGAAAGCCGGTGCTGGTCAAGATCGCGCCGGACATGACCGCGGAGCAGCTCGGGTATACCGTGGAGACGATCGTCGCGAGCGGCGTGGACGGCATCATCGCCACCAACACGACGATCGGCCGCGACGGTCTTCGCCATCCGAACGCCAAAGAAACCGGCGGCCTGAGCGGCAAGCCCCTTCGCGAGCGTTCGACGGAAATCGTGCGCGAGGCGTACCGGCTGACGGGCGGACGGCTGCCCATTATTGGCTCCGGCGGCATCTTTACGGCATCGGATGCATACGATAAAATTCGCGCGGGTGCAAGTCTTGTAGAAATTTATACGGCGCTCATCTACAGAGGGCCGGAGCTGCTCCGCGAACTGACGGAAGGACTCAAGGCATTATTGAAGAAAGACGGTTATACATCGATCGTGGAGGCCATTGGAGCAGATCATCGGTCTTAGACAGGAGGCGGCCGGATGGACGGAAGAGACTGGGGACTATTTTTGCAGCCATATGAGCAGGCAGTGGAAGAATTGAAGGTCAAATTGAAGACGCTCCGGACCGAACTGAAGAATCGGGAAGCGTACGCGCCGATCGAGTTCGTTACGGGGCGGGTCAAGAAGATTTCGAGCATTTTGGAGAAGGCCAAGCGGCTGTCGGTGCCGATGGAAAAGATCGATACCGGCATCGAGGACATCGCGGGCATCCGCATCATGTGCCAATTCGTCGACGACATTCACCGGGTCGCGGCGCTTATTCGTTCGCGCAAGGATCTGAAGCTGGTTTATGAGAAGGACTATATTACGAATTTCAAGGACAGCGGGTACCGCAGCTATCATATGATCGTCGAATATCCCGTTCAGACGGCCATCGGGCTCAAAAACGTGCTGGCGGAAATTCAAATCCGGACGCTGGCGATGAATTTTTGGGCGACGATCGAGCACTCGCTGAACTATAAGTATAAAGAAAGCCTGCCGGAGGACGTGCGCGACCGGCTGAAGAAAGCGGCGGAGGCGGCTTCGCAGCTCGATACCGAGATGTCGAGCATCCGCAACGAGATCTTGGACGCGCAGCGGGATTTCGAAGAGAAATCCAACATGTACTCGAGCGTGCTGAGCGACATTCAGGAGCTGTACTTCTTTCGGCGCGTCCGCGAGGCGGTTCAGTTCCAGCTGAAGTTCAACGAAGTGTGGGAGAAGGAAGACGCGTTCGCGATCCGCATGCTGTCCGACGAGATCAAGTCGGCGATCCAGCGCGCGAAGAAGGGCGGGTCGAACTGAATGGCTTCGGCGCCATCGTACGACGAGAAATTCGTCCGGTTCGTCGTGCTGTTCAACGTCGACGAGGATTACTTCGAATGCCACGAAGTCATGGAAGAGCTGTGGCTCGAGGAAGGCCGGAGCACGCTGTACCAAGGGCTGCTGCAAGCCGCGGTGGGTCTCCATCATTGGCGCAACGACAACTTCTCCGGGGCGGCGAAGCTGTTCGCCCAAGCGGAGAGCAAGCTCGCGGCTTATCCGGACGAGACGTCGGGCCTCGACCTGGGGCGGCTGCGCGCCGACATCGCGGTCAGCCTGGCGATGCTGAGGCCGTACGTGGAAGGCGCCGCCGGTACGGCTGCGGCGGTACCGCCGGCATTCCGGCCGTTCCGCCTGGGCGTGACGGACGGGGCGCTTCGGACGCTGGCGGACGCGCTCGCCGCGCTGCCGCCTTCGGAACGGCTCGGCCGCGACGAGTAGCGGGCAGCCGCCGGGTCCGGGCGGGACCGCGACGGCCGCCGATGGATTCGGAACCCCGCGACGGGACCGGATGCGTCGGCGGTTTTTTGTCATCGGGGACGCGCGTGAGCATCTCGCCGCAGAGGCCCGAAGGGTTGGTCTGGCCGCGGCTTTAAGGTACAATGAACGAGGGAGTTGAACGACGGATGGCGAAACGGATGCGGCTGGACAAGCTGCTGGCGAATATGGGCTTCGGCACGCGCAGCGAAGTGAAACGCGCGGTGAAGCAGGGCCGCGTGACGGTGGACGGCAAGACGGCGAAGGACTTCGGCATGACGCTGGATCCGGAGGCGGCGGACGTTAAGTTCGACGGCGAGGCGGTCGTGTACCGCGAGACGATCTACGTCATGCTGAACAAGCCGCAGGGGGTCGTCTCGGCGACGGAAGACGCGCGGGACCGCACGGTGATCGATTTGCTCGATCCCGATGACCGGATCCTGCAGCCGTTCCCGGTCGGCCGGCTCGACAAGGACACGGAGGGGCTGCTGCTGCTGACGAACGACGGCAAGCTGGCGCACGAGCTGCTGTCGCCGCGCAAGCATGTCCCGAAGACGTACGAGGCGATCGTGCGCGGCGACGTGGATGCCGACGATCAAGCGGCGTTCAAGCGCGGCGTGACGCTCGACGACGGCTACGAGACGAAGCCCGCCGAATTGACGATCGGGGACAAGGAATCGCGGCCGGACGGGATTCACAGCCGAATCCGGCTCACGATCCGCGAAGGCAAGTTTCATCAAGTGAAACGGATGTTCGAAGCGGTCGGCAAGCAGGTCGTCTACTTGAAGCGGGTCTCCATGGGACCGCTCCGGCTGGACGAGTCCTTGAAGCTCGGCGAATACCGCCCTCTTACGGAGGCGGAGCTGGACGAACTCTTGACCGCGCACGCCGGAGCCGGCCGCAACGCGCAACTATATAGATAACCCTTAGAGAGTTAGAGACCAACCAGGAGACGGGAGAGACTTACTGCCATGGGGAACATCAACTTTGATTTGATCGCGCTCGACATCGACGGAACGCTGCTCAACGACAGCCACATCCTGACCGCGGCCGTGCGGGGCGCCGTGCGCGAAGCGCATCGGCGCGGGGCCGAAATCGTGCTCTGCACGGGAAGAGGGCCGGTCAACGCGATGCCCGTTCTGGAGGAGTTGGGCCTCGCGGGCACGATGATCACGCATAACGGCGCCGCCACGGTCGACTCGGCCAGCCGCCGCGTGCTGCACCAATTCAGCATCGATCCCGCGGAGGTGGCGCGTTTCCGGGAATACTGCCTGCAGGGCAAGCTGCATTTCGACCTGAACACGCCGTTCGAAATGTGGATCGAGGACTTGACGCCGGACGCGGAGAAGATGTACGGCCTTTACGGCGCACGTCCCGTCCTGCGCGATCCGAACGCCCCGCTGCCGGAAGGGCTCGTCAAGTTTACGCTGTTCGGCGCCATCGCGCGGCTCGATGCCGTCGAGGCGGAGTGGAACGCGTGGACGCACGGGCTGCAGCATATCCGCAGCGGCGATTATTTCATCGACGTGCAGCATAAGGACGCGAGCAAGGGCCATGCCTTGCGGCAGCTCGCGAGCTTGAGAGGGATCGACCAGAGCCGCGTCATGGCGATCGGCAACTATTTCAACGACGTGGGCATGTTGACGTTCGCGGGCATGGGCGTGGCGGTCGCCAACTCGCCGGAAGCGGTCAAGGCGGCGGCGAACGCGCAGACCCGGTCAAACGAAGAAGACGGCGTTGCGCACGCGCTGCGCGAATTCGCGCTCGCTTGAGCCCGCGGGACGCGCGTCCCGCAAGGCGCCGCGCGCGGAATCGCGGTCCGGTCGCCGGGCCGCGGCAACATGAAAAACCGTCGAAGGAAACCCTCGACGGTTTTATCATTATCGGCTAGAGCATCGTGTGAGTTAGACCAGAACTCCGCGGGATACGATGACCAGCAGAATGAACAGTACCAGAATCACGCCAACGAAACTTCCTCCGAATCCCAATGCACCGGACATGCGAATGCCTCCCTTGAAAGGTATTTCCGGCGCCGGCTTCATATATGTCGTGTTGTTCTCGGCACCCGGTATACTGTATTGTATGAAAAAAGGTAAAAGCGGATTGGACATCCGCCCGCGTCGCGGAGAATTGGGCATTCGCTCCCGGCGAAACGACCCGGGAACGGGATGTCCGCACGCGAGGCAAGTATGGGGGAAATCCGGCCCGGCGGCGCATGCCCGCGCAACGGCCGAGAAGCGGGGATTCGATAGATGATAATCGCAGCGAAAGGCATGCTGATCGGCTTATCGATCGCGGCTCCCGTAGGGCCGATCGGCCTCTTATGCATGAAGCGCGCCTTGAACCAGGGCCGGCGCTACGGGCTGGCGTCCGGGCTGGGCGCGGCGACGGCCGACGGACTTTACGGGCTCGCTGCCGCGTTCGGCTTCGACGCGGCGACGGCATGGCTGCTCGCCGCGCAGGACGCCGTGTCGGCCGTCGGCGGCTTGTTTCTTTGTTACCTCGGCTGGCGAACGTTCCGTTCCGGCGCGGACGACGGCGGGGCAGCGGCAAGGAGCGGCAGTCTGGCCGGCGCCTATTGGACGACGTTCGCGCTGACGATCGCGAACCCGGCGACGATCCTGTCGTTTTTGGGCATTTTCGCCGGGCTCAACGTCGTGGATGCTTCCGCCTTCCGGCTGCTGACGCTCGTGGGCGGCATCTTCGCGGGTTCGGCGTTCTGGTGGCTCGGGCTCAGCCTGACCGTCGGTGCCTTACGCCGGACGCTCAAGCCCGCCGCCATGCGGCAGATTAACCGGCTGTCGGGGCTGCTGCTCGCCGGCTTCGGGCTATACGCGCTATTGCGCTTGCTGTAACGCGGCATCCGCCGCAATCGGAGACGCGCGAACTTAGAAACGAACGGAGCAACGAACCATGATGCCAATCCATGAATTGCACCGTCTGAAGCTGCGGACGAAGCGCCTCGTTCTGCAGGTCATCGACGAATCGTATGCCGCGCGGGTACTGGCGTTCGTGAAACGCAACCGGGAAGCGCTGGCCGAATGGGAGCCCGACCGCGACGAGACGTATTACACGCACGAGACGCAGCGGCAGCTGATCCGCCAGGAACTGCAGAGCATGGACGGCGGACACAGCGTACGGTTTTGGCTGACGACCGCCGAAGACCCGGACGGGGACATCGTCGGCACGGTGTCGCTCTCCAATATCGTGCGCGGGGCCTTCCAGTCCTGCCATCTCGGGTACCGGATGGATTTGCTGCACCGCAACAAGGGCTATATGACCGAGGCCGTCTCGCATGTCGCGGCGTTCGCGTTCGAGCGGCTCAACCTGCACCGGATCGAGGCCAACGTCATGCCCCGGAACGCGGCTTCCTTGAAGGTGGTCGAACGGCTCGGCTTTCGCAGCGAGGGCGTGGCGAGCGAGTATCTGCGCATCCACGGGGCGTGGGAGGATCACGTCCATATGGTGCTGCTGAATCCGTCCTGGTCGGAGCGGTAGCCGGCGCCGCGGCGAACATTAACCTTTTCTCAGGCATTTATGCGGGTTCGGGTTTCATGGTAAGATAAAAGGCGTAAAATAAAAGGCGCACCCTGGATCCGGCATTCGAAAGGAAGCGTGCAGCCATGGAGCTATCCTTCAGACGCGCGTCGCGCGAGCTGATCGCGGCGGAGCTGGCGATTTTGAACGCCAATCCGTATTTTAACCGCTTGTCCAAGGATAAAGAGCGGCTGACGGCCGCGGACGTTGAAGCGGAACATCGGGATGCCGAAGCCGCCGGCGCGGAGCGGTACGTCCTATTCGCGGACGGAGAGCCCGTCGGCATCCTTGAATTTCTGATGATCAATCCGAACGATGCCTGCGCGTGGATCGGACTGCTCGTGATCCGGTCGCAAAGCCACGGCAGGGGATACGGGAAACGGGCGCTGGCCTGGTTCGACGCTTTGATGCGCGACCGCGGCGTGACCGTCCACCGGCTCGGCGTGCTGGCGGGCAACGCGCCCGCGCACGCGTTTTGGCGCAGTCAAGGCGCCGCGGAGGTCAAACCCGCCGTTCTGCCCGACGGCAAACCGATCGTCATCTACGAACGGTTCGTCCGGGGCGAGGACGGATGCATTTCATAAAGACGGGAGATTAAGCGAATGTACAGAATAGCGATGCTCGGCGTGCTGCTATGTCTGGCCGTGCTGCTGAACGCCTGTTCGGCGAGCGAGGATACCCCACCGCAGGATCCCGTCTCGGGCGAACAGATTGATTATAGAGATTCGACGGGCGCGACCGACGTCATGAACGCCTACGAAGAATCGATGGTCGAAGCGATCAACAAGAACCGCTTCTCGCTGGTGGCGGGCCTGCTCGACCCGGAAGGACCGCTGTACAAGGAGCAGGATAACCTCGTCCGCCATCTTAGCGGCTTGAACATCAAGGAGAAGCTGATCCGCTTCCAAATCATGAACATCCAAAAAATCAACGGCGAATACAAGTTTTACATCGTCGAGAAGATCGGCATTTATTATCCCGAGGGCAAGTCGACGGTCAACGAATACCAATGGATCTACACCGTCACGCAGCATCCCGCCACGAACGCGTTCAAGGTATTCAGCATCGAACGCTGGGAATAACCGCGCCGGCGCGCGTTCAAGCCGAACCAAGCGACGGGCAGGCAGAGCCGCAGGCGGCCGTCTGCCCGTTTTGCCATCCTAGGAGCCAAGAGGTGCAGCAATGTCGAACAGAACGGCGTTTGTGCCGTACGAAGAACGGTATTTGGAGCAGGTGCGCGGAACGTATAATCATTTTGTCGCCCATACGACCGTATCGTTCGATTTACATCCCTACACGCCGGAGCAAATGAAAGCGCTGATCGAGCCGCTGTCAGACATCTACCGGTCGTACGTCGTCCTCCATGAAGGGGAATACGCGGGCTACATCATGCTGACGCAGCACAAGAAGCGTCCGGCGTTCAACGTCACCGGGGAAATGACGATCTATCTCGAGCCGGCGTTCACCGGCAAAGGAATCGGCCGGGAAGCGATGGCGTTCCTTGAAGAAACGGCGCGGGAGCTCGGCTTCCATTCGCTCATCGCGACCATCTGCACGGAGAACGAAAGCAGCGTCGCGCTCTTCGCGAAGCTCGGCTACAAGCAGGTGTCGCATTACGTGGAAATCGCCTACAAATTCGACCGATGGCTGGATTTGGTCTGCCTGCAGAAAATATTGAACTGATTCTTGCCTTCATTCGCGCGATTGCTTCGCCGCCTGGCATGAAACGCCGGCGCGCGGAATAGCCATAGTTGGAAGAGGGACGGGCGTATTTGCCGCGCAGGCGCGCCTAGTCTCACGGAAGCGATCTATCATTCGCGCCTCGTTCATGGGCCGCGAGGATCGGAGGGGCTGACGGGAACCATGAAAAAAGCGATTGCGCTCATTACGGCGGCTTACGCCTTGCTGCTCTTCTATTGGATGTTCATCGGCTTCGGACGGACGAATCCGCAGCTGCCCGGTTATAACTACAACGTCATGCCGCTGCATACGATCCGGCTGTACTTCGTTCATGCGGACAGCTTCCGGCCTGCGTATTGGGTCGTGAACATCGTCGGCAACGTCGCGGTGTTCGCGCCGTTCGGCCTGTCGCTTCCGTACTTGCTTCGGCTGCGGTTGTTCTCGTTCACGGCGTTCTTCGTCTGCGTGCTGTTCCTGCTCGAGACCTTCCAGCTGCTGCTGCAGCGCGGCAGCTTCGATATCGACGATATTTTGCTGAACACGCTGGGCGCGCTGCTCGGGTACGCGGCGCTGCAGCTCATTCGAAAGCGGGTGTCCGCATGAAGGCCTACAAGGCGATCTTATTCGACCTCGACAATACGCTGCTCGATTACGACGCCAGCGAACGGGAATCGATGCAAAGCGCGATTCGCCGCTTCGGGCTGCCGGATCGAGAAGGGTTCCTCTGGGACGCGTTCCGGGCGGCGTTCGCTCCGATCAATTGGACGTATTGGAGCGAACGGATGGCGCGGAACCTGCATATCTCGCAGGTGCTGGAATATTCGTTCCGCGATACGCTGGCGCAGCTGGGGCACGACGGCGTGCCGGCCGCGGAGCTCGCGGCGGCGTACTGGGAGCTGTTTTGTTCGTCCTGCCGTTTCATGGACGGCACGCCGGAGCTGCTCCCGCGGCTTCACGGCGCCTATGCGCTCGGCATCGTGTCGAACGGAATCGGGGAAGCGCAGCGCAAGCGGCTGGCGACCGGGGGCATCCTGCATTATTTCCCTCATGTGTTCGTATCGGACGAGGTCGGCGCCGCGAAGCCGGACAGGCTGATCTTCGACCGGGCCGTGGCTTCGATCGGCGTGCCGCGGACGGACATTCTGTTCGTCGGCGACAACCTGAAGGACGATTACGAAGGCGCCCGCGCGGCGGGAATCGACTTCTGCCATTACAATCCCGGCCGCAAGCCGGCGGACGCCGCCATTGCGCCCGACTATACGATCCATGCGCTCTTCGAGCTGGACGCCATCATTTCAAGGGAAGAGGAACAGCGATGAAATTCAGGCCATGCATTGACCTGCACAACGGCAAAGTCAAACAAATCGTGGGCGAAACGCTCGGCGACGGCAATAAGCAAGTGGTGGAGAATTTCGTCTCCGCGCACGATTCCGCCTATTATTCGGAGATGTTCCGGCGAGACGGGCTGAAGGGCGGCCATGTCATCATGCTCGGTCCCGGCAATGAAGAGGCCGCGCTGGCGGCGCTTCGGGCCTACCCGGGCGGCCTGCAGATCGGCGGCGGCATCCGCGCGGACAACGCCGCGCGGTATCTTGAGGCGGGCGCGTCGCATGTCATCGTCACCTCGTACATCTTCCGCGACGGCGAGCTCGACATGGACAACCTGCGGCGGATCGTCTCCGAGGTCGGCAAGGAGCGGCTCGTCATCGACCTCAGCTGCAAGCAGCTGGACGGCGAATGGCGCGTCGTGACGAACCAATGGAAGACGTTCAGCCGGTTCGTCGTGAACAAGGAGCATCTGCGCGAGCTGGAAGCGTACTGCGACGAATACCTCGTGCACGCCGTCGACGTCGAGGGCAAGCGGACCGGGATACTCGGCAGTCTCGTCGAGCAGCTGGCGGAGGGCGTCACGATTCCGACGACGTACGCGGGCGGCGCGCGCTCGTTCGCGGATCTGGAGCAGTTCCGCGCGTTATCCCGGGGCAAGCTGGACATCACGGTCGGCAGCGCGCTCGATATTTTCGGCGGCGAGCTCCCTTACGCGGACGTCGTCGCGTACTGCAACCGATAGCGGAACAGGTAAGATCGGAATCGCCGGCTGCGCGGATCGCGCGGCCGGTTTTTTGTTGACTCCCCTTGTACGATTCGCATCGTTAGGGGTATAATTTTCCAAATTGGGAGGGGATACCGATGAAATTCGTGCTGGTGTTCGGACCGCAAGCCGTCGGCAAAATGACGGTCGGCCAAGAGCTCGAGAAAATCACGGGCTTGAAGTTGTTTCATAATCATATGGCGATCGAGCTCGTCTACCCTTACTTTGGTTTCAGCGCGGAGGCTTGGCGGCTGACGAACCTGATTCGGATGGAAATCTTCCAAGCGGCGGCGGCCAGCGACATGGAGGGGATGATCTTCACGTACGTCTGGGCGTTCAATGAACAGGAGGATTGGGACTACGTGGACCGGATTTGCCGCATCGTCGAAGAGGCCGGCGGAGAGATGTTCTTCGTCGAGCTGGAGGCGGCGCTCGAATCGAGGCTGGATCGTAACCGGACGCCGAACCGGTTGGCGCACAAACCAACGAAGCGGGATGTCGCGAAGTCGGAGCAGGAGCTGCTCGGGAGCCTGGACCTGTACCGGCTGAACTCGAAACCCGGCGAAATTGCGCGTCCGAATTACGTGCGGATCGACAATACCGGGCTCAGCCCCGAAGAGACCGCGCTTGCCATCCGGTCGCGTTTCGGCTTGTAACGCGCCCGCGGTTGGCGTATCCGGCCCAAATCATGGATAGCTTTTCCCTATGCAAGCGATTACAATGAAGAGGTGACTGCATGTCTTCATTTAATCCATGATTAAGGGAGTGGCTGATCCAATGGCAGGAAATCGTGCGGTAGTCTATGTGGAGCCCGGCAAGGTCGAGGTGCGCGACATTTCGTACCCGGAGCTGATCTTGCGCGACGGTCCCGGCGTGAATCCGCTCAACGTCGGTAGAAAATGCGAGCATGGCGTCATTCTGAAAGTCATTACGACGAACATTTGCGGCAGCGACCAGCACATGGTCCGCGGCCGTACGACCGCGCCGAGCGGATTGGTGCTCGGGCACGAGATCACGGGCGAGGTCATCGAAGTCGGCCGCGACGTGGAATTCATCAAGAAGGGCGATCTCGTCTCCGTGCCGTTCAACATCGCGTGCGGCCGGTGCCGGAACTGCAAGGAACGCAACACGAACGTATGCGAGAACGTCAATCCGGACCGTCCCGGCTCCGCCTACGGTTACGTGGACATGGGCGGCTGGGTCGGCGGCCAATCCGAATACGTCATGGTTCCGTACGCGGACTTCCAGCTGCTGAAATTCCCGGATAAAAACCGGGCGTTGGAAAAAATTCTCGATCTCACGATGCTGTCGGACATCTTCCCGACCGGCTATCACGGCGCGGTCAGCGCGGGCGTGAAGCCCGGCTCGACGGTATACATAGCCGGCGCGGGCCCGGTCGGCCTGGCCGCCGCGCATTCCGCGCAGCTGCTGGGCGCTTCGGTCGTCATCGTCGGCGATCTGAACGCCGAGCGGCTGGCGCAGGCGAGAAGCTTCGGCTGCGAGACCGTCAACCTGCGCGAGCATCCGAACCTCGGAGAGCAGATCGAACAGATTCTCGGCGTGCCCGAGGTGGACTGCGCCGTCGACTGCGTCGGCTTCGAAGCGCACGGCCATGGCAAGGGGCACGGGGAGGCGCCGGCGACGGTGCTGAACTCGATCATGGAAGTGACGCGCGCCGGCGGCCGGCTCGGCATTCCGGGCCTGTACGTGACGGGCGACCCCGGTGCCGTCGACGCGGACGCGAAGATCGGCACGCTGAAGATCCGCTTCGGCCTCGGCTGGGCGAAGTCCCATACGTTCGTGACCGGCCAGACGCCGGTCATGCAGTACAACCGCGAGCTGATGAGCGCGATTCTGAGCGGCCGGGCGCAAATCGCCAAGGCGGTCAACGCCACGCTCATATCGCTGAACGAAGCGCCGGCCGCATACGGGGCGTTCGACCAAGGCGTCTCGAAGAAGTTCGTCATCGATCCGCACGGCTCGATCAGACGGTAATCCGTCGCCGGTCCGCAAGCCGCGCCGCCCCGCGAAGGGAGGCGCGGCTTTTGCGTGCCGCCGCTCCGCGAAATCCGGCGGCTTCGCAACAAATCCATTCCAACGGATGGAAAGACATGGTACACTGGTATCGGGTCAACCTTTTAGCAGCGAAATTGTTTGCGGGAGGTCATTCGCGATGAATAATTGCTCCACGATTACCAAGCCGGCGATGAATATGGTCGGCATCAGTTATTGCGGTCCGTATTCCACGTTTCCGGACGAAGCCATTCATCTGCAGAGTGAGTTTCTCTCCAGAAAACACGAAATCGAAGGCGATGTGAAGACGACCGTGCTGTACAGCCCGTATTTCGGCAACGAGGTGTTCGCGACGTATTGGGCATGCTTCGAGGTCCCCCATTTGGAGCAAGTGCCTCCGGGCATGGTGCAATTCACGATTCCGCAGCGGACGTACGCCATGTCCGTCTGCACGAACAAACGGATCGGCGAAGGCTACGAGCAGCTGACGGCCTGGATGAACGAAGAGAAGCTGGCGAAGCGGGAGAACGCCGTTTCCCTCGAAATCTTTTACATTGACGAGCATTTGGAAGAGGAGCAGGTCGAACTGCTGATTCCGATTGACGAACCATAACGGCAAGCGGTAAGGAATGGAAGAACGGTAACCGAGAAGAATGCGGTCCTTATCAAACACCTCGCCCGTCGGCTAACGAAGCCGGCAGGCGAGGTGTTTTTTCTTTGTGGCCGAAACGGCAGGGCTGCGGACCGTTGAACCGCGGATTCAATAGCAATTTGTATTATACATACATACAAAATGTATACAATAATTTCGTCCCAATTTTAAGGTCCTTATCGACCATTCCTGCGGGAGAAGATTGTCATTTTCTAAGTGAAAATATTTATCGTATATAAATTGTATACCAATTGTATATGTTAATGGATTGGTGTATGATAATCCCGATCGATTCGAGAGGGAGGGTGAATATGCGGGAGAAGCGGCGGATGTCGTTATGACAGCGCTGTCAATCGAGGGCGGAATCGGTGTCGCCTGATCGTCATTATTTTCAATCGGGGGAAGGGGCAATGGCCATGCGCAGGAAGCAAGCGGTTATGTCGCTGCTGGCAGCGGCGCTCATGATCGGCACGGCGGCGTGCAGCGGGGGGAACGACGGCGGGAACAACGCCGGGAACAACGGAAACGGGGTGAACCAGACCGGCAACGCGGGCGCGGACAGCGGCACGATCGACGTTCAATTCGGCAGCGGGGCGGATCCGAACGCCGAGTTTATGGCGAAGCTGCAGAAGAAGACCGGCGAGACCTGGGAGGACAACCGGTGGACGCGCTTGTACAAAGAGAAGCTAGGGGTCGTGACGCATTACAAAATGATGTACCCGTACGCGGACTACAACACGCAGCTGAAGCTGGCGATCACGTCGGGCGACCTGCCCGATATTTTTCCCGTGAACGACAAGGCGGACTTGAAGCAGCTGGCCGAAGGCGGAGCGATCGCCGACATGGGGCCGGTCTACGATAAATACGCGTCGCCGCTCTTGAAGAGCATCATCGAAGCCGAGACGAAGAGCATCTTCGATCCGGTCACGTTCGGCGGCAAAATCTACGGCATCCCGCAGAAGATGCCGTCCACCAACGGGTACAGCCATCTGTGGATCCGGGAAGATTGGCTGAAGAAGCTGAACCTGGAACGGCCGAAGACGATGGACGACGTGTACGCGGTCGCGCAGGCGTTCGCGAAGCAGGATCCGGACGGCAACGGCAAAGCGGACACGATCGGACTCGGCCTCAACAAGGACGTGCTGTATTCCACGAGAGGCTTGTTCTGGGGCTTCGGCGCGTATCCCGACTTCTGGCTGCAGGACGCCGGCGGCAAGGCGCAGTACGGAACGGTGCTTCCGGAGATGAAGCAGCCGCTGGAGCTGCTGGCGCGCATGTACAAGGAAGGCCTCCTCGACAAGGAGTTCGGCACGAAGGACGAAAGCAAGGAGATGGAAAGCGCGGTCGCTGGCAAAATGGGCATGTTCTACGGTCCGCACTGGCTGGCCTACAGCGTCGAGAAGACGTCCGAGAACGACAAGAACGCCAAGTGGATCGCGATCCCGCTCCCCGGCGAGGGCGGCAATCCCGTCCATATTCCGCTGGACAACGCGACGGACGGGTATCTCGTCGCGAACAAGAACTTCCCGCATCCCGAGCTGATCGTCGAGATGCTCAATCTGTACGTCGACACGATGTTCGGCGAGACGAACCGGTTCGAGGAGTTTTGGTCGGACGGCGACATCGATTCGCTCTGGAACATGGGTCCCGTCCATGCCCTCATGCCGTCGCTCGATCTCGTCGGGCATCAAGACATCAAGCAAGCGGTGGCCGACAACGCGACGGATCAGCTGAAGGGCGTGGCGAAAGGCTTCTACAAGTCGATGCAGGACGGAGTCGTCGGCATGTCCATGATGTTCGGCCCGACGGATACGCCGTTCGCGTTCGTGGATCAGTCGTATCCGGACGACGTGATTTGGAGCGCGTACAGCGGCGCGCCGACGCCGACGATGGTCGGCAGCTGGAGCTCGATGGGCGAACTGGAAGCGACGGCGATGACGGCCATGATTCAAGGCAAGGAGGACGTGGCGTCCGGCTTCGACAAGTTCGTCGACAGCTGGAACAAGCTTGGCGGCAAGCAGGTTGTCGAAGAAGTGAATGCGCCGCAATAATCCGGCTGCGGCGCGAACCTCCGCGGGGAAAGGAGAATTCCGGATGTTCAAACGTTACGGCGCCCGCCGCGAGCTTCCGCTTCATCTCATGCTGGTGCCGGGTCTCGTGCTGCTGCTGATCTTCGCCTACGTGCCGATGACGGGCGTCATCATCGCGTTTCAGCAATTCAATCCGGTGAAAGGGCTGTTCGGGGATCAGCGCTGGGTCGGGCTCGATAATTGCCGCACGATCTTCGCCATGCCGAACATATGGCGGGTCATCGGCAACACGGTCTTCATCGCCCTGATGAAGATCGTCCTGGGCATGCTCGTGCCGATCGTCTTCGCCCTGCTGCTGAACGAGGTGAAGCGGGCGCTGTTCAAGCGGATCACGCAGACGATCATTTATTTTCCTTATTTTCTCTCATGGATCATTTTGAGCGGCATCATGATCGACGTCCTGTCCCCGTCGACGGGACTCGCGAACGCCGCGCTCTCTTGGTTCGGGCTCGGACCCGTCTATTTCCTGGGCGAGAACGGGTGGTTTCCGTACACGATGGTCGTCTCCGACGTCTGGAAAAATTTCGGGTTCAACAGCGTCATTTATTTGGCGGCGATCACGAGCATCGATCTGACGCTCTACGAGGCCGCGGCCGTGGACGGCGCGGGCCGTTGGCGGCAAACGTGGCACGTGACGCTTCCGGGCATGCGCATGATCATCGTGCTGTTGATGGTGCTGAGCCTGGGCGGCATCTTCGACGCCGGCTTCGATCAGATTTTCAATCTGTACAGCCCGCAGGTATACGAATCCGGCGATATCATCGACACGATGATCTACCGCCTCGGTCTTCTGCAATCTCAGTACAGCATCTCCGCGGGCGTCGGATTGCTCAAGTCGGGCGTCTCGTTCGTGCTCATCACCGTATCGTATTATTTGGCGTATAAGCTGTTCAAATATCGATTCTTCTAAGGAAGGAGGCGCGAGCCATGCATGCGAAAGCGTCCGCCGGTACACGCGTCTTCCACGTCTTCAATCTGTTCGCGCTCACGCTGACCTCCGTCGTCTGCCTGATCCCGTTCGTGCATATCGTATCGCTGTCCTTCAGCGACAAAGCCGCCGTCATGGGCGGGCTCGTCAAGCTGTGGCCGGTGCATTTCACGCTCGACCCGTACAGGTACGTGCTGCAGAGAGAAGCGTTCTGGCATGCGTTCGGCACGACGCTCGGACGGGTCGCGATCGGGGCGACGCTCAACGTGCTGCTCGTGATCCTGCTCGCGTACCCGCTGTCCAAGACGGAGGGCAAGCTGCGGATGCGAACCGTATACGTATGGATTTTTTTCTTCACGATGCTGTTCAACGGCGGCCTCATTCCGAATTACATTTTGGTCAAGGAGCTGCACTTGCTGGATACGCTTGGGGCGCTGGTGCTCCCGGGCGCGGTCGGCGTCTTCAACATCGTGCTGCTGCTGAACTTCTTCCGGGAGGTGCCGGCCGAGCTCGAGGACGCGGCGTTCATCGACGGGGCGGGCCACTGGCGGACGCTGTGGCGGATCTACGTGCCCGTCTCGCTGCCGGCCATCGCGACGGTCGCGCTCTTCTGCATCGTCGGGCATTGGAATGCCTGGTTCGACGGCATGATCTACATGAAGGTCAACCACTATCCGCTGCAGACGTATTTGCAGTCGATCGTCATCAAGTTCGACTTCAACACGATGTCGCCGGAAGAAGCGAAGCGGCTGGCGAAGCTGAACGACCGGTCGATCAAGTCCGCGCAGATGATCGTGGCGGTCATTCCCGTGCTGATGGTGTACCCGTATTTGCAAAAGTATTTCGTGACGGGCATTCGGTTAGGCAGCGTCAAAGGGTAAGCGGGCACGGTCCGGATAACGCGGCGATTCGCGCGATCGGGCCGCGGCGCGAAAAATAAAAATAGCAGTTAGAAATCGCAAATCGAAATCGCAGTTAGAAATCGCAAATCGATAGAGCAAATCGAAACAGCCAAGGACCTTCCGGCAGCCGGAAGGTCTTTGGCTGTTAGTCCTTGAGCCCGGCCGGTAGGCAACCGGGAAGCCTTCCTGTACACTAGGAAGAAAGCGGGGTTGCGGCTATTTCCCGGCCAGCGCCCGAGGAGGAGAAAACAATGACGATTTCGATCGCGATCATCGACGCGTTCGCGTCCGCGCCGTTTCGCGGCAATCCGGCGGCGGTATGCCTGCTGGAGGAGAAGCGGGATGCCGAATGGATGCAGCGGGTCGCCGCGGAAATGAATTTGCCGGAGACGGCGTTCCTGCTGCGCGACGGGACGGACAGCTACGGGCTGCGATGGTTTACCCCGACGCAGGAGGTGGAGCTGTGCGGACACGCCACGCTGGCGAGCGCGCACTACCTGTGGACGAACGGCTTGCTTGCGCCGGGGCGGCAGGCGCGGTTCCATACGCTGAGCGGCATCTTGACGGCGGACCAAACGGCGGACGGGATCACGCTCGATTTCCCGGCCGAGCCCGCATTGCCCGCGACGGCGCCGGAGGAACTGATTCAAGGCTTGGGTCTCATTCCGCGCTACACGGGCCGCAACCGCATGGACTACTTGGTCGAGGTCGACAGCGAAGAGACGGTCCGCGCGCTCCGGCCGGATTTCGCCTTGATCGCGCGGGTGAACGCCCGGGGCGTCATCGTGACGAGCCGCGGGTCGGACGAAGCGGAGCCGCGCTACGACTTCGTCTCGCGCGCCTTCTATCCGGGCGCCGGCATCGACGAAGATCCCGTGACCGGCTCGGCCCACTGCGCCTTGGCGCCCTATTGGCAGCGCCGGCTGCGAAAGGACGAGCTTCGCGCCTACCAGGCGTCGGCGAGAGGCGGGGAGCTTCGCGTGTCCATCCGGGAGGAGCGCGTGCGCTTGACGGGACAAGCCGTCACGGTGCTGAACGGCCGGCTGGAGGTTTGACCGGCGGCCGACAGGCTAGATTAGCACGCCTCCTTGTGCTATAATCGAAACTTGCAGTCGTACTACGAGGAAGGTGTAAAACGTGACCTACGAGATTCCGAAGCGCACCCAGCAGCTCGGTACCGATATTGAGGAGCGGCAGCTTCGGTATCATAACCGAAGGGTGCTCGTTTCCAAAGAGTTTACTTTCGACAGCGCGCATCATCTGCATCTGTACGAAGGCAAGTGCAAGAGCCTCCACGGCCATACGTATAAGCTTCAGACGATCCTGTCCGGAACGACCGACAAGCGCGGACTGACGATCGATTTCGCCGATATGAAACGGATCGCCAAAGAACGGGTGATCGACGTGCTCGACCATCGCTACCTGAACGAGGCGCTCCCGCCGATGAACACGACGGCGGAGAACATGGTCGTCTGGATGTACGAGCAAATCCACGCGGCGCTGGTCGAGGAAGGCCACTATCCGAACGTTCGCATCGAGGAAATCCGGCTCTGGGAGACGCCGACGAGCTATGCCGCGGTCACGAGGGCATTCATGGAGGCGGACGATCATGCAGGCTGAACCGATCGAGAAGCAGCCGCGCGCGATTCGGCTGCCGATGGTGGAAATTTTCGAAACGGTCGAAGGCGAAGGCACGCGTGCCGGGTTCCCGACCGTTTTTGTGCGTCTGTTCGGCTGCAACCTGCGCTGCGTCTGGTGCGATACCAAATACAGCTATCCGCCGGCCGAAGCGGAATTCACGATGACGGTCGAGGAGATCGCCGCGAAGGTGGAGCGCGAGTACAAAGCGGAGCATATCTGCATGACGGGCGGCGAGCCGCTGCTGTACGGCGGCCGGTCCGCGGCGCTGCTCGAAGCGCTCTGCGCGATCGGGCGAATCAAGGACGTGCACGTCGAGACGAACGGCGCGATCGATCTGGCGCCGTTCCTGCGTGACGTTCGTTCGCCTAAGGCGCGGTACATCATGGACTACAAGCTGCCGGATTCCGGCGAGAACGCGGCGATGCTGCACGGCAATTTCGCCCTGCTTCGCCCGCAGGACGAAGTGAAGTTCGTCATCGCGAGCGACGCGGACTTCGATTTCGCGGTGCGGGTGCTGGCCGACTATCCGACCGAGGCGCTAGCGCTGTTCAGCCCGGTCTGGGAGAGCATGCCGCCGGCCAGACTGGTCGAGAAGATGCTCGCCGCGGGCTTGACGGGCGTCAAGCTGAACATGCAGCTGCACAAAATCATTTGGGATCCGGCCAAGAGAGGTGTTTGAGTTGACGAAAAAAGCAGTCATCATTTTAAGCGGCGGGCTCGACAGCACGACGTGCATGGGCTACGCGAAAGAAGCAGGCTACGAGCTCTATCCGATTTCCTTCGATTACGGCCAGCGCCACATCATCGAGCTGGAGAATGCCCGCGCCGTGACCGAACATTACGGCACGCTCGACCGGTACAAGGTCGTGCAGCTCGGATTCCTGCGCGAGTTCGGCGGCAGCGCCCTGACCGACGACAGCATCGACGTGCCGAAGACGGGCACGGAGCCGGTGCCGGACGAGCCAGGCGAAATTCCGGTCACCTATGTGCCGGGACGCAACCTGCTGTTCCTGTCGATCGCGACGTCGTACGCCGAGACCGTCGGGGCGGAAGCGATCTACATCGGCGTGAACGCGCTCGATTACAGCGGCTACCCGGACTGCCGCCCCGAGTTCATCGCGAAGGTGCAGGACGTGATCGCGCTCGCGACGAAGGTCGGGGTGGAAGGCAAGCCGATCTCCATCGAGACGCCGCTCATTCATCTGACGAAGGCGGGCATCGTGGCGGAAGGGCTGCGCATGGGCGTGCCGTACCGGCTGACGACGTCCTGCTACAACGGGGAGAAGGAAGCGTGCGGCGAATGCGATAGCTGCCGGCTGCGGCTGAAGGGCTTCGCCGAAGCGGGCACGACCGATCCGATTCCGTACAAGCCGCGTTAATAGGGCCATCGGAAACGAAAAAGACAGCGCCGACGGGCTTTGCCCGAACGGAGCTGTCTTTTTTTGCATGGCGCGGATAAACGGGCGCGACCGACGCGGAAAGTCAGGCTTGCGCGTTCGGCTTCGCCGCCGAATCCGTCTGGCGCGATTTGGACGCGCGCACGGAAGCGTGCAGCGTTACTTTGTTCTTGCCCGTCGTCTTGGATTGATACATGGCCTCGTCGGCCTGCCGGACGGCCTCGGCGACGGAGGAACCGTCGCGGGTCAGGCTGACGCCGACGCTGATCGTCACCATCGTTTCCTTCTCCACCCGGCTGCGGATCGTCTCGGCGACCGCTTCCGGCTTCACCCCGGGAGCGGCTACGAGCCCGAGCAGCTCCTCGCCGCCGTAGCGGCCGGCCGTGCCGATGCCCGCGGTTTCTTCCCGCAGAATGTCCGCGACTTGCTTCAGGACGCCGTCCGCCTTATGATGGCCCTGCGTGTCGTTCAGCTTCTTGAAGTTGTCGATATCGCAAAAGATGATCGCGGCCCGCTTGTTCGCCCGAAGCAGCTGTTCGGCCTTCTTCGTGAAATGGCGGCGGTTGTACAGGCTGGTCAGGCCGTCGGTGATGGACGATTGGAACGTCAGCAGCAGCCGCTCCAGGACCCATTCGAACAAGAGCAGGAACAAGAGCGTATAATAGATGACAGGCAGCAGCCGGATGAGGATGACGAGCATCGGCGCGTCCCCGTGGAACACGTAGTTGTCGGCCAGCCCGGCGATCTGGCGCATGAAGTAGACGATCAGGCTCGCCGAATAACTGAAGCGGTGGTCGATGCCGCGCACGTTGAGCAGGACGACGAGGGTCAGCGCCAGCCCGTAAAAATCGACCGCCAAAGCTTGCGCGCCCGCCGCGGGATCCGCGATCGAAGTCGTGAACGCGACCTGGCCCGCGGTGACGAGCGCGAGGCCGACGAACATGAGCAGGAACGGAAAACCTCGCAATCGGGCCGCCGGGCCGGTATATAATTTCATGAACACAAAGTTTATAATAATAAACGTAAGCAAATCCAAAAACGTCCGGGCGAGCTGCCAGTACGGCGCGACCGTCCAGGCGGAGCAGGCGATGCCGAGCGCGGCGGCGTTCTGAAGCAGCGCGACCGCGAGGATGACGACGAGCAGGAGATAGGTCCGGTTTCTCCGGTAGCTCTTGTACAGCTTGACCGCCATGAAGAGCATCAGCACGAGAATGGTCATCGCGCAGGCGGAAGCGAAAATCTGGCCGGATAAGCCGGCAAGCCAATGAATGAACGTCATGTTTGAACCACCTAGAATGAGAGTACGCACAGGGTTGATATCGGCCGGAAGAGCGCTTTCCGTGAGCTTTACAGAAACATATGTTCTAGTATATCATGTTTTTTACGAGTCGAGAAGCAAAGGCAAGGATGGGGAGGGCTTGACATGAACATTTTGCAGGCACTGTTTTTCCCCCCGGAACAGCCGGGCGGGGTGTCCTCCATGGTTCCTTACATTCAAGATCGGTTCAGCAAACTCGGCTGGCCGATGGAATTGTTCTCGCTGCCGAAGCGGGTCCGGGGCAAGGGGCTGGAGCCCGTGTCCTTCGAGACGTTCGAGCTGACGAATTACGAGGGCAACGCCATCGTCGATAAATACGTGCAGACCTACCGCGACTACGTCTGGTGGACGAAGCTGCGGATCAAGAAAAGCTACGACATCATCCACGCGCATCATCCGATCTCCGCCCTCGTCATGAAGCAGCTGTTTCCGGACACGCCGCTCGTCATGACGATCCATTCCAGCTTCGAGCGCGAGCTCATTCTGAACGGCAGAATCGTCGAAGGCGAGACGGAGCACCGCTTCCTGACGTCGATCTACCGGGAACTGGAAGCGAAGGCCGATCGGATTCTGACGCCGTCGGCTTCGTTCAGGGAGTATCTGCGCCCGTACATGAACGACGCGGACCGGATCCAAGTCATTCCGAACGGCTTCGACGAGAAGCGCTTCAAGCCGATCTCCCACGAAAACGCGGTCGTCCAGCTCATCACCGTGTGCCGCCTGGTGCCCGCGAAGGGCTTGGACGTGCTGCTCCGGGCATGCGCGCTGCTGAAAGCCAAAGGCCATCCTTTCGTCCTGCACGTCATCGGCGACGGGCCGAGCCGCGAGGAGCTCGAGCAGCTGGCGCAGAAGCTGAACTTGTACGACGACATCATCTTCTACGGGTACATGCTGCACCCGGAAGAATTCATGCCGTTCTTCGACGTGTTCGTGCTCCCGTCGCGGGCGGAAGCGTTCGGCTCCGTGTTCGCCGAGGCCGCGCTGTGCTGGCTCGCGCTCATCGGCACGAACGTCGGCGGCATCGCCGAACAGATCGACGACGGCGTGAACGGCCTGCTCGTCGAGCCCGAGAATCCGGCGGCGCTCTGCAACGCCCTCGAGAAAGTCGTGTCGGACCCGGACTATCGTTACAACATGGCCCGCGCGGCTTGGAGCAAGGCGAAGAAGGCGTATTCGCTGCAGCGCGTCATCGCGCAGCTGAAGCAGGTCTACGCGGAGCTGAACCCGGCCGCGGACGCGGCGGAGCGGGGAGAGTAGCATGGGCGTGCCCTTTCGGTTCATACACGCGGCGGACCTGCACGTCGACAGCCCGTTCCGCGGTTTGACGGACGCGCCGCCCGAGGTGCGCAAGGCGCTCCGGGAATCGACGTTCCGGGCGGCGCGCCGGCTGGCCGACGCGGCGATCGAAGAAGCGGCCGATTTCGTCGTGATCGCGGGCGACCTGTACGACGCCGCGGACCGCTCGCTGCACGCGCAGCTGGCGCTGCAGAAGGAATGGCAACGGCTGCATGCCCACGGCGTGCAGCTCTTTATTATTCACGGAAACCACGACCCGCTGTCGGGCAGGCAGGCGATACTGCGCTGGCCGGAATCCATACGGTTCTTCGGGGCGGAGCGAGTTGAACAATTTCCGGCCTATACCCGGCGCGGCGAATTGGCCGCCTACGTCACGGGCATCTCGTACGCGTCGCGTTCGGTGACGGCCAATTTGGCGGCGCGCTACGAAGCGCGGCGGGACGGCACGTACGAGATCGCGCTGCTGCACGGCAACGTCGACGGCGACGCGAGCCACGACCCGTACGCGCCGTGCCGGCTGGACGAGCTGACCGGGGCCGGCTTCCATTATTGGGCGCTCGGCCATATTCATCAGCGGGCGGTGCTGCATGCTTACCCGCATGTCGTCTATGCGGGCAATGCGCAGGGCCGGCACGCGAGGGAAACGGGCGCGAAAGGCTGCTACGTCGTCGACGTGGCGGCGAACCGCGAGACGAAGCTGCGGTTCGTGCCGCTCGATACGGTTCGCTGGGCGAATCTGGACGCGCCGATCGACGGCTTGACGTCGGAGCAGGCGCTGCTGGACGCCATGGAGCGGCGCGCGCTCGAAGCCGCCGCCGCGAACGAAGGGCGTTCGCTGATGGCGCGCCTGAAGCTGACCGGCAGAGGGCCGCTGCACGGCCTGCTGGGCGACGCGGAGCGGCTCGACGAGCTGCTCGCGGGGCTTCGGGACCGCATGGCCGAAAGCGATTACGGGACCGGCGCGGCCGGAGCCGAAGCCGGGGAAACGCCTTGGTGCTGGATCGCGTCGCTGGAATCGGCGGCCGGCGCCGATGCCGATCCGGCCGCGCTGGCGGAGGAAGACAGCTTCGCCGGGGAATTGGTGCGCGGCAGCCGGCGGATCGAGCGCGGCGAGGAGCCGCTCGAGGATGTGTTGGAAGAAGCGCTTCAGCCGCTGCTCGGCCATCCCAAGCTGCGCCGGGCGGTCCGCGAAGCGATGAAGGGCCGGGGCCCGGATTGGCTGGCACGGGCCCGAGAGCTGGCCGCAGGCCTGCTGGCCGGCGAGACGGAATCGCCGAAGCCGGATACGACGGCGCAAGGAGGGAAAGCGCGATGAGGCTGCGGGAACTGCATGTGGACGGGTTCGGCAAGCTGAGCGGTTTGGCATGCGACATGGACGCGCCGGTGACGATCGTCTACGGGCCGAACGAGGCCGGCAAGAGCACGATGCTCGGCTTCGTGCGCGCCATGCTGTTCGGCTTCGCCAACCGGGGCAATCTGACGGAACGCCGGGAGCCGGTGAACGGCGGCCGGCATGGCGGCCGGCTGACGTTCGAAGACGGCGCGGGCCGGACGTACGTCGCCGAGCGGCACGCGAGCGCGCCGGGCAAGGTGCAGGTGCGCGAAGCGGAAACGGACGGCGCCGGCCTCGCCGAAACGCTGACGCAGGCGCAGTGGGAGCGGCGGTACTTGGGCGGCGTCGGCGAACGGATCTTCCGCGAGCTGTTCGCCATCACGCTCACGGAGCTGCAGGCGATCGGGATGCTGGAAGGCGACGAGCTCGGCAGGCAGCTGTACCATGCCGGCTGGAGCGGAGGCGGCGCGATCGCGGGCGCGGAGAAGCGCCTGCAGGGCGAGCTGGACGAGCTGTTCCGGCCGCGCGGCAGCAACCAGCGCATGAACAAGCTGTTGAAGTCGCTGGAGGAGAAGGAGGAAGAGCTGCGCCGGCTGGAGGACGGGATCGACGCCTTCAACGCGGCGACCGCCGACATCGCGGCGGCCGAGGTCGCGCTTGCCGAAGCGGAGCGGGGACTCGGCCCGCTGCGGGAACGGAGCGCGCTGCTCGCGCGCGCCGCGGAGCTCCGGGAGAGCTGGCTGGCGCGTTCGGCGCTGCTGCGCGAGCGGGAGACGCTGGCGGACGCGCCGCGCTTCGCCGCCGACGCGCGAAGCCGCTGGGAAGCGCTGACGGCCGAACTGCGCCGCGCCGGCGAGGAAGTCCGAGAAGCGGAGGAGCAGGCCGCCGTGCTCGAGGGCCGGCTGGAACGGCTGGGCTTCGACGCGGAGCTGCTGGCGCGGAAGGCGGATATCGAGTCGCTGCTGCTGTCCGCCGAGCAGATCGCGGCCGCCCGGCAGTCCGCTTCCGAGCTGCAGGCGGAAGCGGCCGAGCATGGCGAGGCGGCGAAGGGGCTGCTGCGCCGGATATCGCCGGCGTGGACGGAGGCGGCGCTGCTCGGCTTTCAGGCGGGCGTCGCCGAGCGCGAAGCCGTTCGCGTCCACCGGGCGGCGCTGCAGGACGCGGAGAAGGCGCTCGGCCTGGCCGACGCCGAGCACCGCGCGGCGTCGGAACGGGAGCGGGAGGCGGCCGCGCAGCTGGACGAGCCGCGGCGCGAGGCCGCCGGCCCGGACGGCATCGGGCAGGCCGAAGCCGGCGGCGCATGGTCCGCGGAAGCGGGCGGCGAAGCGCTCGCGGCGATCTTCCGGCTGCAGCCGCAGACGGAAGATGCGCTCCGCTACGCCGCGCGCGGGTTCGAGGAGGCGTGGCGCGAGCTGGAGCTGGCGGAGCTCCGCGAGGGTCACGAGGCGGAGGCCGAGGCGGCGGGCGCGGAGGCGCGGGCCGGCCGCTTCGGCGGCGGCGTCCTCGCGTACGGGGCGGCCGCCATTGCGCTCGCGGCCGGCGCGGCGGCGCTCGCGGCCGCGGGGCAATCCGCGGCGGCGGCAGCCGTCGGCGCCGCCGCCCTGGCCTTGGCCGCGCCGGCGCTGCTGCGCCTCGCGCGGCGCTCGCGCCGGCGGCCCGGCCGCGTTGCCCGCGCCGCCGCGCCGCCGGCGGCCGGCGCGGCCGCGGCCGCGGAGCAGCGCGCGCTCGCGGCGCTCGGCGCGCTCGTCGCCGCGCCGGGCGACGCGCTGGCGCTGCTGCGGCCGCGCGCGCGCGCCGGCGCGGCCGCGGCAGCGGCGCGGCGCGAAGCCGCGGCGGCGCGCGACGGGGCCGGGGCCGGCCGCGGGCAAGCGCTGCGCGGCGGCGACGCGGCCGGCCCGGCGCGGCTGCTCGCGCGGCTGCGCGCCGCGATCGACGCGCGGCAGGACGAGCTCCGCGCGCTGGCCGACGGCGCCGCGCGCCGCGCCGAGCTGGCGCGCGCGCACGCCCGGCTGCGCGCGCGGGCGGAAGCCGCCGGCGCCGCGGCGGACGCGGCGGCGCTGGCGGCCGATGCCGCCGCGGCCGCGTGGCGCGACTGGCTGACGGAGCGCGCGCTGCCGCCGGCGCTGTCGCCGGAGGCCGCGATGGAGACGCTCGACCTCGCCGAGCAGGCGCGGCTCCGGCTGGAGGCGCGGGAACGCGCGGCGGGCAAAGCCGCGCGGCTGCGCGACGAAGTCGCCGCGTTCGAGCGGTCGGCCGACGCGCTCGCGGCCGCGTTCCCAGAGCCGGCTTCGCGGGCGCGCGGCGATGCCGCGGCCGCGCTTCGCCTGCTGCAGGCGGAAGCCGACGGCCAGGCCGCGCGCCGCGCGGAACGCGAAGCGCTGCGGGAGAAGCAGGCGGAAGCGGGCGTGCGCCTGGAAGGGCTGGCCCGGCGGATGGAAGAGCTGCGGGCGCGGCAGGAGCGGTGGTTCGCGGCGGGCGGCGTCGCGAACGAATTGGCATGGCTGGCCGCGCTGGAGCGGTCGGAGCGGCTGGCGGAGGTCGAGCAGGAGCTGTTCCGGTTGAACGCGACGGTGACCGCGGGGTTGTCGGAAGCGGAGCAGGCGCGGCTGGACGTCTGGCTGTCGGAGCTGGACGAGGCCGCGCTCCGCGCGGAGTCGGCCGGCGCGGAGCGCGCGTGGCGGGAAGCCGAGGCGGAGCGCGGCCGGCAGCTGGAGCTGCTCGGGCGCGCCAGGCAGCGGCTGGAGCAGCTGCTGCGCGACGGCGACCGGCAGCGGTTGATCGGCGAACGCGAGGCCGTCGCCGCCGCGCTGGAGGCGCTGATCGACCGGTACGCGGTGCTGGCCGTGAGCATGACGATGATCCGGCGGACGAAGCGCATGATGGAGGAGCAGCGGCAGCCGGCCGTGCTGCGCGAAGCGTCCCGGCTGATGAACCGCCTTACGGAGGGGCGTTACAACCGGATTCAGCTGCGCGAGGATGTCGGCGCGATCGCGCTCGAAGCCGCGGACGGACGCATGGTGGAGAGCGGCTTCCTCAGCCGCGGCGCGGCGGAGCAGCTGTACCTCGCGATGCGATTCGCGCTGGCCGACGAAGCGGCTGCCGCGCGCGCGCTGCCGCTGCTGCTCGACGATCCGTTCGTCAATTTCGACCGCGACCGCCAGCGGGCGGCGGCGGACGTGCTGGGCGAGCTGGCCGAACGCCGCCAAATCGTCTTCTTCACCTGCCACGACTCGATGAGCGAGCTGCTGCTGGAACGGATTCCGGCCGCCAAGCTGGTGGAGCTGGCAAGGTAGGCACCTTCGTCCATACGCTGAAAAGCCCCCTGCAAAGGGGGCCTTTTTGTTAGGCGGACGAGCATGATTCGGACAGGTCGCGGCAAACGTCAAAGGCGCACCGGAACGATGATGAACATCTACGGAGCCCTGCCCTGATTCTCTTCTAGCCGACCTCTTGGGCGGTCCCCCCGCCGATACGCCGCTGAACGCCTTCCATGCCAGACCGCCGTCAATTGCGCATCGGGAGTTTGTGGCGGATCAGCAGGATGAGCCAGCCCAGACTGATGAGGCCGAAAATCGGGTAGAGGGTGGAGAGCAGCGTGCCGAAGCCGATCTGGCTGGCCACGTAGCAGGCGGCGAGCGTCAGCGTCGTGAGCAGCGTGCGGGACAGCTTCACGCGTTCCTGCAGCTGCAGCGTCAGCCCGTAGATGTCCGCGATGAGCGTCGTGAAGATTTCGGCGAAGATCAGGAAGATGTAGATCCATTGGATGCCGTGCCCGAGCTCGCGGGCAATGCCGCCCATCGGGATGGCGAACTGCTGGATGCCGGGCATGTACACCGAGAGGGCGATATGGCCCGCGATGAGCATGAAGCCGATGCCGATGCCGCCGGTCCAGGAGCCGTACACGATTGCCTTGCGGTCCTGGATTTCGCCGCCGAGCGGCACGAGCACGGCCTGCGCCATGGACAGGTTGAACGCGGCGTACAGGAACGGGGACGCCCACACCGCGACCGGCGAGAAATCGCTCGTGAGCATCATCCACCGGCTCGCTCCCGGCGTCCGGACGGTATCGATGATGATCAGCACCGTGAACAGCAGCATGACCGGCACGACGATCGAATTCACCGTCAAGATCGCGTTCATCCCTTTGCGGAGCAACAGGAAGCAGCCGAAAATCGTGATCAGGAGGCCGGATTGGTAGGAGAAGTTCCAATTTTCGGAGAAAATCGCGCCCGCGCCCGCGAGCATGACGGCGCAAACGCCGAACAGCACCAGCTGCATGAAATGGCTGATCCACCGGCCGAACCGGTCGCCGAACAGCACCTTGTTGACGTCTTCGTACGATTTGGCCCGCACGTCGTTCGAGATGAGCATCATTTTGGCGCCGAGCCAGACGAACATCGCGGTGGCGAGCAGAATCGTCAGGACGCCGACGACGCCGAAGCGGGTGAAGAACTGCAGGATTTCCTGGCCCGTGGCGAATCCGGCGCCGACTACGGTCCCCATATAGGTAAACGCGATTTGGATGACTGTGGTGAATCGTCTCATGGATCGATCAATCCCTGCCTTTCGTGGACGGCCTCTTCTTAAAGGTATGTCCGAACGGGGACAGGCATGACTACAATCCGCGCGGCAGCGCCGGATTCACGGGAGGCGGCGGGGTTACGATCCAACCGAAAAAGGACGGAAAGCCGGTCGCGCCCGCGCGCGCCGTTTTCCGTCCTATCGTGCCGTCTTGCGGTATCCGAATGGTCTCGCTGCATTCGCGCCTTCGGAAATCCCGCGTCTTCGTGCCGGACTTTCCGCTTGCCTCGGCATCGCTTACGTCCGGTTTTCCGCGGAAGCGAACAGCTTGATCGATAAAATGCGTTCGTTGTCCGGATCCAGATCCAGCTTCAAGAGGGCGCCTTCCGCGTCGTAAGCGAGCACGCTGCCCGTATGCGTGCCCGGCTGTCCCAGCTTCTTGACCGCGGCGCTCGCCGTGTCGCCGACGCGCAGACCTCCGAGTCCCGTGGCGGCCGAGCGGCCGAAGACTTCCACGAACTTGACCTTCTTGTCGGGCGAGAAGCCGACGGAGCAGGCCGCGTATTCCTTCACGGACAGCGTGCCGCCGTCGTCGTCGAGCGGGTAGACGTCGCTCGGCTTGCCCAGCTTCGCGGAGGCGGACGCTTCGGCTTCGCCGATCGCGATGCCGAACAGCTTGGGCGCCTTGGCGTTCCAGGCTTCCTCGGTTTTGGCCGAAGGCGCGGATGTGCCGCCGGCCGACGATTCCGTCACGGCGTTCGGATCCGCATGCTCGCCGCCGTTCAGGCTGCCCGTCACGGGCGCGCCGCCGGTGTTGCTTTTGTTGTCGTAGGCCTTCTGCGGGCTGTCCGACAAGCCTTGGCCCGCGTTCCGCGCCGAGGCTTGTCCGCCCGCGTCATCGCCGGCCGACAGGCCGGCCACGCGCATTTGGCAGCCCGCTAGCGTCACGGCGAGCAGCATGACCGCCGCCGCGCTTGCGGTTCGGTTGGGGTAGCCGTTGTTCATGTCGCGGCACCTCCGTTGGAATGGTTTTGTAAGGTCTTTGTTATTACTAGACACGCCGCGAGGGCGAAAAGTTGCGGTCTTCGGCCGGCATCCTGGAATATATTCCCGCCGGTTGCGCGAATCCCCTTCCATATGGTACCTTTAACGGAAAAAGGTTTTTTGGTGGAGGGAACGCGAATGGAACTGCTTAAAGAACGCATCCTGCGCGAAGCTACAATTATGAATCAAGACGTCCTGAAGCTCGACGCGTTGCTGAACCATCAGGTCGATCCGCAGCTGACGCTGGAAATGGGCAAGGAATTCGCGCGCCTGTACGCGGAGACGACCGTCACGAAAGTCATTACCGTGGAATCCTCCGGCATTCCCGTTGCCTTCGCGACCGCCATGGCGCTGAACGTTCCGCTGGTGTTCGCGAGACGCAAAAAGACGCTGATCGCGGATTCCGACGCGTATACCGAACGGGTGCCTTCGTTTACCAAGGGCATTGTAACGGACATCATGGTTTCCCGTCAATTCCTGACGGCGGACGATACGGTGCTGTTCATCGACGATATTATCGCGAACGGGGACGCGGCGCGGGGCTTGATCAAGATCATCGAACGCTCCGGCGCGAAGCTGGCCGGGCTCGGCATCGTCGTGGAGAAATCGTTCCAGGCCGGCGCGCGGACGATCCGCGAACAGGGAATCCGGGTGGAATCGCTCGTCAAGATCGCGTCGCTCGAGGGCGGCAAGATCGTCTTCGAATCCTAGTCCCAGAATAAGCATCTTTTCGGGACCCGCTTTTTGACTTATAATGTTCATAAGTACGAGAGGGGGAGGCACTAAATATGGCGAATCTATCTGCCGAGTATTTATTAACCAAGTTGTCGGACGCGAAAAACCATTTTGAACGTGCGCTCGACTGCAAGCATACGGAGTTTGACGACTTGTATCCTTATATGATCGAACATCCCCAATTCTTTTGGTATAAACGGTACGTGGCGTGGTCGGAGCTGCTGACGCTCATCAAGTTGTCGGAGGAGCTCGAGATCGACTGGAAGAGTCAGTTTACCGAGAAGCAGGCGGAGTACGTGACGAGCCGCGTGATGTCCTCGCGCGTTCTCGACGAATGGTACGAGACGAACGATTCCAAGGAGCACGTCGGTTAAATACGCGAATTACGGAACGGGAACCTCAATGCCGCGCTGGCCGCGGCGTTGAGGTTCTTTGAGCGTTGCAGCCCGCATAGGATTGCGCCACCCGTACGCGGATGGCGCGACGGGAAGGAGAGAAACGCATGATCACGGAAGAAGAGCTGGACCGTTACCGGGTCGAAGGCACGCCGCTGCGGGTCGTCCGCGACAACATGGAAGCGAACGACGTGCTCGGGATCGTCGTCGCCTGGGACGCGGAGAGCGTCGTCATCCGGAAACGGAACCGCAGGGTCGTGAAGCTGAGCCGCGGCTATATTTACGAGCCGGTCGGCGCGCCGCGGAGCGAAGTCTAGCCGCAGGGGGAAGGCGGGGTACGTTCGCACGCCCGGGGCGGCGCAATGCCAGACGCGATCAAAAGCTAGATGCGAGCGGATATTGTTTGAAAATTTGAACTTTCTCGCGTTCCTTGACTTCGATTGGCACGGATGCTAGTATAAAGAACGTGATTGCGGCGCTTGCCGCGGTCGATCTGCCAGATGCGGTCGTGGCGGAATTGGCAGACGCGCTAGATTCAGGTTCTAGTGGTGTAACAGCCGTGGAGGTTCAAGTCCTCTCGACCGCACCAATCTTACAAGACGAACCCCTTCCTTTCGGAAGGGTTTTTTTGATTTGTCCTAAAGTTGCATAAGTTCCTGGGGTTCCTGAGGTTCCTGAAGTTCCTGAAGTTCCCGAAGTTCGCAACGCCGCGCGCGCGGACGGTCAGTCGGCCTGAAACAGCGAGCGGTATTTTTGCGGGTGCATGCCGGCGTACTTTTTGAACACGGTGCTGAAGTAGGCCGCATTCTCGTAGCCGACCATTTCGGCGACCTCGAGGATTTTCAGATCCGGCGACTTCAGCAGTTCCTTGGCGGCTTCCATCCGTACCTTCGTGACGTATTCCGTCAAGCTCTCCCCGGTTTCCTGCTTGAAGACGAGGCTGATGTAGTTCGGCGACAGGTACACCTGCTCCGACAGCTTCTGAACCGTGACGTTCTCCATGTACGATTGCGCGACGATCGCCTTGATCTTCTGAATCGTCCGTCCGTTCTTGTGCGTATGCTTGCGGGCGAAATGGGCGGCGAGCTCGCCGAACAGCCCGAGCATCGTCTCGCGCAGCCCGGACGCCTCGCGGATGCCGTAGACATCCGCCATGACGGAGGCGTAGCCCGGCGCGATGTCCCAGATGCGCTCGCCCGCCTCGGCAACGGCCTTGTCGGCCATGTTGACGAGCTCGACGCAGACGCTCCGGGCGTAACCGTCCGGGAGGAGGAGGCCGCCGCACAGCGCGTCGAACACGTACCGCACCGTCTCCTCTGCGGCGTCCTTCATCCCCTGCATCATGAAGCCGACGAGCTTGGCTTCGGCGTCGTACAGCTTCGGGAACCGCGGGCCGTCCGCGTCCGCCCGGTAATCGCTGATGTCGAGCACCGAGCTTTTCCCCGTATAGAACGTGTAGTTGATGGCCGCGAGCGCTTCGCGGTAGGAGCCGTGGAGCTCGGACGCCTTCCGCGCGGGACGGCCGATGCCGAAGGACGCGGAGAGGTTCAAGTAGTGCCGGATGCAGTTCAGCATGTCCCGGCAAATGTCCGCGACGCGCCTTCCGTCCCTTGGCTGGAAGAGGACGACGTGCTCGTTCTCGCTCATGACGAAGGCGGCTCCTCCGCTGCCGGCGGCGATCTCGTCCAGCACGTTCTGGACCGAGAAGGCGAGCAGCTGCTTGCGCGCCTCGCTGTACCGTTCGACGGCTTCCTCGTAATCGTCGATCCGCAGCACCGCCGCCGTCCAGGCTTCGTCGGCCGAGCAGGTCGGGCCATGGAAGGCGAGCCCGCTCCGAATCTCTTCCTCGTTCGCGAACATGCCCGTCGTCAGCCCCGCCAGAAACTTCTCGCGCAGCACCGGCATCGTTTCGCGCACCTGACGCTGCAGCCGTTCGGTCCGCGCGTCGCGGCTGCGCTCCGCGGCGATGGCGTCCGCGACCTTGCGGACGGTCTGCTGCAGCTCGGCCAGCTTGATCGGCTTCAGGATGTAGCCGTCCGCGTTCAGGCTGAGCGCGGTTTTGGCGTATTGGAAATCCTCCGCGCCGCTGATGATGATGATCCGCACCGGATCGCCGTCGTCCTTCAGCTTCCGCGCGGCTTCCAGCCCGTCCATCATCGGCATGCGGATATCCGTCAGCAGGATGTCGGGGCGCAGCGACCGGCAGAGATCGTACGTCTCGAGCCCGTCCGCGGCGTCCCCGACCACCTCGACCCCGAGCTCCTCCCAGCGCACGACCTCCCGCAATCCCGCGCGCACGTTGTATTCGTCATCCGCGATGATCATCTTGAGCATCTTCATTCTCCTCCCATGTCGTCACGGCCGGCATCGTCGCGATGACGACGAGGCCGGGGCCTTCCCGCCGCCGGTAGCGGATGCCGGCTTGCTCGCCGAACGTCTGCTTGAGCCGCCGGTGCACGTTGATCGTGCCGAACGCGGCATCCTCGCCGGTGCCGGAGTCCAGCCTCGCGTTCAGCGCGTCCGGATCGGCGCCGACGCCGTCGTCGGCGATTTCGATCTCGATCCGGTCGCCGCGCTTGCGGGCAACGACGTCGATGCGGCCTTTGCCGTGCCGTTTCTCGATGCCGTGAAGGATCGCGTTCTCCACGAGCGGCTGCAGCACCAGCTTGACCGTATAGTGGCCGTGAACCTCGGGATCGACCCGAATGGCGTAATCGAGCTTATCCTTGAACCGGAACTTGTGAATCGCCAGGTAGCTGCCGACCTGCCGCAGCTCGTCCTCGAGCGGGATGACGCTCCGGCCTTTGCTCAGGCTGTAGCGGAAGAAGTCGGACAGGCTCGTCACCATCTCGCTGATGTCGGGCACGTCATGGCGCAGCGCGATCCAATTGATCGAATCGAGCGTGTTGTACAGGAAGTGCGGATTGATCTGCGATTGCAGCGCCTTCAGCTCCGCTTCCTTCTTCTTGACCTCGCTGACGTACAGTTTATTGATCAACTCTTTGATCTGCATTATCATTTTATTGTATTGGCTGAACAGGTACGTGAATTCGTCTTTCCGTTTGTATTGGATCTGGATGTCGAAATTGCCATCCTGCGCGTAGGACATCGTTTTGACGAATTTGCGGATCGGCTTGGCGATGTTGTTCGAGAGCAGCAGGGCGATGAAGAAGGCGAGCGCCATGCAGGCCGCCAGCACGACGTACATGGCCTGACGGAAGGCGACCAGCTTGCCGTTCAGGTCGCGGATCGGGGACACGGAGACGATGGTCCACCCGGGATCCGCCAGCTTGCGGTAGGAGACGAGCTCGGCTTGTCCGCCGATCTCCTCGTCGAACGAACCGGCGCCGCCGCCGCGCTTCAGCAGCTCCGGCACGTAGGGCTGATCCGCCAGGCTCCGGCCGAGGAGCCCCGGATCGGGGCTGACGATGACGTTCGCGCGTTCGTCGAGAATGAAGACGGCGCTGTTCGCGGAAGGCTTGAGCTGCGCGAGCAGGGCGTTGAAGTCGGCGACGTCGGCGTCGATCGTGAGGAGGCCGACGTACGGAATCGTCATGTTCTTCAGGCCGAACAGCCGCTTCGCAAGCTTGATCGTGTACGCGGTGCCGCCGGGACCGGCTTTCGCCTGCAGGCCCGCGACGGTATAGCGGGCTTTCGGGGGAAGCGCGGCGTACCACGGCTCTTTCTCGATTTCGCTGATCGTCGAGACGTTGCGCGAGAAGTTGTACTGCACGTATTCGGGCCGGTCCAGCATGTACAGCTTCGGCACGAACCGTTTGCCGGGCCCTTCGGGCTGCGCGTAGCCGTCGAGGATTTTGTTGAAGCTGGCCAGCTCGTTGACGAAGCCGACCTGGTCGGCGGGACGGTCGGCCGAGAGCATGTCGATCATGTCGGGATTAAGATAGATGGCATCGGCGACCCCGTCCATGTCGTCGAATTTTTTGAGCAGGACCGTCTCCATCATGTTCAGATTCTTCTGCACCGAGGCGGTCATGTTGTCCGTGATCGTCCGGTACGACTGATTGTAAATCGTCACGGAAATGATCGAGGTCGGCAGAATGACGAGCAGCAAGAAATAAAGCAGCAGGCGGTATTTCAGGCTTACCCGGTTGAACGAAAGCCAGCCGGAAGCTTTGCGCAGCGTAAGCATGCGGGGGCCGCTCCTTTCCGAACGTTGTTGACAGCGGTTACAGACCATTATAAGGGGATTGCAAAATGATGAAAAGCGTCGATTCTCGTCCGGCGAAGCTGCTGCTCGCCGGCTTGGCCTTCCTGGCGGCCGCGGGCTGCGCCGGCTCCGCCGCGGACCCGGGCGCCGAGCCGGACCCGGCGGCCGCGGCGTCGGAGACGATCAAGCTCGCCGTGGAGGACTCCCCCGCGGCGAAGGACGTCGAACGGTTGATCGCGGCCTATAACGCGGAGCATCCGGATTCGCCCGCCGAGCTGATCGAGCTGCCGCGCGACCGGTACGACGAGTCGCTGAACCTGCTGATGACGTCGGGCGAGGGCCCGGACGTCTTCCAGATCGGCACCGGCTGGCTGACGAGCTATATCTACAAGAACTGGCTGCTCGACCTGTCCGAGGCCGCGCCGGACGAGGTGCGGCAGGCATATCCCGCTTGGGCGGCGGACTATACGAAGCAGAACGACCACTATTACGCGATCCCGTCCGCCATGTCGACGGTCCGGCTCGTCTACAACAAGGAGCTGCTCGCGAGCGCCGGTTGCGATCCGGACGATCCGCCGGCCACGCTGGACGAAGTGACCGCGTGCGCGGTCCGCGTGTCCAAGGCGGGCACCGGTTACCGCAAGTACGGCTTCGCGCTGCCGGCGAGCGAGGACGAGACCGGCTTCCAGCAGCCGCTCGAGACCGCGGGAACGTACAGCGGGGCGTATTATTACGATTTCGCGAAAGGAAGCTACGATTTCTCCGTCTATCTGCCCTGGTTCGAAGCGATGCTCGCGATGAAGCGGGACGGCGGCTTGTTCCCGGGCGAAATGTCGCTGAAGGCGGATACGGCGCTGACGCAGTTCGCGGAAGGGAACATCGGGATGATGATCGTGTCGAGCCGGGACATCGCCGCGCTCGATCGCCTGACGCCGGCCTCGTTCGCCTGGGGCATCGCGATGCCGCCGCTGTTCGACGCGGCCGACCGGGGCAAGGGGGCGCTCATGATCGAGCCCGAGCCGCCGTTCGCCGTCAACGCCGTGACCGCGCATCGCGACGGAGCGATCGCGCTGTGGCGGTACCTGCTGTCGGACGGCTATCTCGGCGAGCTGTACAAGGCCGGCGACGTCATCCCCGCGCGCGGGGACGTGACGGCGGACGCGCGGTACCGGCCGGAGCTGCCGGCGATGGGGCGGTTTTTGCCGGGGAGCGGGGAATCGATTTACCCGAAGGACCCGAAGTTCATTTTGAAATACGAGCCGACGCAGTTCAGCCAGCGCAATCTCGGGGATGCCGCGCGGATGAAGGCGTACCGCGACATTCTGCAGGGGCTGCGCGAGCCGAAGGAAGCGTTGGACGAGCTGAGCGCGCAGTACAACAAGTCGCTGAACGACGCCGTGTACCAGAAGCTCGTCAATCGGAACGACTACGTGATGCCGGATTTCGATCCGCTGCACCCGCTCGCGGGGACGAAAGTGCCGGCGGTGCCGGCCGACAAGAGCCGGTAGCGCGCGGAATTCGAACCGGTTCGCGATGTCGATAGAAAATTGATAGCCGCCGTAGATAATTGGATGTCGGTTCCGGATGTAAGCGTATACACTTGGAGGTGATCACACAGAAGAGGAGATGGACTAATGACTCTTTCGTCATGGCGAAGAGTGCTCGGACTTTCGCTGGCGGCGCTGCTCGCGCTCCCGGCGCTGCCCGTCAAGCCGGCAAGGGCCGCGGCTTCGGCGGAGACCGAAACGGCCGTGACCGCGGCGGCGACCGCGGCGTACGACGTCGATATTTCGGGGGACGATCAGCAGACGGTGAAGGGCTGGGGCGTGTTCCCGTCGTGGAACCGCGCGGACTGGAACCGGGATTTCACCGACAAGACGGGCGCGCAGGAGGCGTTGTTCGAGGATCTCGGCGCGACGCTGTTCCGGGTGATGATTCCGGCCGTGGCCGGGGACGGGGACGGCCATCTGATCGACGCCAAAATGCAGGAGATTTACGAGCTGATCCAGACCGGGGAGACGCGGGGCATGCACGATTACATCGTCTCGGTCTGGTCGCCGCCGGTCGGCATGAAGACCTTGCCCACCGTCAACGGCTGGACGGGCTCGGAGCATGTCCGGCTGAAGCCGGAGAAGGAAGAAGCGTACGCGGACTACCTCGTGAACGCGATCCGCTGGCTGGCGGACAAAGGCGCGAGCGTGCCGAAGGCGCTCAGCTTCCAGAACGAGCCGCTGTCGCAAATCGTGAGCGAGTGGTGCTATTGGGGCGGCGATAACGGGACGCAATACAAGCGCGTCGCCAAGCTGCTCCGCGCGAAGCTCGACGAAGCCGGGCTGACGGACGTGCAAATTCTCGGGCCGGAAGGCGCCGCGTACCACGAGAACGAGCTGCTGCTCGGGGAGAACTTCTCCGCGCTCGCCGCCGATCCGGAGCTGAACCGGGCGATCGGCGGGCTGGCGTCGCACAGCTATTTCGCGAAAGGCTTCGACAACGATGCCGTCTACCGCGGTTTCCGCGACGCGCTGGACCGGGCGCCGGACAAGGATCTCTGGCAGACCGAGTACAGCGCGCTCGTCTCCGGCGCGTCGGAGATGGACATGGCCATCAACGCCGCGGAGCGGCTGGCGGGCGACATGGCGCTGATCGAGGACAATTATTGGTTCTGGTGGCTGGGCTGGGCGAACGGCCGGCATCCGACCGACGTCGGCGAAGTGCTGCTGGACGGGGACGGGTACACGGTGACGAAGTCGAAGGCGTTCTACGTGCTCAGCAACCTGTTCAATCGCGTGCCCGCCGGCTCCAAGGTGCGCCGGGTCAGCACCGATCCGGCCTCCGGCCTGACGACGACGGACGCGGTCTGGATGGACGCCGTCGCGTTCGTGAACGGCGGGCAGACCGTCGCGCTGCTCGTCAACCCGACGAACGAAGCGAAGACCGTCAACGTGAACGGGCTGACCGGGGCGACGGCGAACGCGTACCAGCTGACCGGCGACGTGCCCAGGGGACAGGACATGACGCTGGCCGCGTCGCGGAACGTGGTCGGCGGTACGGCCGCGGGCATCGCGCTTCCGGCGCGGAGCGTGACCGTCGTCGCGACGTCCGCCGGGGACCAGGCGCCGCCGCATATCGTGTTCGATCAGGCCGGCAGCTCCGCGGTCCGCGACGCCGATTACGCGGTGCGCACGCAGGCGTACACGGTGTCGGGCCGTCTGGACGAGCCGGGCACGCTGCGGATCAACGGACAGGACGTGCCCGTCGGGGCGGACGGCGCCTTCAGCGCGAACGTGACGCTGCAGCCGGGCGGCAATACGATTACGGCGGAGGCGGCGGACGAGGCCGGCAACGCGGGCGAGCCCGAAACGCTGTTCGTCCGGTACGACCCGGCTTACTTGGGGCTGACGCTGGCGCAGAGCGGAACGCTGTACGTCAACCGCGGCGATTTCGCCGTGACGGGACGGACCAACGGCGGCGCGGAGGTGACCGTCAAGCAGACGGCCGGCGGCGAGACGGTGAAGGAGACGACCTATCCCGTCGGCTCGCCGGAGGAGGGCGGCTCGGAGGACGCCGTGCTCCGTCAGATCCTGAACGACAATTACGTATCGGCTAGCGCCGGCTTGACCGCCGCCCAGGGCGGATTCACGACGAACGCGCAGGTCGTATGGGACGCCAGCTCCGTCTTCGCGCCGGCCGAAGGGAGCCGATCGCTGCGTCTCAAATTGTCGCCGGGCTTCGCGCGCGCCGGGTTCAATTTCCTGAACGCGGCGAATCAGGCGGCGTCGGAGGATTACGCCGCCGTGGCGGGCACGGCCGAGCTGCGGTTCGACGTCTATACGAAGTCGAAGGTCGACAGCCTGTCCGCCGTCGTGGAATCGGCGAGCGGGGGAACGGTCGTCGAAGCCCGCGTGCCGCTCTCGGCTTACATCGCCGCGGCGGATTACGGCGCGAAGTGGACGCAGGCCGCGATTCCGCTTCGCGTTTTCGACGCGGCGCCGCATTACGACGCCGCGACCGGCGAAGCGACGGCGCTTCCCGTCGCGTGGAACGCGGTGCGCGCGGTCGGCTTCGCGAGCGATCATACGGTCTATTACGACCCGTACGTCGACGACCTGAAGATCGTCCAGCCCGGCATCCCGGCCGGAGACGGCGACGGCGACGAAGCGGGCGACGGCGAGCCGGCGCCGCTTACGTTCGAGGCGCCGCTAGCGCTGCGCAAGGGCGAGAACGCGATCGCCGTCACGGCGGTCAACCGGCTGAACCAAGCCGCCGCGCCGGCATCCCTCTCGGTCGTGTACGATCCCGATCCGCCGGTGCTGACGCTGCCTGAGACAGACACGACGTCCGGCACGAGCTACGTGCTGAACGGCCGCGTGAACGAAGACGCCGCCGTGACGGTCAACGGCACGCCGGCGGCCTTGAAGCCGGACCGGACGTTCACGGCGATCGTGCGCGTGGTCAAGGGCGAGAACGCGATTCAGGTCGTCGCGAAGGACCCTGCGGGCAACGTCGCGCAGGCTATCGTCGCCGTGACGGCCGATCCCGCCGAGGACGGCTCGCTGGCCCCCGGCGTCGCGCCGGCGGCCAAGGCGGACGCCCCGCCGACGATCGACGGCGACTTGTCGGAGGCGGGCTGGTCCGTCAATAACCGCGTCGAGAAACGGATCACCGGGGCTTCCGACAACTCGGTCGCGTTCGGCACGATGTGGGACGCCGACAACCTGTACGTCGCGGTGAAGGTGCTGGACGCCGATCTGATCAACGACACGGCCGGCGCGCAGACGTATCAGGACGACTCGGTCGAGATTTACGTGGACGGCGATAACGCGCGAAGCTCCGCGTACGGCACGGACGACCATCAGATCACGCTCGGCTGGCACGACGACCAGCTGTCGGTCGGCGGCGATATCGCGGGCATCGTCTTCGCCCAGCGGGACATCGCGGGCGGCTTCGCGGCCGAGCTGGCCATACCGTGGAGCGGCATCGGCATCGCGCCGCCGTCCGCCGGCGCGGTCATCGGCTTCGACGCCGCGTACAACGACGACGACGGCGGCAACGGCGGGCTGCGCGAGAGCCAGCTGATGTGGCGCGGCAACGCGGACGACTGGCGGAGCACGGCGGCGTTCGGCAGCCTGTACTTGACCGGCGGCAAGCCGGCGGCGGTCGCGGTCGAGCCGTCCGGCGCGCTGACCGTGGACGGGGCGCTCGACGAGCCGTCGTGGCAGCTTCGCGCGAGCGCCGCCAAGCCGATCACCGGGGCGTCCGATAACGCCGTGACGTTCGCTGCGCTCGCCGACGCGGAGCATCTGTACGTGGGCGTCAAGGTACTCGACGCGGACCTGCGCAACGATTCGGCGCAAGCGTATCAGGACGATTCGGTCGAGCTCTATCTGGATGCCGACCATAACGAAGGTACCGCGTATGACGCGCACGACCGCCAGCTGACGCTCGGCTGGCACGACGGCGAGCTGTCCGTGATCGGCGGCGCCCCGGGGGACGTCCAATACGCCCAGCGGGATATCAGCGGCGGCTATACGGCCGAATTCGCCATCCCATGGACGTCGCTGAACGTCAGCCCCGCCCGCGACATCACGCTCGGGTTCGACGTCGGCAACAACGACGACGACGGGGGCAGCGGCGGCAACCGCGACAGCCAGCTCATGTGGAACGGCACGGGGGACAATTGGCGGGACACGTCCCGGTTCGGCGAGCTGCTGATTCATAACCTGAGCCTGCCGCTGCCGGCGCGCGAGACGCCGGAGCCGGACGGACTCGAGGCGTTCGCGGACGACAACGGCGATCTGAGCAAACTGTTCGCGAAATCGGCGCACATCGTCAATGCCGCCGGGCATCCGGAGAATTTCGCGGACGACGGGACCCGGATCGCGCACAACATCGACAATCCGGCGGAGCCCGAATACGTCGTGTACCGCTCGCCGGCCGGGGATATCTATTCCTTCGACGTCACGACGGGGCTGTTCTCGAATACGCCGCCATTCTCGTTTTACGGTTCGGCGGACGGCGTGCGGTACGTCAAACTCACGGCGGCTTCGACGCTGATCGGCGGCGCGAACGGCTACGGCGTGTTCCGCAATGCCGCAAGCGGGCTGCCGGCCGGCATCAAATATTTGAAGATCGAATTCCCGGGCCTCGAGAATTGGAAGGAACAGCTGATGAACGTCGCGTTCAAGCATTTCGGGGAGACGGCGCCGCCGAACGAAGGCGAAACCGCGACTTTCGTTGACGAGGCGGGCGATCTGAGCAAGCTGTCGGGCAAGTCGGGGCATATCGTCAACGCGCTCGGCGGGCAGTTGGAGAAATACGGCGGCGACGGCACCCGGATCATCCACGCGAACGACGACAGCCTGGAGCCGGAGTACGTCATCTACGCGTCGCCGGGCGGGGACTTCCGATCGTTCGAGGCGAACGTCACGAACTGGACGGGATTGCCCGACGCCTTGCAGTTCACGGCCTACGGCTCGGCGGACGGCCAAAGCTTCGCGGCGCTTCCGGTAGGCGCGCAAATGCTGAGCACCGCGGCCGGGTACGACACCCTGCTCGTCGGCGCCGACGTCATGCCGGCCGGAACTCGGTACTTAAAGCTCGTCTTTCCGTACGGCGACCCGGCGTGCGACAACTGGACGAGCACGATTAACCGCGTGTCGTTCGTCTACGACGCCGATGACGGTTCGGCCGCAGGTCCCGTCGCCGCATCGCCGGCCTTGAACGGAGCGGCGTCCGTCGCGGCCGGCGGGACGTACGCGCTGACGTACGGGCTGACCGGCGTGGAGGGGGTTATCGCGGCGGAAGAGCTGACGCTGCATTACGACCCTGCCTTGTTCGAGTTCGCGACGGCGGAAGCGGCGAAGCCCGGCTTCGGCATCGCCGGCCAGACGGCGGCGCCGGGCGCGGTGCGCTTCGTGCTCGCCGCGGCGGGCACGGAGAACGCGGTGACGGCGGACGGGGACGTGCTGCGCGTGACGCTGCGGGCGAAGACGCAGGGGGCGTCCGCGTCCGCCGCGATCGCGGCGACGGATCAAGTCGCCGCGAATCCGGCCGGCGAGGAGACGCGGCTCGCGGACGCGGAGCTGCGCGTCCAAGTCGCGGTCGTGGACAAGTCCGCGCTGACCGCGCTGCTCGCCGCGGCGGGCAGCAAGCTGGACGCCGCGGCGGAAGGCACGCATCCGGGGCAGTACCGGGCGGGCGCGAAGGCAGCGCTGCAGGCCGCGATCCAGGCCGCGCAGGCCGTCGCGGACGATGCCGCCGCCGACCAAGCCGGCGTCGACGCGGCCGTTCCGCCGCTGCAGGCGGCGCTGACGGCGTTCGACGGGCTGCTCGTCCGGGACGGCGACCTGAACGGCGACGGCCGGATCGGCGCCGGCGACGTCGCCATGGCCGCGGGCTATTACGGCAAGACGGCGGCCGACGCCGGTTGGGCCGAAACCTACCGCTACGCGGACCTGAACGGCGACGGCAGGATCGACCAAGCGGATTTCGCCGCGATCGCGGCGCTGATCCTGGCGTAAGCCGGCACTCGTAAGCCGGTACTCGCAAGGCGGCAAGCGCAGCCGGCACGCCTAAGCAGGCGGAAGAAGGACGGCTCCCGCGAACGGGGGCCGCCTTTTTCGTCGTGAGGGTTCGGCCCGATCCGATAGATTTTCAAAGGCCGCCGTAGATAATTGGATTCAGCCCGGCGGCGAAAGCGTCTACAATGAGAACTGTCACCACCATTCATGCAGGCTTCATACACAAAAGGAGGGTTTCCATGCAGCGCAAATCCAAACTCGCCGCGACGCTGCTCGTCTTGGCGATGGGCTCGTCGCTCGCGCTGACGGGATGCGGGAATTCGAACGGCAGCGGCAACGGCAACGAAACGAACCAGGCGGCGAACGCCGCGGAACCGGCGAACGGCGGAGGTTCGAACGCGCAGACGGCGAACGGCGGCGGCGCGGCCGGGGACAAGCCGGCGCTGGATCCGGTCGAGCTGTCGATCTATTACCCGGGCACCGAGCAGAAGGACGTCGCCGCGGTCGAGGCCGAGCTGAACAAGCAGCTGAAGGACAAGATCAACGCCACGGTCAAGATCAACGCGGTCGACTGGGGCAACTGGAGCCAGAAGATCAACCTGATGGTCGCGTCCGGCGAGCCGTTCGATCTGCTGTTCACGGCCGGCTGGGACAATTTCAGCGGCAACGTGGCCAAGGGCGCGTTCCTGGACGTAACCTCGCTCATCGACGAGTACGCCCCGGAGACCAAGGCGCAGATGAATCCCGAGCTGCTGACGGGCACGGCGATCGGCGGCAAAAACTATGCGGTGCCGGTCGAGAAAGAGATGGCGAGCGAATTCGGCATCGTGCTGAATAAGGATCTCGTCGACAAGTACCAATTCGACGTGAGCACGATCAAGTCGTACGCCGACCTCGAGCCGATGCTGCAGACGATCAAGGAGAAGGAGCCGAACGTCGTGCCGTTCTGGGGCGGCAAGAACACGATTTCCCTCATTCCGTTCGAGCAAATCGGCGCGGTGCCCGGCGCGATCAAGCAGGACGGCACGACGACGGTCGTCGATCAGTGGGAGACGCCGGAGATGCAGCAGATGCTGAAGCTGATGCGGAATTGGAACCTCAAGGGCTACTTCCAGAAGGATCCCGCCACGCAGAAGGACGCGGGCCCGTCCAACAAGGCCGGCACCGTGTTCGCGCAATGGCAGCAGCTGACCCCGGGCAAGGACAAAGTGCTGAGCCAGCAGTGGGGCCATCCGATGGTACAGGTCGTCCTGACGCAGCCGTACACGACGAGCGGGGACCTGAACGGCGCCATGACCGCCATCTCCAGGACGTCCAAAAATCCGGAGCGCGCCATGATGCTGATCAATCTGCTGCATACGGACGCGCGGCTGCTGAACACGCTCGTCTACGGCGTCGAGGGCACGCATTACGTGAAAGCGGCGGACAACGTCATCAAGCTGCCGGACGGCGCGCAGGCCGGACAGAGCGGCTACGCGCCGGGCAACAACTACATGTTCGGCAGCCAGTTCCTTAATTACCTGTGGGATAACGAGGATCCGCAGAAGTGGGACGCGTACAAGGCGTTCAACGCGTCGGCGAAACCGTCGCCGATCGTCGGCTTCAGCTACAACGCGGAGCCGGTCAAGAACGAAGAAGCCGCCATCACCAACATTTACAACGCGTATATCGACGGCCTCAGCACCGGGGTCATGGATCCCGACAAGGAGCTGCCGGTCTTCATCGACAAGATGAAGAAGGCCGGACTCGACAAAGTCATCGCCGAGAAACAGAAGCAAATCGACGCGTTCCTGAGCGGCAAGCAGTAGCGCGACCCCATGCAGCGACACCAGGAGGCCGGCGCCGCCACGCGCCGGCCTCTCTTACTCGACGCCGAAAGGAGCGGAGCGCATGCGCCCCCGTGCCGGACTGATCCACAATCTCGTGAAGTACCGCGCCTTGTTCCTCATGGTCGTGCTGCCGGCCGCGGTGCTGATCTTCAACAATTACGTGCCGATGTTCGGCCTCATCGTCGCCTTCAAAAACTACAATTTCGAGGGCGGCATCCTGGGCAGCCCTTGGGAAGGCATCGATAATTTCCGGTATTTGTTCCAGACGCCGGACGCCCTAACGGCGACCCGCAACACGGTGCTGTACAACGCGGTCTTCATCGTCGTCAATACGGCGATCGCCATCCTGCTGGCCGTCGGGCTGAACGAGCTGCGCAGCCGGAAGCTGGCGAAATTTTTTCAAAGCAGCCTGCTGTTTCCTTATTTCCTGTCCTTCGTGGCCGTCAGCTATTTGGCGTACGCCTTCCTCGGCGGATACGGCTTCATCAATAAGTCGATCCTGGAGCCGCTCGGCTTCCAGCCGGTGTCCTGGTACACCGAGCCCGCGTATTGGACGGTCATTCTGCCGCTCGTCAACCTATGGAAAAACGTCGGGTACGGCATGGTCTTCTACTTGGCGGCCATCGTCGGCATCGATCAAGAATATTACGAGGCGGCCCGCATCGACGGCGCCTCCAAATGGCAGCAGATCCGCGGCATCACGATTCCGCTGATCGTGCCGGTCATCGTCGTGCTGGTCATTCTGCAGATCGGCCGCATCTTCAACGCGGATTTCGGCTTGTTCTACCAAGTGCCGCTCAACACCGGCGTGCTGTATCCGACGACGAACGTCATCGACACGTTCGTGTACCGGTCGCTGCTCGTCAGCGGCAACGTCGGCATGTCGGCGGCGGGGTCCTTTTACCAGTCGGTCGTGGGCTTCGCGCTCGTGCTGCTGACCAACTTCGCCGTGCGCCGCGCAAGCCGCGAAAACGCGCTCTTCTAGGAGGAAACGGAAATGAACGCACATGTCGACGCGCAGGTCTCCGGGGGCCGGCCCAAGACGGGTCGCGCGGCCAAGGGCCGCCTGGACAACGGGCTGCCGGCCGTTCCGAACGCGCTCTTGATCGCGGTCTTCGCGCTGCTCAGCCTGGTTTGCCTGTATCCGCTGCTGCTCGTCGTCGCGGTCTCGTTCACGGACGAACAGGCGATCGTGACGGGCGGCTACAGCATCATCCCGGCGCGCTTCTCCTTGTACGCGTACCGGTACTTGTTCGAGGACGCGGCGCAGATCTTCCGCAGCTACGGCGTCTCCATCCTCGTGACGCTCATCGGCACCGTCAGCAGCACCCTGCTGACCGCGCTGCTCGCGTTCCCGCTGTCCCGGCGGGAAATGCCGTATCGCGGCGCGCTGGCGTTCGGCGTCTTCTTCACGATGCTGTTCAGCGGCGGCCTCGTGCCCTGGTATCTCGTCTATAACGCCGCGGGGCTCAACAATACGCTCTGGGCGCTCGTCGTGCCGCATCTCGTGGCGCCGCTCAACGTCATCGTGATGCGGACGTTCTTCGCGAACACGATCCCGCAGCCGCTCATCGAATCGGCGAAGATCGACGGGGCGGGGGAATTCCGGATTTTCGCCGGGATCGTCCTGCCGCTGTCGTCGCCGGTGCTCGCGACCGTGGGTCTGTTTCAGACGCTGGCATACTGGAACGACTGGTTCACGAGCTCGGTGTTCATCAGCGACAACAAGCTGGTAAGCCTGCAGTACCTGATGTACAAGACCATTTACAACATCCAATATTTGAACTCCGGCTTGGTCGACGCCACGGTCGCCGGCAACGCCGCGGCCGCGATTCCGACCGAGACGGTGCGCATGGCGATGGCGATCGTCGGCATCGGCCCGATCGTCTTCGTGTACCCGTTCCTGCAGAAATATTTCGTGAAAGGCTTGACCGTCGGCGCCGTCAAAGGCTAAGGCGACGCGTCAAGCCGCCAGAAGGAGGCTGTTCCGAACGTGAACGACCCGTTGGATCCTTACGCGCTCGACTTGCGCAAAAGCACGGCGCCGCCCGAGCATATCGCGGCGACGAGCCTGTACAGCGTCGCGGCGCCCCGCCACGGCACGGTGACGGGGGTGAGCGGCTGCTATTCCCCGCCGTACGCGGCGGGCGCGCTCGTCCTGCGTCTCGATTTCGCCGCCGGCGGCATGCCCGTCGAGGATACGGGCAATCTGGGCAAACGCGACTGCGGCCTGCTGTTCGCGGGCGCGGCGTGGCGGCCGGACCGGATCGTCCGGCGCGGCACGTACCATTGGCTGAAGGCGCGGGGGCTCGTCTCGTTCGCCGTCGTCAGCGACCTGGTGCCGCTCACCGGACGCGCCGGCTTTGTCCTGACCGTGCGCGTCGCGAACCGGAGCGGCAGCAGCCTGGAGATCGACCTCGCGCCGACGCTCGCACCCGGCCCGGTTCGCCGCGTGCCGCTCGGCGAGTGGAGGTTCAGTCCGCCGGCGGGCGGGACGGTCCCGGCGCGGCTCGCCGGCGCGGATGCGTGGGAGAACGAAGAAGTACGGATCACGCTGCTGCACGACGGTCTCTCCGCGGTCCTGGGGGACGGCGAGGAGGCGGCGTTCCGAATCGCCGTCGTGCTCGGCAAAGCCGGCCGCGAGGTCGCGGCGCCCGCGAGCCTCGCCGTCTGGGAAGCGGAGACGGCGACGCGCTGGCGGTCGCGGATCGCGCGCGCCGAAGCGGCGCTGCCGCGCGTCGAGACCGACATTCCCGGGCTCGAAGCGTACTATAACCGCTCGCTCATCAGCGGGCTGATCTGCTTGTGGGACCACCCGGACTTCGCGATCCGGCCGTTCCCGGCCACGTCGGGCATCGACGGCGGCGGCATCAACAACTATCCGTGGGACGCGGCGGGCTACGTCGGGCAGACGCTGGCGATGCTGCTCGGCGAGGAAGGCTCGCGCGCGTATCTGCGCTTCATGGAAGAGGGCGGCATCGACCGGCACATCAGCTTCGCGCCGGACGGCACGGGCGACGAGCCGTTCGCGTACTCGTACAGTCTCTGGGCGTTCGTGCACTTCGCCTGGTCGTACTGCTGCCAGTACGGCCCGCTCGAGGAGCTGTATCCCGTGCTGCGCAAGGTGCTCGACACCGACGAGCGCCGGCTGGCGCGCCGGGGCGAGCTGCTCGATTACGGCAGCCATCATCATCTCCTCGAGATGCGCGGCAGCGGCTACGAGCATGTCGTGGCCAGCCCGAACGCGGAGCGGGCGTGGTGCTACGACCGGCTGGCGGACTTGGCGGAGCTGCTCGGATGGGAGGAGCATGAAGACTGGCGGGGCAAAGCCGCGGGCATCCGGCTGGCGATCCGGTCGGAGCTGTGGGACGGCGAAGCGGGCTGGTTCCGCAGCTTGTACCCCGAGGGCCGCAGCGAGATCGTCTACTCGGTGCAGGCCTTCGACGCGCTGCGGATGGGCGCGTGCACGCCGGAGATGGAGCGCGCGCTGCTGTCGCATCTGCGGGACGGCGCGTTCCTCGGCGATTGCGGGGTGTCCAGCATTTCCGCGGAGGACGCGCTGCATTACGAGGTGAACGACCCGGATTGGTCGGGCGGCGGCAGCTTCGGCGGGGAAGGCCCGATCCTGGCGCAGACGCTGTGGGAGATCGGGCGGCCGGAGCTCGCCTGGGACGTGCTGAAGCGCCACTTCTGGATCGGCGAGCGGCTGCCGTACGTGCCGCAGGAGCATTATTGCGACCGGCCGATGTCGCCGGCGCACAAGCGCGCGAACAATATCTCCGGCATGGCCGGCGCCCAGGCGGTCGTGTTCGGCATGGCGGGCATCCGTCCGCAGCCGGACGGACGGCTGCGGATCGCGCCCCAGCCGCCGGAGAGCGGCCGCGTGTCGATCGTCGGCTACGAATACCGCGGCCGCCGGTACGACGTGCACATGGAACCGGGCGGCTGCCGGATCGTCCGCGACGGCGCCGAGCTGTATGGGGGCGCTCCGGCACGGCTGACGATCGATGCGGAAGGAGCCGTCTCCGTCCATAGGGAGGACGCGGAGGCTCGTTCAATGATTTGAAAAAGAAAATGTTGACATGCCCGCAATCTTCATGGTATCTTAATAAACGTTGCTCCTGACATACGGGATGCGGCTTCTGCCAGATGCGGTCGTGGCGGAATTGGCAGACGCGCTAGATTCAGGTTCTAGTGGTGTAACAGCCGTGGAGGTTCAAGTCCTCTCGACCGCACCAACTTCTAACAATCGCAAGAAGCCTTGATCCCGGATCAAGGCTTCTTTTTTGCGTATCGGGCTTGCATGAATCCCGGAACCCGCGCAAATCCTACCAATCGGGAAGTCACGCGAAGCCGGGCTTCGTTTCGTTTCGGCCCTTTGTGTCCAGAAAATTCAGACGTAAGACACTTCAAGACCGAACCGAGCAAGGTTACAGTGGATGGAGACGGGTTCATTTGCTATCCGCTTGCCTTGAGAAGCTTTAAGGAGGGAACTGGGTTGAACAATGCCAAATACGCCAACATGCTGCTGATGCCCGAGCTCGACACGACGTCGAAACGATTGCTGCCGTTCGGGATCTTATCCCGTCTGCGCGAGGAAACGCCCGTCCGATACGATAAGGTCCGTAATTGCTGGGACGTGTTCGGCTACGATCACGTCCACCGCGTGCTGAAGGATTACGCCCTGTTCTCGTCCGTCCGCGGCGCGAGCGCGGGCACGAGCATGCTCTATACGGATCCGCCCAAGCACGCCCAGCTTCGCGATCTCGTCAACAAGGCGTTCACGCCGCGCGAGATCCAAGCGTTCGCGCCGCGCATCGAAGCGATCGCCGGCGATCTGCTCGACCGGGCGCGCGGCGGCGCCATGGACATCGTGCATGATTTCGCGACGCCGCTGCCCGTCATCATCATCGCCGAGATGCTCGGCGCGCCGCAGGAAGACCGCGAGCGCTTCAAGCACTGGTCGGACGTGCTCGTCGAGAGCGCGGCGGACGATTCCGACGAGGCGTTCCGCGCCGTGATCGAACGCCGGCAGCAGGCGATCGCCGAGCTGACCGACTATTTCGCGGCCTTGCTGGAGGAGCGGGCCAAGCAGCCGCGGGAGGATCTGATCTCCCTGCTGCTCGCGGCCGAGATCGACGGCGAACGGTTGACGCCGCGCGAGCTGATCAGCTTCTGCATCCTGCTGCTCGCCGCCGGCAACGAGACGACGACGAACCTCATCACGAACGGCGTCCGCCTGCTGACCGAACGGCCCGAGCTGCAGCGCGAGCTGCGCCGGCAGCCCGAGGCGGTGCCCGACTTCGTCGAGGAGACGCTGCGGTATTACCCGCCGATCGTCGCCGTAGGGCGCGTCGCCAAGGAGGATACGGCGATCGGAGACGCGGCCGTCAAGGCAGGCGACCAGATCATCGCCTGGGTCGGCGCGGCCAACCGCGATCCCGCGAAATTCGACGATCCCGAATCGTTCGTCCTCGGACGGAAGCCGAACGCGCACATGTCCTTCGGCTTCGGCATCCACTTCTGCCTCGGGGCGCCGCTCGCGCGGCTGGAGGCGAAGCTCGCCCTCGGCGCGCTGCTAGCGCGCACCGGGGAGATCCGCGCGCTGCCGGACGCGGAATTGACGCCGATCCCGAGCTCGTTCGTGTTCGGGGTCAAAAGCCATCCGGTGACGTTCGAGGCGCGCTGACCGGCTCCCTGCCGCCTTGCCGCTTTTCCTGGCCCTTCCGCCGCGGAAGGGCTTTTCGTCGTCGAAAGGCCTATTGCGCGCTGCGTCCGCCGGTCACGGGGACGGCTTGATTATTCGGACAATTCCCGCGATTGCCGCAATTCCTGCAATTCCCGTCTTGACGTTCCTCCGGCACGATCGGATACAATTTGTTGACAACTTCTAGACGTTCCCGCGACACGCGCGCGGTACACTCGAATGGCACAAGCAGGCTTTACACCCGGGAGGATACCATGACGACGAACACGAGATTAAAATATATCATCGGCTTTATCGCCGCGTTACTCGTCTTGCTGGCGGCGGGACGCTCGCTGCTCGCGCAGATCGGCGGGGAGCCGGACGGCGCCAAATCGCTGACCGGCTCGCCGCGGGGCGAAACGGGGGCGCCGGAGGAGTACGAATCGTCCGGCGGACGGTTCAAAATCGTCATCGACCCGGGCCACGGCGGCAAGGATCCCGGCTCGGCAGGAGCGAGCGGACAGTGGGAGAAGGACAGCAATTTGGCGCTCGCCATGAAGCTGTACGAGCTGCTCAAGGGCGACCCGCTCTTCGAGCCGCGGCTGACCCGCACGGACGATACGTTCGTCGAGCTGGCCGACCGGGCGCAGGTTGCCGACGGCTGGGGCGCGGACGCCCTGATCTCGATCCACGGCAACGCCTTCGAGGATGCGTCGGTGGCCGGCACGGAGACGTATTACACGCATCCGGACAGCCTGGGACTGGCGGAAGCGATTCACGGGAAGGTCGTCGCGGCGCTCGGCTTTCCCGATCGCGGCGTGAAGGAGGAGAAGCTGAAGGTGCTTTCGCTCAGCGAGATGCCGGCGGTGCTGGTGGAGCCCGGCTATTTGACGAACGCCGCGGAGGAAGCCTTCATGCTCGGAGACGACGGCCAGCGGACCGAAGCGGAAGCGATCGCGGACGGGCTGCGGGCGTATTTCGCGGGAGGCGGGGCCGACCCGTCGGCGGCCGGCTAGCGGAAGGCGCGGTACCCGCGGGCGCCGCGCGCGGACAAGCCCTGCGGCCGGGGCATTTTATGTACGGCCGGCATTTATGCTACGATCGCTATAGGCAAGACCGCGATCCGAACTCGGATAGATTGGAGCCCAGCATGGACAAAACGAAAATCCTCATCATCGAGGACGAAGAAGCGATCGCCGATTTGCTGGCCTACGGCCTGAGCCGGGAAGGCTTCGAGACCCGGACGTCGGGAAACGGGACGGACGGCTTGAAGGAGCTGGAACGGTTCCGCCCGGACCTGCTCGTGCTGGACTGGATGCTGCCGGACCGGAGCGGCCTCGATATTTGCAAGCAGGTAACCGCGCGTTATAATTTGCCGATCCTCATGATCACGGCGCGATCCGACATCACGGACAAGATTCTCGGCCTCGAGGTCGGCGCGGACGACTACGTCACGAAGCCGTTCGACCTGCGGGAGGTCGTGGCCCGCATCCGGACCATCCTCCGGCGCCTGGCGCAAGCCCAACCGGCCGCGGAGGAAGCCGCGCCTCCGGCGATCCGCTTCCGGAACATCGCCGTTTCGCCCGACGAGCGGCTCGTGACGAAGGAAGGGACGCCGGTCGAGCTGACGCCGAAGGAATTCGACCTGCTGATCGCGCTGCTCGGCGCCCGGGGCAAAATCTTCACGCGGACGGAGCTGCTCGATTTCGTCTGGGGCTACGATTTTCCCGGCGACACGCGCACGGTCGACACCCACATCCAGCGGCTGCGCAAGAAGCTCGACGCGGCGGACCTGATCACGACCGTGTTCGGGGTCGGCTACAAATTCGAGAAGCGGACGGACTGACGGCGTGCTTCGGACGATTCGGGCCAAATTCGCCGTCGGCTTCCTGCTGATCTTCTGCCTGTCGTTCCTCCTGCTGAACGTCACGCTGAAGGAGTACATCCGTTCCAGCAACCGGACCATCATTACCTCGGACCTCGTCGAGCTCAAGAACAACGGCAACGTCTACGTCCGCCAGGCCTTCCTGATCAATCATTTCACGAACAACGATCTGTATTTCGGCCAGATGGCCGAGGAGATGGTCGGCGACCTGCGCCGCGCCACCTCCAGCGACGTGAGCGCCTATACGGTCGACGGCGTCCTGCTCTACTCGTCCGATCAGACGAAGTTCGCGGGCCGTTCGACGTCGGACCTGAAGCTGGCGCTCGCGGGCAAGACGGCGTACACGATCACCTACGCGGGCAGCGCGGGGTCCGTGCTCTATTCCTATCCGGTCGTCATCGACGGCGTGAAGGTCGGCATTCTGCGCTTCGCCAAGGATTTTTCCTCGCTCTACGAGCAAACGGGACGCATTCTCAACATTCTCTTCTACCTCGCGCTCGCGATCTTCGCGGCGGCGTATCTGTTCTCGTACATGCTGTCCCGGCAGATCACGATTCCGCTCGTCAAGCTGACGCGCGCGTCCACGGAGGTCATCCGGGGCAATCTCGACGTCCGCATCGGCATCCGGCGCAGGGACGAGATCGGGCGGCTTGCGGCCAACTTCAACGACATGATCGGCCGGATCGCCAGCCAGATCGCGACGATCGGCCGCGACCGCGACCGGCTGAAGGCGCTGCACGAGCAGGAGAAGCGCTTCTTCGACAACGTCACGCACGAGCTGAAGACGCCGCTCACGTCGATTCTCGGCTATGCCGAGATCATCCGGGAGAACGGCGAGGCCGACCGGGCCTTCTTCGAGAAAGGGATGGCGCATATCGTGGACGAGAGCCGGCGCCTGCACGGCATGGTGCTCAATCTGCTCGAGGTGTCGCGGCGCAGCGCCGCCAAGGACGAAGCCGCGCTCGTCGACGCGGGCGCGCTGCTGCGCGACGTCCGCGACGCGATGGAGCTGCGGGCGAAGCGGTACAAGAAGCGGATCGCGCTGAACGCGGAGGACGGGCTGTACGTGCTCGGCCAGTCGGACAGGCTCCGCCAGCTGTTCATCAATCTGCTGGACAACGCCATCAAGTACAGTTCCCCGCAAGCGGAGATCGCGGTCGTCGCGGAGACGGACCCGGCGGCCGGTCTCGTCCGCTTCGCGTTCGCCAATCCGGGCGTGACGCTGTCGCCGGGCGATGCGGAAAAGGTGTTCGAGCCGTTTTATTCGGGCGACCGGACGTTCAAGGAGGAAGGAAGCGTCGGGCTCGGCCTCGGCATCGTGAAGGCCATCGTCGACGACCACGGCGGCACGATCAGCATGGATGGCGGAGACGGCCGGACGACCGTGCGCGTCGCCTTGCCCGCGGCGGGAAAGGAGGAGGGAGACGCATGAGAAGGCCGGATGCGAAGACAAGCGCGGAGCCGCGGCGGACGATCAGATCGCGGACGACGCTTCGCGCCTTGTCCGCCGCGCTCGCGGGCGCGCTGCTTCTCCTGCCGCTCGCCGGCTGCATGGGCGATCCCCGCTCCGAGACGATCGTCATTCCGGGCACGGAGGATGAAGGGCCGGCCGGCGAAGCCGGCTCCGGCACGCCGTTCCAGGTGAAGACGATTTATCCGCTGCCGGTTGCGGAGAAGTACAAGCTGCCGGTGCTCGGCTGGGCGGCCGGGGACGCGCTCGTCGGCTATTTCGCCGCGGGGGACGCGCCCGAGGCGTCGTCGACCTTCGGCCTGCAGCGGCTCGACCCGCCGTACGAGCGGCCGAAGCCGCTCGCGGGGGCGATGAACCTCGATACGGAATACGGCGCGCTGTCGCCGGACGGAAAGACGATCGCCGGGTTCGCGAAGGCCGCGAACGGCATCGGGCTGGCGCTCTTCCCCCTGGACGGCGGCCAGGTCGAGCAGGTGTCCGAAGCTGCGCGGAAGCAGCGGCCGCTGTATTCGCGCACGCTGCAGTGGTCGGGCAACGGCCGATACTTGTCCTATCTTGCGTACGGCGAAGCCCGGGGCGAGCTGCGCGTCGCGGTCTACGACGAGAAGAGCGGCAAGCTCGGCCAATTGCCGCTCGCGGGCCTGCAGGATAGCGGCAGCGAAGCCACCGTCGTGCTGACGGACGACGGCAGCGGCGCGCTGATCGAGGACGGGAAGACGATCGCCATGGCCAAGCGCGAGGGCGGCGGCTTCAAGGTGCGGTACGATCATCCGTCGGGCATCGGCCCCGGCGTTTGGGTGGATAACGAGCGGTTCGCGTTTCTGGGCGCGGACGGCACGTTGTTTCAGTACGACGGCCGAAGCGGGGAACTGTCCGTGCTGCTGGAGAAGGTCGCGTATTTCAGCCTGTCGCCGGACCGGAAGGCGATCGCGTATACGCGCAACGACCCGGACGACGTGTCCGTCTACGCCGGGAAGCTGCAGGGGAACAACGTGCTGTCCCAATCGGCCGTCTTCCAGGGCGTCATTCCGTTCCAAATGGCCTGGAGCCCGAGCGGGAGCGCGCTCCTGATCGACGGCGGCAAGCCGTACGCGAGCACGGCGCAGGAGACCGCGCCGTCGGCGGTGGCCGGCGACGGCCGGCGGCAGACGTTCGTGATTCGGTTCCGATAGCGGCGATCGGCCGCGCGAGCAACGAAGCCAATTAGGTGCTTAACGGCGGCAGGCCGGACGAAGTTTCGTCCGGCCTGCCGCTTTTTTATTCGGATTTCGGAGACATTTTGTTCACATCCGGATGAAGGTTTGGCGACATCTCCTCTTTATAGTGTGGAAGAGCCCGGTCAGCCCGGCCGGACAATCGAAGCGAAATCGAAGCGACACGCGAAGGAGAACGGAGCATGATCAAATACGGACTTGGCCTGGCCGCGGGCTGCCTGCTCGCCGCGGCATTGGCCGGCTGCGACGCCGGCGGCGGAACCGGCGGGGACGCGGTTCCCTGGAGCAACGCGCCCGGCGCGAACGGCGGCGCCTCCGGCGGAGAAAGCGGCGGAGGCGCGGCAGCCGAAACCGGCCGCGCTTCTGCCGGCACCGGCAAGACGACGATCGTCTTCTCCACCTTCTGGCACGATCCCAAATACCAGGCGGCGAAGAAAGCGTACGAAGCGCTCCATCCGGACGTCGAGATCAAGCTGGAGGACGTCGACTACGCGAACGAAACGCTGGAAGCGGATATCGAGAAGTACGTGACGGCCGCGAACGCGGCGCTCCTGGCGGGCAAAGGGCCCGATCTGATCGAGATGGACCTGCTGCCGGCCGACAGCTACGTCAAGCACGGCCTGCTGGCCGATCTGAGCCCGATGATGGCGCAGGACAAGGATTTCAAGCGGAGCGATTATTTCACGAACGTGCTGGACAACGTCCGCGTCGGCGACGCGCTGTACGCGATGCCGCTTTCCTTCTTCCTGATGGGCTTCGCCGGCGACGAAGGCGCCATCGCCAAGACGGGCGCCGCGTTCGACGATCTGTCGTGGTCGTGGAGCGAGTTCGCGAATACGGCGGAAGCGATGACGGCGAGCGGCGGACAGCGGACGGCGCTGTCGTACGAAGGACCCGAATATTTGCTGGGCGAGATGGTGAGCGACAATTACGGGCTGTTCCTGGATCCCGGCGGGCGCGAAGCGCATTTCGATTCGGCTTCGTTCACGGGGCTGATGAAGCAGGTGAAGACGATGTTCGACGACGGCGTCGTTTCCAAGATCGGCCGCGGCGTCAACGCGTACTTCAACAGCATCCAGATCAATTCGCCGAAGGATTACCTGGAATCGATGGCGGGCTTCAGCCTCGGCGCGAAGATGGCCGACAAGACGGCGGGCGATCGCGCGAAGTTGTACGCCAAGCCGCACGCGCAGGACACGGCGGCCGGCGGCTACTTCAAGACGTACCGGAGCGTCGCGATCGCGGCCGGCTCCAAGGTGCAAGCGGCGGCGTGGGATTTCGTGAAATTCATGATGTCCGAGGAGATGCAGGCGCCCGCGACGACGACGGGGTTCCCGATCAACAAAGCGGCGTACGCGGAGCAGACGGCGGCGCTCAAGAAGGAAGGATCGTTTCGGTCGGTTCAAGAAGGGCCGCTGCATGGGGCGGCGATTCAAGTGGACGAGGCGATGCTGGACGGACTCGGCGCTTACGTGGACGGGGCGGTCCATCCTTCCCGGGATTCCAAATCCGATCAGGTATGGAACCTGGTCGTCACGGAGTCCAAAGCCTTCTTCGCGGGGCAAAAGTCCGCCGAGGCGGTCGCGAGCCTCATCCAGAACAAAGCGATGACCTTCCTGAACGAATGACGATGGATAAAGGAGCTTGATCGATATGAAAACAATCGGACTTACGCTGCTGACGGTCACGCTGACGGCGCTGACTTTGGCGGCCTGCGGCGGGAACGGCGGAAGCGGCGGCGATGCGGCGAACGGCGCGGCCGGCGGAAGCGCCGGGAATCCAGACGCGGCCGGCGCGAATCAGGAGGCGGGCGAGTCGAACGGCCAAAACGGGACGACGGACGCGGACAAGGGAGGGAATCCGCCGTCCTCCGGGGGCAAGCAGACGATCGTCTTCTCGGTCTTCTGGCCGAACAAGCACTACGAGGAGGCGGCGAAGGCGTACGAGGCGGCTCATCCGAACGTGGATATTCAGCTGAAGTACGGGCTTAGCCGGCCCTATAGCGACGACGGCGGCGACGGAGGGCAAACGGATGCCGACATCGAGAAATTCACGACGGCCACGAACGCGGCGATGCTGGCCGGCAAAGGGCCCGACCTGCTCGACTTGCGCTACTTGGCCGCCGAGGATTACGAACGGCATCGTTTGCTGGAGGATTTGGGAGCGCGAATGGAGGAGGACAAGTCGTTCCGGAAGTCCGATTATTTCGCGAACGTGCTTGGCGCCGGACAAAGCGGAGCCGGCCCGTTCAGCATTCCGCTGACCTTCTCTCTGAGCGGACTGGTCGGCGACCGGGCCGCGATCGCCGCGACCGGCGTGAAGATCGACGACGGCGCTTGGACGTGGGACGATTTCATGACGGCGGGACGGCAGCTCGTCGCCGCGAAGGGCAAGTACGATTCCGCCATCGTCAGCGGGGAAGGCATGATGGTCGGCGGGCCGGATTATTTCGCGCGCGGCGTCGTCGCCGACAACTACGGCTCGTTCGTGGACGAAGCCGGCCGCAAGGCGAGCTTCGATTCCCCCGCCTTCACCGGTCTGCTGGAGCGGATCAAGGCGATGATCGATGAAGGCGTCGTCGGCTCCGGCGGCCGGGCTTACTTCACGAACGTGACGATCCAATCGCCGACCGATTACCTGACCAGCCTGCGGACGTTCGGCGACGATACGGCGTTCTACGTGAAGCCGCACGCGGACGGGGCCGGGAAGGGCGCTTCCTTCGAGACGGGCTCCGATATCGGGATCAACGCCGGCTCCAAAGCGAAGGACGCGGCGTGGGATTTCCTGCACTACATGATGGACCATACGGCGATCGGCCTCCCGGTCAACAAGGCGCGCTTCCGGGACGCCGTCGCGTCGCTGAAGCGGCAGGGCACGATCACGCCCGACGCGCTCGGTCCGCTGAAAGGGACGCCGTTCAAGGTCGACGGCGCCAAGCTCGACCAGCTCGAAGGATTCGCGGAGGGAGCTGCCCGCAAGAAGCGCGATTCCGGCAAGGTGCTGGATATCGTCGCGGCCGATTCGGCAGCCTTCTTCGCCGGGCAGAAATCCGCGGAGGACGTCGCGAAGCTGATCCAAAACAAAGCGACGACGGTGCTGCATGAGTAGCCTGCGCCTGCCGCGGCCGCGCGGCGACGCCGCGGCGGCGATGCTTTTCCTGGCGCCGAGCCTGACCGGCTTCGCCGTGTTCTACCTCGTCCCGTTCGCGCTCGGCTTCTACGAGTCGTTCACGGACGGCGCGCTCGGCGGCCGGTTCGTCGGTCTCGGCAATTACGCGGAGCTGCTTCATAGCGCCTCGTTCCGCAAGGCGGCGGGCAACACGCTGCTCTTCACGGGCGCGGGCGTGCCGCTGCTCGTCGCGCTGTCCTTGGCGCTCGCGGTCCTGCTGAACCGGCCGCTCCGGCTGCGCGGGCCGATCCGTACGTCGATCATGCTGCCGCTCGTCGTACCCGTCGCGTCCGTCGTGACGGCGTGGCAGATTTTTTTCGACTGGAACGGAACGCTAAACGCGTGGCTGCACGCGCTCGGGATCGCGCGGATCGATTGGATGCAGTCGAACTGGTCGTTGAGCATCGTCGCCGTGATGTACATCTGGAAGAACATCGGCTACGACATGATCCTGCTGCTGGCCGGCCTGCAGTCGATCCCGAAGGATTATTACGAGACGGCTTCGCTCGAAGGCGCGGGCCGGTTCCATCAGTTTCGCCATATTACGCTCGTGTATTTGACGCCGACGTTGTTCTTCGTGCTGCTCATCTCGATCATCAATTCGTTCAAGGTGTTCCGGGAGACGTACCTGCTGGCCGGCGATTACCCGTACGACCGGCTGTACATGCTGCAGCATTACATGAACAACATGTTCTTCGAGCTGGACGTCCAGAAGCTGACGGCCGCGGCGACCCTCATGGTCGGCTGCATCGTCGTGCTGACCTCCGGACTGCTCCGCGCCGAACGCCGGTTTCGGGAAAACACGGAGTAGAGAGAGGAGGGAGACCATGCGCATCCGTTCACGGCTGCACGGACTGGCGCTGACGGCGCTGCTCGGCGCGTTCGCAGCCGCCATGCTGTTTCCGATCGGATTGACGCTGGCGGATTCGCTCATGTCGGAAGCGGAGATCGGGCGCAATTACGACTTGATCGGGAAAATGGTCGACGCCGCGAACGGCGGCAAGGACGCGTTCGTCAACCTGAAGCTGCTGCCGGATTGGCTCACGTTCGGGCAGTACGCGCAGGTGCTCATCCTAAGCCCGAAATTCCTGCACATGTTCTGGAATTCGGCCGGGCTCGTCGCGCCGATCGTCGCCGGCCAGACGCTCGTCGGCTCGCTGGCCGCGTATGCGTTCGCCAAGCTGCGGTTTCCGGGACGGGACAAGCTGTTTCTCGTCTATCTGATGACGATGCTCATGCCGTTCCAGGTGACGCTCGTCCCGAACTACCTCGTCATCGACATGCTCGGCTTGATGAACCGTTCGGCCGCGATCGTGCTGCCCGGCATCTTCGGCGCCTTCGGCGTGTTCATGATGCGCCAGTTCATGGCCCATATTCCGTACGCCCTGACCGAAGCCGCCAAAATCGACGGCGCCGGGCAGTGGACGATATTCGCGCGGATCGTCCTGCCGCTGGCCAAGCCGGGCCTCGCGGCGCTGACCGTGCTGCTGTTCGTGGATTACTGGAACATGATCGAGCAGCCGCTCATCTTCCTGCAGGACGCGGCCAAGCAGCCGCTGTCGCTCTACTTGGCCCAAATCAACGAAGCGGCGCGGGGGATCGGCTTCGCCGCTTCCGCGCTGTACATGGCCCCGATGGTGCTGCTGTTCCTGTACGCGGAGTCGTACTTCGTGGAGGGCATCCAGCAATCGGGCATCAAAGGATGAATTCAGGAGTGATCGTCATGGAAGAACGGACGTCCCGGTCCCGCAAACGCAAGCTGCGCCTCGCGGCAGGCGCGTTCCTCGTCCTGCTCGCGGCCTGCATGCTGGCGGGCAACACGCTGCGCGGCCTGTCGCTGCCGAAGGTGGCGACCGCGGTCGCGGCGAACGGTTCGATCCCGCACGACTTCGAAGGCAGCGCGACGGTACAGCCGGGGCAGACGCGGGACATCGCGAATCCGGCGGGGTGGAAGGTGAAGCGCGTGCTCGTCAAGGAGGGCGACCGGGTAAGCCGCGGCCAGACGCTGGTCGAATACGATGACGGCGAACCGAAGCAGCAGCTCGCCGACATGCAGGCGGAGCTGAAGAAGCTGAACTTGTCCATGGACCAGCTGCATGCCAATTACATCCTCGCGGCGAACGGCGGAGACGAGAGCGCGAAGGCCGCCGCGAAGACGGCGATCGAGTCGGCCGAGCTCGACGTATCGACGCAGCAGCAGCATATCCAGAGCCTGCAGAAGAGCATCGCCGAAGGCCGGTCGGCCGCGGCACCGTTCGACGGCGTCGTGACGCGGGTCGGCGCGGTCGAAGGCTCCGGTCCCGGCGGCGAGCCGGACGTCGTGCTGGCGAATGCCGCCCAAGGGTACGAAATCCGGCTGCTCGTGCCGGGCGACGTCGCCGCGCTGCTCGAGCCCGGCGAGACGCTGGATCAGATTACGCTGACGGGGAAGGACGAGCGGCAGCTGACCGGCACGATCGCGGCGCTCGACGACGAGGCGCCCGCGGACGCGTCGCTGCCGCCGGCGGACGGCGCTTCCGGCGCCAACGCGCCCGCGCCGCCGCCGAGCCGCGTCACCGTCGCGATCAAGGACGGCGCGCTGAAAGGCGGGGAGCGGGTGCGGGTGAAGATCGCGAAGCCGGGCGGCGAGCAGACCGTGACGGTGCCGAACGAAGCCGTCCATCACGACGCGCGCGGCGCGTACGTATTCACGCTGCGGGCCGACGAAGGGCCGCTCGGCAGCGCGTATTACGCCGTGGAGACGCCGATCAAGATCGCGGATTCCAACGCGTACGTCACGGCCGTCGCCGACGGGCTGTTCGAGCAGCAGGAGGTGGTGGTGAACGCCACCGGCTTCCTTATGGACGGCACGCGCGTGAGGCGGTAGCCGCCTTCGGGTTCGAGCGTTGAAAAATCGAGGGTTGACTTTCTATTTTCGGCTGTGGTATATTACTTCTTGCCGCTTCTCGAAAGCGAAGCGACTTCTGCCGAATGTGCGGTCGTGGCGGAATTGGCAGACGCGCTAGATTCAGGTTCTAGTGGTGTAACAGCCGTGGAGGTTCAAGTCCTCTCGACCGCACCAACTTCTACAATGAACAAGCCTTGCGAAAGCAAGGCTTTTTTGCTGTCTTTACGGCCGTTCGCGCCTGCGGGCGCGGCCTCCCGCAGGCGCGCATCCGCTTTTCTGCAGGCAGGGCGCGACGCTGGCGGCAGGGCGCGGAAGTACATTGACGATTTCGCGGAGGAACCGTCATAATAGGCATGGAGAACGCATTCGACAAATTACGCAGACGGGACTGAGCGCCGGTGGCTTTCCTGAGAAAACTGTCCATTCGTTCGCAGCTGTTCATTCTCGCGGCCTGCACGATTAGCGTGATGCTCGTCGTCATTCTTCATACGTATTCCATGATGTCGGGCATGATCACCCGCAGCCACGAGGAATACGTCAAACAAACGGTGTCGGAAATCAAGAAGAACGTCGCGTCCAACCACGACGTCATCTACCGGATCATGCAGGATATCTCGTACAACCAGGACGTGCAGGACTATCTCGTGGAGACGGACAAGCTGGTCCGCTACGACAAGTTCACGAAGCTGAACAAATATTTGAACGGCCAGAAGGATTTGAAGGAAGGGATCCAGGACATCATCATCTCCGGCAACAACGGCACCTGGATCGACCTGTACGGCGGCAACCGGTACGTCGTGCCCCTGCGGATGCAGCTGTCGGGCAAAAAGGTGAACGGCTATTACGCCGGCATGCAGCAGTTCGGCGTCCTGTACGGTCCGGACGAGAAGCTCGTCTTCGCGACCGCGATCACCTACAGCCAGCAGGGGGCGCTCTTCAACCGCAACATCGGCACGGCGTTCTTCGTCGTCGACGCCTCCGCCATCGTCAGCGAGCAGGATTACTCGTCGAAGGCGACGGGCACCCAAATTTATGTGCTGGACCGGTCGCGCCGGGTCATCGCCAGCAACGCGTCCGTGAAAACTGGAAGCGATTTCAAAGGCATCGAGCTGGGCAGCGCCGACGCGGGCAGCCGGATCGTCGACTGGAACGGGCGCAGCTACGTCGTCGAGACGGAAGCGCTGCCCGACATCGACGGGACGATCGTGAGCATGGCGCCGGAGAACGAGCTGTTGCGGGATCTGCTCGGCATCCGCAAGCAGGAGCTCAGCATTCTCGGCATCGCGCTGCTCGTGCTGGCGGTTCCGTTCATGTTCATCATCAACAACATTTTGCGGCCCCTGAAGCGCCTCATCTTCTTCATCACGCGCATCCGGCGCGGCGATCTGCTGCAGTTCAAGAAGCGCATCGCGCTGGACGGCTACATGGAGATCAGCATCGTGGCGACGGAGCTGAACAGCATGCTCGACGAGATCGACCGGCTGACGCTCAGCCTGGTGGAGACGAACACGCGGCTGTACGGCATCGAGCTGGAGAAGAAGAAATCGGAGCTCGCGTTCCTGCGCAGCCAGATCAATCCGCACTTCCTGTACAACACGCTGGAAGCGATTACGGGCATCGCCGTCGTGGAAGGCCAAGACCGGATCAAGACGATGACCCGCGCGCTCTCGAGCATTTTCCGCTACAGCGTCAAGGGTTCGGGGGAAGTGCCGCTCGGCGAGGAGATCCGCATGATCGAGTCGTACGTCCGCATCCAGCAGATCCGGTTCGCCGACCGGTTCGCCGTCCGCTACGAGCTGACGGACGAGGCGCTGGCGTACCGGGTGCCGAAGATGATCCTGCAGCCGCTCGTCGAGAATTCCGTCTATCACGGCTTCGAGCCGACGCTGCGGCAGGGCGAGCTCTGGATTCGCGGACATGTCGACGGCGAAGGCGCGCTGCGGATTCGGATCGCGGACAACGGCGTTGGCATGCCCCCGGGCGTGCTGGACGGGCTGCGGCGCATGCTCGCGGCGCCGGGCGCGGGCCCGCGGGAGCCCGCGGAGCAGAAGAGCATCGGCGTGGTCAATGTTCATAACCGGATCCAGCTGATGTTCGGCCCGGGCAGCGGCCTGCGGCTGGAGAGCGTTCAAGGCGAAGGAACGACGATCGAAATGACGATTCGAGGGGGGAGCGAAGCGCATGCATAAAGTACTGCTGGTGGACGACGAGAGCTGGGTCGTGGAGAGCTTGAAGGACCTGGTCGACTGGGAGCGCCACGGCTTCGAGGTCGTCGGGCAGGCGTACAAAGGCGCGGACGCGCTGACGCTGATGAAGGCGCTGAAGCCCGACGTCGTATTCACGGATATCCGGATGCCGGAGATGAACGGGCTGGAGCTCATTCAGCGGGGCAGAAGCCTGGATCATCCGGTCCAGTTCGTCGTCGTCAGCGGCTACGCGGAATTCGCTTACGCCCAGAAGGCGATCGCCTACGGCGCGGTGGCGTACTGCCTGAAGCCGTTCGACGAGACCGAAATCACCGGCGTGCTGGCCAAGCTGGACAAGCTGCTGACGGCCGCGAGGCCCGCACCGGCGTCGGCGCTGCTCTATTACCTCGAGGAGCCGAGCGACGCGAACCGGCTGAGGCTGCTCGCGGAGCTGGACGGCAAGGGCTTCGGCGACTGGCGGGCCGACGGGCTCGTGCCCGTCGTGGCCGTCGGCGCGGGCGACCTGCCGATGCCGGGCGCCAAGGCCGCGAGGCTGAAGACGGGCGCGTCCAAGACGGCCTATCTGCTGCCGGCCGCCCGGGCGGACGAGCTGGCGTCGGCATGGCGGGAGCCGGTCCCGCTCGGCCTGTCCGGCATCGGCGTCGGCGGTCCGGTCCGCGACTTGAGCGAGATCAGGGCCGGCATCGACGCCGCGGACGCGCTCGCGCACCAGTTCTTCGTCACGCGCGAATGCGGCGTCTACGCGGCGCAGCCGTTCCGCCAGGACGAGCTGAACCGCCTCATGGCGGACATGAGCCGGGCGATCGCCGCCCAGTCGGCGGGAGCGGTTCAAGCGGCGTTCAAGGGCATCGTCGAGCTGTTCGCCGTTCGTTCGCTGTCCGTCCTTCACGCCTTCCAGGTCTACAACATGACGGTGGCGTTTCTGTTCAAGCTGGGCCAGACGGAGGAGACGCTGTACAGCTACGAGCAGCTCATCCAGTCGTACCGCGACGTCTTCGACATGCTGAGCGCGCTGGAGGCGCTCGTCGCCCGCGATTTGACGCCCGTCGCCGATCCGCAGCTCCCCGAGTCGAAGAACCGGAATTTCAACGGCATCCTGCAGTACGTGACGCAGCATTTCCGCGAGGAGCTGTCGCTGCAGAGCTTGTCGGAGCAGTTCTACATGAACCCGAGCTACATCAGCCAGCTGTTCCGCAAGGAGGTCGGCGAGACGCTGACGGGCTACGTCGCGCGGCTGCGGATCGAACACGCCCGCGAGCTGCTCGGCGGCGGGGAGCTGACCATGCAGGAAATCGCCGAGCGGATCGGGTACCAGGACTATTTTTATTTCACGCGGCTGTTCAAGAAAATGACCGGCAAGACGCCGACGCAGTACCGCAGCGAGCGGCAGTGAAAGCGCAGACAATGGATCGGTTTTAGATCCGCTATGGACGATTTTTAGAAAACTTTCGCCGAAAGTTTTCTTTTTTTATGTTCGGCATTTAGAAGTGCTTTCCTTTTCGATAAATCGCGTGCATACCCGAGCCGGGCGATCGGCGCGATAATGGGGACAGTTCGGTTGGCAACGCTTACGAGGAGGATCGCAATGGGAAAAACAATCGGGAAGGACCTGTACAAACACCGCTACCTGTATCTGCTGCTCCTTCCTACCGTGCTCTTCTACGTCTTGTTCCAGTACGTGCCGATGTACGGCGTGCTGCTCGCGTTCAAGGAGTTTCACATCCGGGAGGGCATCCTGCGGAGCCCTTGGGTCGGATTGGACAATTTCAAGGAGCTGATCGCGCAGAGCGATTTTTGGCGCGCGTTCTGGAACACGCTCTATATCAGCTGCGGCCGGATCGTGTTCGAGTATCCGATCGCGATCGTGCTGGCGCTCCTGATCAACGAAGTGGCGCGGGAGAAGCTGAAGAAATTTTATCAAACCGTCTATACGTTCCCGCATTTCATCTCTTGGGTCATCATCAGCGGCATCATGTTCAACTTCCTGGGCAACACCGGCGTGCTGAATCAGATCATCGCCTCGCTCGGCTTCCACAAGGCGACGTTCCTGACCGATCCCGGGCTGTTCCGGGCGATCGTGTTCCTCTCGAACATCTGGAAGGAAGTCGGCTGGAGCGCGATCATCTACCTGGCGGCGATCGCCGGCATCAATCCGGAGCTGTACGAAGCCGCTTACGTCGACGGCGCGGGACGGTTCCAGCAGCTGAAATCGGTCACGTGGCCTTCGATTCGCGGCACGGCGGCGATCCTGCTGATCCTGGCCGTCGGCAACGCGATGAACGGCGGGTTCGACCAAATCTTCAACCTGTACAATCCGGGCGTCTATTCGACCGGCGACATCATCGACACGTACACGTACCGCTCGGCGTTCGCGGACGGCCTCAGCTTCGGGGTCACGACGGCGGTCGGCCTGTTCAAGGCGGTGCTGAATTTCGGCCTGCTCTATCTGGCCAACTACATCGTCAAACGACTCGGCGGGGAGGGACTCGTGTAAATGGAAACCGCAACGACATCCGCCGCCGTCCGGCAAAGCCCGGGCAGGCGCGGCAAAAAAACGAGCGTCGCCGACCTGATCATCCACGCGGTGCTCATCGTGCTCACGATCGCGACCCTGCTGCCGTTCTACAACGTCGTCCTCATGTCGTTCAGCAACACGGTGGCGGTCTCGAAGCAGCTCGTCTATCTCGTTCCCACCGTCTTCGACCTGTCGGCCTACAGCTACATCCTGCATGAGCCGCGATTCTTCAAGGCGCTGCTGGTCACGCTGTTCGTTACCGGCATCGGGACCGCGGTCAACATGCTCGTCACGGTGACCGGCGCCTACGTGCTGTCGAAGTCGGGATTCCCGGGACGCAAAATCGTCATGAGCGGCATCGTCTTCACGATGTTCTTCAACGGCGGGCTCATTCCGTTCTACCTGACGATGAAAAACTTCCACCTGATCAACAACCTGCTGGTCATGGTGCTGCCGGTCGCGGTCAATACGTTCTACATGATCATCTGCATCGCCTTCTTCCGGACGCTGCCGGCGGGCCTCGAGGAATCGGCGAAGATCGACGGGGCCAACGATCTGCAGGTCCTGTACAAAATCGTCGTGCCGATTTCGATGCACGGGTCAGCGGGATAGCTGCGATGACGGCACATGAACGAGCAGGAAGGCGGCGCTAAGCCGCCTTTTGATTGAAGAGAAACCCATGGAAGGCGTCGCTAGCCGCCTTCCGATTAAAGAGAAACCCTTTTAAGGCGGCGCTAGCCGCCTTCTGATTAAAGAGAAACCCTTTTAAGGCGGCGCTAGCCGCCTTTCTTGCTGTCCGGAACAGAATTCGATATTGAACCGGCGGCCGTTTCGTTGTATGGTAGGTTAAGCGCTTAACCTATCTCGGCGAGGAGATGAAGAGGAGGAAGACGATGGAGACCGCATACGGGGTTACGGGAGGAATCGCGCGCTTCCGGCTGACGGATTACGGCGCGGAGCCGGATTCGGGCCGCGATGCGCTGCCTGCCATGCGGCGGGCAATCGAAGCGGCGGGGAAGCATGACGGGCCGGCGGTGTTGGAATGTCCGCCGGGGAGGTACGATTTCTATCCGGACGAGGCTGCCCGGGAACCGTATTACATCACGAACACGGCCAGCGAGGAGGAGAATCCCGACGTCACGAAGACGATCGCGATTCTGCTGAAGGGGATCGGGCGGCTGACGCTGGACGGGCAAGGCTCGCTCTTCCTGTTCCACGGGCGGGTCACCATGCTGGCGCTGGACGGCTGCGACGACGTCGAGATCCGCAATTTGCATCTCGATTACGCCCGCCCGACGGTGGCGGAGATGACGGTGACGGCCGCCGGGACGGACTATATGGACGTCGAGGTGCATCCCGATTCCCGGTACGAGGTGCGGGGCGGGAAGGTGCATTGGACCGGCGACGGCTGGCGCTTCAACGCCGGCCCGATGCAGGCGTTCGACCCGGTCCGCAACCGGACGTGGCGCATCGACAATCTCGGCGAAGCGGCGCTCGCCGAGGAGCTGGCGCCGATGCGGCTCCGCTTCCGTCTGGGCAGCGCGCCCGGCGAACCGGCGGGCCGCGTCCTGCAGGTGCGCGACGGTCTGCGCGACCAGGTCGGCGTCTTCATTCGCCGCAGCCGGAATATCCGGTTCGCCGACGGCGGCATTCATTTCATGCACGGCCTCGGCGTCGTCTGCCAGTATAGCGAAGACCTGCGCTTCGCGGAGCTGGACTTCTCGCCGCGGCCGGAGACGGGCCGGACGGTGACGGCGTTCGCCGACTTCATCCACGTCTCCGGCTGCCGCGGCCGGGTCGAGATCGAAGGCTGCCGGTTCGTCGGCGGCCACGACGATCCGATCAACGTCCACGGCACGCATTTGCAGCTAATCGGCATGCCGGAGGCGAACCGCGTGCTGCTGCGCTTCATGCATCCCCAGACGTACGGCTTCCAAGCCTTCTTCCCCGGCGACGAGATCGCGTTCGTCAAGCGCGAGACGCTTCTTCCGTACGCCCCGGGCAAGGTGCTTGCGGTCGAAGCCGTCAGTCCGCGCGACTGGCTGCTGACGCTGGACGCGGACGCGCCGCCGGACGCCGAGCCGGGGGACGCGGTCGAGAACGTCACGTGGAACCCGGAGCTGCGCGTGCGGGGCAATTATTTCGCCCGCATTCCGACGCGGGGCGTGCTCGTGACGACCCGGCGCAAGGCGGTCATCGAAGACAACGTCTTCGACGGCACGACGATGAGCGGCGTGTTCGTCGCCGACGACGCGGAGAGCTGGTTCGAGTCCGGGCCGGTCCGGGACCTGACGATCCGGGGCAATCGGTTCGCCGCGTGCGGCAGCGCGGAGCATCCCGTCATCTTCATCGCGCCGGAGAACCGCATCGCCGACGCCGCCCGGCCGGTGCACGAAGGCATCGTCATCGAGGGCAACCGGATCGAGACGAGCTTGGCGGCGGCGCTGGGCGCGAAGAGCGTCCGCGGGCTGCGGTTCGCAAATAATGAGGTCGTACCGGCGGAAGGGGCCGCGGAGGACGGCGCGCCGGCGGCCGCGAGCCTGATTCGGCTCGACGCTTGCAGCGGCGCGGCCATCGAAGGCAACGCCTTCGCCGAGGGCGGCATGCCGGCGAACGTCGCCGCGTTGAAGCGGATGGCGCCGGACGGCTTGCGGATGGGCAAGGGCCAGCGGCTTCGCGTCGAGGCGCGGGACTGACCGGCGGGGGGGCGGCAAGCAGAGCGGCAATCAATCGACAATTAATTCAAGCGGCAATCGAATGGAACGTGCAAAAGGAGAGAGGAGCGCAACAATGAATAGCGAACGCAAATTAATCATTTTCCTCGACAGCGGGGATACGATCATCGACGAATCGACGGAAATCCGCGACGAGGAGGGCATCGTCGTCACCGCCGAGGTCATTCCCGGCGCCGACGTCATGGTGAAGACGCTGTACGAGCGGGGCTACACGCTGGCGCTCGTCGCCGACGGCGACGCGCAGTCGTTCAAGAATATGTACAAACGGCTCGGCCTGTACGACTACTTCACGACGATGATCTATTCGGAGACGATCAAGGCCGTCAAGCCGAGCCCGCGCATGTTCCGGGCGGCGGCCGGCGCGCTGGAGCTGAACGAGGCCGACTTCGGCCGCATCGTCATGGTCGGAAACAACCTGAGCCGCGACGTCAAAGGGGCCAACGCGCTCGGCATCGTGAGCGTCTTCCAGAGCTGGACGACGCGGTACCCGCACGAGCCGGCCGACGAGAGCGAGCGCCCGGCGTATACGATCCGCGAGCCGCTGGAATTCCTGGAGCTCGCGGATCGGCTGGACGAGCGGCTCCGCGCCGGCAACGTGCCGTTTTATTGATATTCCCAAGTAGAAATTCGCTGCCGTCATTACGCTGAGAAACGAAACGATAACACCCAACGTAAAAAATCCGCCCGAGATAGAAACTCGTCCATACCAACGCATTTCCGTTTTCATAGAATGGAAGCATCTGGTAGGAAAGGAGTTGACTATCTCCATGGCACAATTAATCGATTACAACGTCAGCGTTCCCGCCGTCGTCACGAACCAAGTGGCGATCGAATTGCCGCTCACGCCGAACAAAGCGATCCTGTCGCAGCTCGGCATCTTCGTCCTGCCGCAATTCGCGCACAACAACCGCGTCCAATTGGTCGCGACGTTCGGCGGTCAAGGCACGTCCGGCATTCCGAGATTCCTGTTCCGCGTATTCCGGGACAACCAAGAGATCTACTATATCGAGCAAGGCTTTGAAACGGGATACGAGCATTTCGGCATCGCCACGTTCCAAGTCATCGACATCAACGTCCCAGCCGGCGCGCATGCGTACACGTTCTACGTGGAAAACCTGCAACCGGGCGCGACGGGCCAAATCATCGGTCCGATGAACGTCAGCGCGGCCGTTTACGCGGTCTAACCGATCGTTCGCGCATCGCGCGGCGGCCTAGCGCCGCAAACCCGCAGAAAGGACGAGCAGCCCCGCTGCTCGTCCTTTTCGTACATAATTTTTCCTCTTTCCACAAACAATGTAACCGATGCAGCGGAAAGAAGGGATTAGAGATGAAGAAGAAACGAAGCCGGACGGCGCTAACGGCGGCGGTACTGGCGCTCTCGCTATGCCCGTGGAACGCGCCTTCGGAGCGCGCGGCCGCGGAAGGAACGGACGCATCCGCCGGGCAGCGCCAGGTCGCGATCGTCATCGACGATTTCGGCAACGGCATGGCGGGGACGCCGGAGATGATGAAGCTGCCCGTACCGTTCACGACGGCGATCATGCCGTTCATGCCGACGACGAAGCAGGACGCGGAGCTCGCGCACAAGCTGGGCGACGACGTGATCGTGCACATGCCGATGGAGCCGGTGAAGGGCAAGCCCGAATGGCTCGGACCCGGCGCCATCACGACGGCGATGGACGATGCCGAGATCCGCAAGCGGGTGGAGGCGGCGATCGACGACGTGCCCTACGCGGTGGGCATGAACAACCACATGGGCTCCAAGGTCACGGCCGACGAGCGGGTCATGCGCGTCGTGCTGACCGTCGTGAAGGAGCGGGGGTTGTTTTTCCTCGACAGCCGGACGACGTACAAAACGGTCGTGCCCAAGCTCGCCGCCGAATTAGGCGTACCGCTTCTGTCCAACCACGTGTTTCTCGACGACGTTTACTCGACGAGCCATATCGTGAAGCAGATCGGCCTGCTGCGCAAGCATCTGGAGAGCAACGCCAGCTGCGTGACGATCGGCCACGTCGGCCCGCCGGGCAAGCTGACCGCCGCCGCGTTGAAGGACGCGATCCCGCGCCTGCAGGGCAGCGCGCGGTTCGTCCGGCTGAGCGACATGCTCGGCCCGTCAGCGGAGCAGGATATAGTTCCGCACTCCTGACGCGATGGCGGCGGCAAGCTCGGTTTGCTTGTCCGGATTCGTCAGCATGAGCCGGTCGCCTTCGTGGCTGATGAAGCCCATTTCCACGATGACGGCCGGGTGCTTGACGACGTTGAGCAGGTAGAACGGCTTGCCGACGCGGGGAAGCCCGCGCGTATTCTGCCGGCGGTTCAGCGCATCCTGAATGCAGAAGGCGAGCAGCGCGCTCTCGCCTTCGTTCTGATGCAGCACGAGCGGCCCGTACTCCGTCCGGTCGGGCGCCCAGTTGACGTGTATGCTGACCAAGATTTGCGTATTGATCTCTTTCGTCAGCTGGCTGCGCTGGGACAGATCCCGGCGATGACGCGAGGCTCTCCCGTTCCAGCGGTTATCGTCGCTGAGCGCGTAGTCGCCGTTCCGGTTCAGGACGGTCCGGATGCCTTGGGCTTGCAGCATGGCGTACACTTTTTTGGCGACCGCCAGGTTGATGTCTTTCTCCAATATATGCTCGTGGTGAGCGCCGCCGTCGATGCCGCCGTGGCCGACGTCGATCAGTACCTGCGCCGTCGGAAGGGCGCGGCTGTAGTCGGTCGGCAGCTGGCTGTCGAGCAGGGATTGCGCCGAAGGGGCTTCCTCCCAAGATTCCCCGGGCGCCGCCAGGGACGTTCCCGCGCTGCAGAAGCACAGCAAAGCGGCGCCGGCCAAAAGCGCCAAGCCCGTGCGAAACGGGCGACGCCGACAAAATCGTTCGCGCATCGTTATCCTCCTATGCCAACATAATCATCCATAGCGTGGCTCGGACCAAGGGAACTCATTCATGTTTGAAAGGCATCGATCGCGGGGAAACTGGAGAATGAAGCTTATGAATTCGAGCGAAGGGGAGATCCGCAGCATGGAGAAAAAGACGGAGGAATATATCCGGTATATGACCGACCGGGTGGTCGATTACATGGAGACGCCGCAGGCGCAGCGCAAGGAGAACCGCAAAAAAGCCAAAGCCGCAAGAGAGCCTTGGCTGACGCGATGGTTCGGGCTTGGCGGGTTCGCGATCTCGCAATGGATGCGTTCGTCCCGGGATTAACGAAGCTTGGGAACCGCGATGCTGACCGGCTTCGGGCCGTGTCGGCTAGCGATAAAAATGGCCTTCGCGGTCGAGCGCGTCCACGGGAACGTAACGGGTGCCGGGAAACGCCTGATCGAAGGCGACGTAGAGCGGGCCGCCGTTCCAGCCGTGGTAGCCGACCGCGGGGAGCACCTGAAGCACGGAAGCGTTAAACAGCTCGGCGGTGTACCGGATTTGCTGAAGCTTGTCCAGCATGCCGGCGAGCCCCTGCACCTGCTTCGCGGACAGCGGGGAGCTCGTCAGCCACGGCATGCGCTCGAACGGATCGAACGCGCGGTTCGACCTGACGGCGGTCAGCTTGCTCGGCTGCGGCGCGCCGGAGCTGCCGGCCGTCGTTACCGTACCCGGCGTACGCTTCGACTGTTTCTGCCAAGCCGCGTCGTCGACGGGCATCGCCTCGCCGGTCCACGCGTCCAAATAATACGTCTCGCCGCCGGCGGCCGACCATTTCCAGGCCGCCAGCACGGGAGACAGGTAAAGCCGTTCCAGCCGGAGCGGCTTTTTTGCGATTTCGGCGTAGCTGCCGACCAGGCCTTGCCGGATCAGCGCGTTATACAGCGTGACGGGATAGAAGGCGGGATGCGCGCCGACGCCGTATTCTCCGAGCCGGTATCCGCCTTCGGGCGTCGCGTTCACGATCATATAGCCGACCGGCTTGCCCGCGGCGGCGAAGGTCACGAGCCAGCCGTGCGTGCCGGGGCCGAGCGGGGCGATCGTCCGTTCGGCGGACGTCCACGAACGAAAGGCGGGCTGCTTCGACAGCGCGTCGGTCCACGTCCGGACATGCTGCCGCAGCGCCGATTCGGCCGGCGCGGACGCGGCGGAAGCCGCCGGAGCGGCCGAAGCCGCCCGTCCGGGGAACCCGGCGCCCAGCGCCAGCATCGCCGCCAAGACGGCGGCGAACATCGCGGTCCATTTGTTCATAAACGGCATCACCTGCAGTTTCTGTAGAATGGTTGACGGAGGGCTGACAGTACCTGACAACGCCATTGTAGCGCAACGCGCGCGGAGAAGGTGTTGGTTCCTGTCAGGGAAGCGGGACAAGCCGGCTTCTAATTTTGCCGGATTTTCGCTAACCGATGCCCTGCAAATAAAAAATGCCGCAGTTTATGGCGGAGACTTGGACGCGCGGCTCGTACTGCCAGCGAATCTCCGCCTGGCGCCGGTCGTACTGCTCCGCGACGGCCGGACGCGTCTCTTCGTCGGCGCCTTCGATCAGCGGCTCGTAATAGTGCCGGATCGTGGCCAGCTCGTCGTCCAGCCGCCGCGCGGCCGCGTCCGCCCAGCCGTAATCGTAGCCCCTCAGCTTCCGCTCCAGCGTTTGCTCCGCGATGGAGGCCGCCTTGGCGAGCGTGAAGGCGTTTTTGGCCGTGTGCACGTTCGGCGGCAGCTTCGGCGTCATCCGGTGCTGCAGCAGCCGGTCGTTGAACTGCTCCACGCATTGGCCCGTCGCGAGCGAGATGCCGAAGGAGTGGAGTTCCTCCCGCTTCATGTCGCACAGGAACTCTACCTTCATATTAACCCCCAGCCAGGCGCTGTAAGCAGTGGAGTGGAGGGGGTGGCTGCTGCGCTTATCCGGCTCTTGGAACAGGCAAAGGTAGCTGCCGCTCTGCCGCGAGGACTGGAACAGCTGCTCCAGCCGGCGCGAGCCGAAATAGAGATCCTCCCTCGGCACGCGCGCGTTCGCGTTAAGCGAGCCGTGGACGTACCCGAGGGAGCGGCCCAGCGCGGCGTCCGCGGCCGCCTGCGCGGCGGGCTTGGGCGCCGGCGGCGGCGGCGCGGTCTCGTCGTACTTGCTCTTGTCCGTCACGAGCAGCATGGACATCGTCTCGGGTTCGGCGCCGGTACGGTCGACGAAGCTCCAATAGTAGGAACGGTTCGTCAGGTCGCGGTCCGCGCGCGGCGAGAGCTTCACCTGAAAGTGCGCCGGCGACTTCTCGACGATCCGGCACTCGGTCGCCTCCAGGTAGCGCTGGACGAACTTATGGATCTGGCGTTCATTCATGGTCTCACCTCGATCGATTGTCCGACGGCGTTCAGGACGGCGTCGACCGCGCCGAGCTCGCCGGTCTCCTCCGACTCGACCTCGTCCCGGATGCGGCTGAGCGAATCGCCCAGCTCGTCGATGCCGCGCCGCAGCTCGTCCTTGTCCGTGCCCGATTCCATCACGAGCCGGGCCAGCCGCTGCTCCAGCGTCTCGTTCTTCTCGAACCGCTCGAGAATATGGTCCAGTTCGCCGATGACGAGCTCGAACAGGTTGATCTTCTCGTGCAGCAGGCCGACGATATGCTCCTCGATCGTGCCGACGGTGCACAGGTTGTAGATCTGCACGTCGTTCGTCTGTCCGAGCCGGTGCACGCGGCCGATCCGCTGCTCGACGCGCATCGGGTTCCACGGCAGGTCGAAGTTGATCATATGGTGGCAGAACTGCAGGTTGATGCCTTCGCCGCCGGCCTCGGTCGCGATGAGCACCTGCGCGCGCCCGCGGAACAGGTCCATCATCCAATCCTTCTTGCCGCGGTTCATGCCGCCGCGGTAAGGGACGGCCACCAGGTTGTGGGACCGGAAGTACTGCAGCAGATACTCCTGCGTCGCCCGGTATTCCGTGAAGATGATGACCTTGTCGTTCTCCTTCATCGCGCGGACGAGCTCCATCGCCTTCTCGGCCTTCGAGTTGGCCGTAATGCCGCGGATGACTTCGACGAGCTTCCAGATCTTCGCGCGAATCGGGGAATCCTCGGCCGTCTTCTTGAACATGTTCACGAGGGTCAGGAAGACCGCGTCTCGGCTGCTGCACACTTCGCGCTGCAGCGTCACGAGCGACAGCATGCTCGTCCAGTCGCCTTGATTCTCCTCGTAACGCTCCTTCACGAACGCGGTCACGGCGTCGTAGAGCGCCTGTTCCTCCGTCGACAGCTGCAGCGGGATGTTCTTGACGATCCGCTTCGTGAAGTGGATGCCGCCGTCCCCGCGGCGGTTCCGGATCATGACGGCCTGCAGCGCTTCCTGCAGCTGGTCCTCGTTCTTCGGCAGCCGCTTGTCCACCACGAAATTCGCCGCGAATTCGCTCTGGCCGCCCAGTTGGCCCGGCTTCAGCAGCGTGATCAGGTTGTAGAGCTCGTCGAGGTCGTTCTGCACGGGCGTCGCCGTAAGCAGCAGGCAATATTTTTTGCGCATCGCGTTGACGAATTGGTAGTTGGTCGTCTTCTTGTTCTTCAGCTTATGCGCCTCGTCGATGATGAGCATGTCGTAATCCTGGTTCAGCAGCCGGTCGCGGTGCGGATCGCGCTTGGCCGTGTCCATGGACGCGACGACGACGTCGTAGCCCCAGGAATGCTCCTTCTTCTGGGCGACCGCGGCGATGCCGAATTTGGCGTTCAGCTCCCGCACCCACTGCAGGACGAGCGAGGCCGGCACGAGCACGAGCGCGCGCTTGACGAGTCCGCGGACCATGTATTCCTTGAGCACGAGCCCGGCTTCGATCGTCTTCCCGAGGCCGACCTCGTCGGCCAAAATCGCCCGGCCGCTCATTTCGTGCAGCACTTTGCGGGCGGTGCTGATCTGGTGGGGCATCGGCTCGAACGCCGGCAGGCTGCGCAGGCACTGCAGATCGTCGAAGCTGCCGATCAGCTTGGACTGCTCCGCTTCGACGGCCAGCTGATAGAGCGTCCAGTCGTCCCATGGGCCGTTGCGGTCCATGCGGTCCTGAAGCTGGTGGAGCCAGGTGCGGTCGAAATGCAGGTCGACGCTGGGATGCAGCTTGCGCTTCGCCGTCACGCTCGCGGCGGAAAGGGGCTGCGGTTCGGTTTTGGCAGAATCGTTACCCGGTTGCATGGAGAACGGAACTCCTTTCATGTGAGATTCCGACAAAATGAACGGAAGCTATATGTCGCTAGTATGACCCTCGAAACGGGAATTCATAAGGCGCCGCGCGAAAAGGAGCGGCGGCAGTTTGCGGGCGGCCCGCGCGGCGCGCTTCTCGTTCGGCTATGAAATGTCCGGAGCGCAAGCGCGGAATTCCGGCCGATGGCGCAGGGGCGCCCGAGCGAAAAGGAATTCGTAGGGTCGGGCGCGAATAGGGCACATATGGAATTGGGAACCGATTGCCTGCTACTAGAACGGGAGGATGCGGAACATGAACATGATGCTGAATAGGAAGCGGCCGGAGCGCGGCGCGGCGATAGCCGGGGGGGAGGGCCGATGAGAGCTTCGTCCGATATTTTGGCGGTTTGGCGCGCCTTCGACGCGTTTCCGATGGAAACGCTGACCAAGGCCTGGCACTTCCGGTCGGGAAACGAGCCCAAGCAGCGCAGCGTCGAGCTGATGCGGCTGCACCGCGAGCGGTACGGCTCATCGGGCAACTGCTTCGATCTCGCGCTGTGGCTGATCGACGCGTTTCGGCGGGAGGGGATTCCGGCTTACGCCGTCGGCCACGATTTGCTGACGCCGAACGCGCATGTCGCGGTCGCGGCGCTGGACGAACGGGGACGCGCCTATCTATGCGATCTCGGCGACCAATGGATCGAGCCGATTCTGATCGATGCGGAGAGCGGCGACTTTACGGACGAACCGCTCGCCGGGTTCGTGTCCGGCGCGCGCGTCGCGCTGTCCGTCCGGGAAGGCTGGCTGCACGTCGCCTACCTGCGGCCGAACGGCAAGCGGAGCGAGCAGGCGTACGACCTGCGTCCGATCGCGCCGGACGCGCTGCTGGCGGCGGGCGAATACTCGCAGCGGCTGCTGCGCAAGCCGCTGGTCGAGCGCCGGATCTATACGGAGGCCGAAGTGCTGCATTGGGAGCTCGGCGACGGCACGAGCTTCTTGAGCGGGGACCGCGGACGGACCGAGGAGGCGCCGATGCGTTCGCAAGCGGATCGGGTGGAACGCATTCGCCTGCATACCGGCATGGACCGGCAGGTCATCGAGCAAGCGTTGGCCGTCTACGGAACCGTCTCGATCGAAGTCGAATAGAGTCAAAGGAATACGAAGGGGACGCGATGAAGCTGGGCATGCCGGCTCTGCTGGAATGCGGCTCGCTCGAGGAGAACGCCCTGCTCTGCGCGGCGCTCGGGCTGGATTTTATCGAATTGAACATGAATCTGCCCTTGTGCATGCCGGACAGGCTGGATGCCGGGCTGGTGCGAAGGATTAGCCGGGAGACGGGGATCGGCTTTACGCTGCATTTGCCGGAAGAGCTGGAGCCGGCGTCGTTTCACGCGGCCATCCGTCGGGGGCATCTGGCCTGCTGCCTCGACGCGATGGACTGGGCGGCCGCCGCGGGCATCGGGCTGTTGAACATGCATGTGCACAACGGGGTCTGCTTCACGCTGCCCGGCGGAAGGACGTGGATCAATGAGGCGCACGAAGCCGAGTACGCCGCGCTGCTGCATGAGGCGTTCGCGACGATGTACGAACGGGCGTCCGCGCTCGGCCTCTCGCTGTGCATCGAGAATACGTGCAATTTCCAGCTGCCGTTCGTGCGGAAGGCCGTCGACGCGCTCGCCGGATTCGCGCCGTTTCGCTTGACTTGGGACGCCGGGCACGACGCCAGGACCGGATACCTGGAAATGCCCGTCCTGATGGCGCACGCCGATCGCATCGCCCATATGCATCTTCACGATTGCGCGAACGGTTCGGATCACCGGCCGCTGTATACGGGAGAGGTCCCGATCAACGAACGGCTCGCGTTCGCCCGGGCGCGCGGGCTGTCCGTCGTCATCGAAGTGAAGACGGAAGAAGCGCTTCGCGCGTCCGTCGAACGGCTGCGGCGCGAGCGGCTTCAGGGAGGCTGACGTGCCGTCTCCTAAATGGAAGATTCTTTTAGCATAAAGGTAAAAATACGTCGATAAAACGAAACGTTGTTCGCTGCAGCTGCAGAGTTTTCATTGTTTTTTATACAAGATTGGGAAGTCTTAACTGGATCTTAACATCGCCCATACATCCGCTTAATAATCTCGTTCTATGATGCTAGAGAAAAGAGATTAGGAGGCGTACACATGAAATCCGCGATTGGATGGAAGACTTCGGTAATCGGTATTACGGCAGCGGCGCTCGTCGTGACGAGCTTCGTCGCGGCGCAAAGCAAGAATGAAGTATCCGCTGCATCGAAACAAGCGAAGAACGTCATTCTCTTTGTCGGCGACGGCATGGGCACGGCGCAGCGCGACGCGATTCGCCTGGCTACGGTCGGCGAGAAGGGTCAACTGGCCATGGACGCGATGCCTTACGTCGGCTTGATTCATACGGGCTCCACGGTTCCGGTCACGGACTCCGCGGCTTCCGCTACGGCTTACGCCAGCGGCGTGAAAACGTACAATGGCGCCATCGGCATGGACGCCAACAAAAAAAGCGTAAAAACGATTTTTGAATATGCAAAAGGGTTGGGCAAATCCACGGGTCTCGTCACGACGAGCCAAATCACGGACGCTACGCCCGCCGCGTTCGCTTCCCACGTCGAAGACCGGGCGAAGCAAAGCGACATCGCGCTCCAATACCTGACGAAAACCAAAGTCGACGTTCTGCTCGGCGGCGGCGAAGATTTCTGGTTCCCGGCGGGTCAAGCCGGCGCGTTCAAGGACGAGCCCGCCGAAGATCCGTCCGAGAAGAGCAAAGGCACGCAGGGCAACCTCGTCGACAAGGCGAAGTCGCTCGGCTACGCGTACGTCAAAACGAAGGCCGACATGCAGAAAGCAAAAGGCGGCAAGCTGCTCGGCCTGTTCGCGAACGAAGAAATGTTCCAACAGCGTCCGGAAGGCGAAGGCGATCTCTACAATCCGATCGTTCCGCTGCCGGACATGACGAAAAAAGCGCTTGACACGCTGTCCGCGAACAAAAAAGGCTTCTTCCTGATGGTCGAAGAAGAAGCGACGGACGAAATGGCGCACAACAACAACGCGAAGCTGACGATCAAGGCCGGCCAAGAGCTGGACAAATCGGTTCAAATCGCGAAAAACTTCGCAAAATCGCATCCGGACACGCTGGTTCTCGTCCTCGCCGACCACGAAACGGGCGGCTTCTCGATCGAGGAAGTCGACGCGAACGACGAGTCGGGCGACGCGATTTCCAAAGAAGACGGTCCGTTCCAGATCGCGAAATCGAAGAAAAACTTCGTCGTCGACTGGACGACGTCCGGCCACACGGCCGTCGACGTGCCGGTAACGGTCATGGGCACGGGCGCCGAGCTGTTCTCGGGCGTTTACGAGAACACGGGCATCTTCACGCGCCTTGCGCAAGCGATGGGCGTCAAGCTGCCGAAGTAAGCCACGACAACGCGAAAAGCTGCCTCCGCATGCGGAGGCAGCTTTTTTGTATTGAATGTTCATACTATTCTGTGTATATTAATACATAAAAAATCCGTGATAGGGGGCTTGGCTTATGGCCGTTTCCATCGAAGAATTAACCATGAACGCATGGCCCGCGCAGCAGACGGTCGTGCACGGCGGCTGGCTGTTGCGCTTGGCGGAAGGCTACACCAAACGCGCGAATTCCGTTCATCCGTTCTATGCGGGCGACGAATCGGAAGCGGCGCTGAAGCGGAAAATCGAAGCCTGCGAAGCCTTCTACTGCCGCGCCGGGCAGGATACGATCTTCAAGCTGACGCCTTTCGCCCCGGCTGGACTCGACCGGCTGCTAGAATCGCGCGGGTACGTGCTGGAATCGCCGTCCCGTGTTATGCTGTTAACGGACTTTGCGAACCTTCGCAAGCCGCCCTATCGGCGGTCCGAAATCACGATCGAATGCGAGGACCGGCTCTCCTACTCCTGGCTCGACCACATGTGCGCCTTCAGCGGCATTCCCTCCTGTCACGAAGGCGCCGCCGCGCGGATCATGCACGCCATCACGATGAAAACGGGCTTTTTTACGCTATGCGTCGACCGCGAACCCGCCGCGTGCGGCCTCGGGGTCCTGGAAGGCGAATATGTCGGCTTGTACGATATCGCGACCGCGACGGCCTTCCGCGGCCGGGGGCTCGGCGAGCGCTTGATCCGCCGCATGCTGCAGTGGGCGGCGGGAAGCGGTGCTACGCGGAGCTATCTCCAAGTCGCGCAGAGCAACGGAGCGGCGAACCGGCTCTACGCGCGGCTGTCGTTCGAGGAGCTGTATCCGTACTGGTATCGGATCAAGAAGCGCCCGAATGGCTGATTATCATCTTATAGGAAGAAAGGGGCGCCCGCTTATGACGATCCGGCTTCGCGGTCATCATTTGTTATGCCTGCTCGGCTTCCGAGGCATGGGTTACTCGGCGGCGTATGCCGCCAATATGGCGCGCGTCTACAACCGCCTGAAGGACGAACCCCACACGCCGGTGACGATCGTCGCCGGCCCCGACGAGCTGTGCGCCTGCTTTCCCGCGGATGAAGAACCGCATTGCGAGAACGCGTCCGTCGCCCGGCTCGATCGCGACGCGCTCGCCAAGCTGGACTTGCGCTTCGGCCTGACGCTGCCGTGGTCGGCCGTGATCGCACGGGTGCGCGCCGGCGTGGAACCGGAGGACATCGGCACGCTCTGCCGCACCTGCCAGTGGCGGTCCTACGGCGTCTGCGAAGCCGGCGTGCGCACGATCAAGGAAGGCGGCCGGCTGCCGCCGCTTCCGGAGTGATCTGGCTTCGCCGCCCGCGGAACCGCCTGACCGGCCGGACGACGCAGCGCCGCCAAGGCAACGGCCCCGAACGCCGCCGGCGAACTTCGCGTATGCTAATCAGGTCTGGCCCCGCAAGGCGGCAGGGCCTGATTTTTTGCCGTGGCGTGAACGGGCGGGCATTTGATTTTCCATGGGCGAGAATGGTAAGATTCCTCTACGAGAAATGCGCCGGGCAGAAGGAGATGAGGAGAGACTTCTTGGAAAATCGTGCATCGGTCGTCGCGATGTGGGTCTCGCTGCTCAGCAACGTGTTGTTGACGGGCATCAAGCTGATCGTCGGCATTTTGTTCGGCAGCCAGGTCCTCGTCGCGGACGGCATCCATAACGCGGGCGACATCATCGCCACCGCGACCGCGTACAGCTCCATGCGGGTATCCGGCAAACCGCCGGACGAAGACCATCCGTACGGGCACGGCAAAGCGGAGGTGCTGGGCGCCGGCATCGTCGCGTTCATCCTCGTGCTCGCGGCGCTGTACATGGGCTACCACGCCGTGCTGGCCTTCTTCCATCCGCCGGGCAAAGCGCACGTAATCGCGCTCTTCGCGGCCATCGTCTCGCTCGTCGTGAAGCAGGTCTTGTACCTCTATACGAAGCGGGTCGGCCAGTCGATCAACAGCAAGGCGCTCATGGCGACGGCGTACGACCACTTGGCGGACGTGTACGCGTCGCTGGCGGCGTCCGTTGGGATCTTCCTCGCATGGATCGGCGAGCGCGCGGACATCGCTTGGCTCAGCTACGGGGACCCCGCGGCGGGCGTGATCGTCTCGTTCCTCGTGCTGCGGCTCGGCATCGAGATGTCGCGCGAAACCGTCGACGTGTTGATGGACAAAAGCCTCAGCCCCGACAAGATCGAAGACATTCTCGAGCATCTGCGCGAGGTGAAGGAAGTGAAGCGGATCGACCGGCTCCGGGCGCGGGAGCACGGGCATTACGTGCTGGTGGACGCGCGGGTGGCCGTGCTCGGAACGCTGACCATCCAAGAGGGGCACGACATCATCCGCAAGATCAAGAAGAAGGTGCAGGACGCGCATCCCGAGGTGGACGAAGTGCTCGTGCATCTGAATCCGTGGTACGAGAACGAATAGCGGCGACCGGCCGGCATGGGCAACCATGCCGGCCTTTGCATGCCCGAAGCTGGGCCTTTGGTCGCAAAAACGCATCCGCTGCAACCTTTTTCGGAATCCTGCCGTCAAGGGGCATGTAAGATCTTACAACCCCACTACGCGACGATTTGGAAGGAGCAGAAGATTATGAACAAGAAGAAAGTCATTATCGCGGCAACGCTCGTCGGCCTGATGGGCTCGGCGGTCGCTGCGGAAGCGTCTAGTTTTTTCCAAAAGGTCAACGGTTTCGTACGCAGCGACATCAAGGTCATCGTCGACGGCGAGAAAACGTCCATGAAACCGGTCTTCATTAACGGCCAAGCCTATCTGCCGGCGAAGAGCGAAGCGGACGCGCTCGGATACGACGTCAAGTATAGCGCGAAAGACAGAAGCCTGACGCTGACGTCCCGCGATCAAGGCAACGAAGGCGGCAACGGCGGCGAGGAGGCACAATTAATGATGCTGTCCGGCGTCGTGCAAAGCGCGACTCCGCTCGACAACGGCGCGTACCGTCTGGACGTCGTCGGCCGCGGCACGAACAGCTGGGTGCTGCTCACCGTCGACAAGGACACGAAGCTGACGGACGCGAACGGCAAGCATGTCAACGCCAAGGACCTGAAAGCCGGCACGGAAATCGTCGCCGAATACGGTCCGGTCATGACGATGAGCTTCCCGGGACAATCCCACGCGGTGAAAGTCACCGTCGGCAGCCAGCGCCTCGTCAAGGAAGACGTCGTCACGAACGTCAAGCATACGGATGACGGCTGGCAGGTGACGATCGGCCAAGCGAAGGACGGCAACGGCCTGTCGCAAGTCGTGCTGAACGCCGGCAAAGAGACGAAGCTCATGAACGCCCAAGGCTCGTCGATCGAATGGGAAAGCCTGAAGCCGGGCACGAAAGTCGTCGCGTACTACGGTCCGGAAATGACGAAGAGCCTGCCGCCGATCAGCCCGGTATACTACCTCGTGGCGCTGACCGACAAGCCGGCCCAAGACACGCTGGCTCCGGCCGAAGTAAGCGAATTCCGCGCGCTCGCGTGGAGCAAGCTGCCCGACGGCCAAGCGTCCCACGTGAAGACGAAGAAGGACGAAGCGGCCGTCGAGGTCGTGAACGCGTCCGAGTCCGGCGTGCTGGCGACGACCGACGACGCGAAGAAGCTGCTGCAAGCCGTGAAGGACAAAGGCGGCAAACTGGTCACGGTCACGTACGAAACCGACCAAGACCAACTGCTCGGACCGCTGACGGTCGTATTCGACCTGGAAAGCAAAACGTTCATCGGCTACAACGCGCGCCGATAAGCATCGCGAACGTCAAAAAAGAACGCCTCCGGCATGAATGCCGGAGGCGTTTTTTTTTGCATGGACGAGAGCGGCGGATCCGGCGGTCGATTGTTAGCTTCCGCGCGATTCGGCGGCTATGCCATGGTAGCTTCAGCTTCGCGCCGCGGCATGCAGGCGCCAAGCGGAGCCGCTTCATCCGCCGAGCCGCGCGGCGTTCATCCCCCGTGCAGCGCGCGGTATTCGGACGGACTCTGCCCCGTCTCCTTGCGGAAAAACTTCGCGAAATGGTTCGTTTCCTTGAAACCGGTCTGATCCGCGACGTCCTTGATGCTAAGCGACGTGGTCGACAGCAGGATCTTCGCCTTGTCCGCCCGCCGCCGGCTGATGTACTTGAGCGGCGGAACGCCGAACTGTTTTTTGAAATACGCGATGAAATAGTTGGGATGCAGGTGGGCGGCCTTCGCCAAGTCCTCGACCCGCAGCCCGCTTTCCATGTGCGTGTCGATGTACGATTGAATGAATTGTATCCGCTTCAGGTCCTCCGAGCGGTGCTGCAGAATCGCGATCGGCACGTGCTCGAGGTAGCGCGAGATGATCTCGAGCAGCACCGACTTCTCGCGCAGCCGCGCCACCACGGAGGCGTTGCCGTACGAGCCGACGAGCAGCTTGAACAGCGCCGTCATTTCCTCGCGGTCGGCCACGGGAATCGCGAGCGGCACGCCGATCCATTGGAACAGGTCGAACGGACCGATCGAGGCCGTGAAATGGCACCAGTATTTCAAGTAGGGGGGACGGTTCTTCAGCGTCGCGTAGGACTGGTTGACGTAGGCGGGCAGCAGGCACAGGTCGCCCTGGACCGGCCGCAGCTCCGTATCGCCGGACTTGACCCAGCCTTCCCCTTCGAGAATGTAGTAGAGTTTGTTGTATTCGGGCACGAAGTCGTAATCCTGCCACTCGTGGGTCACCTGCGTCCGGTAGGCGACCTGCAGGTCGATTTGCAGCGAATGCAGCAGATCGGTCAAGGCGCCGTGCTCGCGTTTCATGTTCATGCTCATGCGGGAATCTCCTCACTGAGGCCCGAACGGCGTCGTTCGGAAGCGTATGGATTCATCATAGACGATTTGGGCGGCCGTGAAAACGGATACCTTAACTTTGGCACCTTCATTCTTAGCCCTAGCCATTTGAATGCGCTCGGCCGGATCCTATAATGGGGAGGAAAAGAGAACCGAGGAGGACGATGGGCCATGACGCAGCGCCAGCCGCTTTTGCTGACCGACGAACAAATGAAATCGTTTATCGTGAACGGATTTTTGATTTTGAAGACGGATTTTCCGAAGGAATTCCATGAACGGCTCGTCGGGCAGCTGAACGAGATCTACGATAAGGAAGGCAACCCGGGCAACAATATTTTGCCGCGGATCCGCGACCTGCAGCGGGTGTTCGAGCATCCCGTCGTGACCGGCGCGCTGACGAGCGTGCTGGGGCAGAACTACCTGCTCCATACGCACCGTCACGGCCACTACAACGCCGTGCCGAAGCCGGGCGCGTGGCATAAAGACAGCTACTGGGGCTACGATCGGCTCCGCAACCATCACCCGTGGTGGGCGATGATCATGTACTTCCCGCAGGACACGCCGCAGGAGCTCGGACCTACGGGCGTTCTGCCGGGCACGCAGTACGAGGACGGCCGCAACTTCGCGTCGGACGAGATGGATGAGGAAGCGACGGCGAAAGGGGAAGCGGGCACGTTCGCGCTCATCCACTACGACATCTGGCATCGTTCCACGCCGAACCTGCTCGGCAACCCGCGCTTCATGCTGAAGTTCGAATTCATGCGGACGCAGGCGCCGACGGCCCCGTCCTGGGATAACCGGACGGCGGATTTCGCTCAGGTGGCCGGCGGCGAGCCCTTCGCTCACCGCGAGATCGCCGAGGACGTCTGGAACTGGTTGTCCGGCCGCACGGCGTCCCGCGCGGGCACGAAGCCGGGCGACGCGGCATCGGTCGAAGCGCTGGCGGCGCGGCTGAAGGAATCGAAGGAGCCGGACGCTCTCGCGGCGTCGTACGACCTGGCGGCAAGCGGTCCGGCCGGCATCGAAGCGCTGTTGGCCGCGCTGAGCGGCGGTTACAAGAAGCGCGCGCGCATCGCGTCGTACGGCTTGTCGACGGCCGGCGCCGACGCCGTGCCGGGACTGACGGCGCTGCTCGGCAGCGAGGACGAGACGGCCGTGAATAACGCCGTCTTCGCGCTCTCCGAGCTGCGCGGCTTCGCCGACGGAGCCGTGCCGCGCGTCGCGGCGCTGCTGGATCATCCGGCCGCGGAGGTACGGCGCACGGCCGTGGAGGCGCTCGGCATCATGAGCGCCGACGCGGGGGCCGTCGTTCCGGCGCTGGTCAAGGCGCTGTCGGACGCGGACACGCAGGTGCGCTTCACGGCGGGCTTGTCGCTCGTGCGCGTCGGTCCCGGCGCCGCGGATGCCGTGCCGGCGCTGGCGGGCGTGCTCGAGGACGGGAACCGCTACGTGCGCGGCCACGCGCTGGAAGCGCTGCGCGCGATCGGCACGCCGGAAGCGCACGAGGTGCTGATGCACGAGCTCTTCAATACGCGCTGGTGCTCCGACACGACGCCGGCGAGCACGTTCTAAAACGAGTCGGCCGGACCGGGTCCGGCCGCGAACGCGCAAAGAGGCGATGCTTATGCATCGCCTCTTTGTTTTGCGCGCCAATTGAGGGCGCCTAGCCGCGCCAGCCTAACCGCCGCGGCGGCTTACCCGAGCTCCGCCATCGTCGGCATGCCGTCCTGCGCGCCGAACACGGTCACGGAACGGGACGCGGCCTTGACGGCCAGCGGCAGCGTGTCCTCGAGAGGCCAGCGGGCGGCGAGGCCGTAACAGAGCGCCGCGTTGAACGCGTCGCCCGCGCCGGTCGTATCGACGACATCCACGATCGGCGCCGGGACCGTGACGGGCTCGCCGCCGTCCGGCGCGAGGCAGGAGATTCCGTGCTTGCCGCGCGTCACGATCAGCGTCTGGCGGGGATGGCGGTCGCGCCACGCACGCATCCGGGCGAACAGCTCGTCCTCGTTCGCGGCGGGGCTGCCGCAGTAGTAATCGAATTCCGTTTCGTTGGGCGTAAAATAGTCGCCGAGCGCGATCTGCTCGTCCGTCAAGGCGGCCGCCGGCGCGGGATTGATGATCGTGCGGACGCCGGCCTCGCGAGCGATCCGCAGGGCCGTTTCCACCGCGGGCAGCGGAATTTCGAGCTGCACGATCAGCGCGTCCGCGCCGGCGATGACCGCCCGGCGCGCCTCGATCATGTCCGGCGTGCAGCGTCCGTTCGCGCCGGGCACGATCACGATGCAGTTGTCGCCCTCGGTATGGAGAATCGTGGCGGTGCCGGTCGCGGCGTCTTTCAATTCGGCGATCGCCGCCGTATCGACGCCGAAACCGCTCATCCGCGCCAGGATTTGCGCGCCGAACGCGTCGCCGCCGACGGCGCCGACCATGCCGACGTCCGCCCCGAGACGCGCGCAGCCGACCGCCTGGTTCGCGCCTTTCCCGCCGGAAATATAGTGAATGCTGTCCCCTTGGAGCGTTTCGCCCATCCGGGGCATGCGCTCCATCGTGAGGACCAAGTCCATGTTCAAGCTGCCGACAACGGCGATTTTCGGCTTCCGCGCCATCCGAATCATCCTTTGGCTTTGAATTTCGGCACCGGGTAGCGTCTGGTACCGTTTGCAAATGATCTACCGCGACTATAGCACGGTCCGAAAACGACCGTCAATTCCGGCGCGAACCGTTACCCGGACGGCAATAAAAAAAAGCCCGGGCGGCGCCCGAGCGTTTGATTACAACCGATTGCGTGTGTAGGAGATGAAGCATTAGGCTCCGAAATCGGAGTATGGATGGTCGGGACGACACGATTCGAACATGCGACCTCCTGGACCCGAACCAGGCGCTCTACCAAGCTGAGCTACGTCCCGTTAAGTAGAGAAATCGATAAGCACAAGAGGAATATTATCATAATCTTCAAAAAGGATGCAAGTCCTTTTTTTCGGCCCGTTTCGCATACCAGAACCGGAATCCCGGCTTCGGAGCGGCAGGACGTTCCGAAGGCGCAGGGCGGTATCGCGGGTTGTCCCACCGCAGCCGCATATCGGCATCGACGGCGAAGCCGAACTTGCCGTAAAAGTGCCGCAGCCGCTCCGCGTGGTCCCGATGCTCGGCCTGCTGCAGCCGGCCTTCGATGCGGGCGACGTTCCCGCGTTCCGCGAGCGCCAGCAGCTGCTTCATCATCAGCGAGCCGTAGCCGCGGTTGATCTTGTCGCCAAGGATGCGGATATACTGCAGGCTCCACGCGTTGCCGGTCCCGCCTGCCGGCGTTACGTGCATGACCGGATCGTTGAGATGGCGCTTCGTGGCAATACCGCTCGCGTAGACGATGCGCGCATGGATGTCGAGGCGGTCGGGCGGCGAGTACAGAATGACCGTGTCTCCGGTCCGCGACGCGGCGACGTCGTGCACGGCGCACCGGTCGGCGCGGAGCAGCTCGAGCTGGCGCTTGACGATGGCGTCTTCCATCGGAGTCCCTCCTTAAATCGCGGCATGGCGGCCGCCGTTTGTACAGCTTATTACCACCGCCGGCCGCTCATGACGCCCGCCCGTCGCGAAATGCGCATTATAAGCGCCGCCTTCGCTTCGGGTCACAGGCGGAGGTTGGCTGCCTCACGGACTGCATCGTTGCCCTACCTTTATAAATAGAGGCGCGGCGTGCGAACGGTCGCTAGCGAACATGCGGCGTCGTGGTATATATGGGCCGCGGAGCGAAGAATCTATACACGTTATGGAAGCCGCTCGGCGACATCCGGCTTGGCGAAACGGCGGCGCTGCCGGGCGGCAGACGGGTACGAAGCACTACCGCGGTTTTCCGGCCGCCGCTGCTCTTAGGCATGGCTCGAATCCGGCTTGCCGCCCGGGCTCCGGGACGCATGAGGGGCTTTTCGGGGCGGATTCGCCGCGAAAGGCTCTTTTCTTGGTTCGGTTTTGTATGGTAAATTAAGGGTAACCAATGGCAAGGAGGGAGAGACTTGCCCGCGACGGAGGCCTGAAACTCCTTCGCGGCGTTTCCCGCGGATGGGACCGCATGCCCATCCCGACCATTCGCGCGTCGGCCCGCCATCAAGGCAGGCAACGGCGTCCCCGGCGTCTTGGGAGCGGGAGCCGGAAGGGTTCGAGGAAGTCCCGTCTTCGCGATTTATTTTTGAAACGCATTCTCTCCCGCGGCCGTAATAGGTAACATAAACGCTGACGAACAGCATACCCAAGGAGGAAAAAGAACCATGTCTGTATTCAAACGCCTGCGCGACCTTACGTTGTCCAACGTGTACGCCCTGATCGAGAAAGCCGAAGATCCGATCAAGCTGACGGACCAATATATCCGCGACATGCAGGAGGACCTCGAGGACGCCGAGAAGGCGGTCGCCGCGCAAATCGCGATCGAGAAACGGTTCAAGCAATTGTACGAGGAGCAGGACGCGCTCGTGGAGAAGCGCTCGGAGCAAGCGCACACGGCGGCCTCCATGCAGAACGTCGAGCTCGCGCGCCGCGCGCTGGAAGAGAAGAAAGCCGCCGAGCAGAAGCGCGACGAATACAAGATCAGCTACGATTCGAACAAAGCGTCCGCGGACAATCTTCGCGCGAAGCTGAGCGAGATGCGCGACCAGCTGACGGAAATGAAAAACAAACGGGAAACGCTGGTGGCCCGTTACAAAGCCGCGAAAGCGCAAGCCGACATCAACAAGTCGATGGCGGGCTTCAGCTCCGACTCGGCAACGTCCGGCCTGAAGCGGATGGAAGAGAAAATGCTGCAAGCCGAAGCGCAAGCCGAAGCAAGCAACGAAATGAACAGCAAAGCCAAATCGCTCGACGACGAGTTCGAGTCGCTCGGCCGGAACAAAGCCGTCGACGACGAACTGGCGGCGCTCATGAAGCAATACGAGAAAAAAGAATAAGCTCGTAGTATACTACAAGTAAGTACCGCAGCAGCCAGCTCATGGAAAGAACGTCTGCCGGCATGGACCGCAAGCTTTGCGCGCTTCCATGCGCGAGGACGTTTTTTCTTTGGTCTTGCGGCCGCTGCGGCAAAATAGACGATGGAGGCTCTTGACGAATGACACTTGACCAGATGCTCGGCATTCTCGTATGGACCGGAGCCGGCGCGGTGCTGCTGATCGTGCTGATGGCGATCGACTCGCTGTTTACCCGGTACAAGGACTTGGAAGAAATCAAGAACGGCAACGTGGCGGTTACGACCCGCTTCATCATGAAGCTGATCGCGCAGGCCTTTATTCTCTCGCGCTCCATCGCGACGTCGGACGACCTCTGGGAAGCGCTGGTCGTGTCGGCCATCTCGTTCGTGATTCTGCTGCTCATCGAGAGCCTCGTCGAGTTCGCGCTCCGGGCGATGGCGGGACTGGACTTGACCGAAGGAACGCGGAAGAACCAGATCGCCTCGGCGCTGTTTACGGGTTCGCTGCATTTGGCCGGCGCCCTGATCATCGGAGCCTGCCTGTAATCAAGAAATCGTAAGGAGCGATCGCCATGGGCATTTTCTCACGTATCAAAAACATTATCGCGAAGCCTGAACCGCCCCGCGCGGAGAAGAGCATGCTGACGATCGGACCGGGCGACGTCTGCGAGGTGTCGCTCGTGACCTACGAGGTCATCGGCCGCTTGCAGAACCGCCAGCGCAACCTTATCGTACTGACGCTGCGCGACGGCTCGTCCATCCGCTACTTGACGATCGAGGAACGCGAACGGACCGTCTACGCGCTGTACGAACCGATCGACGGCCGGCTCGATTCCGTGGAGGAAGTTCCGACGGAGCTTGAATTGGACGACCGGACCTACCACCTTGAAGAACAATATTCCGGCTTCGTCGCCGCCGTCGGCAAGACGCCGTTCGTCCAGGGCGGCGAGCAGTACGTGTGGCAGTACCAGTCCGACGACCAGAAGCTGCTCCGCATCGAATGGCAGGACGGGCGGTTCATGCTGTACGAAGGCGATAGCGTGCTTCCCGCCGATGTCCGCGTGCTCCGCGGGACCTAGGAGAGGATGAGGAGGATGCGCAGCAAAGGCTCTTATTTACTCAAATTCCTGCTGGTCTTCACGCTCGTCTTCCCGCTGCTCGCCGCCTGCGGCGTCAATCAGAAGATCGAGGAGCAGTACCCGCTCGAATCGGTGAACGGCAGCGGCGCCAGCACGTCGTACGTCTATCGCGCGGCCGGGGTCAGCGTGCCGGAGGTCGCGAAGGCGCTCGTCGATCAGCAGAAGCCGCAGCAGGAATCGGCCGAGGCGAAGGATCATATGTTCCTCGTCTACAACGACCGGATCATCCATCTGCAGCAGGATACGGAGAAGCCGGAAGACACGCTGATCGAAGTCGACTCGCAGGAATACGTCCGGCAGAACTACAGCTCGAGCTTCCTGGAAGGTTATCTGCTGGCGAGCTTCCTGGGCAACCTGTTCGACAACGGACGCTACGGCCACGGCTCGTACCGCGGCTACGACGACCGGGGGACGTACAAGCCGACCGGCGGCAGCTACCACGCGCCGACGGCGCAGGAGAAGAAGGCCGTCCCGCCGATGACCGTCACGCGCACGGGCTCGATCTTCAAGCGGTCGAAGAACGCCGATACGACGAGTCCGTCCGGCGCCGGCAGCGTGACGAGCAATCCGTCCAAAGGCAAGATCACGCGCGATACCGACGGCGGCAAGAAGTCGGGCAGCTGGCTGACGCCGCGCAAGTCGTCCAAGCCGAAGACGCGGGTCGGCTTCGGCCGGGTCAGCCGAAGGCGATGACGCTGCGAGCCGAGTTCAAGACGAGGCTGCTTATAGGAAAGCATTCGGATAAGCCGGGCGAAATGAGACCGCGAACCGGTCGCGCAAGGGCAAAGAACGGTATAGCAATTGCGCGAAACGGCCATGAAACGGCATATAAACGGTTTAGAAATGGCATTGAATTGGCACAGAGTTGGCAAAAGTACGGTAAAGAACGGCGAAGAACGGATGAACGAGCCCGGCGGGCTCGTTCATCCGTTCTTTTTTGTTGGCCTGAAGCTCTTCCGGCGGAAGTCCTCATACGGTATGATAGGTAGGTTATGGTCGACGAGGGTACAAGCATGGAAGGGGAAACGAAATGAAACGTTTGCTGTCGCCGCTGAATACGGTCGTGCTTACGCAGTTTTTGAGCGCATTCGCGGATAATTTGAATTTCTTTCTGATCGTGGGCATGGTGAAGCGCCAAGGGGCGGCGAATCCGGACATCGCGGTCAACTATATCCAGATCGCGTTCTTGGCCGCATACATCGTCCTCGCGCCGATCGTCGGCGCGTTCGCGGACAAGAAGGCGAAATCGAACGTGCTGCTGCTCGGCAACGCGCTGAAGGCCGCGGGTATCGCCATGCTGCTGTTCGGCCTGCCGCCGGCGCTCTGCTATGTCTTCGTCGGCATCGGGGCGGTCGTGTATTCGCCGGGCAAATACGGGATCTTGACGGAGCTGACGACAACGGAGAGCGAGCTGCTGCGGGCGAACGCGAAGGTGGAGGGCTCCACGATTCTGGCAATTCTGCTCGGCACGGTCGCGGGCGGCTTCCTGGCGCAGAATTCCGACTTGCCTGCCGTTGTCGCCTGCCTTGCCGTGTATGTGCTGTCGCTGCTGATGACGTTCCTCATTCCGGCCAAGCCCGGGAACGCAGACCTGCGCTACGGGAAGGAAGCGATGCAGTTCCTCCGCGACTTCGGCACCATGTTCCGTAATCCGCGGGCGCGGTTCTCGCTCATCGGCACCGGTTCCTTTTGGCTGACGGCCGCCGTGCTGCGCATTGCCTTGATCGCGTGGCTGCCGCTGAACCTCGGCATTACGGACACGGACCGGCAATCCATGATGATCGGCATCACGGCGATCGGCGTCGTCGCGAGCGCGTTTCTGACGCCGAAGCTGGTGCCCGCGGGCAAGCTGCATCGCGCCTTCTTCTACGGGCTGTTCATGGTGGCGGCGGTCATGCTGGCCACGATGACCTACGTCCTTTGGCTGACCGTCGCGCTGCTCTTCCTGATCGGCGTGTTCGGCGGCATCTTTGTGATTCCGCTCAACACGATGCTGCAGGAGGAGGGCAAGACGACGATCGGCTCCGGCAAAACGATCGCGGTGCAAAATTTCAGCGAAAACGTGCTGACCGTCACCGGGCTGCTTATCTACCTGACCTTGAGCCAGATGCACGTCTCCGTCAATGGCTCCGTCATCGGCATCGGCCTGGTGCTGCTGGCGTTCATTCTGTTTCTCGCGACGCAGCTTCGCGCCATCGCGGGGACGAAGCGGCAGAGCCAAGCGGGCCGCAGCGGGCAGACGTCGAAGCAGGGCTGACGGCGAGCGGATTGTTGCGTTATTATTAATAGAAGAAACACGTTGCCGCGGAGGCGGGAGAGGGAACGGCGGCCGGTCCATCGGTCGAGTCACGATTGCCTCTAGGTTGAAGCGTGGAGCAATGAACGGATGCTTGCCGAATGCGAAGAAAATATAAATTTTTACTAAAAATTACCTTAACGATCCTTTCGCTTTTGACGTCCTTTCGGGCGCGGCGAAAGGGTTTTTTTGCTAGATTAACTTTTTTTAAGCATCCTAGCTGTTTCGTTCGGGCGCTCGCGAGGGTAAAATGATTGCCGGATACCAAACTGGGTATGGAGGGCAATCATTGATGCTGGTCAACACGTTTCGAAGGCTGAAATGGATGCTGCGGCACGGCAAGGGCGGGCGTCCGCTGCGCGAGCTTCCATGGATCAAAGGGAAATTGTACGTCAATCAAGGCGGAACGCTGCGCGTGGGCAACCGGGTCCGGTTCGTCGGCAAGCCTTGGGCGTCGCAGCTGACCGTCGAGAAAGGGGCGGTGCTGGAGATCGGCGACCGCACGTTCATCAACGCCGGCGTCGGGATCGCCTCCCGCAACCGGGTGACGATCGGGCGCGACGTGAAGATCGGGCCGCGCACGAGCATTCTGGACAGCACGTACCATCAGCTGGACGCGAGCGATTCCCCGGGCGGGAGCAAGCCGGTCGTGATCGGCGACAACGTCTGGATCGGCACGCGCTGCACGATTCTTCCGGGCGTTACGATCGGCGATAATGCGGTCGTGGCCGCCGGCAGTCTCGTCAACAAGGACGTGCCGCGCAACGCGCTCGTCGCCGGGACGCCGGCCCGCGTCATCCGCGAACTCGATATTCCGGCAGGATGGATTCGGGAGTAGCGCGAACGCGGATGCCGTAATCCGTTCGGAGCGACGCGATCGGACGCTTGACCGGGCGAATAACCGAACGTTCGGGCCTCTCATAAATCTCATGGCGACCCCGTTTCGTCGCGCGAAAGGACCATGGGCGATACCCCAACCTGAGTAGCTTCTGGTATTTTTAGGTTGTTTTACTAAACAATAGAAGGAAAATGGTTGGTTGCGGTGGCTTGTTTATCCGGAAAATGTGTCTAAGTTGTGAATGGAAAAGACTGCCGGCGGCGACGGACGTGGTCCGAAGCCGAAAAATGCCCGCGAGAAACCGGGATCCGCCTGGGTAGAGAGGCCCGTGGTCCTGCCACATTCCGTCGCAACGAAAAAGGGATGTTCTGAAACGCTTTCAATTCTTACAGATTTCTTTCAGATCCGGCTTTTCGAGCGTTTTTCGCTTCGGCTCCGGAAACGGTTCGAAGCCGGCGAAAAAAGAAACCGGTCGACAAAATCTCCGAATGCGAATTGAGACCAAGGTCACTGTTAAAGCGCGGACGACCAAGGATTAAATTCAGTACTCCTGATGTATGTCCATGTCCATTTCTTCGCGGTATGTTGGGAATATAGAGCGCTGTCCGATTTTGAGGATAAATGCCGAAAACATTAAGAGTTTCTCATACTTCCCGCAGAACGTCAGGTCGTTTGCGGAACGGATCAGGTCAACTGTCGCGCTGATCGCATAACCGGCTATTGTGTTGAACGAGGGCAAGAAAGGTGATGATAGCGATGGCAATTCAGATCGAATCAAAACGGCTTCTTATCGAGGAACGCAACCGGATCGCCGAAGAGCTTCACGACCGCGTTTCCCAGCATTTGTTCGGCATCATTTACGCGATTCATTCGATGACGTGCGGCTGGAAAGACCTGACGGATCAACAAAAACTGGAACAGATGAAGGAAATTCAGCAGGCGGCTTCGACGGCTTCCGGCGAGCTGCGCGCGACGATTCACAGCTTGAGCTCGTCCAAGGGCGGGAACGACTCCTGGATCGGCCTCGTCCGTTCGCATCTGGCCAACCAGGCGAAGCTGAGCGGCGTCAATATCGCGTTCAGCGCCGCGCAGACGGTCGGCCAGCTGGCCCTGAACCTGCAGAAGGCGCTGTACCGCATCATTCTGGAAGGCGTGGGCAACGCGATTCGCCACGGCGCCAGCCAGTGCGTCAACATCGAACTCACCGTCAAGCAGGGCGCCGTCCGGCTGACGATCGAAGACGACGGAAGGGGCTTCGACGTCCGGGCGAAGACGGTCAAGACCGGCTCGGGCTCCGGCTTCGGACTGTCCAATATGCGCGCGCTCGCCGTATCGCTCGGGGGCACCTTTGATATCGAAAGCAAGATAGGAAGCGGAACGCGGATCCTGATCTGGCTGCCGCTCGCCGATATTGCCGGCGTAAGCGAAGGCACTACTCAAACTACGAAAAGCGGGTGATAGCATGCGGGTCGTTATCGTTGACGATCATCCATTGGTCCGCAAAGGACTGATTGCCGTACTTGAAAGCGAAAAAGAAGTCGAAGTCGTGGGCGTATCGGAGTCCGTCGAGGACGCCATGACGCTCATCGCGCAAACGGAGCCCGATCTCGCCATCGTCGATATTCGGCTCGGAGACCGGACCGGATTCGAATTGGTCGAGCATTTCGGCGACATGCCGTGCCGGTTCATCATGCTGACCTCGTCCGCGGCGGAGTTCGACGTCCGCAGGGCCGAGGAGAGCGGCGCGCTCGGCTACGTACTGAAGGATTCCATGCCCGAGGAACTGCTGCTCGCGATCAAAATGGTCGACAGGGGCCGCAAGTATTTCGATCAAGGCTTGATGGAAGTGTTGATTCGGAAGGAAGCGGACGATCCGCTCGAGAAGCTGACGCCGAAGGAGCGGGAAGTGCTGATCGCGCTCGGCGAAGGGTTGTCGAACGGCGCCATGGCGAAAAAATTGACGATCAGCGAGTTCACGGTGAAGAAGCACGTCAGCCGGATCTTTCAGAAACTAAACTTGAACGACCGCACGCAGGCCGCGCTGTACGCGCAGTCGCGGGGCATGACGGCCTATTCGCCGCCGGACGACCGGAAGGAAGAAAATCTGGATCCGACTGGTACGAAAGTGTAACAAGGGATGGCTAATTGGCGGTAGGGTGAACTACGACGGGAGTAGATTTAAAATCATCCTGCCGCGTAATAGTCTTGTAAGGCTTTGTCGCTATAGAATGAAAATAGCGCAAATGACTTGCAGAAATTTGATGAAATTACGGGCGCCAATGCGAAAAACGACCAACTGAACTGTCATCATAAGTCAGAATATTCAGAAAAAATTTACATTTCGTTCGTACTACGCGAACGAAATCGGTATGGAGGATGCATCTTGGAACTGCTGCGATATTGGCGTTTTATTAAGAAAAGGCTGTGGCTGATCGCCCTGATCGTCATCGTCAGCTGCACCGCCGTCGGCTATTACACGAACCACTTCCTGCAGCCTCAGTATCAAGCTACCGCCCAGCTGATCGTAAGCGGCCAACTGACGGATCCGAAAGCGGACGCCACGAACGTCGACATCGGCGCCATCAACTCCAACATCGCGCTGATCAAGACGTACAAAGCGATCGTCCGCACGCCCCGCATCATGTCGAAGGTCGCCGAGCGGTTTCCCGATCTGCATGCCAGCGCGGACGAGCTGATCGCTAGGGTATCCGTCGGCTCCGTCAGCGACACGCAGGTCATGACGATTTCCGCGACGGACACGAACTACACGCGGGCCGCCAAAATGGCGAACGCGGTCTCGACGGTGTTCCAGCAGGAAGTCAAAACGCTGATGAAGCTCGACAACGTGTCGATCCTGAACCCGGCCGACACGACGAAGCATCCGGGCCCGCTCTCCCCGCACCCGACGACGAACATCATGGTCGCGTTCATCGTTTCGGTGCTCATCGGCATCGGCATCGCCTTCGTGCTCGACCAGCTCGACAACACGGTGAAGACCGAGGAAGACGTCGCGGAGCTGCTCGGCGTGACCGCGCTGGCGGCGATTCCGAAGGCGAAGCGCCATAACCTGGCCGACCGCCGGCCGAAGGCGCAGATTACGAATTTGGCAGGAGGGAAAGAAAATGTCTCGTTCGACGCTTAACCGCAGCCTGATCGTCGAAACGCATCCGGGCTCCGCGATTTCCGAAGCGTTCCGCGGCCTGCGGACGAACCTGGAATTCTCGGGCGGCGGCGAAGAATACCGAACCGTCTCGGTCACGTCCTCCCTGCGCGGCGAAGGAAAAAGCACGACCGCGGCCAACTTGGCCGTGACGTACGCCAAGGCGAACCGCCGCGTGCTGGTCGTCGACGCGGATCTGCGCAAGCCGGCGCTGCACGAGCTGTTTGGCTTGCCGAACCGGCTCGGGCTCAGCAACGCGCTGATGAAGCACGGCAAGCTGGACGAAGTGATCCAGCGCACGAACGTGCCGAATCTCAGCGCGGTGACGGCCGGGCCGATCCCGCCGAATCCGTCGGAAATGCTCGATTCGGACGCCTTCTCGGCTTTGCTGCAGGCGGCGAAGGAGCAATTCGACATCGTCATCGTCGACACGCCGCCGGTAACCGATCTCTCGGACGGGCTGGTCGTGGCGAGCCGCTGCGACGGCGTCGTCCTGGTCATGAAGGCGGGCAGAGTGAAGAACGAAACGGCGCTGAAAGCGAAAGCGGCGCTCGACTACGGCAAAGCCAAGATCATCGGCGCGGTTCTGACGAACGTCAATCGATAACCGGAGGGGCGCGCCGCCCGGCCGGCTGTCAGGAAATGTCTCCTGTTCCTTTATCATCGGAGGCACTCGGTCATGCTGTGGGTCAACCGACCTTAGACGTTCATCGTCAAGGGTATGACGTGAGGACGGGTTGAATGCCCGGTGCTCTATGATCGATCTAAAAGTACGAGCTATGTTTACTCGTCACAAGAGAAAACATAGCTCGTGTTTTTAGCACCATGATAGACAAAACACATAGAACACATAGAAAAAAAACGGATAGGGTGAGACATATGAAAAAAGTGAGAAAAGCGATTATCCCAGCGGCCGGACTCGGCACACGGTTCCTGCCCGCAACCAAAGCAATGCCGAAGGAGATGCTGCCGATCGTCGACAAGCCGACCATCCAGTACATCGTGGAAGAGGCCATCGCGTCCGGCATCGAGGACATTATCGTCGTCACGGGCAAAGGGAAACGGGCTATCGAAGATCACTTTGACATTGCCTTCGAGCTCGAACAGTCGCTGCTGGAAAAAGGAAAACTGGACATCTTGAAGAAGGTTCAGCAATCCTCGAACGTGGAGCTCCACTATATCCGTCAGAAAGAAGCGAAAGGACTGGGACATGCCGTATGGTGCGCGCGGAACTTCATCGGCGACGAGCCGTTTGCGGTATTGCTCGGCGACGACATCGTGCAGTCCGACATACCTTGCACGAGGCAGCTTATCGAGCAATACGAGCAAACGGGAAAATCGGTCATCGGCGTCCAGACGGTCGGGCCGGAACAGACGGACCGCTACGGGATCGTGGATCCGCTGGAGAAATTCGAACGGCTTTACAAGGTGAACCGCTTCGTGGAGAAGCCGCCGAAGGGACAAGAGCCGTCGAACCTGGCGATCATGGGCCGGTACGTATTGACCCCTGAAATCTTCGAGTACCTGGGCAGGCACGAGACCGGATCGGGCGGCGAGATTCAGCTGACCGACGCCATTCAGAAGTTGAACGAAGACATGGGCGTGTACGCGTACGATTTCGAAGGCATCCGCTACGACGTCGGCGAGAAGCTCGGCTTCATCAAGACGACGATCGAGTTCGCGCTGCGCAACAGCGAGCTCCGTTATACCCTCATCGAAGAATTGGAGGGAATACTCGAACGCGAGAAAGTGAGTGAACAACATGGCCCAACGGTATGACCGCGAGGCGGTCGTGACCGATTCCGATTCGTTCCGGCTTGCGCTGACGAAGGAGAGCGATCTGTCCTACCTCGTGGTCAAGCGCGTCATCGACATTGCGGGCGCGCTGTTCGGCCTCGTGTTCTTCCTGCCGCTCTTTCTGCTCGTCGCCCTCTGCATCAAGCTGGAGGATCCGAAGGGTTCGGTGTTCTTCTACCAGACCCGGATCGGCAAGGACGAGAAGCCCTTCCGCATGTTCAAGTTCCGTTCCATGGTCTCGAACGCGGAGGAGCGGCTGAAGGAACTGCTCGCCAAGAACGAAATTCAGGGCGCGATGTTCAAGATGAAGGACGACCCGCGCATCACGAAGGTCGGCAAATTCATCCGCAAAACGAGCATCGACGAGCTGCCGCAGCTGATCAACGTGCTGCGCGGCGACATGTCGCTCGTCGGACCGCGGCCGCCGCTGAAGCGCGAAGTCGCGGAGTACACGGAATACGACAAGCTGCGTTTGACCGTGACGGGCGGCTGCACCGGCCTCTGGCAGGTGAGCGGCCGCAACGACCTCAGCTTCGAGCAGATGGTCGAGCTGGACCTGAAGTATATCCAAAACCGCAGCATCGCGGGGGATATGAAGATCATATTCAAGACATTCAAGCTCCTCGTCGGGGCGAAGGACGCTTTTTAAACGAATGGGACGGGAGTTATCATGAAGAAAATCATGTTTATTACGAACCGGCTGCCATTCCCGAACACGGACGGACGCAAAAACATGCTGCTGCAGTACATCCGTCAGATGAAGGAGCTTCATCCGGGCAGCGAGCTCGTGAATCTGTCGTTCGTGGACGACGTGAAGTACTTGAAGGACCGGCCGGAAGAGATCGACGAGCTCGTCTGCATCGAGCTGCCGGGCTTGCCCGAGAAGCTGTTCAATATCGCGGTGTACTCGCTGCTGCTGCGCAAATGGCCGCTTCAAGTGTCCGTCTACTATTCCCGCAAGACGCACCGCAAGGTCAAGGAGATCGTGAAGGCCCAGAAGCCGGAGGTTATCCTGTACGACATGGTGCGGGTCGCGGAATACGCGACGCATAGCGGCGGGCAGCACGTCATGAGCTACGACGACCTGCTGTCGCTGCGGTATAAGCGGCAGCTGGAATGGTTCCAGTACATTCCGTCGATCTTCGGCGGCTTCGCGAACAAGCTGCCGGGCAGCATGAAGAAGCTCGCGGACATGAAGTTCGTGCAGAAATGGCTGATCGAGTTCGAGAGCCGGTTGTTGGACAAGTACGAGAAGAAGGTGGCGCCGCGCTTCGATCATCTCGTCTTCACGTCGCCGGTCGAAGCGGAGAACTTCCGGAAGACGACCCGCCACGAATCGTGCTACGGCATTCCGATGAAGTTCGAGCCGGACCATGCGCGGGGCAAGGGACCGCGGCGGTACGACCGCAACAAGCTGGTGTTCGTCGGGAAGATGGACATCCCGCATAACAGTTCCGCCGTCGTGTACTTCTGCGAACGGGTATGGCCGAGCATCAAGCGGCAGGCGCCGGACACGACGTTCTACATCGTCGGGAAAAATCCGACCCCGCAGGTGCTGCGGCTCCAGGAGGCGTATCCGGGCGTCGTCGTGACCGGGGAAGTGGACGACGTGAAGCGGGTCGTCGGCGACTCGGCGCTCATGATCGCGCCGATGCTGTTCGGGACGGGCATCAAGACGAAGATCGTCGAGGCCATGTCCTGGGGCGTGCCGGTCGTTACGAACCACATCGGCATCGAAGGGATCAACGCGAGTCACGGCGAGGACCTGTTCGTCTGCGATTCGGACGACGACATCGTGCGCAACGTGCTGCTGCTGCTGAACAACGACGAGCTGAACGAGAAGGTATCGCGCAATTCGGTGCGTTACGTGGCCAGCAACTTCAGCAGTTCCGCGACGCGCAAAAACATGGAGCTGATCTTATCGTAACGCCGTATATTGCCAGCAGAGCGAAAGCCGACATGGTTCGAAAGCTCATCATCGTGCTGTTTCTCTTCTCGATCGCCGTCATCTCGTACGATAGTTTGCCGTATTTCCACTTTTCGGTCTACCGGCCGCTTTCGATGTTTTCGATGTTCGCCGCCTCGTTTCTGCTGCTGTTTACCGGCTATCGGTTCAAGACGGGCGATTATTTCCTGGTCGCGTTCGCGATGTACAGCGTCGCCCATTCGCTCATCGTCTCCGTGGGCTACGGAGACACGGGAAGCAGCTTCAAGCACGTCATAACGCTTCTGTTCGGGCTAAGTATGTACCGAACGTCGGTTTATATCGCGGAGCAGACGAAGGAAGATCCCGAATTGATCGGCTGGATCGCCAAGAGCCTGATGGTGGCGTTCATCCCGCCGCTCTTCGCCGGGTTCCTGCAGCTGATGGACTCGCTGGTCCTGCACAGCGGCTTCTCGATGCCGTTCACCGGGCTGTTCTCGGAGAAGGTGTACAAGGGCCGGATCCAGCTGCTGTCTGGCGAGCCGTCATGGGGCGCCATCCACATGCTGAGCGGCGGCCTGCTGATGTTCTTCCTGTACAAGCGCGGCTTCCGCAAGCAGCTGCCGCTCCTGATCGGCACCGCCGTGCTGCTGGTGCTGTCGTTCTCGGCGTACGCCTACAGCGTGCTGCTGACCGCGATGCTCATCTACGTGCTCATCGCGAACAAGAACCGCGGGAAGATGCTGCTCGTGCTGGGCGTCTGCGTGCTGGTCGTCGCCGTCGGCGTGCCGTATCTGCTCGAGACGTTCCACGTCAGCGGCTATTTCACCGAGCGGTTCCAGTTTAACTTCAATCACTTGATCAAGACGGACAACTCCATGTTCATCCGGGTTTATTTTCCGGCGATCGGGTTCATCGAGTTTGCGCAGCATCCCGTATTCGGCGTCGGCGGCGGGTTTTACTACCGGGAATTCGCGGATCTGCTGCTCCGGCATTTCAGCGACGGGCTGAAGTTCAAGGAAGTGGCCGATCTCGTATTCGACCGTCCGGACATGGCGACGTCGCGGAACCTGCTGGCCAAAGTATTCGCGGAGGAAGGATTGATCGGCGCGGTGCTGATCGGCGGCTTCATGGCCACGATCCTGAAGAGCGCCGGAAGGAGCCCGTACGCCAAGTTCGCGTTCGCGCTGTGCGTCGCGCTCGTCATGAATTTCGATTCCTATTCCTTCGTGAACTTCTGGCTGCTCATCGGGTTCATCCGCGGCGGGTTCTTCCAGGAACGGCCGGCCGTCCTCGCGGCCGCAACGGATACGCAGAGCATGAAGGGAATGAAACGGATCGCATGAAAATCGTCATCGTTAACAGTCTGTACACGCCGCATATCATCGGCGGCGCGGAAATCTCGACGCAAATTCTGGCGGAGACGCTCACGGCTGCGGCGGAGGTGCACGTGCTGACCGTCGGCCCGCAGCGGAAGCACGCGGGGACCGAAACGGAGGTCATCAACGGCGTCAACGTGCACCGGCTCCCGTACAATAACCTGTACTGGATCGGCGAAGGCGGCGGCGCCGGGACGCTGAAGAAGACGGTGCGCCGGCTGATCGACCTGTACAATCCGGTCCAAATCCGGACGGTGCGCGGGCTGCTCGAGCGGATCGGCCCCGATCTGATCCACACGCAGAACCTGTCGGGCCTCGGCGCGGCGATCTGGACGGCGGCGAAGCCAAACGTGCCGATCGTGCACACGCTCCGCGATTACTCGCTTCTCTCGCCGGTCAGCTCGCCGATCTCGAATCCGGCGCTGGCGCGGACGTACCAAGCGAGCTCCCGCGGCGTCAGCAAGCGGGTGGCCGCGGCCGTCGGCATCTCGTCGCACATTCTGCGGCGCCATACGGACGCCGGGCTGTTCCCGAACGCCGCGCGGCTGGTCATCCCGAACGTCGTGGACGGCGAGATCGCCGGCCAGGCGAAGGACTTCGACCGCAAGCCGCTGCGCCTCGGCTACTTCGGCCGGATCGAGCCGGAGAAGGGCGTCCGCGAGCTGGCCGAAGCGGTGCTGGCGCTGCCGCGGGAAGCCGTGGAGCGCGTCGTGATCTGCGGCGAAGGCGGCTTCCGCGAGAAGCTCGCGGAGCTGTGCGGCGGCGACGACCGGTTTCAGTTCACCGGCAAGGTGACGCCGAAGGAAGCGCGCGCGTTCATGGGCCAGGTCGACGTCACGTTCGTGCCGTCGATCTGGGAGGAGCCGTTCGGCCGGGTCATCATCGAATCGTACCAGGTCGGCACGCCGGTCTACGCCTCGGAAGTCGGCGGCATCCCCGACGCGGTCTGGAACCCGGCCTCGTACCTGTTCAAGCCGGGCAGCGCGGAGGCGATCAAGGCGAAGATCCTCGAGTACCACGCGCTGACGGGCGAAGAGAAGCGCCGGGTGCAGGCGGAATGCCTGAAGCACTGCGGCGGCTTCACGAAGGCGTCGCTGCTCGAGAAGCATCTCGGCCTGTACGCGGGCCTCGCCAAGCAGAGCGGCCGGGCGTTCGCCCTTGCGGCCGCGGACGGGAGGTAGCCGAGCATGGGCAACCCGACCGTGTACATGTGGCCCAAGCACAGCCCGGACAACAAATACAGCGAGCTGCTCACCCGCTCGATCGAACGGAACGGACTGACGGTCGAGCACTACGACCAGAAGGCGGCGTTCAAGCCGCGCAGGGGCGACATCGTCCACATGCACTGGCCGAGCAACTCGTATACGGCGTCGGCCTTCCCGCTGACGATGGTGAAATCGGTCTTCTTCGCCCTGCTGCTGCTGTTCTACCGCGCGAGAGGCATCCGGCTGTTCTGGACGGTGCACAACGTGTGGCCGCACAGCGGCAAGACGCGCTGGGACCGGGTCATGCGGAAGTTCATCCTGTCCGTCTGCCAGAAGGGCTTCGTGCTGAGCGAAGCCGTGAAGACGGAGGTTGCCGAGACGTTCGGCGTGTCGCCCGGCAAGCTCGTGGTGACGCCGCACGGCCATTACGTCGACGCCTACGCCAGCAAGGGCACCGACATTCGCAAGCGGTTCGGCATCGCGCCCGATACGTATCTGTACCTGTTCATCGGGCGGATCAACCCGTACAAGGGCGTCGACAAGCTCGTCGACGCGTTCGCGGCGCTCGGCGAGGCGAACAGTCAGTTGCTGATCGCCGGCAAAGTCGACAAAGGCTACAGCCTCGACTTCATCGACCGCGTGAACGACGGCCGGATCCATGTGTATCCGCAGTTCGTGGACGACCACGAACTGGCCGACTACTTGGCGGCGGCGAACGTGATCGTGCTGCCGTACAAGCAAATCTCGACCTCCGGCAGCGCGATCCTCGCGCTGTCCTATAAGAAGCCGGTCATCGCGCCGAGGCTCGGCGCGCTCGGCGAATACGTCTCCGACGGCTGCGGCATCTTGTACGATCCGGACGATCCGGACGGCCTGCGCCAAGCGCTTCGCGCCTCGATGGCGATGGACGCGAAGGAGACGGAGCTGCACATCGCGGCGAAGCTCCGGGAATTGGACTGGGGCCGGATCGCCGGCAAAATGATCCAGGTATATACCGGCACGAAGAGGTACGAGGTGAACGCATGAAAGCAAGCATAGCGATTTGCACGCATAACCGGGCGGCGGACGTGAAGGAAGCGCTCGTCAGCCTGATGAAGCAAAATTTCGACGGTCCTTTCGAGGTCATCGTCATCGACAACCGGTCGACCGACAACACGCGGGAGGTCGTCGAGGAGTTTCGCAAGATGGTCGATATCCCGGTCCTCTACGTCTACGAGGAGCGGCTGGGCCTGTCGGTCGCCCGCAACCGCGCGATCCGCGAAGCGAAGGGCGAGTACATCCTCTTCCTGGACGACGACGCGGTCGCGTCCCCGGACTGGATCCGCTGCATCGTGGCGCTGTTCGAGCTCGACAAGCGCATCGGCGTCGCCGGCGGCAAGATCGAGCCGGCCTGGGAAGGCAGCGAGCCCCAGTGGCTGCCGGAAGAGAACCGGACGCTGTACACGATTCTGGACTACGCGGACGAGATCGTGGAGATGAAGAAGCCGCACATCCCGTTCGGCGCCAACGTCGCGTTCCGCATGTCGGTGTTCGGCGAGACGGCGCCGTTCCGGGAAGATCTCGGCCGGGTCGGCAGCAACCTGCTGTCCAGCGAGGAATCCGAGCTCATCGAGCGGATCCGCGAGAAGTACACCGTGTTCTACACGCCGCACGCGTCGGTGCTGCACAAGATTCCCCGCAGCCGAATCAGCCGGAAGTGGCTGCTGCGGCGCATCTACTGGCAGGGCGTCAGCCGGGCGGTCTCCTCGAACAAGAAGTCGGGGCTTGTCCTGCACTCGCTCGTCAGGCTGCCGGTATTCGCCGTGCTTACGATCGTATTCGCCTACGACAAGCGGAAGATCTTCCGCAACGTCAGCAAATTATTTTACAACAACGGGTTGCTCAGAGGCGTGCTGAAGATGCACCAATGAAGCGATACGCGCAAGAAGGATGTCGAAGCCATGGGTAAACTGCAAGCCGTCCTGAAGCGGCTCGCCGGACGCGGATCGTTCAAAGCGATTCTGCACACCAGCGCCGCCAATCTGTTCATCATGGTCCTGAGCACGCTGACCTCGATCGTGACCGCGCGCCTGTTCGGCGTCGTGGGGAAGGGCGAATTCTCGGCCATCCTCTTCTGGCCGACGCTGCTGTCCGGTCTCGTCAGCTTCGGACTGCCGACCTCGCTGATCTTCAACATGCGGACGGACAAGCGCCTTGCGCCCGAGTTCGTCCGGGCCGGGTTCCTGTTCCAGATTCCCGTCAGCATCGTCGTCGGCATCGTCGCCTGGATCTTCCTGCCGATCTGGCTCGGCAACTATTCCGACGCCGTGGTCGAAACGGCCAGGTGGTACACCGTGCTGACGCTGCCGATGCTGCTGGCCGTCAATTTGCTGGCCGCGCTGACGCAGAGCCTGGACAAGTTCACCTTGTACAACGGGCTGCGCCTGTACGTACCGCTCTCCAATCTGGTCGGCCTGCTGCTGCTGTGGGCGATCGGCAAGCTGACGATTCCCTACGCGTCGATCGCCTACTGCGCGACGAGCCTGATGGTCATTTTCTGGGCGCTCTTCCGGCTGCGGCGCGAGCTGACCTTCAACTGGATCAAGCCGTTCAAGGACAAGCTGGTGTTCAGGGGACTGTTCGGCTACGGCGGCCGGGTGTTCGGCGTCGAGCTGCTCGGCACGCTGTACGGCCAGTGCGACAAGCTCATCATCCTGTCGCTGCTGACGCCGCGGGACTTCGGGCTGTACACGGTCGTCTACACGCTGTCGCGGGTGTTCAACGTCGTGCAGATGGCTATCTCGAACGTCATCTTCCCGAAGGTGACCGGCATGGACAAGGACAAGATCATCGCCACGGTCGGCCGGGCGTTCCGGCTTTCGTTCCTGCTCATGACCGCCGCGGTCGTGCCGGGCATGATCATCGGCCGCTTCCTGCTCGGCTTGCTGTTCGGCTCGCAATTTCTGGAAGCCGGCACGGCGTTCTACCTGCTCTCGCTCGAGTGCATTCTCGGCGGCGGCTCGTGGATACTCGCCTCGTCGTTCAACGCCATGGGCCGTCCCGGCCTGGTGGTGATCCGGCAAGCCGTCGCGCTTGCGATTACGGTCGGCCTGTTCTTCGTCTTTACGCCGCTGTACGGATTGAACGGCATCGCGTTCGCCCTGCTGCTCGGCGCTGTCATCCGGATCGTCATCACGATCGCGGCCATGCGGGTCGTGTTCAAGGTAAGAATCGCCGACATCGTGTTCGACAAAGACGATCTCCGTTTTCTCTTCAAGCGGTTCTCGCGCAGCATGCCATCCTAGAAGAACGGAAGGAATCGATGTGAAAAATAACGTGGCTACGAACAAACGGAAGCGAAGCGTCAAGGATTACGCCAAATACGGGTATCGCCTCGCGCTCGGCCTGTTGTTCCGGCGGAAGGTCGACCGCTGCGGAAGGCTGCTGCGGGTCGCGGGCGGCGTGACGGTCTCGAAGGCCAGGAACGCCAAGCTCATCATCGGCGACAACGTGCTGCTGTTCCGGAACACGGGCTTTTACCTGGATTCCAGCGAAGCGGTCATCGAGATCGGCGACCATACCTTCATTAACCGCAGGACCGAGATCATCTGCAAGAAGCACGTCAAAATCGGCAGCCATTGCGCCATCTCGTGGGACGTCGCCATCATGGATACCGATACGCACCGCATCGAAGGCATGTCGGAAACGAAGCCGACCGTCATCGGCGACCGCGTGTGGATCGGCAGCAAGGCGACCATCCTGAAGGGCGTGACGATCGGCGAAGGCGCCGTCGTGGCGGCGGGCTCGCTCGTGTCGAAGGACGTGGCCCCTTACGCGCTCGTCGCGGGGGTTCCGGCGAAGCCCATCCGGGAGAACGTGAGCTGGGAGATTTGAACGGGCCTGGTCCCGGAAGAGAGAAGATACGCCCACAGGAGAAGGAGACGGATTGATGGAAACCGTACAGTTCGCTCATCCGATGGATGAGCTCAAAAATCGGCTTCGGCACATTTTGAACGTGATCCCGCCGCATTCGAAGATTTACTATATCGATTACCCGGTGCACGGGAACGGCGGCGATCTGCTCATCATGAAAGGAACCGAAGCGTTTTTCAGGGATCACCGCATCCACGTTCAGGCGCGGTACAGCGTGCTGGATTTCCCGGACGGCCTCGCGATTCCGAAGGACCATATCCTCGTGCTGCACGGCGGCGGCAACTTCGGCGACTTGTATCCGGCGCACCAGAAGCTGCGCGAGAAGATCGTGGCCGACTACCCCGGGCACCGGGTGGTGATGCTGCCGCAGACGATCTTCTACAAGAGCCAAGCCGAGTTCGACAAGACGGCCGCGGTGTTCAACCGCCACAAGGATCTGCACCTGTACGTCCGCGACACGCTGTCCCAGGAGATGGCGAAGGCGCGCTTCAAGACCTGCCAGGTTCACCTGTCGCCGGACATGGCCCACCAGCTGTGGCCGATCCGCGCCAAATCCGCGCCGGACAAGGAGCTGCTCTGCTTCCTGCGCACCGACATCGAGAAGACGGCGGAGCAGGAACGGCTGGAGGCGTCCGGCAAGGGCGATTACTTGGACTGGGGCACGCTCTTCAACACCGTGGAGCACAAGTCCATCCGCGTGTTCAACAAGATGATGCAGAAGGGCAGCGGCAAGCTTCCGCTCAGCTCGTTCTGGGGCAAGTACACGGACTATCTCGTGAACAAGGCGGTTAACCGGTTCAGCAATTACAAGACGGTGCAGACGTCCAGGCTCCACGGCCATATCCTCTCGTGCCTGATGGACAAGCCGAACATTCTGCTCGACAACTCGTACGGCAAGAACGCCAGCTACTACCGCACGTGGACCGGCGGAATCGCCTCGGCGACGCTGATGGCGGATCCCGCGGGCAAATAGAATGGAGGAAGAATCGTATGAAAATCGTACTTCTTTCGGGCGGATCGGGCAAAAGGCTCTGGCCGTTGTCGAACGACTCCCGTTCCAAGCAGTTTCTGAAAATCCTCAAGAACGGCGACGGCAAGCTGGAATCGATGATCCAACGGGTCTGGGGACAGCTGGAGAATGCGGGACTGCAGCGTGACGCCTACGTCGCGACGAGCAAGCCGCAGGTCGAGATGATCTACAGCCAGCTGGGCAGCGAAATCAACCTCATCGTCGAGCCGGAGCGCAGGGACACGTTCCCGGCGATCGCGCTGGCGGCGACGTACTTGTACGCGATCGAGGGCGTATCGCTGAACGAGACGATCGTCGTCATGCCGGTCGATCCGTACGTCGAGGATTCGTTCTTCGAATCGCTGAAGCGGCTCGAGCACGTGCTCGGCCACTCGGACGCCGACCTGGCGCTCATGGGCGTGAAGCCGACGTATCCGTCGGAGAAGTACGGTTACATCATGCCGAACGGCGAGATCAGCGCCGAGCAGCCGTTCGTCGACGTGCTGAGCTTCCGCGAGAAGCCGCGCAAAGAGGACGCCGAAGCGATGATCCGGCAGCACGCGCTGTGGAACTGCGGCGTGTTCGCCTTCAAGCTCGACTTCCTCATCACCATCCTGATCGCGAACGAGCTGCCGATCCAATACGAGGAGATGCTGAAGCGTTACGGCAATCTGCCGAAAATCAGCTTCGACTACGAAGTCGTGGAACGGGCCAACCGCGTCGCCGCCATTCAATACGACGGGCCGTGGAAGGACCTTGGCACGTGGAACACGCTGACCGAGGAGATCGAGACGCCGCTGATCGGGAAGGGCATCATCACGGAAGGCTCGGTCAACACGCACGTCATCAACGAGCTGGATCTGCCGATTACGCTGATGGGCCTCTCCGACGTCATCGTGGCGGCGAGCCCGGACGGCATCCTCGTCGCCGACAAAGCGTCGAGCCCGCAGATCAAGGAAGTGATGAAGCATTCCGACCAGCGTCCGATGTACGAGGAGCGGCGCTGGGGACGGTACCGGGTGCTGGATTACATTCGCTACCCGAACGGCCGCGAAGTGCTGACGAAGCGGATCTTCATCTCGGCGGGCAAAAACCTGAGTTACCAGTACCACAGCCTGCGCGACGAGGTGTGGACGGTCGTCTCCGGCAGCGGGGACATGATTCTGAACGAGAACCGCTTCTCCGTCAAGGAAGGCGACGTCATCTCGATTCCGAAGGAAAACAAGCACAGCCTGCGGGCGGAGTCGGACATCGAGATCATCGAAGTGCAGACCGGCTCGCAGCTGATCGAAGAAGATATCGTGCGGCTCGAGCTCGACTGGAGCGAAATCGTGCAGCTCTGCCGCGTATAGCGAAAAAAAGCCAAACCAAAAGCCTATGCTTACGAAGTCGCGTTTTCATCGAAAACGCCAGCTTATGCTTACGAAGATGCGTTTTCAAAGAAAACGCTGAGGAGTGATCAGTCCATGAACATCACAGTCATCGGCACCGGCTACGTCGGGCTCGTCTCGGGCATCTGCTACGCGGAGCTCGGACACCGGGTCGTCTGCGTCGACAAGGATCTCGCGAAGGTCGAGACGCTGCAAAACGGGGGCATCCCGATCTACGAGCCGGGCCTGCAGGAGCTGTCGGTCAAGAACATGGCGGCCGGACGGCTGAGCTTCACGGGCGACCTGCGCGACGCGGTCGGCCAGTCGGAGTTCGTCATCATCGCGGTCGGCACGCCTTCGCTCCCGAACGGGGAAGCGAACCTCGCCTACATCGACGGGGCGGCGACCGAAATCGCCGAAGCGATGAACGGCTACAAGATCATCGCGGTCAAGAGCACCGTGCCCGTCGGCACGAACGAGCGCGTCGCGAAGCTGATCCGGAGCCGGACGCCGGAACGGTTCGACAGCATCTCGCTGCCGGAATTCCTCCGCGAAGGCTCGGCCGTCCAGGACACGATGCATCCCGACCGGATCGTGATCGGCGCCGATTCCGAAGCCGCGGCGGAGACGCTTAAGCAGCTGCACCTACCGCTGACCGACAACATCGTCGTCACGGACATCCGCAGCGCGGAGATGCTGAAGTACGCGTCGAACGCCTTTCTCGCGACGAAGATTTCGTTCATTAACGAAATCGCGAACATCTGCGAGAAGGTCGGCGCCGACGTGACCCGCGTCGCGGAAGGCATGGGGTTCGACAAGCGGATCGGCCACGCTTTCCTGAAGGCGGGCATCGGCTACGGCGGCTCCTGCTTCCCGAAGGACACGCGGGCGCTCATCCAGATCGCCGGCAACGTCGATTACGAATTCAAGCTGCTGCGCGCGGTCGTCGAAGTGAACCAGGATCAGCGGATGAGCGTCATCCGCAAGCTCGAGTCGATCTTCGACGGCGAGCTGCAGGGCAAGACGATCGCGATCTGGGGCGTGGCGTTCAAGCCGAACACCGACGACGTCCGGGAATCGCCGGCGCTCGAAATCATCCAATACTTGATCCGCAGCGGGGCGCATGTCAAGGCGTACGATCCGATCGCGATGAAGAACTTCCGGACCATGTACGGCGATAACGGCGTCATGTGGTGCGACGAGGCCCTCGAGGCCGCGGCGGGCGCCGACGCGCTCTGCCTGCTGACGGAATGGGAAGAATTCGTCCGGACGGACCTCGGACAGCTGCAAACGATTTTGCGCAAGCCGATTCTGATCGACGGACGGAACGTGTTCAAGGAAGCGGACGTGGCTGAAACCTCCTTCATTTATTACTCCATCGGCCGGCCGCGTTTGAACCAAGGCGTCAAGGAGGAATTGTCGGCCCTGATCAACTAAGGGCCCTTGAATAAAGGAGAACCGATCGTGAAAAAAAAGTTGGTGTGCCTGGCGGCGCTCGGCTTCCTCGCCGGTATGATTCCGGCGCATGTGCTCGGAGACGCCGTCCCGCCCGCCTATGAAATCGAAGTCGATTCCTTGCAGAACTGGAACGCGGTTTACGCCTACTCGCCGTCGCTCAGGCTGCAGAGCCTGCCGGGCGACGCCCGGGACACGACGCGCGTCGCCCCGAGCGGCGCGGCCGGCGAGTATATGAGCTACCGGACGAAGGAGAAGAGCTATCTGCGCTCCTTCTCGATCTACGCCTACTTCGGCGAGAGCGGCGAGCGCGTCCATCCGGTCGTCTCGATCTCGGCCGACGGGAAGACGTACAAGACGATCACGCCGGACATCCACGACCACGGCGGCGGCGCCGTCGTGTACGAGTCGCGGGCGTTCTCGGGCAGCACGCGGTTTCTGAAAATCTCCTTCCCGGGCGGGACGGAAGGGGTACCCGCGATCGGGAAGGTCGTGCTGAACGGTCCGTTCAGCGTCGGGGCCAGCGTCCCGTCCGGGAAGGTGTACTACGGCCGGATGATCATGCTGAACCGGTCGGAAGCGGGCGAGACGGTCTATTACACGACCGACGGCAGCGACCCGCGCAGCTCGAAGACCCGGAAGCACTATTTCTCGCCGATCCCGGTGCTCGGCAGCATGACGCTGAAGACGACGGCCGTCAAGCATTCCGGATCGGGCCAGTCGGCGGCCGGCCAAGTGTCGACCTACCGGTACGACGTCACGACCCCGGCCGCGGCGCCCGCAGGACTGATCGACCAGCTGGACGGCTTCAAGCAAAGCGCCGGCCGCTCCAATCTGTACATCGCGAAGAACGATCCCAGCTACTTCGACAACGACGCCGGCCGGATCGCGCGCACCGGCGCGGGCCAAGGCTACATCGTCTACCGGACGGAGTACGACATTGCGTCCTTCACGGTGTACGGCAGCTACTTCACGGGCGTGCCGCTCGAGGATCAGCGGTTCTACGCTTCGCCGGACGGCAAAGCCTACACCGAGGTGCGGGCGGAAGACGCGGCGGCCGGGTACCCGCAGAGCAACTGGCAGCCGTACGCCTACGAGGCGACGGCGCTGCCGAAGGGCACGCGGTACTTGAAGATCATGCTGAACGGCGCGGCGAATACGTGGTCGCCCCAGGTGACGAAGGTCGTGTTGAACCGCAACACGGCATCGGTTCGACTGGCGTCGGCGGTAACCGGCGGGACGGCCAAGGTCGACCTCTCCTCGGAGACGCCGGACGCGCGCATCTATTACCGGTTGAACAAGGGGTCCGACTTCATCCCGTACGCGTCGCCGCTCGACCTCGCGGGCTATAACGTCATCGAGACGTACGCGGTCAAGGACGGCTTCGTGCCGAGCCCGATCCGCAAATACACGGTGAACGCGAGCAGCGACGTCGCGATCGACAAGTACGGACAGATGAAGAAGGCCAGCTTCTCCGGCAAGGTGACAAGCGAAAGCCAGCTGGCCGCCGACGCGAAAGCCGACGCGGCGTATTACGGAAGCTTGCAGGCGCCGGCCGGCCGCGACGGCTACGGCGGCTTGGCCGGCAGCGCGGCCAAATACGGGCTGAAGGCCAAAGGATTCTTCGCCATCCAGCAGCTGAACGGCCGCAAGGTCATGACGGCGCCGAACGGCGACCTGTACTTCAGCCTGGCGGTGAACGGCGTGACGCCGAACGAGACGTACACGAAGGTGAAGGGCCGGGAGCAGAAGTTCGAAGCCATCCCGCCGTACGAGGGCGAATTCAAGAACGCGTACCTCGGGGAGGACAACTTCTCCTTCTACATGGCCAACGTCTTCCGCAAGACCGGCAAGTTCCCGACCGAGCATTCCGTCTATATGACGGCGGTCGACCGGCTGAAGAAGTGGGGCTTCAACGGCGTCGGCAACTATTCGCCCGAGAAGTACGGGGAAGACGGCACGATGCCGTACGTGCGGATGCTGCCGCTCAGCACGATGAATTGGGCCAAGCTGAAGGGAATCGCGATCTTCGACATTTTCGCGCCGGACGCGGAAGCAAGGCTCGACGACGCGTTTTCCAAAACGCTGACGCCGCATAAGGACGATCCCATGCTGATCGGCTACTTCATCGACAACGAATACGACTTCCACAAGTTCTATTCGGACGTGCCGAAGCTGAAGGCCAGCAGCGCCGCCATCAAGGGGAAGCTCGTGCAGCGGCTGGCGGACAAGTACGGAACGGTGGCGAAGTTCAACGCGGCCTGGGGCACGAACTTCGAGTCGTTCGCCGACGCGCGGGAAGCCGAACTGACGGTCAAGACGTCGGCGTCGTGGGCCGACATGGACGATTTCTACGCGTACTATCTCGATACGTTCTTCGGCACCGTCTCGCGGATCTACCGCAAGTACGACCCGAACCATTTGCTGCTCGGGGACCGGTGGATCACGTCGACGTTCCATAACGAGAAATACCGGGCGCCGCTCGCGAAGGCGGAAGGGAAGTACGTGGACGTCCTCAGCATCAATTACTACAGCTACAAGATCGAGACCGATCTGCTGAAGGACGTCTACGAGGAATCCGGCGGCAAGCCGATCCTGCTCAGCGAATTCGGCTACGGCACGGGCGAGCAGGGACTGCAGCCGCTGCTGCCGAACTCGGCGACCAACCAGTTCCAGCGCGGCATGCGGTACCGCAATTACGTGGAAGGCGTCGCGACGCTGCCTTACATCGTCGGCACGCACGTATTCAACTACGTGGACCAGGCCGGCCTCGGCCGCTACTGGCAGGACGAGTGGGGCGAGCATTACAACTCCGGGCTCGTCAACGTCGCGGACCGTCCGTACAAGGATTACTTGGCGGGCGTCATGGTGACGAACGACGACATCTACAAGGTGATGCTCGGGGAGCGGCCGAAATTCTACTACGATTTCAACAAAGGGTGAGCTGCAATGGTCGATTCGAACGGCAACAATCTCGTCTTTCTGCTCTGCACGCCGAGAAGCGGAAGCTCCTTGGCGACGGTGATGCTGCAAAATCACGGCAAAATGTTCGCTACGCAGGAAATGTGGTTTCTGATGAGCCTCCGCGACTTGCAGGCGCCGCAGCGCCGGGCGTACGGCGGCACGGGCATCATCAGCCAATTCTACAACGGCGTGCTGCCGCAGGCCGCGTTCGAGGACGCGTGCCGGGCCTTCGCGCTGGAGGCGTACAACGGCTTGCTGCAGAGCAGCGAGGGAGCGGAGCTGGTCATCGACAAGTCGCCCCGGTATTACTATATGCTGGAATTTCTGGACGCGCTGTTCCCGCTGTCGAAGCGGATCTGGCTGATCCGCAATCCGTTCGCGGTGCTCGCGTCGAACAAGAAGGTGGGCCGGCAGCGCGGCGATGCGTTCGATTTCGCGGAGGCGCTGCGGCAGCCGGCGCTGGAGATGAAGACCGTCGATCTGACCGTCGGGCTCTTTCGCTACTATGATTATTTCGCCAAGGACCATCCGTACGCGCACCGGCTGCACTACGAACGGCTGGTGACCGATCCGCGCGGGCAGCTGGCGGAGACCTGCCGCTTCCTCGGCCTGGAATACGAAGAGGGCATGGAACGGTACGGCGATCGCATGCACACGGCCAAGTCCGAGCTGTACTTCAGCATGGGCGTCGGCGACCCGTTCGTCGCGGACCACAAGGCGCCGAACCGCGATTCCGTGGACCTCTGGAAAGAGGTGCTGGACAAGCGCGAAATCGAGCTGTACGGCCGCGCCCTCGGCGCCCGCCTCTTCCGCGATCTCGGCTATGCGGAGGAGCTCGCGGAAGCGGAGAAGCTGACCGGCGCGCGGTTCGGGGACGAACCGGACGCGGAGCTGCTGGCGCTGCGAACGCGCCAGCTGACCGAAGCGACGGGCTGCGTCTGGACGCCGGGCTACGCGCTGAAGGCCGAACCGCTTGCGGGCGGCCCGGCGGCGGCGCGGCAGCCGGCCGCGAAGGAAACGGACGCGAGCCGGGCGGAGACGGTCCGGCTGCAGATGCGGGTGCGGGCCCTCGAGCAGCGGCTGCAGCTCGGCGCGATGGAGCAGCGGCGGCTCAAGGCGAAGCTGGACGCGACGAGCCGCAAGATCAACCGGCTCAAGTCGCTCATTCCGTTCGGCAACCGGCTCTCGTCGCTGGCGTCCGCTTATCTGGGCGGCGGAGGCAAGAAATGAGCGCGATCGCCGGGCTGCTGCGGCTGGACGGCGGGACGGCCGGCCGCGAGGAAGGCGCCGCGATGATGGCGGCCATGGAGCGGTACGACGCCGACGACGTCGGGACGTGGACGGACGGCCCCGTCTTCCTCGGCTGCCGCGCCAAGTGGATCACGCCGGAATCCGTGCATGAGCGGCTGCCCTTCCACGACCCGGCGAACGGGCTCGCGATCGTCTCCGACGCGATGCTCGACAACCGCCGGGAGCTGTTCGGCCTGCTGGACGTGCCGCAAGGCTTGCGCGCCGGCATGCCGGACGGCGAGCTGATCCTGCTCGCCTACCGGAAGTGGGGCCGGTCCGCGCCGGAGTACCTGATCGGCGACTTCGCCTTCGTCCTCTGGGACGAGACGAACCGGCTGCTCTTCGGCGCGCGGGACCTGCTCGGCCATCGCTGCCTCTACTACAGCCAAAGCGGCGGGCGGTTCGCCTTCGCGACGGCGATGGCGCCGCTGCTCGCGTTGCCGGGGGCGGCGAAGGCGCTGAACGAAGCCTGGCTCGCGGAGTTCATGGCGATCCCGGAAATGTACGAATCCACGGACGTCGGCGCCACGCCGTACCGGAACGTGCACCAAGTGCCGCCGGCGCACGCCGTCGTCGTCGCGGACGGCCGGGTGTCGCTCTTCGGCTACGGCTCGCTCGAGCCGAAGGAGATGCTCCGGCTGAAGTCGGACGGCGAGTACGAGGAGGCGTTCCGCGACGTGTTCCGGGAAGCGGTGAAGTCCCGGCTCCGGACGCATCGCCAAGTGGCGGCGACGCTGAGCGGCGGCCTCGATTCCGGCGCGGTCGCGAGCTTCGCGGCCCGCGCGCTGCGGGACGAAGGCAAGAGGCTGCATACGTACAGCTACGTGCCGGCGGGCGACTTCGAAGATTGGACGCCCGCGAGCGCGACGGCGGACGAGAGCCGGTACATGAAGGCCACGGCGCGCCACGTCGGGAACATCTCGGACCGGTACCTGGATTTCGACGGCATCAGTCCGATGGCCCAGGTCGACGAATGGCTCGACATCCTGGAGACGCCGTACAAGTTCTTCGAGAACTCGTTCTGGCTGAAAGGCGTGCACGAGCAGGCGGCCGGGCAGGGCGCGGGCGTGCTGCTGACCGGGGCGAGAGGCAACTTCACGGTATCGTGGGGCCCCGCGGTCTACGTCTATGCCCGGCTGCTCCGGGAGATGAAATGGCTGCGGCTGATGCGGGAATTTCAGCTCTACCGCGCCAACAAAGGCATCGGCGGCTCGCGGCTGCTGTCCTTCATCTGCCGCGAGGCGTTCCCGGCGCTCGGCAGGCGCGGCGGCGGGGAAGCCGGTCCCGGCATTCCGGAGCTGCTGATCCATCCCGACTTCGCCCGGCGGACCGGCGTGTTCGGCAAGCTGCGGGACAACCGCATCGGCCCGAACGGCACGCTGATCGACGATCCGGTGGAAGTCCGGAAGGAGAAGCTGAAGAGCCTGCCCGTCGGCAACAAGAACGGCGCCTCGGCGACGAAGCTGTCCCTGCGCTACGGCGTGTGGGAGCGGGACCCGACCAGCGATCCACGGGTCGTCCGGTTCTGCTTCTCGGTGCCGGTCGAGCAGTACGCGAAGGGCGGCTTTGACCGCGCGCTCATCCGCCGGGCGACGAAGCATTATTTGCCCGACGAGGTGCGGCTGAACCAGCGGGTGCGGGGCATCCAGGGCGCGGATTGGGTCCACCGGATCCTGCCCGCCTGGGCGCCGCTCGAGCGGGAGCTGCGGCAGCTGTGCGCGGATCCCGCGGCGGAAGCGTACCTGCACACCGGGCGGATCCGCGAAGCGCTGGACGCCCTCGGCGGCGCGCCGCGCCCGGAGCACGCGTTCCGGCCGGAGCTGCGGATGCTGATGCGCAGCCTCATCATCTACCGGTTCCTGAAACGGTTCGCGTGACCCGGACTACATGAAGGGAGGTGAAACGAATGGCAAAGAAGGAATGGACGATTCCGACGCTGGAATCCCTCGAAGTCAGCGAGACGATGTACGGCAAAGGCAACACGACGATCGACTACGTAACGACGGACGACATGGACATCTACAACCCGAGCTAAACCCGCATCATACTTAAGAATGTCGACGAATGTCCTTGTATAATCCGTGAATGGGTTATATAAGGACATCTTCTTCATTCCGGCGAAAAGGAGCTGAACGGCATGATATCGGCATTGCGGCAAACGGCTTACGCGTACGCGGCGTTCGGCTTGCGCTTCGCGAGCGAGATTCCGCTTCCCGAGCTTTCCGCGCCCGCGTACGGCGGCGAAGGGGAGCAGGCGGACGTCACGATCGCGTACGGCGCCGTCGACCGGCTGGAGGACGAGCTGGACGCGGCCGGCAGCAATTTCTCGCGCATCGGCAACCGGTTTCTCTTTCTGATTCCGGAGACGGCGTTCTACAGCATCGAAGACGGAAACCGCATCACGGTCTCCCCGCTTCCCGGCGCGGATCCCGAGAAGGTGCGCGTCTATCTGCTCGGCACGTGCATGGGCGCGCTGCTGCTGCTGCGCGGCGTGCTGCCGCTGCACGGGAGCGCGGTCGAAATCGACGGCAAAGCGTACGCGTTCGTCGGCGATTCCGGCGCGGGCAAATCGACGCTCGCGGCGGTGTTCGGCGACGAGGGGTACCGGCTCGTGAGCGACGACGTCATCGCGGTGACGCCGGACGGAGCGGGCGGCCGACCCGTCGTGGCGCCGGCTTATCCGCAGCAGAAGCTGTGGCGCCAAAGCCTCGAGCAGCTCGGCATGAACGCCGAACGGGAGCGCTTGAAGCCGATCTACCGGGAAACGACGAAATTCGCCGTCCCGGCGTCCGCGCGGTTCTGCGAGACGTCGCTGCCGCTTGGCGGGGTGTTCGAGCTGCTGCCGGCGCAAGTCGGCGCGATCGCGATCCGGCCGCTGCCGAATCTCGAACGGCTGCGCGTCCTGCTGCTCCATACGTACCGCAACCGGCTCATTCACCGGCTGGGGCTGGCGCAATGGCATTTCAAGACGGCGGCGGACATCGCCAATCATACGGACTTGCATCAGCTGAGCAGGCCGGTCGAAGGGTTCACGGCCCGGCGGCTTGCGACGGCGATCTTACACACGATACGAGAAGGAGAGCGACGGCAATGACGCATTTATCCCTGGTAGAACAAACGGTGGTTCAGTCGGCGGGCAGCGTGGTCAGCGACATGAGCGGCGAGAAGGTGATGTTCAGCATTAATTCCGGGAAGTATTACAACCTCGGCGCGGTCGGCGGACGGGTATGGGAGCTGATGGCTTCGCCGATTCCGGTCAAGCGGCTCGTGGACGAGCTCGTGGCGGAATACGACATCGACCGTTCGGCCTGCGAGGAGCAGGTGACGGCATTTCTGAAAAACCTGCACGGGGAAGCGCTCATCGAGGTGCGGAAAGGTGAAGGGTAAGCTGGCGAAATTCTGGTCGCTGCCGCTCGGGAAGAAGCGGCTGATGGCGGAAGCGCTGCTCTACCTGGGGCTTGCGCGCATCCTGAAGGCCTTGCCCTTCGCGCGGATCGCGCCCTCCCTCGGGCGCCGCATGCAGGAGACGCCCCTCGCGCACGAGCCGGCCGACGAGGCGGCGATCCGGCGCGTGGCGCAGGTCATTCAGACGATGAGCCGCCATACGTTCTGGGAAAGCCAATGCTTGGTGCGGGCGATCGCCGCCAAGAAGATGCTGGAGCGGCGGAGCATCGCGAGCACGTTGTATTTGGGAACGGCGCGGGACGCCGAAGGGAAGATGATCGCGCACGCCTGGCTGCGCAGCGGACCCTTCTACGTGACCGGCGCCGAGGAAATGGGACAGTTCACGGCCGTGGCCTCGTTCGGAACGGCTAAACGCGCGGAGAGGATGGAAGGTGCCTGATATGGAACACGATTGTACGCTGGATTTAAGCGCTTTTCCGGAGGAACTACACATCATGCTGGCTTTCATGCGGTCGGATGCCGAAGCGCGGGAGCGGCGATCGGACGGGCCACCGGTGCCGCACATCGATTGGAATCAATTCCTGGCGCTTGTCCGGCATCACCGGGTCTACCCCCAGCTGTACGCCCGGCTGAAGGCCAGCCAATTGATTCCGGCCGATGTGCTGCAAGCCCTTCATGGCGATTTCATGCGGAATACGTTTCAAATGCTGCGGCTGAGCGGAGAGATGGAGCGCGTCTGCGCCGAGCTGCAGGAACGCGGCATCCGGCCGATCGTGCTGAAAGGGCCGGTGCTTGCGAAGGAGCTGTACGGCGACCTCTCGCTGCGCACGTCCAAGGACCTCGACGTCCTCGTGCCGATGGAGGACGTCGAAGCCGCCGAGGAGCGGCTGCTCGGGCTCGGCTACCGAAGCGACGGCGGCGCGCCGCGCGTCTTCAACTGGAAGTGGAAGGTGCATCATATCTCCTTCACGCATCCGGAGACGCGCGTCCAGGTGGAGCTGCATTGGCGGCTCAATTCCGACATGGGCAAGGAGCCGCCGTTCGAGGAGCTGTGGCGCCGGAGCCGGCGCAGCCCGCTCTCGAAGCGGGACGTGCATCTGCTCGGCGGCGAGGACCTGTTCATGTACCTCGTCTCGCACGGCGCGCGCCACGGCTGGTTCCGGCTGCGCTGGCTGGCCGACATCGACCGGCTCGCGCGACTCGGCCTCGATTGGGGCATGCTCGCCGCGATGATGCGGCGCTACGGCTGCCTGCAGCTCGGCGGCCAGGCGCTGACGCTCGCGGCCGCGATGTTCGGCACGCCGGTTCCGCCCGAGGCGGCGCCGCTGCTCGCGGGCGGCCACCGGCGCGAGCTGGCGGAGCGGTCGCTCTATTTCATTCAGGATATGGTCTCGTTCGCGCCGGCCGACAAGGAGCTGGACCGCGTGTACAAGCGATACTTGTACGCCCTGAAGACGAGGCGGCAGAAGTCGGTGTATTTGATCAGCCAGCTGTATCCGAGCTTTCGGGACACGGAAGCGCTGCCGCTGCCGAAGCCGCTGTACTTTCTGTATTTCCCGCTGCGGCCGTTCGTCTGGCTGTGGCGTCAGGTGAAGCAGGGGGCTTGAGCCGCCTCGCATCCCGAAATTCCCTTATATTGCAAATTTCGGCATCACCCCCATAAAATAGCGGGAATCGTCGAATGGTATAAGGGAACGCAGCGATAAAACGCTAAAGCGCGCTGTCGCGGCGATGATCAAGATATCGAACGACAACGGCGTCCGGGAATGCGGGCGCACCGCGTACGAGCATGATGAAGGACAACCATACAGAAGTACGGAAAGGCCGTCGCCGCGGTTCGGACCTCGCGGTCGCGCAGCGGCGAAGGGCCGGAAGCACCGGAGGACATCATGAGCGCAATTGCCGGAATTTTCAATTATGACGGCGGACCGGTCACGGAAGAAGACGGCGGCCGGCTGATGGAGGCGCTGCGGCGCTACCCGGCCGACGACGACCGCGTCTGGCGGTCCGGCCCCGTCTTTCTCGGCTGCCGCGTCCAATGGATCACGCCGGAATCGGTCGGCGAATCGCTGCCCTACTACGACGACGGCGGGCAAGTGGCCGTCGCCGCGGACGCGATTCTCGACAACCGGGACGAGCTGTTCGGCCTGCTCGGCATCGAGCCCGGGCGCAGGGGCCGCATGGGCGACGCCGAGCTGATCGCGGCGGCTTATCTGAAGTGGGGCAAGGAAGCGCCGCGCCGGCTGATCGGCGATTATGCCTTCGTCCTGTGGGACGAGCGGAAGCGGCTGCTGTTCGGCGCCCGCGATCTGCTGGGCAGCCGCACCCTCTATTACCGCCGGGACGCGGGGCGCCTCGCGTTCTGCACGGCCGCGCATCCCTTGCTGGAGCTGCCCGGCGCGCGCAAGGACGTCAACGAATCGTGGCTCGCGGAGTTTCTCGCGATTCCGGTCATTCTCGACGCCGTCGACGTGCGCGGCACGGTCTACCGGTCGGTCGAGCAGCTGCCGCCGGCGCATTGGCTGGCGGTCGAGGACGGGCGGTTGACGCTGGAGCAGTACGATGCGCTCGACGCCCCGCGGGAGCCGCTCCGGCTGCGAACGGACGGCGACTACGAGGAGGCGTTCCGCGACGTGTTTCGCGAGGCGGTCTCGTCGAAGCTGCGCACGTTCCGGAAGGTCGGCGCGAGCCTGAGCGGCGGCTTGGATTCCGGCGCGGTCGTCGGCTTCGCCGCCGGACCGCTGCGGGAAGCGGGCAAGACGCTGCAGGCGTACAGCTACCTGCCGGCGCCGGATTTCGCGGATTGGACGCCGCGGAGGCTCGCGGCCGACGAGAGCCCGTTCATCCGCTCGACGGTCGGGCACGTCGGCAACATGGCGTACAGCGGCCTCGACTTCGCGGGCCGGGACTCCTACGGCGAGATCGACGATCTGATCGGACTGCTGGAAGGACCTTACAAGTTCTTCGAGAACTCGTTTTGGATCAAAGGCATTCTGGAACGGGCGCAGGCCGACGGCGTCGGCGTGCTGCTGACGGGAGCGCGGGGCAACTACTCCGTCTCGTGGGGACCGGCCATGGATTATTACGCCCGGCTGCTGCGCGGGCTGCGCTGGGTCCGGCTCTACCGCGAGCTGAAGCAGTACGGCCGGCGCGTCAACGTCGGCCGGTCGCGGCTGCTGCCGGCGATCGGGGAGCAGGCGTTTCCGTTCGCGGCCGGCATCGCGAACCGCCGGCGGGCGACCGCCTCGGAGCCGCGGCTCATCCATCCGGGCTTGGCCGCCAGAACGGGCGTCTACGCCCGGCTGGCCGGCCACGACGTCGGCCTCGAGGGCGCGGACTTCGACGAATTCGCGGCGCGGGCCTACCAATTCGGCGGTCTGGCGTATTCCAATCACCAGGGCACGTCCATCACCAAGTTCTCCTTGCGCTACGGCGTCTGGGAGCGTGACCCCACGGCCGACCCGCGCGTCATCCGGTTCTGCCTGTCGGTGCCGGACGAGCAATACGTCCGCCACGGGATGGACCGCGCGCTCATCCGCCGGGCGACGGCGTCGTACCTGCCGGACGACGTGCGGCTGAACCAGCGCGTGCGCGGCGTGCAGGGCGCGGATTGGCTGCACCGGATGCGGCCGGCCTGGCCGCGCTTCGTCGACGAGCTGCGGCTGCTCTGCCGCGACTCCGCCGCCGCCGGGTATTTGAACGTGGCGCAGGTCAAGGCGTCGCTCGAGCGGATCGGACCGGAGCCCCGGCCGGAGTACGCGTACGACCCGGACGCGCGGCTGTTGATGCGGGCGCTGATCGCTTGGCGGTTTTTGAAGAGCTTGGCTTGAGACCGACGCGCTTTGAAGGGAGGTGAATCAAATGGAACGGAAAGCTTGGCAGGAACTGACGCTGGAGATTTTGGACGTCAGCGCGACGATGGGCGGCCCGAACGGCGTCTTCCCGGACAAGAACGGCAAAGGCGGCCATAACGGCCATCCGCACGACGAATCCTAAGCGGAAGCGATACGCGCACAACCATCGGCCCTTATGCGTCTTCGGCGTATAAGGGCCTTTTCATCATAGATCGGGACATTCCAACGAAGAAAAGGTGAGGAAGATGAATCCAGCGGCACAGGGCAAGGCTTACCGGGCGTTCGGGCTCGGGATCGCGAGCGAGTTCGACCTGCCGGAGCTGCTTCCGGACACGGAGCCGGCCGGCGAGGCGGACGTCCGTATCCGGAGGGAAGATTTGACGGCGATTTGGCAAGAGCGGGCGGAGGCCGACGATTGTTATGCGTTCGGCGACGGCGAATTCATGCTGCGCATCGAAGGAACGGGCATCTACCGGGTCCGGGACGGCCGGGAGATTACCGTCTCGCGAGCGGAGGGCGCCGCGGAGACGGCCATCCGTCTGTACCTGCTCGGTACCTGCATGGGCGCGCTGCTGTTTCAGCGCCAGCTGCTGCCGCTCCACGGCAGCGCCGTCGTGATCGGCGGACGGGCGTACGCGTTCGTCGGCGATTCCGGCGCGGGCAAGTCGACCTTGGCCGCCGCCCTGCTTCAGCGCGGCTATCCGCTGTTGACCGACGACGTCGTGGCCGTCACGCTGACCCGCGACCGCGTCCCGTACGTCATTCCCGCCTATCCGCAGCAGAAACTGTGGCAGGAGAGCATCGAGCGGCTCGGCATGCAGGAGGGCCGTTACGTGCCGCTGTACGCGACGAAGTTCGCGATTCCGGTCGCGCAGCGGTTTTGCAGCGACCCCGTCCCGCTCGCCGGCGTATTCGAGCTCGTGAAGACGGACGGCAGCCGCGCGGAGCTGCGCCGCCTTCGCGGGCTGGAGCGGCTGCCGACCGTCCGCTATCATACGTACCGCCAATTTTTGATTTCCCGGCTCGGCCTGGACCACCGGCATTTCTCGACGTCCGTCTCGGTCGTCGACCGCATCGCGATGTACCAACTCCGGCGGCCGGAGAGCGGCTTCAGCGCGGACGAGCTGGTCGCGCTCGTGCTGGAAGCGGCCGGCGAAGGCGCGGGAATCTCGCACGGATAAGGAGGGGAGCAGACCATGAGGCATTTGCTTCATTATATCGACAAGCTTCGCCGGTACGCCGGCTACAAGCTCTACGTGAATCTGATCGGCATGACGCTGATCAGTTTCCTGGAGGGCATCGGCATCTTCATGCTCGTCCCCGCGCTCGGGCTGATCGGGATTTTCTCGCTGAATACGAGCGGCATTCCGTTCGTGTCCGGACTCGTGGAGCCGCTGAAGGCGATTCCGGAGAAGTCGCGGCTCGCCGTGCTGTTGGGCGGGTTCATCGTGCTCATCACGGGGCAGGCGCTCATGCAGCGCAAGCAGTCGAACCTGAACCTGGAAATCCAGCACGGCTTCATCCGCTACCTGCGCGAGGACCTGTACCGGGGCTTGCTGCAGGCCGGGTGGCCGTTCTACCTGAAGAACCGCCGTTCCGACTTCACGCACGTCATGACGAACGAGCTGCTGCGCGTCAGCATGAGCACGTACCTGGCGCTGCGCCTGACGACGACGCTGCTGTTCACCGCCGTGCAGATCGGCTTCGCGCTGTGGCTCTCGGCCAAGCTGACGGCGATGGTGCTGGTCTGCGGCCTCGCGGTCGCGGTCTATTCCAGCAAGTTCATCAAGCGCTCGAAGACGATCGGGGACGAAACGACGGAGCTGGCGCAGCAGTACATCGGCGGCATGACCGACCATTTCAACGGCATGAAGGACATCAAGAGCAATATGACCGAAGCGCAGCATATGTCGTGGTTCCGCGCGCTGTGCGGCCGGATGGAGCATAACCTCGTGCATTTCGGCCGCACGCAGTCGGCTTCGCAGTTCGTCTACAAAGTCGCTTCCGTCGTGCTGATCTCGCTGTTCGTGTTCCTGTCGCTCGAAGCGTTCAAGGTACCGGCCGAAAGCCTCGTGCTGATCATCGTCATCTTCTCCCGGCTGTGGCCGAAATTTTCGGCGCTGCAGGCCAATTGGGAGCAAATCGCGCAGTCGCTGCCGGCTTTCAAAAGCCTGGCGGACTTGGAGCGGGAATGCTTGCTCGCGAAGGAACTGGCGGATGTGGACGCCGCGCCGGAGGTTAAGCCGCTGCGCATGAACGCGGGCATCGAATGCCGCGGCATTCATTATAAGTACGAGAGCGGCGGCGCGGGATACGCCCTCGAGGACGTCAGCCTGGCGATCCCGGTGAACAGCATGACGGCGATCGTCGGCAAGTCCGGGGCGGGCAAGAGCACTTTGATCGATTTGCTGATCGGGCTCATCAAGCCGCAGGAAGGCGAAGTGCTCGTGGACGGGAAGCGGCTGGGGCAGGAGGACGGCTTCTCGCTGCGGCGTTCCGTCAGCTACGTCTCGCAGGATCCGTTCCTGTTCCACGCGAGCATCCGGGAGAACCTGCTGATCGCGGCGCCGGACGCCAGCGAAGCGCAGATGTGGGAAGCCTTGGCGTTCTCGGCTTCGGACGAATTCGTGCGGGCGCTGCCGCAGGGGCTCGATACGGTGCTCGGGGACCGCGGGGTGCGGCTGTCGGGCGGGGAGAGGCAGCGGATCGTGCTGGCGCGGGCGATTCTGCGCAAGCCGGCGATGCTGATTCTGGACGAGGCGACAAGCGCCTTGGACAGCGAGAACGAAGCGAAGATCCAGCATGCGCTGGACCGGCTGAAGGGCAAAACGACGATTATCGTCATCGCCCACCGGCTGTCCACGATCCGCAACGCGGACCAGGTGCTCGTGCTCGACAAAGGACGCGTCATCCAGCGTGGCGGCTACCAGCAGCTGTCCGCGGACGCCAGAGGCGCGTTCGGCAAATTGCTGGAATTTCAAGCCGGGGCGAACGCATAGCCCCGGCTTTTTTTGCGTGTTCTTCTTCATTGTCGGCGTCCTTCGCCCGGCCGAGCGCTTCCGCGCTTAACCGTTCGCGAGGACGTTCCGTTCCTCCAAATACCCGAGCAGCAGCTGCACCGCTTCCGCCACCGGCATCCGTTCCGTATCGATGACGAGCTCCGGGCTGCCGGGCACGTCGTATTTGGCGCCGATCCCCGTGAAGTTGCGGATCTGCCCGCTGCGCGCCTTCTTGTACAAGCCTTTCGGATCCCGCTTCTCGCACTCCTCGAGCGAGCATTTCACGTAGACCTCGGCGAACTCGCCCGGCGCGAACAGCTCCCGGACCATCCGGCGGTCCTGCTCGTCCGGCGAGATGAACGCCGACAGCACGACGAGACCGGCATCCGCGAACAGCTTCGACACTTCCCCGATCCGACGCAGATTTTCCTTGCGGTCTTCCTCCGAGAAGCCGAGGTCGCGGTTAAGCCCGTGCCGGATGTTGTCGCCGTCGAGCACGTACGAGCCGATGCCCCGGTCGTGCAGCGCCTTCTCGAGCGTCAGCGCGAGCGTCGACTTGCCGGCGCCGGATAGGCCGGTGAACCACAGCGCGAGGCTGCCGTGGCCGTTTCTTCGGTTGCGGTCCTGCCGCGTCACCATGGACGGCTGCCAAGTGATGTTGCTGCTCTTCTGTTCCATGCTGTCATCTCCTCCGTATGCGGTTAGCCGCTCTCGTACTTATTCTAGCACAGCCCGGGGCCGAAGTTGCCGCCGCCCGCAAGAATGAGGCTTCCGGACCGGGTCCGGATAGCGCCTCCGGGCCGCCGTCCGGAAAATTTCGGGAAGCGGCGTCTTTTTTCCGTTTTTGTATTCCTCGCGCCGGCTATGTCTGCTAAAATATACGGGCAACAAGACTATTCTCGCACATCGCTACTGGGGGGCTTCCGGCTTGTCGTCCGCACCGCTGCTTACCTTTCTTTCGCCGCCGCTGCCGTATTTCATCGAGTCCAATCGCGGAACGTATTCGAAAGGCGGCGAGCATCCGAATCGCCGGAACATCGGCGTGTTTGACCTGCTCTTCGTTCACAGCGGCACGCTGCACATCGGCGAGGAGTCCGATACCTGGGAAATCGGCCCCGGCCAAATGCTGATTCTGCGGCCGGACCTGTGGCATTATCCGACCAAGCCCTGCACGGAAGAGACGGTGTTCGACTGGGTTCACTTCCAGACGGCCGGGCCGTGGGAGGAGCACGAAGGGAACAGCTGCGGCTCCCTTCGCGGCGACTACTACTCCTACGCCATTCGGCTGCCGAAGACGATGACGGTCTCGTATCCGGAGGAAGCGATCTCGCTCTTCGGCAAGCTGCACGACGCGGCGCTCGGCACCTCGCATGCCGCCTTCTGGCAGCGCCAGCAGTGGTTCCTGCACCTGCTGCAGCTGTTCGACGAAGGCTGGCGGAGCGACGCGGCGAAGGCGCCGATCTCCGTCGCCGAGGAAGCGGCCGCCTACTTGAAAATGAATTTTCGCACGACCGTGACGAACAGCAAGCTCGGCGAGGTCATGGGGCTTCACCCCAACTACATCGCGCGCTGCATGGGCGAGGTGTTCGACTGCACGCCGCAGCAGTATTTGCTCGCGTACCGGATGGATCAGGCGAAGCTCATGCTGATGAAGACGAACTGGCCGATCTCGCGGATCGCCGACGAGACCGGCTTCAAGCAGACGCCGCATTTCTCCCGCTCGTTCGCGGAGCATGTCGGCATCACGCCGCTCTCGTACCGGAAGCGGTTCACCGGGACGTCGCTGTCCCGGCCGAACCGGCCGGACGAGGAAGACGAATAGGCCGGGCGGTCCGCACGCGGACGCCGGCGGCGAAAGAAGCACGGACGCCTCGTCCGTGCTTCTTTGCGCTGTCTGCCGGAAGATGGCCCGGCGGCTGCGGTGCTGTCGGCCCGTCGAAGACAGCGCGCCTGCGGCGGTTCGTCCGGCTGGATGTCTGCCCGGCGCCTGCCTCCCGGGGCAGCGTGCTCGAGACGGCGAGCCCGGACGCCGGGCGAACAACGGCCGGTCCGTTCACGGCGCGTCAAGCCAGCGGAACCACCGGCCGTGGGCGTCCGTCTCGGCGGCCGCAAGCCGCTGCGCGCGGCCGCCTGCATGACGGTCCAGACGGAGCAGCGCGTCGCCCATATTATTATAGAGATGATAGACGGCGCGCTGCTCGGCGATGGCCTCGAGCCGTGCCAGGAATGCCTGCTTCTCTTCCGGCGAGAACTGATTGGCGACGTGCGTGTGGAAGACGACCAGCGCCGCGTCCCCCGGCATCTCCGCGGCCGCTTCGCCGAGCAGCGCGATCGCGTCGCCCTCGACGAGAAGCGGCGGCTGCGCCTTCAGGCAGGCGGCGGCCTTCGCGAGGTTCGTCCGCCGTTCGCGGTGTTCCGGCCAGACGAGGGCCTGCAGCCACCGGTAATCGTCCTCCCGGCGCAGGTCGCTCACGCGCAGGTCGATCCCGACGCGGGCGGCCACGGGCGGGCTGCGGCGACAGAGGAACGGCATCGTCCCGCCGCGAGGCTCCGACTTCAGCGCGAGGGCGGGGAACGGGCTGCCGCAGCTCCCGCCCGTGCCGTAATCGTACGCGTAGCGGTCCCACAGCAGGTTAAGTCCCGCGCTCGCGCCGGCCTCGACCAAGGCGAGCGGCTTGCCGGCGTCGCGGTGGATCAGGCAGAAGGCGGGATACAGGAAGGCGCAGCGGTTCACCTCGTTCGTCTGGACGCGCCGCGTCCCGATGAGCCGCGCGAGCGCGCCTCGCCTCGCGCGGCAGTAAGCCTTGAACGGCCGGACGGCGAGCTCGGGGTCGCCGGGGTTCGGCGTCAGGCTCGGATAGAAATACCGGAGCGGATGCTCGTCGCCCCGGAGGAGCAGGTCGTGGACGGCGCCGAACAGCATGTTCGGGGGCAGCTGGCCGGGCTGTGCCTTGGACGCGAGCTCGAGCAGCTCCGGATCCTCCGCGACGGCCAGCGAGAGCCGTTCGTAGAGCGGGCTGGAGCCGCGGAAGCAGCGTTCGGCGAAATACCGGAACAAGTCCGGCAGCGGCTGTGGCAGCGGCATTGGGGAGAGGCCTCCTTGTCAGAGCGGATGGTATACGTAGTATATACGCTGATGTCGATAAACGGAATTTTAACTATTTTATGCGACTTATAAAATAAGTTGATCGCTTTTCGCGGCATCGGCGATATAAGCGAACGCAAAAAGGTCTCCCCTCCGTTAACGGAGGGGAGACCTTTTTGCGTTCATGCGACAACGGGCGGCATTCGCGGCGGAGATTCGGCGCATCGTCCTTAAACCGGCGTCACGGCCCAAAGCCGAAACGCCGCCTGCTTATCCTGAACCGGCTTCCGGCCCCGGTTCTCTAGCCCGCCTGCCCGCCCGGCTTACAGCGCCAGCGTCAAAATTTCCTTCACGTCTTCCTCGTTCAGCTTCTTGAAGCTGCCGATCGGGCCGAACAGGACCGCTTCCCGCGCCATGACGTCCAAGTGCTCTTCGCCGATGTCGTAGAAGGACAGCGTCGCCGGCGCGCCGATCCGGGTGAAGAACGCGCGCGTCGCGTTGATGCCGGCGAGCGCCATGTCTTCGTCGGACTTGCCGCCGCGCTCGATGCCCCAGACGCGCTCCGCGTACTGCACGAACCGGTCGATTCGCGAATCGTACACGTAGCGCATCCAGTTCGGGAACACGATCGACAGGCCGGCGCCGTGCGGAATGTCGTAGATCGCGCTGATCTCGTGCTCGATGCCGTGGGACGCCCAGTCGTTGGCCATGCCGACGCTGATCAGGCCGCCGTTCAGCGCCATCGTGCCGCACAGCATCAGATTGGCGCGCGCCGCGTAGTCGTCCGGCTTCTCGAGCGCCTTCTCCGCGTTCTCGATGACCGTGAGCAGAATCGATTCGCACAGCCGTTCCTGCAGCGGCACGTCCGTCGTCAGCGAGAAGTACTGCTCGAACACGTGCGACATGATGTCGACGACGCCGTTCACCGTCTGGTCGCGCGGCACGGAGAACGTAAGCGTTGGGTCAAGAACGGAGAAGCGCGGGTAAGTATGTATGCTGCCGAACGAACGCTTCTGCTTCGTCTCCCAGTTCGATATGACGGCGTTGCCGTTCATTTCCGAGCCGGTGGCCGACAACGTCAGGACGGAGCCCATCGGCAGCGCGTCCGCGATCTTCGCCTTGTGCATGAAGAAATCCCAGACGTCGCCGTCGTAGCGCGCGCCCGCCGCGATCGCCTTGGCGGCGTCCAGCACGCTGCCTCCGCCGACGGCGAGCACGAATTCGACGCCTTCCGCGCGGCACAGCTCGATCCCGCGGCGGACGGACGTCAGCCGCGGATTCGGCTCGATGCCGGACAATTCGACGACCTTGGCGCCGACGGAACGGAGCTGGTCCATGACTTCGTCATACAGGCCGGTTCTTTTTATGCTTCCGGATCCATATACAAGTAAAACCGTCTTTCCGAAAGGCGCGACCAGGCCCCCGAGCTGCGACACGGTCCCTTTGCCGAATACGATTTTCGTCGGGTTGTGAAAAGCGAAATTGTGCATGCTGCACCTCCAAAATGGTTTCGAACCTCTTTATCTTAGCGATTCCAAAAACCCGAAGTCAAGCCGTCCGGCGAGGGAGCGCGCGATGGCCCGCATGAAGCGGAGCGAGGCGAAGAAAGCGGCTTGACGAGATTGCCGCGTCCCTTTTATAATAGTTCATATACGAACAGTTCTTTGTCGAACTATGTAAAATCGGTGTCGAACGGACGAAGGAGAGAAGGCGATTGGACTATTCCGATCCGAAAGTGAAACAAGCCGCCGACGTGCTGCAATCGTTCATGGCCGTGACGCGGGCGGCCTCCGAGTTCACCCGCCGCAACGCGGAGAGCCTCGGGCTTACCCTGCAGGGCATGGCCGTCGTCAACACGCTGCACCGCGACCCGGGCCTGACGCTGAAGGAGCTGACCGAACGGCTGCACGCCTCGAAGAGCACGCTCAGCGTCAGCGTCGAAGGGCTGGTGCAGGCGGGCATCGCGGAACGGACGCAGGCGGAGGGCAACCGCCGGGAGATTAACGTGAAGCTGACGCCGAAAGGCGAGGAGCTCGCGAGCCGGTCGATCCGGCAGGCGTATTCGTACCGGGCGATGGCGGCCGCGCTGGAAGCGCTGGACGAGGGGCAGGTCGGCGCGCTGCTGGACGGGCACAGGCGCATTTTGGACGCGCTCGAGGCGTATGAAATCGACATGGAACGCGTCTAAAGACCCGGATTCCCAAGCTGCAAGAATTTTCTGAAAATAAGTGCCAAGACCGGGCGGGGCGTGTATAATGGAACCATGGTCGCGCTGCGTCAGCATTTTTGACAAAACCTTTACAAAGACGCTACATATAGGAGGTGGATGGCACTTTATGGCGAACGCGGCAACGATCGGAATCTCTTTGCGCGATTTGTTTCTCTTCAATAACGGCGATCTCTATCACAGCTACCGCACATTCGGTGCGCATCCCATCCGTCTGGCCGACGAGCAGGGCGTGCGCTTCGCCGTATGGGCGCCGAACGCCCGCAGCGTGCGGGTCGTGGGCGACTTCAACGGCTGGGACGGCAAGCGCCACGTGATGGAGCCGATCGGCGATACGGGCGTTTGGAGCCTCTTCGTTCCCGATTTGGATACGGGCACGGTCTATAAGTACGAAATACATACGCAGGACGGGGCGAAGCGGCTGAAATCCGATCCGTACGCGTTCCAGGCCGAGCTGCGGCCGAACACCGCGTCCGTCGTGGCCGACTTGTCCGATTACGCGTGGAAGGACGCCGCCTGGCAGAAGCGCAAGCAGGAGGTCAGCCCTTACCACGAAGCGATGCTCGTGTACGAGGTTCATCTATCCTCCTGGCGCAGCTGGGGCAAGGAGCTTTTCTGGACGTACGAGGAAATCGCGGACGAACTCGTCGATTACGTCGCCGACATGGGCTACACGCATATCGAGCTCCTCCCGGTCACCGAGCATCCGCTCGACATGTCCTGGGGCTACCAGGTCATCGGCTATTACGCCGCCACGAGCCGGTTCGGCACGCCGCAGCAGCTCATGTACCTGATCGACCGGTGCCATCAGAAGGGCATCGGCGTCCTCTTGGATTGGGTCCCCGGCCATTTCTGCAAGGACGACCACGGGCTTCGCCTGTTCGACGGCACGCCGATCTACGAAGGCGCGGACGCGAAGCGGGCCGAGAAGCCGCTGTGGGGCACGCTGGCCTTCGACTTCGGCCGGACGGAGGTCCAAAGCTTCCTGATCTCGAACGCCGTCTTCTGGATGGACGTCTACCATATCGACGGCCTTCGCGTGGACGCCGTCGCCAGCATGATCGACCTTCACTTCGACAAACCCCCCGAAATGTTCACGTTCAACGCCTTCGGCGGAAACGAGAACATCGACGCCATCCGCTTCCTGAAGCGGCTGAACGAAACGGTGTTTCGCTATTATCCCGACGCGCTCATGATCGCGGAGGATTCCTCTTCCTGGCCGGCCGTCACGTCCCCGACGTACATGGGCGGACTCGGCTTCAATTTCAAGTGGAACATGGGCTGGATGAACGACATGCTCCGCTATATGGCGCTCGATCCGCCCGAGCGGATGCGCCACCACAATTTGATTACCTTCTCGCTGCTTTACGCCTTCTCGGAAAATTACGTGCTGCCGCTCTCCCACGACGAAGTCGTGCACGGCAAAAAGTCGCTGCTGAACAAAATGTCGGGCCCGTACGACCAGCGCTTCGCGCAGCTGCGCCTGTTCTACGGGTATTGGATGACGCATCCCGGCAAGAAGCTGCTCTTCATGGGCGGCGAATACGGCCAATTCGACGAATGGAAATACGACGAAGCGCTCGATTGGAAGCTGCTGCTGTACCCGAAGCACGCGGCCATGCACGCTTACGTCAAGGCGCTGAACCGGGCCTACGGCGAAGAGCCTTCGCTGTGGGAACGGGACTGCGATCCCGGCGGCTTCGAGTGGATCGACGTCCACAACGCCGCCCAGAGCGTCATCGTCTTCATGCGGCGCGGCCATGCGGCGAACGACTTCTCGGTCGTCGTCTGCAACTTCTCGTCGAACCACTATCCCGAGTTCCGCGTCGGCGTTCCCGAGCCCGGCCGTTACCGGGTGGCTTTGCACAGTGAGGCGGCAGCTTTCGGCGGTGCCTTGGCACATGCGCCGGAAGTCCTATACAGCACCAAGACATCCTGGCATGGAAGGCCCGGCAGCCTGCTGCTCGATCTACCGCCGCTTTCGTTTCAACTGTTCGTGTTTGCCCCAGGGGAACATGGCCGCAGCGAACGCTTTTCCGCTTTGCATGGAAGGACGTAAGGCACAATTTGCGCTGCAGCGGGCCGCTGACAGCCGAGAAGGAGAAGGTGTCCATGGGCAGAAAAAGAATGATCGCCATGCTGCTAGCCGGAGGCGAGGGCAAGCGTCTCGGCGTGCTGACGAAAGACCTGGCCAAACCCGCGGTTCACTTCGGCGGGAAGTACCGCATCATCGATTTCACGTTAAGCAACTGCGCGCATTCGGGCATCGACACGATCGGGGTGCTGACGCAGTACCAGCCGCTCGTGCTCAACACGTACCTGGGCATCGGCAGTCCGTGGGGCTTGGACCGGAGAGACGGCGGCATGGCGATTTTGCCGCCGTACGTCAAGTCGAAGGGCGGCATGTGGTATAAAGGCACCGCGAACGCCATTTACCAGAACATGGGCTTTATCGACCTCTATGAACCCGATTACGTGCTCGTCATTTCCGGCGATCACATCTATAAAATGGACTACGATCTCATGCTGCGGGAGCACGAAGAGAAGGGCGCCGACGTCACGATCGCCTGCATCGAGGTCGCCTGGAAGGAAGCGAGCCGCTTCGGCATCATGCACGTGGACGACGACGGCGCGATCGTCAATTTCGAAGAGAAGCCGAAGGTGCCGACGAGCAATCTGGCGTCCATGGGCGTCTATATTTTCTCGTGGCCGGTGCTGCAGCAGTATTTGATCCGCGACGAAGCGAACAAGCATTCCGGCAACGACTTCGGCAAGGACATCATCCCGGCCATGCTGCATGACGGCGTCCGCCTGCAATCCTATACGTTTGGCGGCTATTGGAAGGACGTCGGCACGCTCGAGAGCCTGTGGGAAGCCAACATGGACCTGCTGTCCGAGCAGCCGGCCCTCGACCTGCACGACCGCGACTGGCGGATCTATTCCGTCAATCCGAACCGTCCCGCGCACTACGCGGCGGCGACGGCGGAGATCGCCGACTCCCTCGTGACCGAAGGCTGCTTCGTCGAAGGGCTCGTCCGGCGCTCCGTGCTGTTCCACGGCGTGCAGTCCGGCGTCGGCAGCGAAATCCGCGAATCCGTCGTCATGCCGAACGCCAAGATCGGCAAAGGCGCCCGCATTTATAAAGCCATCATCGGGGAAGGGGCGATCATCGCGGACGGGGCCGTCATCGGCAGTCCGGACGGCGAGACCGTCACCGTCATCGCCAGCGACGAGCTCGTCGACGTCAATTCCACGCTGCAGGAGGTAAAGCACACATGAATTCCGCGATTTTGGGCGTCATCAACCTCATTCACGAATCGGACGAGATGGAATCGTTGACCGCGAGCCGCTGCCTGGCCACGGTGCCGTTCGGGGCGCGCTTCCGGCTGATCGACTTCACGCTGTCGAGCATGGTCAATTCCGGCATCAACAAGGTCGGCGTCTTCGCCCAGACGAAATACCGTTCCCTGATGGACCATCTCGGCTCCGGCAAGCATTGGGACCTCCACCATCGCCAGAGCGGGCTGTTCATCATGCCGCCGGTGACGGACGACGTCAACGAGGTGCGGCGGGGCGATCTTTACCACTTTTACCAGCACCGCGATTTCTTCGCGCGCAGCACGCACGAATACGTGCTCGTCGCGCGCAGCCATATGATCTGCAATCTCGATTTCGAAGGAGTGCTGGCCTCGCATAAGGCGAGCGGCGCCGACATTACCGTCATCTGCAAGGAGCAGACGGAGCTGTTCGGCGGCCGGGCGCGCAAGGTGCAGGTCGACGAGCGGGGGCGCGTCACGGCGATGCAGGATCATTTCGGCCGGATGGAGAGCGACCTCGTCTCGATGGAGATGTACCTGATGCGCAAGGAGCTGCTGCTGGAGCTGGTCGACACGTCGCTCGCCCAAGGCCGGGACCATCTGGTCCGCCACGCGATCATGTCCCGCGTCGACAAGCTGCACATCCAATGCTTCGCGTTCGAAGGTTATCTCGGCGTCGTGAACACGCTGAACAGCTATTACCAGAACAGCATGCAGCTGCTGCGGCCAGAAGTGTGGAAGAGCCTGTTCTACGAGCCGGGCCCCGTCTTCACGAAGGTCAAGGACGAACCGCCGGCGCGCTACGCCGAAGGGGCGAAGACGATCAATTCGCTCGTCGCGAACGGCTGCATCATCGAGGGCACGGTCATCAACAGCATTTTGTTCCGGGGCGTGCACGTCCGCAAAGGCGCGGTCGTGCGCAACAGCATCGTCATGCAGAACGGCGTCATCGGCGAGAACAGCTCCGTCAACCACGTGATCTTGGACAAAGACGTGACGGTCGAGCGCAGCCGCGAGCTGTACGGGGCGGAAGCGTCGCCGTTCATCGCGATGAAACGGAGAGTCATCTGATTCGACTCCGCAATAAACGGCCGCGTCGGAGAAGCCGCGGCCGCATTCGAGGTGAAAGAAACGATGAAAATCTTATTCGCTGCTTCCGAAGCGGTGCCGCTCGTCAAAACGGGCGGCCTCGCCGACGTGGCGGGCGCGCTGCCGAAGGCGCTCCGCGAGAAGGGCGCCGACGTTCGCGTCATCCTGCCCAAATACGGGACGATTCCGCACGAGCTGGCGGAGAAGTTTGAACCCATCGCGACGTTCCGGGTGCGCATGGGCTGGCGGAATCAGTACTGCGGCTTGCTGAAGGCCGAGCTCGACGGCGTCGTCTACTATCTGATCGACAACGAGCAGTATTTCAAGCGGAGCGGCTTGTACGGCTACGACGACGACGCGGAGCGGTTCGTCTTCTTCTGCCACGCCGTCGTCGAATCGCTGTTCCATTCCGATTTCGTGCCCGATATCATCCACTGCCATGACTGGCAAACCGGGCTGATCCCGTTCCTGCTGAAGACGCGCTATCGGTACGAGCCGGGCACGCGCGACGTGAAATCGGTCTATACCATCCATAACTTGCGCTACCAGGGCGTCTTCGGGCGCCAGCTGCTAATGGACCTGCTGGGTTCGGGCGAGGAGCTGTTCGGCTCGGAGGGCATCGACTTCCACGGGGCGGGCAACTGCATGCTCGGCGGCCTGCGGTACGCCGACAAGCTGACGACGGTCAGCCCGTCCTACGCGCAGGAGATCCAGACGGAATACTACGGCGAGAAGCTCGACGGCCTCCTTCGCTGGCGGGCGGGCGATCTGAGCGGCATCGTGAACGGCATCGACACGTGCCTGTTCGATCCGATGAACGATCCCGCGCTGGCCGTGCCGTACCGCGGCTCGCTGCCGCGCAAGCGCAAGAACAAGCTGGCGCTGCAGCGCGAGCTCGGCTTGACGGAGTCCGAGGACATGCCGCTCATCGGCATCGTATCGCGGCTGGTCAGCCAGAAGGGCTTCGACCTGATCGAGGCGGTGCTGGAGCAGATTCTGTCGGAAGACGTCCAGCTCGTCGTGCTCGGCTCCGGCGATTGGCACTACGAGCAGATGTTCCGCCGCGCGGAGGCAAACCGCCCCGGCCAAGTGGCGACCTGGTTCGGCTTCAACGACGGGCTGGCCCGCCGCATCTACGCCGGAAGCGACCTGTACCTCATGCCGTCGCAGTTCGAGCCCTGCGGGCTGAGCCAGCTGCTCGCGCTGCGCTACAAGTCCGTGCCGATCGTGCGGGAGACGGGCGGCCTGCGGGACACGGTGCGCGCGTACAACGAATATACCGGCGAAGGCAACGGCTTCAGCTTCACGAACTACAACGCGCACGACCTGCTCTACACGGTCCGGCGGGCGATCGGCTTTTACCGCGATTCCGAGACGTGGCAGCGCATCGTCGCGAACGGCGCGAAGGACGATTACAGCTGGACCCGTTCGGCGAAGGCGTATCTGGCGCTCTACGCGTCGATCGTGCCGCAGCGAGAGGAGAGTGACGCATGGCCCGTCACCTCGTAATCGGGAACGGCAAGATTCTGATGAATCTGGACCGCAACTGCTACATACGGGATATTTACTATCCGTTCGTCGGGCAGCTGAACCACGTCGGCGGCCAGTACTGCCGGTTCGGGCTGTGGGTCGGCGGCCAATTCTCCTGGCTGGAGGATCCGGAATGGCAGTTCAAGCTGTCGTACGTGGCGGACTCGCTCGTGACGAACGTCATCGCCCGCAACGACCGGCTCGGCGTCGAGCTGCACATGAACGACGGCATCCACCAGCGCGAGAGCATCTACATCAAGCGCATCCTCGTCCGCAACCTGGGGACGGAGGCGCGCGAATGCCGGCTGTTCTTCCACCACGATTTGATGATCGACGGCTCCGAGGTCGGCGATACGGCGGCGTATTATCCCGAGAACCATACGCTCTTCCATTACAAGCGTTCCTCGTACTTCATGTTCAACGGCTTCTCCGACGAAGGCGGCATGATGCAGTACACGACGGGCATCAAGCGGTTCCAGTCCGCGGAGGGCACGTGGCGCGACGCCGAGGACGGCAGCCTGATGGGCAATTCCATCGCGCAGGGCTCGGTCGACAGCACGATCAGCTTTCGTACCGCGGTCCCGCCCGGCGGCGATCAGACGGTCTACTACTGGATGTCGATCGGCAAAAACCTCGAGGAGGTCAAGTCGCTCAACCAGTACGTTCAGGACAGCCATCCGGAGAAGCTGCTCAGCCGGATCGTCATCTATTGGAATCATTGGCTGCAGCGGGCGAAGCAGAACCTCGGCGACCTGCCGGCGGAGGTCGTCAACCTGTACCGCCTCAGCCTGCTGATCGTCCGGACGCAGACCGACGAGCGCGGCGCGATCATCGCCGCGAACGATACCGATATTTTGCAGTACAACCGCGACCATTACAGCTACATGTGGCCGCGGGACGGCGCGCTGATCGCGGACGCCATGTCGGCCGCAGGCTTCCAGAGCGTGATCGCGCCGTTCTTCCATTTCTGCGCGCAGGCGCTGTCGCCGGACGGCTATCTGTTCCATAAGTACAACCCGGACGGCACGGTCGGCTCCAGCTGGCATCCTTACATCGTCCAAGGCAGCCGGCGCCTGCCGATCCAGGAGGACGAAACCGCGCTCGTGCTGTTCGCGCTCTGGAAGGACTATACGCGCCATCAGGTCATCGAGCTGCCGCAGGCGCTGTACAACAACCTCATCCGGAAGGGCGCGCTGTTCCTGAGCCAGTACATCGAGCACGCGCTGTCGCTGCCGAAGCCCAGCTACGACCTGTGGGAGGAGCGTTACGGCATCTGGACGTACACGGCGTCGTCCGTGTACGGCGGCCTGATGGCGGCGGCGTTCTTCACGGAACTGTTCGGCGATTACGAGCGGAGCGATCATCTCCGCAATACCGCCGAGGGCATCAAGCAGGGCATCCTGAAGCATCTGTGGGACGAAGAAGCGGGACGCTTCGCGCGGGGCTTGATCCAGAAGGACAACCGCTGGGTGAAGGACATGACGCTCGAAAGCAGCCTGTTCGCCGTCTGGGAATTCGGCGTGCTTCCGGTCGAGGACGAACGCGTCGTCAAGACGATGCACGCGATCCGCGACGGCCTGACGGTCAAGACCCACGTCGGCGGCGTGGCGCGCTACACGAACGACTACTACTTCCAGCAATCGGGCGACATCGAGAACGTTCCCGGCAACCCGTGGGTCATCTGCACGCTGTGGGTCGCGAATTTCGAGATCGAGTCGGCGCAGTCGCTCGCCGACCTGGCCGCGCCGCGGAGGACGCTGGAGTGGGTCGTCCGGACGGCGCTGTCCAGCGGCGCGCTGCCCGAGCAGCTGCATCCGAACGACGGCAGCCCGCTGTCGGTCGCGCCGCTCACGTGGTCGCACGCGACGTACGTGCAGGCGGTGACCCGCTACGCGGAGAAGTACGCCGAGCTTTCGAAGGCGAGCGACGGCGCGGGTGCCGGTCCGGTGGCGGAATAGCGGCGCCGCAGCTGCGCGCGATGGCGGCCTGTCGACCGTCGCGATGCGCCGGCGAGCGCGCAATAAGCAAGGCAGCGGAGCGATCCGCTGCCTTGTTTGACTTTGCGCCCGAGGCGCGCGGCGCCAGCGGACGCGGGCGAGGCGAAGAGCGCCCGAGCGCGGGCCGGCGGTCGGCCCGGCTTGGCGGCCGGGGGCCGCGACCGCCTGCGACTCGATGCGGGAGGGGGCGCGGCGCCATGCCTGCCGAAAAAAATAGGCGCCGCCCCCCTTGCGCTTTCGTTCCCGCCTCCTTATAATAGGGAACCAAAGCTTCATACCCGGCGAGAACCAAAGACACGGTTCCCACCGGCGGGCTGCCCAGAGAGAGGGATGATCGCTGCGAATCCCTTCCGTCCCGCGGTGCGAATTACCACTTTGCAGCCGTCACGTTGAACCCGCCGACTCGGTGTCGCGGCTGTAAACGGAACCGGATCATCCCCGTTAGCGGATTCCAATAAGGACCTTGTCATCTCTGCGCATGCGGCGCGGGGCGCAAGGTCGAATGAGGGTGGAACCACGAGCCGAACGCACTCGTCCCTTTCCGGGCGAGATGCGTTTTTTTGCGTTCACGCGGCTTGAAACGGCCCCCTTCGCCAAGGGGCGTGCCCGCGTTTCGGCCGACAATCAACCGAACGGAGGAAGCAGGCTCATGGAATCAAACCTAATCGTGAAATTGGCGGACGGCTCGGAACGAAGCTGCGGGAAAGGAATCGCGATCGCGACCCTCGCGGACGACATCAGTCCGGGGCTGCGCAAAAGCGCCGTCGCCGCCCGCGTCGACGGACGGCTGGTCGATCTGGGCCACGCGCTGCTCGGCGACTGCGCGCTCGAATTCGTCCCGCTCGACAGCGAGGCGGGACTGGCGGTCTACCGCCGGAGCGCGGCGCGCCTGGCCGCGCAGGCCGTCAAGCGCGTGCTCGGCGCGGACCGGGTCCGGCTCGGCGAATGCCGCGAGACGGAAGACGGCTTCAGCGTCGACGTGCAGGCCGACGAGCCGCTTACGCCCGCCGTCCTGCGGGCCGTCGAGAAGGAAATGGACGCGATCGCGCGCGCGAATCTGCCCGTCGTCCGCCGGCTGCTCGGCCGGGACGAGGCGATCGCATGGTTCGGGCGACGCGGCGAGCCGTTTCTGCTGGAGCGGCTCCGGGAGCTTCCGGCCGGCGCGGAGGTCGCGGTTTACGAGCAGGGCGAGTTCGCCGACATGTGCGACGGGCCGCTGCTGCCGTCGACGGGGAGGATCAAGGCGTTCAAGCTGTTCGGCGTATCGGGCGCCTATTGGCGGGGCGACGCGGACGGGGCGGTTCTCCAGCGCGTGCACGGCGCGGCGTTTCTGAAGAAGTCGCAGCTGGACCGCCATCTGGCGCTGCTCGAGGAAGCGAAGAAGCGCGACCACCGCAAGCTCGGCCGCGAGCTCGAGCTGTTCATGTTTTCCGAGGAAGCGCCTGGCATGCCGTTCTACCTGCCGAAGGGCATGGCGGTCCGCGAGGCGCTCGAACGGTTCTCGCGGTCGTTCTGGCGAAAGCGGGGCTACGAGGAGGTGCGCACGCCGCTTATGATGAACCGGCGGCTCTGGGAGCAGTCCGGCCATTGGGACCACTACAAGGACAATATCTACTTCGCGAAGGCCGACGACGCGGAATACGCGCTGAAGCCGATGAATTGCCCCGGCCATATCCTGCTGTACAACAATCGGCGGCGTTCGTACCGCGAGCTGCCGATCCGCTACGCGGAGTTCGGCCAGGTGCACCGCCATGAGTATTCCGGCGCGCTGAACGGGATGATGCGCGTGCGCGCGTTCTGCCAGGACGATGCGCATTTGTTCGTGCGGCCCGACCAGCTCGAACGGGAAATCGCCGGCATCTTGGCGCTGATCGACGAGATGTACGCGGCTTTCGGCTTCGCGTACCGGATCGAGCTGTCGACCAAGCCGGAGAGCGCCATGGGCTCGGCGGAGCTCTGGGAGCGGGCGGAACGGGCGCTCGAGCAATCCCTGCGGCGACGCGGCGCCGAGTATCGGTTGAACCCGGGGGACGGCGCCTTCTACGGACCGAAGATCGACTTTCACATCCGCGACGCGATCGGCCGCAGCTGGCAGTGCGCGACGGTACAGCTCGATTTTCAGATGCCGGAGAAGTTCGACCTGTCTTACGTCGGCGAGGACGGCGGGAAGCATCGGCCGGTGCTCGTTCACCGGGCGGTGTTCGGCTCGGTCGACCGCTTCGTCGGCATTCTGACGGAGCATTACGCCGGGGCGTTCCCGCTCTGGCTCGCGCCCGTGCAGGCGGCGGTCATTCCGGTGTCCGAGGCGGACGCGGAATCGGCGCTTGCGCTGCGGGAGGCGCTGGAGGAAGCGGGTTTGCGGGCGGAGGCCGATCTGCGGCAGGAGAAGCTGGGGTACAAGGTCCGCGAGGCGCAGCTCGCGAAGGTGCCGTACACGCTGGTGCTCGGCGAGGCGGAACGGGCCGGCGGCACCGTGTCCGTGCGGCGCAGAGGCGAAAGCGCGGCCGCCGCGATGACGCCGGCGGAGCTGATCGCGCGGCTGCGGGCGGAGGAGGCGGCGCGGGCGTAAAGCCGGGCGCGAAACCCGCTTGACGCGCCGCTTCCCCGCGGCTAGGCTAAGGCTAGACGGCGTGAGGCGGATGCGCGCGGCATCCGCCCGACGGCCGAAAACGAGCGCGAACGCGAGTTCGCATGGGAGGCTGCCCGCATGAGCAAGCCCGAAGAAGCAAAGCCCGAGGACGCAAAGCCCGCACAATCCGAAGACGCACAGCCGGAAGACGTTCGCATCGTCATGCTGCCGCACCGCAGCTACGTCGGCATGGCGCTGACGTCGGCGTTCGCCTCGCACGACCCGAAGCGCGTTGAACTGCTGCAGAAGCAGTTCATTAGCCGGCGTTTCGAGATCAAAGGGATGACGGATTCCGGGACGTATGTATGTCCGTCCTTCGTCTGCGAGCAGCTGTTCACGTACCTGTTTTGCATGGAAGTGAGCCGGATTGCCGACGTGCCGGAGGGCATGATCGGCTTCGCGATTCCGGAAGGACGCTACGCGAAGGTGCGCGCGAAGCACGGCGACCCGTACGACGCGCTGCATGCGTTCCTGCGGGCGAACGGGCTGCGCATCGACCCCCGCGGCATGTCGCTCGAGGCATACCGGGTGCATAACCCCAAGTGGCCGGACGAAGTCGACGTGTACGTGCCGCTCCTCGAGACCTGAAGGGGCGGGCGTTCGGACAGAGAGCCGACAAACCGGCGAAGGGCGCCGCATGATAGCATGGGCATCCGATCAGCAGACAGGCCTCCGGCGTTCGCCGGAGGCCTTCGTTTTAGCCGCCGCGGGGGCATCCGCCTGCGAACGGCAAACGGCCCTGCCGAGGGCAGGACCGTTCCGGGGGATCGGTTGCGGCGATCAGCAGCTTAGATGAATACACCGCGAAGAACGATAACGAGCAAAATATAGAGGACAAGGATTACGCCGATTGCCGTTCCGAATACCGGGCCGCAACCTACTCCGCCTATACCATTCATGTATCCCACTGTACATACCTCCTGAGTGGTTTGATTTGTGATATTTCTGATCACATTGGTAATATATGACGGCGTCGCGGCAGCGACTGGACGTTTGACGGGGGTACATTCATAATTATGCATTCGCCTAAACGGAAGTCCGCCCGAGAAGCGCGTAAGGCGCCATGGGGGCGCATTCGTCCGGTTCGACCCAGCGGATCGTGGCCGGCTTCGCGAATTGGCGGATGTTGCTGATGCGCGATTCGGCCCGCGTGTTCACCCCGTTGCCCACGAGCAGCATCGCGGAGCTGCTGACGGCGATGATCTCGATGCAGCCGACGCTGATGCGCGGGTCGCGGTTGACCGTCCGCACGTCGACGGGCTCCTTCGCCGCTTCGGCCAGGAACGGCGTGACCGGCGGCACGGGCCGGCTGAAAATATCATAGGACTCGAAATAGACGCGGTTCGAAAACAGATGGTCCGACTCCCGCTGCACGGCGACGCCGCGGAGCTTGGCGTTCACGTCCGCCCGGTCCCCGAACTGCATGATGGACGCGCTGCTGATGCTGTTCACGTAGACGCCGCCGACCTCCGACACGCGGACGGGGTAGTCCGAATTTTCCCCGTCCGGCAGGCCCGGAAGGTCCGCGAACGGCACCTCGCCGGGCTTGCGGACGCGGCGCGCCTCGCGGCTCATCGGACATCCCCGAGCTTGCTGCGCGTCAGGCGTTCTTCCGCTTCCTGTCCCAGCGCGCCTTCGCCTTCGGACTGCTCGGCGCCCTCCGGCTCCATCAGCGGCGCGAACGGACCGACGACGACCGATTCCGGCGGCGTATCGAACATCGAGACGAGCGAGATCGTCTCCGTATCCCCGATTTGCAGGACGGAGGCGCTCGCGACGGCGGTCAATTGGATGCAACCGACCGCGAGCACGTGATTGACGACGTTAAGCTGCATGGGCGTTCCCTCTCCTTGTTCGCCGCTTGGCTTAAGGCGCCAAACGGCTGACGTAATTTTGCAGAGCCAGATCGATATCGCGCTCCGTCTTGCGGATGACGTCGGCTTCGATGGCCGGTTCCTGCGCCTCGCCCGGCGTTCCCTTCTTCTGGACTTCCTCCGCCTTGCGCGTCAGGGTCTGGATATAGAATTGGATGCGCGGATTCATCTGCTTGCGAATATCTTCGATAACCAGCTTGCGATGGTACGGATCCAAGGCGATGCCCGTCTGGGCTTCGATCTGCTGCAGCCTGAGCGGCGCTTCCTGGTCCAGGTAGCAATCGACGGCGCGCCGGATTTCCGGGTACGGCGGCGGCGGCGTGACGAACGCGGGCAGTCCGCTCGCCGACGGGGACGGGAATTGATGCGGCGTTTGCGTCGCCTGCGGGTCCATGCCCGATTCCGGATTCTCCTTGGGCTCGTTCACGACGAGCTTGCCCGGTCCCGGCATGACGAGCTGGCCGATCTCCTTGACCTGCTCCTCGCTCGGCGCCGACATGCCGATGTTCAGCGTGCCGCTCAGCTTCTCGACCTTCAGCTGGTCGAAATGGTATTGTATCGTATCGACATGATAATACGGTTTGTTTTCCGCGGCGTTCATCCGCTCGTTCAGGTCGTCGAGCTGCCGGCATAGCCTGCCGATGACCGCCTGCTGCTCGTTCACCTGGCCCTGCAGCTGCTGAACATATTGATTGAGCGCCATGACCATTTGCCACGGAGACGGCGATCTATTCGATTCGTTCTGCATATGCGGGCACCTCCGGTATTAATTCGGATTCGGCAGCGGCACGAAATTGACCGGATTCTCCTCCAACTGGGGAGCCGGTCCCGTGAATCCTCCCGTATTGTACATTTGGGCGTTCGACGCGATGGAACCCGCCGTCCCGACTTGCAGGACGGACGAGTTCGTTACGCTGTTGACGCGAAGCTGATGGATGGTGATGGTTTGATGAACCGTCAGATTCATCAGACGTTGACTCCGTTGGCGAGGTTGTTTTCCGTGTTGTCCTGAACGTCCGGATCGTTCGTGTTCGTGGCGCTGACGGCGTTGTTGGAGTTCGTCAGGCTGCCGGTCAGGAAGGAGCCGGAGCCCGCGTACGTCTTGGAGGAGCTCGCCGGGGAGAGCTGGACGGAATCGCCGAACTGCACGATGGCGCTCGAACCGACGCTGATGACTTTGACGAAGCCGACGATGGCTGGCATGGTGCCTCACTCCTTATCTGGGATTGCAGCATCGATGCTACATCCTATGCGGCAAACGCCCAGACGTGACTTTCGCGGCCGACTTCGCGTGTGGCGGAACGATGGGCGGATGCATATAGTGGTAGGAAGAAGCACGGAAGCGGGGGAGTCGGGATGGCGCTTGATTGGGAGGAACTGGAGCAATGGATGGAGAAGCAGCAGCTGCCCAAAGGATTCGATGTCTTTCGGCAGTCGGAGTGGATCGAGAATTACGTCCGCGGCATGATGAACAAAGCGATTCCGGCCGCTTCGTCGGCGTTCCAGACGACGAACGCGAACGTGGCGGAAACGAAGCGGTTCGTGGTCGTGACGTATCCGCTCGGGGAGGCGGCGGATTTGTCGGCGCTCCGGCTGCTGGCCAAGGAGGACCGGCTGAAGCTGAGCGGCCTGCCGGGCGGCGACGCCGAAACGATCCGGCTGCCGAAGCTGGTGCTGCCGCGTACCTGCCAGGCGGAATACGACGGCGCGGTGCTCAAGGTGAAGCTGAGGAAGCGGCCGCCGAGCAAGCGGTCCCATATCGCGACGATTCAGGGGCCGTAGGGCGGTTCGTCACATAACTGTCACCAATTCGTCCGAACTTCAAAGGCGCGTCCGCTGGCGGAAGGCGGTTTCTTTCCTTATAATGCAGGTAAAGGAACTTGCATAGGGAGTGTTTTCCGTGACGCTGGTGGATGTCAGCCAAATTTCGGCCGCCTTGTTCATTACGGGCGCGATCTTCATCTTGTTGTTTTTCGGCCTGCTCAGCCTCGGGGTATTGAAAATGTTTCAGCTCAAATACCGGCAGGGCTGGTTCAGCTTCATCGGCGCGGTCGTCAGCGGCGCCGCGTTCGGGATCATATTGAATACGTGGTTCGTTTGAGGCGCTTTGCGCGCCGTTCGAGCGAACGTTGAAGAGCCGTTTTTCGTCCGGGGGCCGGGCGGAAACGGCTTTTTGGCGCGGTCGGAAGCAAACGCATGGTGAAGGTCCGGTTGCGGGGGAAAGAACGGTACCTGGTGCGGTACGTAGCCGATAATCGGCGAATCGGCGATCAAGAACGGTACGGGGTACGGTACATGGCCGGGGGCGGATCGGGCGATCAAGATACGGTACGGGATACGGTACATGGCCGCAAGTCGGCGGATTCGGGCTGAAGAATGGTACTCAATAGCTGCATGGCCGCAAAACCGTAAATTTGTTCTCAGAAGTACGCGGCCGCCAGGCGTTCCGGGCTTTAAGAAAAGGTGCTCCATACGGCGCTCTCCCAGTCAGTAAGCGCTTCCGCGAAGCCGGGTAAACGGTTCGTCCGCCGCTGTTTCTTCTCCGATCTCGGCCGGCCGGATATTCCCGCGGCGGGAAATAAATTTGTTGTCCCATTCGGGGGCGGGACGTTTAAAAATAGTCAATAATCCAAGTTGCCAGAACATAAGATGGAGTATAAGATAATGATATGAGAGAATATTCAGAACATTTCGTCAATGAATCCATACGAGGGGAGGGCTTGCCGATGAACAAGAGCCATGAAGTCGAGTATTGCAACCTGGAGCTGCGCTTCGACCGCCGGCAAATCCAAAATCTCATTCGGGATCTGATCCAGGAAGGATACTCGCTCTATTGGAGCGAAACGGACGTTTATTTTCTCATCTCCGTACGAAGCGGCCGCAAGCTGGTTAAGCTTCGGTTTCAGCGGATGCGCAACCGTTACAAGATCGTCGGCGATTATTTGATCAAGGACGAGAAGCTCTCGGATTTGCTCGAGAAGCTGATCAACGATTCCCGCGGCCACGCGGTGGTCAAACGGTTCAAGGACCGGCAGATCGTCATCGAAAGCATCATGTTCGGCGAAATCATACGACTTGTGGAGGTGTCCGGCATGGAACATCGGATCATTTATCAGAAGAAACCGTTCGTTACCGTCGAAGAAGTGATTCAGGCGTTTCAGTCGAAGCGTGCGGAAGAACGGGCTTCCGTACTCCGGTTCGAGCTCGATTACGAATTGTCCGTCCTCCACGAAGCGATTACGGAGGGGCGGGAGACCGATATGGCGCAGTCCAAGGAAAGGCTGCAATCCCTGAGAACCGAGATGATACAGCTTGAGCTTTAGGAAGACCGAACGCGGGCACGCGAAATAGACTCCCGGCCGAACGCGAGCCGGGGGTTTATTTTGTTTGGGTTCCTGCTCCCCGGCGGCCGTCAACGGCAAAATGTTGGGCGCCATGGTTTTCATTAGCGGCTAAAAAGAGTAAACTAGGAGTATTGTATGCGTAGTGGGCCTGGCGGCGCGCCGCGTTGCTTTAATCCTATAACAGAGAAAAGGTGTGGAATCGTTCAATGTCGAAACAGCAAATCGGTGTCGTCGGACTTGCCGTCATGGGCAAAAATCTTGCCCTGAATATCGAGAGCCGGGGCTTCACGGTATCCGTGTTCAACCGCTCCCGCGAGAAGACGGACGACCTCATGAAAGAAGCGGCAGGCAAAAACCTCGTCGGTACATACACCATCGAAGAATTCGTGCAATCCCTTGAAGTTCCGCGCAAAATCCTGATCATGGTACAGGCCGGCGCCGGTACGGACGCGACGATCGACGCGCTCGTGCCGCTGCTTGACCAAGGCGACATCATCATCGACGGCGGCAACGCCTATTTCCCGGATACGGTCCGCCGCAACAAGGACCTCGAAGCCAAGGGCATCCGCTTCATCGGCACGGGCGTGTCCGGCGGCGAAGAAGGCGCGCTGAAAGGGCCGTCCATCATGCCGGGCGGCCAGGAATCCGCGTATAAGCTGGTCGAACCGATCCTGACGGCGATCTCCGCCAAGGTAAACGGCGACCCTTGCTGCACGTACATCGGGCCGGACGGCGCCGGTCACTACGTCAAGATGGTCCACAACGGCATCGAGTACGGCGACATGCAGCTCATCTGCGAGGCGTACGACCTGCTGAACCGCGTGCTCGGACTCGGCACGGAAGAGCTGCAAGCGATCTTCGCCGAATGGAACAAAGGCGAGCTCGACAGCTACCTGATCGAAATCACGGCGGACATCTTCTCGAAGTACGACCCGGACACGAACAAGCCGATGGTCGACGTGATCTTGGACTCCGCGGGCCAGAAGGGTACCGGCAAGTGGACAAGCCAAAGCGCGCTCGACCTCGGCGTGCCGCTGTCCATCATCACGGAGTCCGTTTTCTCTCGCTTCTTATCCGCCCGCAAGGAAGAGCGCGTCGCGGCGAGCAAGCTGCTGAAGGGACCGCAGGCGGCGCCTTTCCAAGGCGACAAGAACGCTTTCGTCGAAGCGGTCCGCATGGCGCTGTTCGCGAGCAAGATCTGCTCCTACGCGCAAGGCTTCGCCCAAATGCGCGCCGCTTCCGACGAATATGGCTGGAATCTGCGTTACGGCGCAATCTCGATGATTTGGCGCGGCGGCTGCATTATCCGCGCGGGCTTCCTGCAAAACATCAAGGAAGCGTACGACCGCAATCCGGGCCTGACCAACCTGCTGCTTGACGAATACTTCAAAGAAATCGTCGAATCGTATCAGGGCGCATGGCGCGAAGTCGTGGCGACGGCCGTGACGCAGGGCATTCCGGTTCCGGCGTTCGCGAGCGCGCTGGGGTACTACGACAGCTACCGCACGGAGCGTCTGCCGGCCAACCTGCTGCAGGCGCAGCGCGACTACTTCGGCGCCCACACGTTCAAGCGCGTGGACAAGGAAGGCACGTTCCACTTCAATTGGATTCAATCGTAAGATCCGCGATTAATTCCAGCAGGCAGCTCCGGAGGCGGTCGGTTTCATGGCCGCATCCGCCGCGCTGCTTGAGCAGCATGAGCGACGCTTCGGCGAAGCTTTGGAATTTCCGCAATAAAAGTGGCTGAGGAAGACCGACCAAGTCGGGCGCTTCGTCAGCCATTTTCTTTTTAACGAAGGCCAGCGTCCAGACGACGTCTTCGCGAGAAAGCGGGTAATCCGGGTTATTCAAGCGGCCGACCCTGTACCGGGCGGACAGCGGCTCTGGCAAAGAAGCCATGGGATTCACTCCTTTTTCGAATGGTAGCACGTATTAACAACTCTACGGTAGAAACAAGTTTTTTATACCCGCGCTACTCTAAAAATGCTATAATCATGGAACATGTTTATCGTGTAAATTGACGCGAAGGGAAGGTGTCGGCCGATGAGCGACGGCAAGCCGCCACGGCACGTGGTACTCGTCGGTTTCATGGGCACGGGCAAGTCGACCGTAAGCCGCCGGCTGGCGGAGCTGCTGGCTTGCGGGACACGCGACGTCGACGCCGAAATCGTGAAGCGCGAAGGGGAAGAGATCGCGGCGATATTCGCGGGGCGGGGCGAAGGCGAGTTCCGCGCCGCGGAGACGGAGGCGCTGCGCGCCGTGCTCGGCGCGGAGGACGCGCTCGTCGTCGCGACGGGCGGCGGCGCGGTCCTGTCTCCGATTAACCGCGAGCTGATGGTGCAGCGCGGATTCGTCGTGGCGCTGACCGCGGATCCGGAGCAGGTCATCGCGCGCGTCAGCCAGGATCCCGACCGCCCGCTGCTGCAGGGCGACGTCCGGCAGCGCGTGTACAAGCTGCTCGAGGACCGGAAAGGCGCCTACGATTTCGCCCACCTGACGATCGATACGACGTCGCTCTCCGTGGACGAGGTCGTGGAACGGATCGCGCAAGCGATCAGCCGATTCAGAACCAGCCAACATTCCATATAAAAAAGGGGAAGTACGTAAACCATGGACGTTCTTGTTACGCCGACGCCGAGACTGCAGGGCGAACTGCAGGCGCTTTCTTCGAAAAACTACACGACCCGCTATCTGCTGGTCGCGGCGCTGGCCGAAGGAACCAGCACCATCCATTATCCGGCCCACAGCGAAGACAGCGACGCCATGCGCCGCTGCATCCGGGATTTGGGCGCGGTCATCGAGGAAGACGACCGGAAGATCACGATTACCGGCTTCGGTTCGCGTCCGCGGGACGTAAAGGAGCTCGACGTGGGCAACGCCGGCGCGGTGCTGCGGTTCCTGATGGCCATCGCGGCGCTGGCGCCGGACGTGACGTTCATCAACCGATACCCGGAATCGCTCGGCAAGCGTCCTCACGACGACCTGATCGACGCGCTCGGACAGCTCGGCGTGGACGTACGGCATAACGCCGGCAAGCTGCCGATCACGATTCGCGGCGGCGCGCCGAAGGGCGGCAAGATCCAAGTATCCGGCAGCGTCAGCTCGCAATTCCTGAGCGCGCTTCTCTTCCTGACGCCGCTGCTGCAGGAAGACAGCGAGATCGAGGTGCTGCACGACCTGAAGTCGAAGGTCGTCGTCGGCCAGACGCTGGAGGTGCTCGAGCAAGCGGGCATCGTCATCGAAGCGAGCGAGGATCTCATGCGCTACCGCGTGAAGGGCGGGCAGAAGTACGCTGCGAAGGAGTACGTCGTGCAGGGCGATTACCCGGGCTCCGCGGCCGTGCTCGCGGCCGCTGCGGTCACGCGATCCGACGTGAAGCTGCACCGGCTGCTGGAGAACAGCAAGCAGGGCGAGCGGGCCATCGTCGACGTGCTCCGCATGATGGAGGTTCCTCTCACCCACGATAACGGCGTCGTTCACGTGCAGGGCAACGGCAGGCTGAAGGCGCTCGAATTCGACGGCGACAAGGCGACGGACGCGGTGCTGGCGATGGTCGCGGCAGCCGTGTTCGCCGAAGGCACGTCCCGCTTCTACGACGTCGAGAACCTCCGTTACAAGGAATGCGACCGCATCACCGATTATCTGAACGAGCTTCGCAAGGCGGGCGCCAACGTCGAGGAGCGCCGCAGCGAAATCATCGTGCACGGCCGTCCCGAAGGCGTCGAAGGCGGCGTGGAGATCAACGCCCATTACGACCACCGCGTCATCATGGCGCTGACCGTCGTCGGGCTCCGCGCCAAGTCGCCGATCCGGATTCGCGACGCGCACCACGTCGCCAAGTCGTATCCGATTTTCTTCGACCATATGAAGGCGCTCGGCGCCAACGTAGAATGGGTCGAATCGAAGTAAGGCACGCTAGAACGGAAAGCAGCCGATCATTCAACCACCGAAAGGAATGAGGTCAATGGCGTTCGCGAACCCTTCGCGGGATGAAATCAAGCGTATATTAGAAGAAACGGAAACGATCGCGGTCGTGGGCTTGTCGGACAATCCGGAGCGCACCTCCCATATGATCGCCCAAGCGATGCAGGCCAAGGGCTACCGGATCGTGCCCGTCAACCCGAACGCGGACACGATCCTCGGCGAGCGGGCGTATGCCTCGCTCAAGGACATTCCGTTCCAGGTCGACGTCGTCGACGTGTTCCGGCGCAGCGAATTCACGCCGCCCATCGCGGAGGAAGCCGTCGCGATCGGCGCCAAGACGCTTTGGCTCCAGCTCGGCGTCGTCAACGACGAAGCGGCCGAAATCGCGCGGCAGGGCGGTCTGAACGTCATCATGGACCGCTGCATCAAGGTGGAAGATTCCATCCTGCTGCCGCACGGAAAGACCAAATCCTGACAAACATAAAAACGCGGCGCGTCTCCAACAATAAGGGAGGCTATTGAGGACCAAGGCAATGCAGCCGCGGGAATCGGAGCCAATCCACGAATTCTAGGAGGACGACACGACGATGAATCAATACGGGCAGCAGGGCTTCGGCATGAACGCGTCGGGAATGAGACAGCAGAACCAATATCAACCGTCGGGCTTCGTGCAATCCCACTACCAGGGCATTTCGAAGCAGCCTGGCAGCATTTCCGCCCAATCGAACACGGGGCCGGTGATTTCGCATCTGGGGTACTCCGCGAACAACGGCTACGGACAACAAGCTTCCATGAATTCGTTCTCCGGACAAAGCTTCGCGAACAGCTCCCAGCCGGTGCTCTCGCACTTCGGAGGCAGCTCCGTTCAACAAAATTCGCAGCCGGTCATCTCGCATTTCGGCGGCTACCAGGCGCAATACGCGCAGCAAGCACAGCCGTATCAAGCGTCGTCCGGCATGCAGCAGCAATCCGCGATCGGCCGCAGCTCGTTTAACGCGAGCTCGCAGCCGGTCATTTCGGCCTTCGGCGGCTACCAGGCGCAGAACGCGCAGCAAGCACAGCCGTATCAAGCGTCGTACGGCATGCAGCAGCAATCCGCGATCGGCCGCAGCTCGTTTAACGCGAGCTCGCAGCCGGTCATTTCGGCCTTCGGCGGCTACCAGGCCCAAAACGCGCAGCAATCGCAGCCGTATCAAGCGACGCACTATGTGAACCAATCGTCGTCGCAGCCGGTACTGTCGCACTTCGGAGGCAGCTCCGTCCAACAAAATTCGCAGCCGGTCATCTCGCACTACGGCGGCTACCAAGCGCAAAACGCGCAAAGCCAAAGCTTCGGCATGAGCAACGCGGGCGGCTTCGGCGCGACGACGAACCAATCGGCCATGGGCATGATGGGCAGCAACCAACAACGTTTCTAAACAGCCGCGGCATGCGGGCTGAACGAAGCGGCGAGACGGCGGACTTCCGGTCCGCCGTTTTCTTTTTGACAACGGGAAGGGAAACCCTTACGATCAAAGAAGAATCCGCGGCCGATTCCGATAGCGAAGCCGCGGTCCCGTACATAGAGAGGGGGACATTCATGAACATCATGGGTCATTTGCAGCAGCTCGGCCGATCCTTGATGCTTCCGACCATCGTATTGCCCGGAGCGGCGGTATTTCTGGCGCTGAGCGCGCTGCCGTGGGCGTCGTTGGGCATGCCGAGCATTCATACGCATTTGCAGACCGCGGGCGAGACGCTCTTCGCATACTTGCCGTATTTGTTCGCGTTCGGCGTCGCGATGGGCATGACGAGCAACGCTTTGACGGCGGGGCTTGCGGCAATCGCGGGGATGTTTATTTATACGAGCATCATCAACGCCAGCCATTACGAGCTGGAGCCGACCGTGTTTACCGGCGTCATTATCGGCATCGTCACGAGCGTCCTGAACGAGAAATTCAAGTCGCTCAAGCTGCCCGAATACATTCAGTTTTTCGGCGGGCCGAGGTTCGTGCCGCTGATCGTAAGCGCATTCTCGACGCTGTGGGCGATCATCATGGTCGAGATCGCGCCGTCGATCCACGGCGCTTTGATGGAGCTGGGCGACATCGTCAACTCCGGCGGAGGCTTCGGAGTCTTCCTGTTCGGCTTCGTGCTGCGGATCCTCGTCGTCTTCGGCTTGCACCATCTGGTCAGCCACGTCTTCTGGTTCCAGGTCGGCGCCTACGAGACGCCGGGCGGGCATATGGTATTCGGCGACTTGCCGCGCTTCTTCGCGGGCGACCCGTCGGCGGGCGGCTTCATGGCCGGCCTCTATCCGACCATGATGTTCGCGCTGCCGGCCATCGCGTTCGCGATCATTCACGAGGCGCGCGAGGACTTGAAGCCGAAGATTCGCCGAACGTTCCTGACGGCCGCGCTCTCGTCCTTCCTGACGGGCGTGACGGAGCCGATCGAATTCGCGTTTTTGTTCGTGGCGCCGTACCTGTTCGTCGTGCACGCGCTGTTATCGGGCTTCATGATGTGGCTGACGTACGAGCTCGGCATCCGGACCGGCTTTTCGTTCTCCGCGGGGGCGATCGACTATCTGATCAACGAGCATCTGGCCACGAGAGGCTGGCTGATCATCCCGATCGGCATTGTTTTCGGACTGATTTATTACGTCATGTTCCGCTGGGCGATCCGCCGGTTCCGCATTCCGACGCCGGGGCGGGAGGAAGGCTCGCAGCTCGACGAATGGGCGGGCGACATCCCGTACCGGGCGCCGCTTATCCTGCAGGCGATCGGCGGGAAGGAGAACATCGTCCAGATGGAAGCCTGCATCACCCGGCTGCGGCTGAAGGTCGGAAGCGACCGGCTGATCGACAACAACGCGCTCAAGCATCTCGGCGCGGCGGGGGTTATCAGGCTCGGCGGCGGCAACGTCCAGATCGTGTTCGGCACCTATTCGGAGCTAATCCGGGAAGAGATGGACAAAGCGATCCGGCGCGACATTTCGCGGGTGCTCTTTAATTCGCCGGTGCAGGGCCGGATGATGCCGCTCAGCGAGGTGCCCGACCCGATCTTCGCGGGCAAGCTCGTCGGGGACGGCGTCGCCTTCATGCCGGAGAAGGGCGAACTCGTCTCGCCCGTGCCGGGCAAGGTCATTCACGTGTACCCGTCGATGCACGCGATCGGCATTCGCACGCCGGAAGGGCTCGAAGTGCTGCTGCACATCGGCATCGACACGTCGCAGCTGAAGGGCCACGGATTTAAGGCGCTCGTCAAGGAAGGCGACCAGGTCAAGCCCGGCCAGCTGCTGATCACCTTCGACATGCAAAAGATCCGCAAAGGAAGCAAGTCGCTCGCGACGCCGATGGTCATCACGAACTCGGACCGCGTCAGCTCCTGGAGCTTCGCGCCGTTCAAAAGCGTGAAGCGCGGCCAGGCTTCCGTCATGTCGGTCGTTCTAAAAGAGAGAAGCGGTGGAGGGGAAACAGCGTGATTCAAGGGATAGGAGCTTCAACGGGCATCGCGATCGGCAAAGCGTTCGTCCTCCCGAACTGGGAGTGGGATCTGCCCGAACAAAAAATCGACGTAGGCGATCTGGCCCGCGAATTCGATCGGCTGTACGAGGGGATTCGCACGTCCAAGGTCGAAATCGAGCAGATGAAGGATGAGCTTCGCGAGGTCGTAGGCGCGGAAGAAAGCTATATTTTCGACGCGCACCTGGCCATACTGGACGACCCCGTGTTCATGAACGAGATTCAGGGCATCATTCAGCGGCAGTACAAGGCGGCCGAAGTGGCCGTCAAGGAAGCGATCGACCATTTCGTCACCATGTTCGATCTGCTCGACGACGAATATATGAAGGAACGCGCGCTCGACATCAAGGACGTAGGCAACCGGCTGTTGAAGCATCTGCTCGGCGCGCCGGAAATCACGCTGCCGTCGGATACGCAGCCGTTCATCCTGATCGCGAAGGAGCTGTCCCCGTCGCAGCTGGCGCACTTGAACCCGCATCACGTGCTCGGCATCGCGACGCTGGCCGGAAGCATGACGTCGCATTCGTCCATCATGGCGCGGGCGCTGGGCGTGCCGCTCGTCATCGGCATCGAATCCAAGCTGGAGGAGCCGATCCAGACCGGCGACATGCTGATCATCGACGGCGGACCCGGCATCGTGCACATCGACCCCGAGCAGGCGTTGATCGATTATTATACGGGCAAGCAAATCCTGCAGCGGGAGAAGAAGCAGCAGCTGAAGGGCATCATCGGCTTCAAGCCGGTGACGCAGGACGGCAAGGAAATGGAGCTGAGCGCCAACATTAGCTCGCTGAAGGAGCTGGACGTCGCGCTCTCGAGCGGGGCGAACGGGGTCGGCCTGTTCCGGACGGAGTTTCTGTATATGGACCGCAGCCGGCTTCCCCGGGAGGACGAGCAGTTCGAGGTATACCGAACCGTGGCCGAGAAGCTGTATCCGAAGCCGCTCATTATCCGCACGCTGGATATCGGGGGCGACAAGCAGCTGGATTATTTCGAGCTTCCGGCGGAGGACAATCCGTTCCTGGGATACCGGGCCATCCGCATCTGCCTCGACAGAACCGACCTGTTCAAAACGCAGCTGCGGGCGATCCTGCGCGCCGGCGAACGCGGCAACGTGAAAATCATGTACCCGCTCATTTCGTCCGTCGACGAGGTGCGCGCGGCCAACCGGCTGCTCCAGGAGTGCAAGGACGAACTGCGCGCGGAAGGCGCGACGTTCGCGGACGACATTCAGGTCGGCATCATGATCGAGCTGCCCGCCGCCGTCGTGATCGCGGACATGCTCGCCGAGGAAGTGGACTTCTTCAGTATCGGCACGAACGATCTCATCCAATTCACGCTGGCGGTAGACCGCATGAACGAGCAGATCTCCCATCTGTACGAGCCGTACCATCCCTCGGTGCTGCGGATGATCAAGCTGACGGTCGAGGCGGCCAAGCGCCACGGCATCCATGTCGGCGTGTGCGGAGAGCTGGCGGGGGACGTCAAGGCGCTGCCGATCTGGCTGGCGCTGGACGTCGACGAGCTGAGCATGTCCGCGCATTCGATCCTGCCGGTCAAGGAACGGCTGCTCTCGCTGCGGCAGCAGGACAGCCGCGACAACTTCGATCGGATTCTCGGCTGCCGGACCAGCGCGGAGATCCACGAGCTGCTCAAGCTCAAGACGTCGGAGGAGCAGCTTGCTGAGGATTTCCCGGACGTGTTCAACAATTCCTGAGCCGAACCGGGCGGGCTTATGGTCGCGGAACGCGAGATAGCAGGACGAGAAAGAGCGGCACCCGGCGGGGGGCCGCTCTTTCGCTTGTACGGTTGGATCGGGATCAGCCGCCCCGGAGCGCGTCGACGAACGCTTTCGCGTAAGGCGGCAGATCCGGCGGACGGCGCGCCGAGATGAGATGCCCGTCCACGACGACCGGCTCGTCCAGCCACGTGGCGCCGGCGTTCTCCATGTCGTCGCGAATGCCGGGGGTGGACGTCACCTTGCGGCCTTGCAAAATTTTGGCCGAAATCAGCACCCAGCCGGCATGGCAGATTTGCCCGATCGGCTTGGCCGCCGCGTCCATCTCCCTGACGAGCTCGAGCACCTTCGGATAGCGGCGGATCTTGTCCGGCGCCCAGCCGCCCGGCACGAGCAGGCCGTCGATGCGGGAGGCGTCCAGCTCGTCGTAGGCGGCGTCGGCCGTGGCCGGCACGCCGTATTTGCCGATATGCGCGCGGCCCTTCTCCGGCCCGGCGAACAGCACGGTCGCGCCTTCCTCGCGGACGCGGTAGACGGGATACCATAATTCCAGATCTTCGAATTCGTCGTCCAGCAAGCAGACGACCGTTTTGCCTTGCAGCGACATGGACATTGTCTGTCATCCTCCTTCAACCCTGCGCATAGGTAAAGATCAAGTCGCGCAATCCACCTTCATTTTATCGAAGCCGCCCCGGCGAAGCAACCAAGGGCCCCCCGCCGTTGCGCGTCCGCGGCGCTTTCAAGCCGCCCCGGCGCTGGCTGCTTAATCCGCTAAATGCAAAAATTACAACCTGCGCGCAAGGAGGACTTTAATGCGAAAAGTCGAATATCTTATCGTCGAGCTGCGCCTCTGAAAGAACGCTTTCAAGGCCGTGCTGCTTTTAGGAGAAGGAGTGGACCATTTTGCAAAAGCGCTGTTCTTGCGGCGACGTGATGCCGATGAAGCTGCGTACCGTCATTTATTCCAATAAAGTTGAAATCGATAACGTGCCCATCTACTCTTGCCCTTCCTGCAACCGCAGCGAAGTGTTTCCCGAGGTAAAGCCGGACCTGACGGGATTGATCGGCCAGCTGGGCGCGCAGCCCGCAAAACAAACCTTCCTGTTTAACGAATGGAATGAATGGGCAATGCTGTTAGTAGAAGCCTATTACGAACATAAGCATTCCGATCCGGCGATCGTCCGGAAGATGACCGAGGAACGGATCGACATGCTCCTCGATTTGCTGGCCGTCGCGCAAGCCACCGGCGATCGGGACTGGATGGCGGACATACATAAGCGGTTAAGCCAGCTGAGCAGGAGCATGCTTCAATACGGCTAAGAAGGATGTGTCCGCATGGAAATGCCTCATCCGATGAGAACGCTTGCGGATTGGGAGGACGCCTACGGGAGCTCCTTCCGGCAGCCGCTGCTGGTGTTCAAGCACAGCACGCAGTGCTCCGTCAGCGCCGGCGCGCACGACGAATTGGCCAACTGGCTGGAGGACGCGAAGGCGCTCGCGCTGACGCCCGTCCTCGCGCTCGTGCCGGACAACCGCAACGTATCGGACGCGATCGCCCAACAATTGAATCTCAAGCACGAGTCGCCGCAGCTCATTCTGGTGGACGGCGGCAAGGTGTCGTGGCATGCTTCACACTGGCGGATTACCTACTCGACATTAGACGAGCATCTCGGCACGCATTGCGAAAAGTAATATTTTGTCGTATGATTAACGATAAAGTGTTATGGGGCGAGAGAAAAATTTGAACTAATGGAGAGAAGGACTGTGACGGTAACCATTTATGATGTAGCAAGAGAAGCAGGCGTGTCCATGGCGACTGTGTCGCGGGTCGTCAACAACAATCCAAACGTGAAACCTCAAACACGCAAAAAAGTATTCGAAGCCATCGAACGTCTCGGCTATCGTCCGAATGCGGTTGCGAGAGGATTGGCGAGCAAGAAAACCACGACCGTCGGCGTCGTCATTCCCGATATTTCCAACGCGATCTTCGCCGAAGTGGCGCGCGGAATTGAAGATATCGCCAATATGTACCACTACAATATTATCCTGTGCAACGCGGATAAGAAGAAGGATAAAGAGATTCGCGTCATCAACACGCTGCTCGAGAAGCAGGTCGACGGACTGCTGTTCATGGGCGGCGCCGTAACGGACGAGCACCTGCAGGCGTTCAAGACGGCCAACGTGCCGATCGTGCTGTGCGCCACGACCGACGAGAACGGCATGATGCCTTCCGTCGACATCGACCACGAAGCCGCGGCGTTCGATGCCGTGCAGACGCTGATCAAGAACGGCCACCGCACGATCGCGATGATCGGCGGCACGCTGCAGGATCCGGCGAACGGTTACGCGCGGTTTCAAGGCTATAAGCGCGCGCTCGAAGCCGCGGGCCTGCCTTACGACGAGAACCTCGTACGCATCGGAAATTACCGCTACGAGTCCGGCGTCGACGCGATGAAATACTTTCTGGAGCTCCCGGAGCGCCCGACCGCCGTCTTCTCCGCGACGGACGAGATGGCCATCGGCGCCATTCACTGCATCCAGGACGCCGGTCTCAAGGTGCCGGACAACGTCTCGGTCATCAGCGTGGACAACAGCCGGATGGCGTCCATGGTTCGTCCGCAGCTGACGGCCGTCGCCCAGCCGATGTACGACATCGGCGCGGTATCGATGCGGCTGCTGACGAAGCTCATGAAGAAGGAATCGGTCGACAACCCGCGCGTCGTGCTGCCGTACGAAATCGTCACGCGCCAGTCGGTAGGGAGCATCTGAATGGCGGCTCTTTATCATAAAATCGGCATCGTAGGCGCCATGGCCGAAGAGATCGAGCTCTTGCATAAGCACGTCGTCAAGACGGGCTCGTTCATGAAGGCCGGGATCGAATATACCGAAGGCACGCTGCACGGCCATAACGTCGTCTTTTGCAAATCCGGCGTCGGCAAGGTCAACGCCGCCGTATGCACGCAGGTCCTCATCGACGCGGGCGCGGACTGCGTCTTGTTCACGGGCGTCGCGGGCGCCGTCGCGCCGAGCTTGAACATCGGCGACATCGTCGTCTCGACGTCCTGCCTGCAGCATGACTTCGACGTCACGCCGCTGGGCTTCGCCCGCGGGCAAATCCCGTATCAGGACGTCTGGGAATTTCAAGCCGCGCCGGACCTCGTGGAGCTTGCCGCATCGGCCTGCGAGCGGTTGTTCCCGGGACGAAGCCTGAAGGGCAAAGTTCTCTCCGGCGACCAGTTCATCGCTTCGCGCGACGCGGTGCGCGGGCTGTACGAAGAGCTGGGCGGCGCCTGCACGGAGATGGAAGGCGCTTCGCTGGCGCAAGTATGCGCGATGAACGGCGTGCCGTTCGTCGTCATTCGTTCCATGTCGGACAAGGCGGACGGTTCGGCGCACGTCAACTTCGCCGAGTTCACGATTCAAGCGTCCGTTAACTCGCACGCGATCATCGACGACATGCTGCAGCATTTGTAAGCGAAGACACCGTTCCGGCTAGAATAAAGGCAGCTTTTCGCTTCCGAGCGTATCGGAAGGGGGAAGCTGCCTTTTTGTTTTGGTTCGCGCTTGCGGATACCGATGTCAATGCTGCCCGATAGCGATGTCATTGACATCGCAGTGCCTTGCAGGGCTGTCGCTGCTTAGAGCTGCTGCAGGACGATTCCCGCGACCTCCTTGTTGCGGGCCGCGATCTCGCCGCGCCGCGGCATCGGCGTCCAAGCCGCGAGGTCGTCCAGCCAGTCGGCCGGCAGCGGCGCATCGCTCAGCGCTGCCCAATGCTCCTGCCACGCCAGCGGCAGCGGCTCGTTGGCGCCTTCGGACGCCAGCCGGTCCATCAACGGATGGTCCGTCATGGCAAGCCAGACGAACGCCCAGGCGCGAGGCACGACGCGCCAGATGTCGTACCCGCCGCCGCCCAGCGCGACCCAGCGGCCTTCGGCGTACCGATGGGCCAGGTCATGGATGATCGCCGGCATCGCCTGGTAGATGCGCATGCTGCAGTGGATGTGCGACAGCGGATCGTAAGCGTGCGCGTCGCAGCCGTGCTGGCTGACGATGACGTCGGGCTTGAAATACCCGGCCGCGCGGCTCACGGTCGCGCGGAAGCTGTCCAGCCACGAGTCGTCCTCCGTATATGGCTCCATCGGCACGTTGATGCTGGTGCCGAAGCCGGCGTCTGCGCCGCGCTCGTGAACGAAGCCCGTGCCGGGAAACAAATATTTGCCCGTCTCGTGAATGGAATACGTGCAGACGTCGGGATCGGCGTAAAACGACCACTGCACGCCGTCGCCGTGATGGACGTCCGTATCGATATAGAGCACGCGGGCGCCGTACCGCTTGCGGATATGCGCGATCGCGATCGCGGCGTCATTGTAGACGCAGAAGCCCGCGCCGCGGTCCGGGAAGGCATGATGCAAGCCGCCCGCCATATGGTACGCATGCCGCGCGCGTCCGTCCATGACCGCGTCCGCCGCAAGCACCGAGCCGCCGACGATCGCGGCGGCGGCGTCGTGCATGCCGGGAAAATAAGGCGTGTCCTCGGTACCGAGGCCGAATTTGTCCGCGCCCGCGATTTCGGCCGGGACGGGTTGAGGCGAGCCGAGCCGCCGTACGGCCTCGACATAATCGTCGCGATGCACGAGCTTCAGCTGATCTTCGCCGGCCGGCGAGGCCGTCAGCATATGCTCGTCCTTCAACGCGCCCGCGGCTTCCAGCAAGTGCTTGGCAAGCGCCAGCCGGATCGGGTTGAACGGATGCTCTTGATTGAATTTATACCGTTTCGCCTCGGGCGAATAAATAAATACGGCATTGGCCGTCATGCTGCTCCACTGCCTCTCTGCACGGATTGCGCGAATCGCCTGAACTAATACATGAATCGCTGCCGGAAACGGACGCGGTCGAACTGCTCGACCGAGCTTAAAGGCACTTCCTTGCCGATGCGCACCATCAGGCAATTGGCGGGATGCGCGCAAATCTCCGGATCGTCGGTCGCGAACCAGACCATGCCGACTTCCTTCATCAGCTTCTCCATCATGGCGCGGTAGTCCCAGACGCTGAGACCCGTCCCTTCCAAGTCCCAGTGCCAGTAATATTCCGTCGTATAGACGATGACGTTCTCCAGCTGCCCGCCGCGGAACGCGAGGGAGATGAGCCGCTTGGCCAAGCCCAGCCCGCGGTAATCGTCGGCTACCTCGATGGCGCCGAGCTCGATCAAATCCGCCATGTTGCCTTCCGACCAGCGCTCCAGCTCGTCGGGGTAATGAAACGTGACGTAACCGACGATCGTGTCGCCGTCCCGGGCCGCGATGATGCGGCCTTCGGGCAGCGCGGCGATCTCGATCACCGCCTGGCGCTGCTCGGGCGGACGCCGGAACGCGTCGAGCTGCGCGTGCAGCGTCAACCCCGTCAGCCGTTCGGCCGGCAGCGGGCCTTCGACGACGATTTCCCGCGCCTGAAAGCGGACGGTTTCGGTATGCGGCAGTTTGCGATGTTCCAAAAATCATCGGGCTCCTTTCGCCTGCTACCCTACTTATAGCAAAAAATTGCGTCGATGAAAAGCATGGTCGAGGCATCGGGAGTCATGCTATAATATGAAAGCGTATTCGGGTTCGCCGGCAGAGAGATAGGAAAACAGTTTTACTATGGGCAGGAGGATGATGAAGAATGAGCAATACACATCAAGTACGGATTCCGGCGACGGCGTCCGGCTCCAACATGGCAAGCTACAATGAAACCTACGAAGCCTTTAACTTCGAACAGCTTGAACGGCAGTTTTCCTGGCATGGCACGGGCAAGGTCAACATGGCCTACGAAGCGATCGACCGTCACGTCGAAGCGGGGCGGGGCGATAAGATCGCTCTCTACTATAGCGATAACGCAAGGGACGAATCGTACACGTTCGCGGAGATGGCGAAGCAGTCGAACCGGTTCGCCAACGTGCTTCGCGGGCTGGGCATCGGCAAAGGGGAGCGCGTGTTCATCTTCATGCCGCGCACGCCGGAGCTGTATTTCGGCCTGCTGGGCGCGCTGAAAGTCGGCGCCGTCGTCGGGCCGCTCTTCGAAGCGTTCATGGAAACGGCCGTCAGGGACCGCCTGCTGGACAGCGGCGCAACGGCGATCGTCACGACGCCGGCGCTGCTGTCGCGCATTCCGCGGAGCGAGCTGCCGGACCTGAAGCATGTCATCGTCTTCGGCGACGACGTGCAGGCAGGGGACGGCATCGTCGATTACAAAGCCGGGATGGCCGCCGCATCCGACGACGCCGAGATCGAATGGCTCGGACTCGAGGACGGACTTATCCTTCATTATACATCGGGCTCCACGGGCAAGCCGAAGGGCATTTTCCACGTTCAGAACGCCATGATTCAGCACTACTTCACCGGCCGGATCGTGCTGGACCTGCAGCCGGACGACATCTACTGGTGCACCGCCGATCCGGGCTGGGTCACGGGCACGTCGTACGGCATCTTCGCGCCTTGGCTGAACGGGGCGACGAACGTGATCCGCGGCGGCCGCTTCAGCCCGCAGGACTGGTACAAGACGATCGAGCGCTACAAGGTGACGGTCTGGTACAGCGCGCCGACGGCGTTCCGCATGCTGATGGGCGCCGGCGACGACGTCGTCGGACAGTTCGACCTGTCCAGCCTGCGCCACGTGCTGAGCGTCGGCGAGCCGCTTAATCCGGAGGTCGTCCGCTGGGGGATGAAGGTCTACAAGCAGCGCATTCACGACACGTGGTGGATGACGGAGACGGGCGGTCAGCTGATCTGCAACTACCCGAGCATGGACATCAAGCCGGGCTCCATGGGCAAGCCGATTCCTGGCGTTCAAGCAGCCATCATCGACGACGCGGGCAACGAACTGCCGCCGTACCGCATGGGCAACCTCGCGATCCGCACGCCATGGCCGTCCATGATGCGCAAGGTATGGAACAATCCCGCGAAATACGAGGAGTATTTCCGGATTCCGGGCTGGTACATTTCCGGGGATTCCGCCTACCGGGACGAGGACGGCTACTTCTGGTTCCAAGGCCGGATCGACGACGTCATCAACACGGCCGGCGAGCGCGTCGGACCGTTCGAGGTCGAGAGCAAGCTCGTCGAGCATCCCGCTGTCGCGGAAGCCGGCGTCATCGGCAAGCCGGACCCGATGCGCGGCGAGATCATTAAAGCGTTCGTGGCGCTGCGCGAAGGCTACACGGCGTCGGACGAACTGAAGGCCGACATTACCAAGTTCGTGAAAGAAGGCCTCTCCGCGCATGCGGCGCCGCGCGAGATCGAATTCAAAGACAAGCTGCCGAAGACGCGCAGCGGCAAAATCATGCGCCGCGTGCTCAAGGCGTGGGAGCTGAACCTGCCGACCGGCGACCTGTCGACCATTGAAGACTAATCTTCGCCCGGCTTCGGCCGAGGCACAAAAAAACCTTCCGATGCAGTTCGCACTCGGAAGGTTTTTTGCGTTGCTTCTTTAAGGCTGAATGGCGGCCGGCGCCGAAGGAGGCGATTCGCCGGCGTCGTTGACGGCCGTCACCCGGAAATACCCGCTCGTGAGCGGCGAGACGTATTCGAAGCGCGTCTCGTTGGTGGAGCCGATCTTCTTGAACGTGCCGCTGCCGTCGGTACTGTAGTACACGTTGTAGCCCGTGACCTGCTCGGACGTCGCGTTGTCCGCCCACGTCAGCTTGATGCCGATCGCCGTGCTTTCGATGGCGATGTGGATCGGCGCGGACGGCGACGCGAGGCCGGGATTCGAGCCCGGCTGGCCGCCGCTGCCGTTGCCGTTGCCGGTCGGCAGTCCGATAATGTCGCCGACCGAGCCCGTGTCCGTCGGCGAGGCCGATCCTTGATCCGGCGGAGGCGCGATGCCGCCGCCGGAATTGACGACCGCGCTCGGCGCGGATTCCTTGCCGGCCACGTCGACGGCCGTGACGTAATACGCGTAGCCGCCAGGCGCATTAATGTAGTTCACGAAGCGCGAGTCCTGTCCCGTGAGGACAGGGTTATTCATGTTCGCGAACGCGCCGCCGTTCACGGAACGGTACAACCGGTAGCCGACGACGTCGCGTTCCGGCGAAGCCTTGAACGTAATCCGGTACGCGCCGCCGCCGGATACCGTCTCGATGCCCACGTTGGACGGCGGGCTCGGCGCCCGGCCGTCGTCGACCCGCGGATCGACCATGGACGGGGCATCGCGGCCCGCGTCCGCCGGCACGTAAGCGCTCATCGGCCTGCGGCTGTCCGCCGGCAGCTTCGCCTGCGCGGCTTCGATTTCCTTCATGAGCTCGTCGAGCGGCTTCTGCCGCTTTACGACAAGCTGCTCCTTGACCATGTCCGAAGGCGTGGTCGGCTTCGGAATGTAGTTGATGCCGTTATAGGAGATGACGGCCATCCTGACGAGCGCGTCGTCCGGCTCCTTCGGCACGAACTTCGTGTTGAACCAGTCGGTGACCAGCTTGCCCTCGCTGCGCGTCAGATCCGTCGGCAGCTTGCCGCTCAGTCGGGAGACGGTCGCTTTGACGATGCCGGACGGCATTGTGAACTCCTTCGTCGGGAACAGCTCGGGCCGCGTGGTCGTGACTTCGTTCATGATATCCGACCAGATGATCCGCGCCCGCTCCCGTTCCGGTTTGGACAGCGTGTATTTCTGTTTCTCGTAGCCGACCCAGACGCCGAGCGTAATGTCCGGCGTGAAGCCCATGAACCAGACGTCGCCGTAGCTTTGGGTGGAGCCGGTTTTGCCGACGACCGGAATTTTGCCGTAATTTTTGAAATACGACGTAATTTTGTGCCCGGAGCCGGACGGATCGGAGATGACCGTCCGCATCATGTCCGTCATCAGGAAAGCGGTCTGTTCCGAGAAGACGCGGAGCGGCTTGTCCGCGTGCTGGTAGACGACCTTGCCGTTCGCGTCGGTGATTTTGCTGATCATGTACGCGTCGTTGAACTCGCCTTTATCGGCGATCGCGCCGTAGGCGTTCGTCAGCTCTTCGACGGAAACGCCGATGCTGAGACCGCCGATGACGCCCGTCTGGGCATAGTCGTCTTGCGGCTGAATCGTCGTGATGCCGAGCTTCCTCGCGAATTTCCAGGCTTCCGGAATGGTCACGAGATTGTTGAAGATTTTGAGCGCCGGGATATTCAGCGATCGGTTGAGCGCGTCCCTTGCCGTCACGAGGCCGTAAAATTTGTTCGTGACGTTCATCGGAATGTGGAAGCCCTTCTGACCGTCCTTCATGACGATCGGCGAATCGTCGATGACGCTTGCCGGCTGGATGATGCCTTTCTCGATAGCCGGCAAATAAGCGGCGATCGGCTTCATGGTGGAGCCCGGCTGCCGGGTCATCTGGGTCGCGTGGTTCAACTGCTCCGTATAGAAGTCGCGGCCTTCCAGCATGCCGAGAATCGCGCCGGTCTTATGGTCGAGCATGACGGCGCCCGTCTGCTCGATGCCCTTCTCTTTGCTGTCGCCTCCGAAATTGTTCGGATCCGACCCGATCTTGTGCATGGCATTATAGACTTTCTTGTCGATCGTCGTGTAGATGTGATACCCGCCGCGGAGCAGATGCTCGTGCGCTTCCTCCAGCAGCTGGGCGTTCTCTTTCTTGTTAACGTCTTCCGGCTTCAGGTTCGGATTCTCCGCGAGCATCAGCTGCACCGACGCCTGGCGCTCGGATTCCAGCATGAGGAACGGGAACGTCGAGTAGGCTTTCTCCGTCGGCTTCGCGAGCGATTTCTCGAGGTCGAAGCTCATCGCTTCGTCGTACTGCTCCTGGCTGATCCGCCCGGTTTCCAGCATCCGCCGGAGCACGATGTGCTGGCGGTCCACCGCGAGCTTGAAGCCGTCGGGATTGAATTTCCCTTTGCTCGTGAACGCCGTGTACGCCGAAGGGCGCTGAGGCAAGCCGGCCAGATAGGCGGACTGCGCGATGTTGAGCTTGTTCAGGTCCGTGATGTTGAAGATGCCTTTGGCCGCGGCTTTGATGCCGTACAGATTGTAGCCGCTGTTGCTGGTGCCGAACTGCACCTTATTCAAGTACGCGGTCAGGATCTCGTCCTTCGTCATGAACCGCTCGAGGCGGAGCGCCAGGAAGATCTCTTTGGCCTTCCGGCTGTCCGTCTTGTCGAGCGTCAGGAACACCTGGCGTGCAAGCTGCTGGGTCAGCGTGCTGCCGCCGGTCTGCGTGTCCTCGTTCAGCAGCTTTTGCTTGACCGCGCGGGCCAGGCCGTTGAAGTCGACCCCGATGTGCTTGTAAAAGTTGTTGTCCTCCGTGGCGAGCACGGCGTTGACGACCTGCGGCGGGATTTCGTTCCGCTTGACGAGCCGCCGGTCCTCTTCCGTCCGGAGCTGGCCGACGGGGGTTTGTCCGTCGTTGAAATACACAAAGCCGGTGACGGCGTTTTCATCGATTTTGGCTTCGATTTCCGCGCGCGAGCGCACGGGCTCGTCCTTGACGAAAGAGGCTACGTAGCCGGCGACCGCGGCGCCCGCGAGCAGTCCGATCAATAATCCGAAAATAAAGAGCCATTTAATCGTTACGAACGTTACGATGCCAAAGGTCCGCCATTTGCTGTAGCTTTTCGGTTTCTGTTGACGGTCTTGATCCATACAATGCTGAGCCTCCTCCGATTAACAGCCTTATTATAGCATAGTTCCCAAGCCGAGTTGGAGTTCCGGGACGACGAATTTGTCCATACGCCGCCAATTTTCCCAATTCGAAGGCGATTCGCGCGCTTTTATTGACTTCGCGCCGAGCGTTGTGGTATAACGGAAAGCAAGAAAATCGCATATCGAAACGCGTTGAAAGGCTTCAGTAGAGCTGCGGGACGACGATGTCAGAGAGCCGGTGGGGGGTGCGAACCGGTACGCGCCGCAATTCGAATTACCGCCTCGAGCTGATCGGACGAACCCGAATAATCTCCTGTTCGCGCTGGGAGCGTTCGCCAGTAGTCCGCATCCGGATGATCTCCGTTATGAAATGAAGTGAGAGCCGTATTCTCTTTGTCCGCGCGTCTTGGCGGGCACGGGCGGTTCTAACGAGGGTGGTACCGCGAGCAAATCCTTCTCGTCCCTTGAGGACGCGAAGGATTTTTTTATTTGATTCGGACGGGAGCGTCGAACGCGAATGGTAAAATGGGAAGCATTGACCGCTGCGCAGCAGCAGGAAGTCGAACGGCAGATGGAAGTCATCCGGCGGGGCGTCGTCGAGATCGTGCCGGAAGACGAATTGAAAGCGAAGGTCGCGAACGCCGTGGCGACCGGCAAACCGCTCAAAGTCAAGCTGGGGCTCGATCCGTCGGCGCCGGACATCCACGTCGGCCATACGGTCGTGCTCCACAAGCTGCGGCAGTTCCAGCAGCTGGGCCACGACGTGCAGCTGATCATCGGCGATTTCACGGGCCGCATCGGCGATCCGACGGGCAAGTCGGAGACGCGCAAGCAGCTGAGCGAGGAGGACGTGAAGCGCAACGCCGAGACGTACCAGAAGCAGATCTACAAGCTGCTCGACCCGGCCAAGACGACGGTGTACTACAATTCCGAATGGCTCGGTCCGATGAGCTTCGCGGAAGTCGTGACGCTGTCGGCCAAGGTGACGGTCGCGCGCATGCTGGAGCGCGACGATTTCACGAAGCGCTACACGACCGGCCAGCCGATCAGCATCCATGAATTTTTCTACCCGCTCATGCAGGGCTACGATTCGGTGGCGCTCGAGAGCGACGTGGAGCTCGGCGGCACCGACCAGAAGTTCAACCTGCTCATGGGCCGCACGCTGCAGAAGGAATACGGCAAAGCGACGCAGGCCGCCATCATGACGCCGCTCATCGAAGGCTTGGACGGCGTGAACAAGATGAGCAAGAGCCTCGGCAATTACATCGGCATCGACGAAGAGCCGAACGAGATTTACGGCAAGTCCATGTCCATTCCGGACGAGCTCATGCCGAAATACTACGAGCTGGCAACGGATATGACGAACGAGGAGCTGCAGGCGCTGCGCGAAGGACTCGCGGACGGCAGCAAGCATCCGCGCGACGCGAAGATGGCGCTCGCCCGCACGTTCGTGCGCATGTACCACGGCGAGGAAGCGGCGGCGGCGGCGGAACAGCATTTCGTCACGGTGTTCCAGAAGCGCGCGCTGCCGGACGACATCCAAGAGGCGGAGGTGAAGGCGTCCGACCTGCAGGACGGGCGCATCGGCATTCTGAAGCTGCTCACCTCGATCGGCCTGCAGCCGTCCACCAGCGAAGCGAAGCGGAGCGTGCAGCAGGGCGCGGTACGGATCAACGAGGAGAAAGTCGAGGATTGGTCCGCGGAGATCGCGGTGGCCGACGGCGATATCATCCAAGTCGGCAAGCGGAAATTCGCGAAATTGGTTCTTCGTTAAGGAAGGCCGGCCATAAGCTTATCGTGCGGCGTTTTGCGCGCGATAAGCTTTTTTTTGATCGGCGACGAGTCCGTCCGGCCGCTCCGACAGGCGCGATTCGACAGAAATTGTAATAATTGCAAAGCGTTTGCGAAACTTATTCGGTACAAATGACGTAAGAAATAACGGATGGAATTCAAAATAATGGAATTCTTCGGACAGGAGGGAGGGCATGGAAGGCTTATTTCTCGGTTGTCTCATCGGAGGGGCCTTGTTCGCGATCGTCAGCGTCGTGCTCGGCGATTGGCTCAGCCTGGCGCTCGACGGCATGCTCGATTTTTTATCGCTGGACGGCCACCCCGTCCTTCAGCCGACGGCGATCGTCGGGGGGGTTACCGTATTCGGGGGAGCGGGGCTGCTGCTCGCGCGCCATGCTCCGTTCGGAACGGTTCCGGTCGTGCTGCTCGCGGCGCTCTGCGCGGTCGCGGCGGCGATCGGAATCTATTGGCTGTATATCCGGCCGATGGAGCGAAGCGAGAATTCGACCGGCTACTCCATGAAAGAGCTGACCGGCATGATCGGCGAAGTCAACGTGCCGATCCCGGCCAAGGGCTTCGGCGAGGTGACGGTGAAGGCGGGCGCGGGCTTGACGAATCATACCGCGGCCAGCTTCGACGGCGTCGAGATCGCGTCCGGCGAGCGGGTCGTGATCGTGGGGCTCGACGCGCACACGCTGCTCGTCTCCAAGCTGGAGCTTTGACCGGACATGAATGAGGAGAGGGGAATACGACGTGCCAGATTATTTAGTAATACCGGCTATCGTGGTCGGCATATTGATCGTGCTCGGCTTGGCGTTCTGGGCGAGATACCGGACGGTGGGACCGGACAAGGCGATGATCGTGACGGGCTCGTTCCTGGGCAGCCGCAACGTCGCCGAAGACGAATCGGGCCGCAAGAACAAAATCGTCCGCGGCGGGGGCGCGTTCATCCTGCCGATCTTCCAGAAGGCGGACTTCCTGTCGCTGCTGTCGCACAAGCTCGACGTGTCGACGCCGGAGGTGTACACGGAGCAGGGCGTGCCCGTCATGGCCGACGGCGTCGCGATCATCAAGATCGGCGGCTCCGTCGAGGACGTCTCGACCGCGGCCGAACAATTCCTCGGCAAGCCGACGGAATCGCTCAAGAGCGAGGCGCAGGAGGTGCTCGAAGGTCACCTGCGCGCCATCCTCGGCTCGATGACCGTCGAGGAAGTGTACCGGAACCGCGATAAGTTCGCCCAAGAAGTGCAGGGCGTCGCGGCGCGCGATCTGAAGAAGATGGGCTTGCAGATCGTCTCGTTCACCATCAAGGACCTGCGCGACAAGCACGGCTACCTCGACGCGCTCGGGAAGCCGCGCATCGCCGCGGTCAAGCGGGACGCCGACATCGCCGAAGCCGAGGCGGTGCGGGATTCGAGGATCCAGAAGGCGCGCGCGGAGGAAGAAGGCCTGAAGGCCGAGCTGCTGCGCGACACGAACATCGCGGAGGCGGCGAAGGACAAGGAGCTGAAGGTGGCGTCCTTCAAGAAGGATCAGGATTCCGCCAAGGCCGAGGCCGATCAGGCGTACGCCATCCAGGAAGCGCGCGCGAAGCAGCACGTCGTCGAGGAGCAGATGCAGGTAGAGCTCGTCCGCAAGGAACGGGAGATCGACCTCGAAGGCAAGGAAATTCTCCGCCGCGAGAAGCAGTACGACGCGGAAGTGAAGAAGAAGGCCGACGCCGACCGGTATGCCGTCGAGCAGGCGGCCGAGGCGGATAAGGCGAAGCGGATGCGCGAAGCCGACGCCGCGCAGTACAAGATCGAGACGGAAGCGAAGGCGAACGCGGAGCAGAAGCGGCTGGACGGCCTCGCGATCGCGGACGCGGAGCGGGCGAAGGGAACGGCGGAGGCGGACGTCATCCGGCTTCGCGGCTTGGCGGAAGCCGAGGCGAAGGAGAAGCTCGCCCGGGCGTTCGAGCTGTTCGGCGAAGCGGCCGTGCTCGACATCGTCGTGAAGATGCTGCCGGAGCTCGCCGGCAAAGTGGCGGATCCGATCGCCGCGATCGACAAGCTGACCGTCGTCGATACCGGCCACGGCGAAGGCGCGGCGCGCGTCAGCAATTACGTCACGTCGCTGATGGCGACGGCCCCGGAAATGCTGAAGAGCGTCTCCGGCCTCGACCTGAACGCGCTCATCCGCGGGCTGACGACGCGCGGCGCATCGGCCGCCGGCGCGGCTGTCGCGGGAGCGGCGGCTGCCGCGGCGGGAGCCGGACTGCCGGAGGCGGGTAACCCGATGCTGAAGGCCGATCCGGTCGCCGGAGGCGACCTGGCCTAAACGCCGCCGCCGACATGTCCGGGCCGCGCTGCGCCGGTTCGGGCGGAAGCGGCCGCGCGGAAACTGGCTACGCGAAACGGCCCGTCCCCTAAGGGACGGGCCGTTTCGCGCGTCCGTCCGAGACCGGTAGGGACGCGAGCCGGCCGCGGATTCAAGCCGGCTTGACGTTCGCGACAGGAACCGCGCGGCTTCGCGGCGAAGGAATACGGCATTAGGCAATCGGAGGAGATGGCAGCCATGATCAAGATGCACACGTGCTACGTCAAGGATTTTCACGGGAAATGGGAAATGGGCCGGGAGCCGACGCAGTACAACATTCTGCTGGTCGTGACGCGCGGGAAGATCATGTACTACGTGAACGACGAGACCGTGTTCCTGCAGAAGGGCGACGTGCTCTTCATGCCGGCCGGCACCGTGCGGGGCGGCGTATCGATGGAGGAGCATCAGCGGTACGCGACGCACTTCACGCTGGAGGCGCACGACCGCGCGCTGTTGCCCGTGCTGCGGGAGGAGCGCTTCTGCAAGACGTCGATCCCCGGCTTCGAATATTTCAAGCAGCGCTTCTTGCTGCTGAAGCATCATTGGCTCATGCGGGGGCCGTACTCGGAGACGGCCTGCTACGCCGTGCTGCTCGAGCTGCTCGGCATCCTCAACTACGAGCGGGACAAGCGGAAGCTGCCGGCCAAAAAAATCGACATGGCGGAAGACATCAAGCGCTACATGCTGGACCATTTCAAGGAGCCGGTGACGCTGAGCGACCTCGCCGCGTATACCGGGCGGACGCCGAACCACGTGTCGCATGTGTTCAAGTCGGTTACGGGCCAATCGCCGATCGAATATTTGCACCACGTCCGGATATCCAAGGCGAAGGAGCTCATGTTCGACAAAATGACGCCGATCAGCGTCGTCGCGGAAGAGACCGGCTTCTGCGACCAGGCCTACTTCAATCGGGTGTTCAAGAAGCTGACGGGCTGTTCGCCGACGGCGTTCCTGAAGGGACGGACGGATTGACGAAAGAACGGGCGATAGGATGAGGCATAAATGTCAGCGCTCTCATCAAAATCGTTGAATCGTGCAAAAGAAAGCCGGATCGTTAATCGAATGCGCCCCCTCGGCCCCGTATGATGAATACATGCGTTAATTACTCAGTTGGAGGGGATGTCGATGAATCCGTCTTGCTTGCAGTACGCATTGACCGAGGAAGAGCGCAAAACGTTTTTGGAAACCGGCTATCTGATCATGGAGGACGCGCTGTCGCCGGAGCAGGTCGCCGCGCTGACGGTGGAGTTCGACCGCATTTACGACGATAAGCTGAAGGCGGGCCATGATCCGAAGACGGCGCTGTTTTATCCAAATTTCATACCCGACCACGACGTCTTCCTGAACCTCGTCGATTACGAGAAGGTGCTGCCGAAAGTATGGGGCATTCTCGGCTGGAACATCTACCTGTACCACGCCCACATGATCGCGACGCCGCCGAACGGGCAGGCGAAGAACGACAACACGTTCGGCTGGCATCAGGACAGCGGGCGCGTCAACCAGGAGATGGAATCGCATCCGCGTCCGCGCTTGTCGCTGAAGGTCGCGTATTTCCTGTCGGACGTGTCCGAGCCGGACCGCGGCAATTTCTGGATCGTGCCCGGCAGCCATTTGAACGACAATCTCCGGCTCCCGGCCGACCGCCAGGGCCAGCCGGAAGGCGCGATTCCGGTACGCGTGAAGCCGGGGACGGCGGTATTCTTCGACCGCCGGTTGTGGCACGCGGGCACGCCGAACTGGTCGGAGCTGCAGCGCAAGGTGCTGTTCTACGGGTACGGCTACCGCTGGATCCGGACGAAGGACGACATGACCGTGCAGCATTTGTGGGACAAGAGCGACCCGATCCGCCGGCAGCTGCTCGGCGCGGGCGTGAACTGCAACGGCTATTATACGCCGACGGACGCCGACGTGCCGCTGCGCGTCTGGTTGAAGGAGCATCAGCCGGAGCTGGTGCGTTAAGAGGAGGCGGGAGGATGGCCCCGAGCCGTTGCGGCGCTCCGCGACGGCTCGGGCCGGCCCGCGAAAATAGGCGGAAAAAAAGAGTTGACGGATATCCTTGCCATCCGGTACGATGAACATGTGAACGGCAAGTAATCGATTACATACGGCTGGCTGCCGAGTTTCGCGCAAGCGCGGAGCTTGGAGCGGCATGCCGGGAGCGATCGCGCGGCAGAGGCGCCGACAGGGCAAGGAGACGAAGGCGCCTTCTTTTTCGAACCGATTTGAAAGCGGTTACGCATTGCCCGTGATCCGACATTGGAGCGGCGTTCCAAGCCCAAGCAGCGCCGACCGGCGTGTTGTCCCGACGTGAAAGACCGACGTGCTGTCCGATACGAGGCGAGAGCGGCAAGAAAACCGGCCGGCGGGGGGAAGAAATAAGGCTTCCGCGAGCTAGTAGGACTGCAGCCGCCGGCAGCCGGCGCCGATCGTGCGCCATGGCTTGACTTCATTCTGCAATCGATTGCAGAATTCGTCGCTCCCGGCCACCGGCCGCTCTCATGGCGCGTCCGCTCCGGTGACCCCGCCAGGATTGCGGCTGCGACGTTCGGATCCCGGTCCCGGAAGCTAACCGGGCGAAGCGGTCTTGGCCCGACAGGCCGCATGTCTGATGCGGGCTCCCGAGGAAGGCAAAGCTGACGCCTTCGAGCCGGCGACAGGAGCCGACGAGAAGCAAACCGGCAAAACAAGTAAGCCGCTTCCCTTTTGTGGCATCGATTGCACATGGGGTGTTCAAGAACACGACTATACGGCAAAGGGAGTGCCCATCATGGACGTACAGCAAAGCCTCGCGGGTTTGAGCCAAGCGCGAATCGGCAAGCGCAAGCGCGAATCGAGCTATGACCGCACCGGCGGCAACAAGGACTTTTTCACGATCAAGCCGGGCGACGTCACGGACGTCTGCCGCCTTTCCGGGGCGGGGGCGATCACGCACATCTGGATGACGATGGCGCCGGACGCGCCGGTCGAGGAAGCGTTCCTGCCGCGCAAGATCGTCCTGCGCATGTTCTGGGACGACGAGACGGAGCCGAGCGTGGAAGCGCCGATCGGCGATTTCTTCGGGATGGGCCACGGCTTGACCCGGAATTACGCGTCGGCCGCGCTGATGATGAGCCCGGAGGACGGCAAGGCGTTCAATTCCTTCTTCCGGATGCCGTTCGCGGACGGCGCCCGCATTCAGATCGAGAGCGAAGCGGAGCATCCGATCAAATTTTACTTCTACGTCGATTACGAGGCGTACGGCAAGCTGCCGGACAGCGAGCTTCGTTTCCATGCCTCGTGGCGCCGCGAGAATCCGACGGACGGCATCCCGGATGACGGCGTCGACAACGCCTATTACGAATTCGGCGGCAAGAACACGACGGGCGACGGCAATTACGTCATTCTCGAGGCCGATGGGAAGGGACACTACGTCGGCTGCAACTTCAACGTGCATAATCTCCGCGACTCGAACGAGTGGAACTGGTACGGGGAAGGCGACGACATGATCTTCATCGACGGGGAGCCTTGGCCGCCTTCCCTGCACGGCACGGGGATGGAGGATTATTTCAACACCGCTTGGTGTCCGCAGCAGGAAGTTTTCACGCCGTACCACGGCATCATTCTGGGAGGCGGACCGAACTGGAGCGGCAAAATCACGACCTACCGCTATCATATCCTCGATCCCGTCATGTTCGAGCAGAGCATCCGGGTGACGATCGAGCACGGCCATAACAATCACCGCTCCGACGACGTCTCGTCGACGGCCTACTGGTACCAGCAGGAGCCGCATCGCCCGTTCGCGCCGCTGCCGAAGATCGGCAAGCGGCTTCCGCTGCCGGATATCAAGCCGTTCGACGGCGGCAGCCTGGCCCGCATTTTCGGCCACGCCAATCCGTAATCCGGACTTATAGCCTCGAAAGGACGGTGCCGCATTGAAACCGAAGAGCGGTATAGCCATAACCGCCGCGGCCGCCGCGCTGCTGCTCGTCGCGGCGGGCTGCGCGGACGGCGGAAAATCGAATCCGATGCTGGACGGCGCAGGGAAATCGTTCCTGCTGAAAGGCGTATCGGGCGTAAAGCAGATCTCGCAGCTCACGGGCGCGGAGTCGCCGAACAAGACGGAGCGGTTCGGCGTCTACGGCACGGACCTCGGCTCGATGTTCAACGTCGGCGACCGGACGTATTTCGTATTCGGCGATACGTTCGGCGAACGCGATCCGGATCAGATCGGCGGGGGCGGCAGCTTCTGGCGCTCCAACACGATCGGGTATACGACGGACGGCGATCCCGCGGACGGCATTGCGCTGGACGGCATGATCGCGGACGACACCGGCCTCGCCAAGGAGCTGGTGCCGTCCAAGAAGACCGATTACGACGAGATGACGACGATTCCGACGCACGGGCTGTCGGCGAACGGCGCGATGTACCTGTACTACATGTCCGTCAACCATTGGGGCGATCCCGGCAAGTGGGACGCCAATTTCGCCGGCGTCGCCAAGTCGGCGGACGAGGGCCAAACCTGGACGCTGCTGGACGGCTTGAAATGGCCGGGCGACAGCAATTTCATTCAGATCAGCCCGTATCGCGTGGCAGCGGACGCTAACGCCGCGGAGATTTATTTCTGGGGCATCCCGTCGGGCCGGTTCGGCGGCGTGCAGCTGATGAAGGTCCCCGAAGCGGACATCGAGAAGCCCGAAGCGTACCGCTATTACGGGGGCAGCGACGAGAAGGGAGCGCCGGTCTGGAGCGAGGCGGCCTCCAAGGCGAAGACGGTGGTCGACGACACGGTCGGCGAACTGTCCGTCGTTTGGAATCCCTACCTCGAACGCTGGCTGATGACGTACCTCAAGGAAGGCGAAGGCGTCGTCATGCGGGAGGGACTGGCGCCGTGGGGGCCATGGGGTGACGCGATCGATCTCGTCACGGCCTCGGAGCAGCCGGGGCTCTACGCCCCGTTCATGAACGACCGCTATACGGCGGACGGCGGCAAAACGATCTATTTCACGCTGTCCCTGTGGAACCCGTACAACGTCTTCTGGTTCAAAGCCGACTTGCAAAAATGAAAGCGGATGCAGGTTGACGATCATCATCCATCCGGTTTAAGCGCCACCGGCGTTTAAATAGCATGTCGACAAAAAAGGGAGGTTTCTTTCATGCAGCCAAAGAAGGGAATTCACTACGGCACGGCGCTGCTATCGCTCATGCTCGCATCCTCGCTCGCGCTGACGGCTTGCGGCGGTTCGGGCGGCGGGAACGGCGCGAACGGCAACGCGGCGAACGGGGGCAATGCGGCGAACGGCAACGCGGCAAGCGGCAACGCATCGGGCGGCAACGGGGCGGACGGCAGCGGCGCGGCGGACGCGGGCGGGGCGAACGACGGCGGCAGCGCGGCGCCGGCGGAGAAAACGACGATCGAGTTCTGGGCGAACCAATTCGAAAACACGACGAACGACTGGTTCAAAAAATGGGTCGCCGAATTCAACAAATCGCAGGACGCCGTCGAAGTGAAGATCCAAATCGTCCCGGGCGACGCCTGGGCGCAGAAGATGAAAGCGGCGCAGGCCGCCGGGAAAGCGCCGGACCTGTATACGATGAACTACGGCAGCATCGCCAACTCCGCGAAGCTGGCGCAGATTCAGCCGCTCGACGGGCTGATCGACGGCGGCAAGTTCGACGACGTGTACGACAACATCAAGGATTTCGTCTCGGCCCAGGGCAAATTCTACGCGTATCCGATGCTCGTCGAGCCGTCCGCGGTGCTCTACTACCGGAAGGATCTGTACGAGAAGGCCGGCCTCGATCCGGAGAAGCCGCCGGCGACGTGGGACGAACTGCTCGCGAACGGCAAGAAGCTGACGGAGAAGGGCATCTTCGGACTCGGCACCGGCGGCAACGCGGGCGACATCGGCTGGTCCTCGTGGGGGCTGCAGTACGGCGCGGCCGGCCATCTGGCGCTGACGGACGACTGGTCGAAGGCCGACGTGCTGAACGACGGCTACCGCGCGGTCGTCGACTTCTACGCCACCGCGTACAAGTCGGGCATCATGCCGAAGCAGCCGCTCGCCGGCTATACGGACATGGCGCCGTTCGGCCAAGGCAAGCTGGCGCAGCAGGTCAACGGCTCGTGGGGCATCGGACAGCTGCGCAACGACTACAAGACCCTGCTCGATAAAGTCGGCGTCGCGCCGATGCCGTCCAAGGACGGCGATCCGTCGGCCACGACGGCCACGCTCGGCGGCTGGTCGCTCGTCGTCGACGGCAAGTCGAAGCACGCGCAGCAGGCGGCGGCGTTCATCGGCTACCTGCTCGCGGGCGACCCGAACATCATGATCGACTTCTTCAAGACGGCGCAATTCTCCAAGTTCTCGCCGCGCAAATCCGTCGACGAAGCGATGAAGGCCGATCCGGCCGCTTCGCAGGATCCGTGGCGCGCCTTGATCGCCGAGAAAGTCATTCCGTTCGCGAAGGCGGAGCCGATCTACCCGTACGACGTCAGCCTCGCGGTCTCGACGGCGATCGAATCGGCCATGAAAGGAACGGACACGGAGAAGGCGCTGGAGAAGGCGGATAAGGACATCAACGACTTCATCGCGAAATCGAAGCTCGCCGGCACGAATCCGAAGCAAGCGCAGCAGTAGCGACAGCCGGAAGACGCCCGGGGACGCGGCGGGTTCAACCCCCCGTCAACGGGCGTTCGTTCCGATTCCGAACCCACGGTGGTGAGTGAAGCCATGTTCAAAAAGAATTTCCGGCACGACAACAAAACCGCGTATCTGCTGCTTGCGCCGATACTCGTGCTGCTGACCGTCTTCGTCGTCATTCCGTTCCTCTATTCCGTCCGCGTCAGCTTCTTCAACTGGAGCTTCTATCAGCCCTCCCGGTTCGTCGGCGTCGACAACTTCTCGTTCGTCCTGTCGGACGACCGGTTTCTGAAGTCCGTCTGGATCGGCCTCAAATTCGCGCTCATGGTCACGCCGGCCACGCTCGTCGTGTCCTTCCTGTTCGCGAACGTCATTAAAGGCATGGGCGGCAAAATGTCGGGCTTCGTCAAGACCTCGATCTATATCCCGACCGTCATATCCGGCATCGTCGCATCGGTCATCTTCGTATTCATTTACGATTATCTGGGCGGTCTCGCGAACTACGCGCTCGGCCTGTTCGGCGCCGAGCCGAAGGCGTGGCTCGCGGAAGTCGGCACCGCGCTGCCGAGCATCGCCGTGCCGGCCGTCTGGCTCGGGTTCGGGCTGACGACGCTGATCATGCTCGCCGGCCTGCTCGACATCCCGGAGAGCTATTACGAGGCATCCGATCTCGAGGGGGCCGGCGCGTGGCAGAAGATGCGCTACATTACGATTCCGCTGCTCAAAAACATTTTCCTGTTCCTGACGGTCACGGGCTTCACGGCGAATATTTCCCAGTACGAGCTGTCGCTCATCATGACGAACGGCGGGCCGCTCGATTCCACGATGACGCCGAACCTGTACATTCTGACTCATTTCCGGAACGACGTGATGGTCGGCAACTCCATCGCGGCGTCGCTGCTCCTGTTCGTCGTGCTGGGCAGCATTTCGGCCATCATCTTCAAGGTGCTCAATTCCGACAAAGCGATCGACGGCTAACGGCCGGGCGGGAAGGAGGATACGGACTATGAAAACAAAGCAAACCGCCGCGAAGGCAACGCTGACGGTCATCGCGCTGATCTGCACGCTGCTCGCGCTGTTTCCGCTCGTCTGGGTCATTCTCGCCGGCTTCAAGGAGAAGACCGAGGTGCTGGCGACGCCGTTCCGGTTCTTGCCCCGGCAGTGGCTCAGCGTCAACTACGCGGATATCGTGAAGGATGCGGCATTTCAGGAAACGATGCTGACCACCTTCGGCGGCGCGCTGCTGTTCGCGGTGCTCTGCCTTGCGGTGAACGCGGCGGCGGCCTACGTGTTCGCGCGGCTGGAGTTCCGGTTCAAGACGTTCCTGTGGCTGTACGTCATCTCGACGATGTTCATTCCGAGCATGGCGATTCTGCTGACTTCGTTCATCGTCGTCAACAAGCTGGGCATGCTGGATACCTTCGCGGTGCTCGTGCTACCGGGGGTGGCCTCGGCCGGCTCGATGTTTTTCATCCGGCAGTTTTACTTGAACATCCCGCTCGCGCTGGAGGAAGCGGCGCTGATCGACGGCGCGGACCGGATGCGGATCTTCACGAGCATTTTCGTGCCGATGTCGTACCCCGTGTTCGTCATCGTCGGCATCGGCGCCTATCTCGGCTATTGGAACTCCTTCGTCTGGCCGACCATGACGATCACGAACCCGCATCTGTTCCAAATCATGCAGTATCTGGCGACGTTCCGCTCCGAGCGCTCGACGGAGCTCGGCATGCTGATGGCCGGCTCCGCCCTGTCGGCGATTCCGACCATCGTGCTGTTCCTGATCTTCCAGAAGTACATCATCGCGGGCGTCAAAATATCCGGCCTGAAGTAACGGCCGCCCAACAAGGAGGCGCATGCGCATGATCGTGCTTGAAAACGACCACGTCCGGCTCGAACTCGGCGATTCCGACGGAACGGTCCGCGGCTTGCGGGACAAGAAGCGGGACCTGGCGTTCATCGCGGACGGCGGCGCGGAAGGGGCCGTGCCGTTCCGGCTCGAACGGGACGGCGGGGCCGACGGGGCGTTCGCGTCGTTTGCTTGGGAGCTGGCGTTGACCGAGGCGGGTGCGCAGCAATTAAAGCTGGCGTGGACGACGGAGGACGGCGTCGCGGTGCGGGCCGAGGTCTTCCTGGCGCCCGGCGAAGGCGAGCTCGTCTTCCGCTGCGCCGCCGACAACGGTTCGGGCGAGCGGCTGCTCAGCCTGGAATACCCGGTGCTCCCGGGCATCGGCACCATCACCGAGGGCGGCGCGGCCGACGTCGTCGCCCATCCGTTCGCGACGGGCGTGAAGGTGCGCGATCCGATGGCGAATTTCGCCGCGGACGGCCCCGGGCTGCGCTACATGCCGTACCCGGAAAGCTTCTCCGGCGCGTCGATGCAGTTTTTCGCCTATTACGGCGAGAATCGGGGCGGACTGTACTTCGCCGCGGACGACGGGGAAGGCCGGCCGAAATGGCTCAACTTCTTCAAGGGCGCCGGCGGCTTGCTCGAGGCGTCCTTCATCCACGGCTGCGAGAACATGGGACCGGGCAAAGGGATCGCCCCGCCTTATGCGGTGACGGTCGCGCTGCTCGCCGGGGAGGGCTGGGAGGAAGCCGCGGACCGGTACAAAGGCTGGGCGCACGCGCAAGCCTGGTGCGCCTCGGGCAAGCTGGCCGACCGGCCGGCGGGGGACGGCGGCGAATGGCTCTTCAAGGACATGGGCGCCGCGACGTTCGGCATCAACGCCGGTTCGGACCGGACGGCCTGGCTGCGCGCCTACCACGACGCGATCGGCACGCCGATTTTTCACGTGCTCGGCCCGGATTGGACGAACGCGCCGCAGACGTTCTACAAGGGCGTGCCCGGCGGCTTCGACGATTGGTTCCCGACGCGGTTCAACGAAGCGAACCTCGCCTGCATGAAGGCGTTCGGCGATAAGTTCGCGCCGTTCGAATTCGATTATCTGTACCGTTTCGAAGGCGCGGACGGCGAACTCGGCCGCGCGGCGGCCCAGAAGTTCCCGGACGCGAAGAAGAGCATCGACGCGTACCGGTTTCCGTTTCTCTGTCCCGTGCATCCGTACGCGCACGATTTTCATGTCCGCCGGGACGCGGAGCTGCAGCGGGCGAACGACGTCGACGCGATCTACTACGATATTTCGGCCAACAATATCCTCAAAGTATGCATGGACGATTCCCACGGCCATCCGGTCGGCGCGGGCCGCGTCGTCGAGGAGGCGTACCGGCGCAATTACGCCGACACGAAGCGGGCCATGCGCGAGGCGGCCGGACGGTACGTGCCGATGGGGACGGAAATGATGAACGAAACGATGCTCGGCCTCATCGACTATTACCAGGCGCGGGCAGGCGGTCAGCCGGCGGCGCCGCTCGAGCTGTGGCCGCTCCGCGAGCTGCTCAAGACCGGCGAAGCGGAGCTCGCGCCGATGTTCGCGTACGTCTACCACGAGTACGGCATCCTGCGGATGGACGGCTGGGGCAAGCTGACGGAGGAGATCGGCGAGCTGTTCTACTTCACGGTGGCGCGAACCTATCTGTGGGGCGGCCTGTACGAGCTGAATTACGAGTACAGCCCGATGGAAGCGCTGGACGGCCGGGAGAACGCGCCGGAGGCGCATTATTATCCGTTCGAGCCGCGGGGTTACGCGTTCTCGCCGTCGCGCGCGGCATACCTCGGGGCTTATGCGAAATTGCGCGTCGGCGAAGCCAACAAGTACTGGGCATACGGCCGGATGCTTCGGCCGCCGGCGTACGAATGCGCGCGCGTCCGGCTGGATTGGTTCCATTACAATCACGGCAAGGAGTCGCCGGAGTACAACGACGCCGGCACGCTGGAGGTCGAGGCGGTCGTTCACGCCGCCTGGGCGCACAAGGACGGAAGCGCCGCCTTGTTCTTCGCCAACGCCACGGGCGAGGAGCAGACCGTGCGTACCCGAATCGATGCCGGCGCGCTCGGTTTGAATCGGGACATCGGCGTCTCGGTCGCGGTCCGGTTGTTCGGCGCGTCGGCGCAAGCGGGAGGCGTTCGGCTCGACCTCGGCGATGCGGGCGAAACGGAGTTCAAGATTCCGGCCAGGAGCGCCGCGATGATCGAGCTCTCGTAGCGGGCGCGCCGTCCCGCCGGCCGGTGTCGTCATGAAGGCAGGAAGGCGCGAATCGGCGGCTTTCGAGGGGCGCGGCTCTTCGGAGGCCGCTTTCGCATCGGCCGGGAGGATGGCCGAGCCGCGGGCAGGATTTGTTTGCCTAATGATAGATTAGATGATACTGTGAGCTTAATCGTTTTTTCATAATCGGTTACTTGACAAAGGCCACGGAGGACACTTCATTACGATGGACAACAATACCATTTACCATATCGCGGAGCGGGTCGGCGTCTCTCCCTCTACCGTATCACGTGCGCTGTCCGGTAGAGGCTATTGCGGTCAAAAAACGAAAACGAAAATCCTGGCCGTCGCCAAAGAATTGAATTACGCGCCGGACAGCGCGGCGCAGACGCTGAAAATGCGGCTGACGAAGAAGATCATTTTCGCCGTGCCCGATATTTGCAATCCGTTCTATTTCGATATGATCAACGGAATCAATCAAGTGCTGGAAGAGCACGGCTATCTGCTCATCCTCATCTATACGAAGCACAGCCTGAAGGAAGAGCTGCGCGCCATTCAGAACTTGAAGGAGAAAGTCGCCGACGGCATGATCATGGTGTCCTTCAACTTCATGGAAGACAACATCGGCGCGATCAACGCCCTCCAGTCGCCGGTCGTGCTGACGAACAAATACGTTTCGCCCGAAGGCGCCGACCGGTTCGATTACGTGTATGCCGATACGTATCTGGGCATTAAGCTCGGCGCCGAGCATCTCATCGCGCAGGGCGTAGCGCGCATCGGCTATATCGGCGGGAGCAATGCCGAACAGACGGGCTATCAGCGGTTTTGCGGTTTCCGCGACGCCTTGGATCTGGCCGGGCTGCCGGTGCGCATGGACTACGTCGCCGAATCCGATTACACGGAGAACGGCGGGTACGAGACCGCCAAGGCGTGGCTTCAGCGCGCCGAGCTGCCGGAAGCGATCGTGGCGGCCAACGACCTGATGGCGATCGGGGTGATGAAGGCGTGCGAGGAAGCGGCCCTCCGCATTCCCGAGGATATCGCGATCGTCGGCATGGACAATCTCGACATCGCCTCTCGGGTGTACCCGAAGCTGACGTCCGTCTCGCTCAATCAGGAGGAGATCGGCCGGCGAGCGGCACAGGTGCTCATGGACCGACTCCTCGGCAAGCCGCGGGAGAAAGGGGAGATCCGGATCCAGCCGCGGCTCGTCGTCCGGCATTCCAGCATCCGGCCGGGATGAGGAGGAGCGGAATTGGGGCCGCGGTGCCGCTAGACCGGATGGAAGAAGGCGCATGCGGCCGGGAAGGAGAAAGGGAGCTTTGCGTAAGGCCGAATGGCTTTCGCGAAGCTCCCTTTGTTCGTGCTCGGACAGCGGCGGGGATACGTACGCGGATGGCTCGGCCCTCAACGAGACGTCGCGTCCCGGTAGCCGGACGGACTGCAGCCGGCGTTCGCCTTGAACGCCCGGCTGAACGCATGGATCGTCGAATAGCCGAGCTGGTCCGCGATTTCCTGGATGGACAGGTATGTATATCGGATCATCGTCTTCGCCTTCTCGATCCGAATCTTCTGGTGGTACTGGATCGGGGTCATCTGAAACCCTTTCTTGAACAGGTGGATCAAATGAAACTTGCTGACGTGGAACCGCTCCGCGAGCTCGTCCAGCTGCACGCCGCGGTGCGCGTTGTCGTCGAGGTAGGCTCGCACCTCCGACAACCGCTCCAGCTGACCGCCGCTCTTCATCGCGCTCCCCCAGTAATGCTCGCGCATGATGCGGGCCAGGATGGCCAGCATGGCGCTTTTCAGCCGTAGCTCGTAGAAGGGCGGTTTGGCGGCGAATTCCCGGATGACCTCGAACAAACTCTTCTCCAGCGGCAGCGGGTCGGCGGGACGGAATCGAGACGGAATGAAATAAAGCCGGTCGTTCAGCTCGTTCTCCCGAAACCAGCCCCGTTCCTTCGCGTTCATCTGCGCGAGCGGCTTGAAGGAGACGCCGACTTCCCGGCTGTCGGGCCGTTCGGTCAGGTCGAAATGGATGTGGGGCTGGCGAATCCGCGACTCCCCGACGATGCGAATGGCATGCCGCTGCCCCGGCTTGAAGAAGAAGAAATCCCCGGCTTGCCCGTGCAGCACCTCGTCTTCCACCGTAACCAGCAGCTGACCCTCCATCAGGTAGAGCAGCTCGTAATCCCAGATAACCCGTTCCTCCAGCGTCCACGACGGATCGAGGATGCTGTCGATCGCGACGCGGACATAAGGGGAGAGCTTCTCGATTTCCATGACGGCACCTCGCAATAATAGATAAACAATTCAACAATAACCGCTAACGAATCTCTTCGTTCATCATTATATAATAGATTCGGAAATGCACAATAATTGATACACGAGGTGATCGGTCAATGCTGCAACAATACGGACTGGGATTAGGGCTGTCCTCCGCGCCGCTCGTCATGAAAGCGCGCACGCGGTCGATTACGGCGGAAAATCCGAACGGCGAAAAAGGGCAAGGCGGCAAAGAAGCGAACCATTTGGGAACGGGCCGCAAAGGCCGGCCGGCCATCACGCTGAAGCAGGGCGACGAGGTCACGCTCGCCGAGGTGCAGGGCACCGGCATCATCCAGCATTTCTGGATCACGGTGACGGACAAGACGGGCAAGGGACATGCGGGCCAGTTCGTGCTGCGCGACCTCGTCCTGCGCATGTACTGGGACGACGAGACGGAGCCTTCGGTCGACGTGCCGCTCGGCGACTTCTTCTGCAACGGCTTCGGGGTGCGCACGAACGTGAGCTCGCTGCCGATCTGCGTCGTGCCGACCGGCGGCATGAACTGCTACATTCCGATGCCGTTCCGGAAGTCCGCCAAAATTACGATCGTCAACCAGCATGCGGTCGACATCGACGGGTTCTTCTACGCGTTCAACTATACGCTCGTGGACGAGCTGCCCGAGAATACGGCGTATTTCCACGCGCAATGGCGGCGGGAAGCCGTCACCGAACGCGGCAAGGATTACACGATCCTCGATAACGTCAAGGGCGAAGGCCAATACATCGGCACGTACCTGGCCTGGGCGGCGCTCGAGCGGAACTGGTGGGGCGAGGGCGAGATCAAGTTCTACATGGACGGCGACGACGAATGGCCGACCATCTGCGGCACCGGCGTCGAGGACTACGTTGGAGGGGCCTGGTGCTTCAACAACATGAAGACGAACGAGCCGGAATCCTACTCCACGCCGTATTTGGGCTATCAATTCTATAAGGAAACGACCGAGATCGACGCCTGGTACGGCCACGACGTGCCGATGCACGGCATGTACCGCTGGCATCTGCCCGATCCGATCCGGTTCGAGCGCGATCTGCGCGTCACGATCCAGCAAATCGGCCACGACCATGCGCAGCTGTTCGAACGCTCGGACGACGTGGCGTCGGTCGCGTATTGGTACCAAATGGAGCCGCACGCGTCGTTCCCGGCGCTGCCGCCGGCCAACCGGAGATGGCCGCGCTAAGCGCCGGCGCACGCGTCAAGCCGATGAATTGAACGCACCTCGAGCAGGCGCGCCCACAGGTCCGGCTGAACAAGCGCGCAAAAAAAAGAGGTCCAAAGCATTCGCTTTGGACCTCTTGCTTATTAACGGCTGTAAAACTCGACGATTTGCTTCTCGTCGATCTCTTGCGGAAGCTCCGCGCGCTCCGGAAGACGAACGTATTTGCCTTCGACGGCAGCGTCGTTGAATTCCAGGTAGTTCGGCAGGAAGTTGCGGCCTTCCACCGCTTCTTTGATCGATTTCAGGGCGCGGCTGCGCTCGCGCAGGCCGATAACGTCGCCGACCGAAACCGTGTACGAAGCGATGTCGACTTTCTTGCCGTTGACCGTCACGTGACCGTGGGATACGAGCTGACGCGCGCCTGCGCGGGAGTTCGCGAAACCGAGACGGTATACGAGGTTGTCCAGACGGCTTTCAAGCAGCGTCATGAAGTTTTCGCCGGAGATGCCTTTCATTTTCGACGCTTTGTCGAACAGGTTGCGGAATTGCTTTTCGTTTACGCCGTACATGTGGCGCAGTTTTTGCTTCTCTTGCAGTTGAATGCCGTAGCCGCTCATTTTTTTGCGTTGGTTAGGACCGTGTTGACCCGGAGGGAATGCGCGCTTCAGTTCTTTGCCCGTACCGCTCAGGGAGATGCCGAGGCGGCGGGAGAGTTTGAATTTAGGGCCTGTATATCTTGACATGTGTCGTAAAACTCCTTCTTCAAATGGAATGTTTGAAAATGGGTGTTTCGCCGAGTACTGTCCGCGCTACGCTGCCGGGCAGCGAAGTCCGATCGGGCATGTTCAGCCGCAGGCCTGACCGCGACAGCCTCTTGAGGGTGACACAAAACCGCTCCCATGTATTCAACTATAAAATATTATATAAAATCATGGCGTTTTGTCAAGTCATGACTAGCGTCCGCGCCCATGTAAACGGCAACATCGATGCGACTCAAGAACTGAAACCAAAGTCCTATTAGCACGAATCATTTCTAGTGCAATCCAGCTAGTTTTCCAGTATAGTGAAGGGTAGAGATAACCGATTAATCATGAGGTTTACGACAGAGCGGGGTGATGCTGCGTATGAACGATTCCACGAAAATGAGCGAACCGGCTCCCGGCGGCCTGCGGGCGGAGGAGCCGAAGGAAGCGCAGCAGCCCGACGCTTGGACGCCTTCGGGCGCGTATAACCTCGGCGGCGAGCCGCTCTGCGAAGACCTGCTGGCCCAGGCTTGGGAGAGCTGGCTGGCGGAAGCGCTGGCCGTCGATTCCCCGCTTGCGCGCCATACGCTTCGGCTGTCGAACGAGCACGGCGATGTAGTAGCGCGCCGGCAAAGCGGCACCGGTTCCGCCGGCCCGCGCGCGCTGGAAGAGCCGCTATTCGGCCGAGCAGGCGGCCCTTTGAACGGTCCGAGCCTTGCTTTGGAGCCGTCGGGCGAGGTCGACGAGGCGTTCTACCGGCCGCTCCTCCAGATAGCCGCCATGCTGCTCCGCGAGAAATGGGAGCGCGCCGCCGAATCCGCGGCCGTTCAACGGGCGATCAAGCGGCATCGGCTTAACGAACGGGAAGCCCGGCGGCGCGACAATCTGTTTCAAGCGGCCATTCGGCTGAATAACTTGAACGACGTCTATTCCGTGCTCCGCGCGCTGCTTGACGACGTCGGGCTGCTCTATCCGAGCGCGAACGCGCATTTGTTTTTGACGCAGGATTACGTCGACGGCGACTCGCGGATTCAGCCGCTGCTGCTGCGGCATACGAGCGACGACCTGAACGCCGACGCCTTTTTGTCGGGCAGGCCGGTGACGGGGACGGACGCGGACGGCACGATCCGGCTGGCGATTCCGATGCGGGGCAAGCAGGCGGTATACGGCGTGCTGAGTCTGGCGCTGCCCGGCGAGGATTGGGACGCGCCGGAGCTTCAATCCGTCGCGATGCTGACGGAGACCGCGGGTTTCGCGTTCGAGAACGCGAAGCTGTTCGAGCAATCCAACCTGCTGGTGAGCGAGCTGCAGCTGATCAACGAATTGACGAAGCGGCTGAATCAGTCGCTGCGCCTGAACGAGATATTCGAATTCGCGATGACCGAGCTGCTGCAGATTTTCAAAGCCGACTACTGCAATTTGCTGCAGCTGAGCGCGGATAACCACTTCCAGATCGTGGCGAGCAACGTGCCGGCTGCGGCGAACGAGCTGTATTCCGCCGGCTACGGTTTTTGCGGCATCGTCTACAGCACGAAGGAGCCATTGATCATCTCCGATTATACGGCGACGCGCGTCGTCGATTCCCGGCTGATGGACGCCACGGGATCGCGCTCGCTGATCGCCGCGCCGGTCATGGCGGGAACGGAGGTCGTCGGGGTCATCCTCGTGTCGCACAGGGTACCGAACTATTTCTCGTACGAGAACTACAAGCTGCTGCAGGTCCTCTCCACGCATATCGGGCTGGCGATCTCCAACGCCTCGCTGCACGCGGAGGTGCGGCGGATGGTCATAACCGACAATTTGACGGGGCTGCACGCGCGGCATTACCTCAACGAACAGATCCAGCTGCGCCAGCGGAAGGACCGATGCGGCTCGCTCGTTCTCGTCGACATCGACCATTTTAAGCGCGTGAACGACACGTTCGGGCATTTGACCGGCGACAGCATCCTGGTCATCGTGAGCGACGTCATTCGCGCCAGCATCCGGGATTCCGATATCGCGGCGCGCTGGGGCGGGGAAGAGCTGGCCGTCTACTTGCCGGACATCCAGTCCGGCCAAGCGTACCGGATCGCGGAGCGGATCCGCAGCGCCGTCGAAGCGCACACGAACCCCGCCGTCACCGTCTCGTGCGGCTTGTCGGAGTGGATCTTCGAGGAAGAGAAAATCAGCGTCGAGTCGTTGTTCAACCGCGCGGACATGGCGCTCTACGAAGCGAAGAAAAACGGACGGAACCGGATATGCGTCGGTTGACAGCGCGCCGGCCGGCCATAACGAGAGCTCATTATAACGGAAACGGCGGGCATAGAGCCCGCCGTTTTTCCGTTTCGTACAGGTCGCGTACATAAAGAAGAATCGGGAGACAGACGCTATCCGGGAGGCTTGCAATCAAGCTTGAAGGATGGTGGATTTGATGAGCTGGTATATGAACAAATCAATGGGCAGGATCGCGGGGGCATGCGGCTTGGCGCTGGCGCTGTCCGGCTGCGCCCACGACGCGAACCGGTCGCCGAAGGAGCTGTTGTCGCTGTCCGTATCGGGCTTGTCGGGCGTTGACCGGTACGCGTTCAGCGGCGACACCGCGATCGGCGCGGCGAGCGGGACGGCGAGCCGCCCCGCCGCTTTTCGCGGCACGGTGCAGCATCATGACCAAGTGTCCGTCCAGACCGAAGGCGGGGCGGACGAGATGCCGGCCGGGGTCCATCCGCTTCGGCTTCTGAACGATGTCGAGCGCATGGCGGCGCGCGCGGAGGTCGTGCCCGAAGCGTCGAACGGACAGCGGACCGTGCTGCGCATTACGGCCGACCCGGCGAAAGCCGCGAAGGTCTGGTCGAACCGGCTGCGAAGCGAGTTCGCGTTGCTGGAGAATAAAGTGCCCGCGAATAGTCCGGCTGCCTCGGCGCGGGACGACGGGACGCGCAGCCAAGCGAAACCGTCCGCGTTCCGGGAAGCATGGGACCGGGAGCTCGACCGTTCCAGGAAGGAATTCGAGGCGATGCTGTCGACGATGTCGGTGCGATCGACCAGCACGCTGGCCATCGACCGCAAGAAGCTGCTGCCGCTGTCGCTCGAAGAGCGGACCGAGTTCCGCTACGAGGCGAACGGCAAGCCGGCGCGGGAAAGCCGGACGACGCGGATCGCGTTCAAGCGGCCGTGAATCGGAACGCAGGGCCGTGCCATACTCGTGCATCGGCCGGCCAAACGTGATAGGATTAACTCCGTAACGATCGAACCATGGAGGTAATGAACGATGCATGATCCAAGAATCCGGAAGCTGGCGCAGAACCTCGTCAGCCATTCCATCAACGTGCAGCCCGGAGAAAACGTATTGATCGACATGATCGGCTCCGAGCGCGATCTGGCGAAATGCCTCGTCGAAGAGGTCGCGAAGCGCGGCGGCCGTCCGTTCGTGGAGACGAGTGACCGCTCGGTGCTTCGCGCGATGCTGATGAACGCGACCGAAGAGCAAATCAAGCTGTGGGCGTCCTTCGATCTGAAGCGGATGGAGGCGATGCAGGGCTACATCGCGATCCGTTCCGGCGAGAACGTCAACGCGCTCGCGGACGTGCCGGGCGATAAAATGCGGCTGTACGACAAGTACTACCGGCATCCGATCCATTCGGAGCGGCGCGTGAAGCATACGAAGTGGGTCGTTCTGCGCTATCCGAACGACGCGATGGCCCAGCTGGCCAACACGAGCACGGAAGCGTTCGAGGATTTTTATTTCGACGTGTGCAACTTGGACTACGGCAAGATGGACAAGGCGATGGAGCCGCTCCGCGAGCTGATGGACCGGACGGACCGCGTGCGCATCACGGCGCCGGGGACGGACCTGTCGTTCTCGATCAAGGGCATCGGCTCGATCAAATGCGCCGGCGAGAAAAACATTCCGGACGGCGAGCTGTACTCCTGCCCGATCCGCGAGTCCGTGCAAGGCACGATCACGTACAACACCCCGTCGGTCTATTCCGGCATCACGTTTGAGAACATCGCGTTCACGTTTAAGGATGGGAAGATCGTCGAGGCGACAAGCAACCAGACGGACAAGCTGAACGAAGTGCTCGATACGGACGAAGGCGCGCGCTACATCGGCGAATTCAGCCTGGGCTTCAACCCGTATATCCTGCATCCGATGAAGGATACGCTGTTCGACGAGAAGATCGCCGGAAGCCTGCACTTTACGCCGGGCCAGGCCTACGAAGACGCGGACAACGGCAACCGTTCGGCCGTGCATTGGGATCTCGTGCTCATTCAGCGGCCCGAATACGGAGGCGGCGACGTGTATTTCGACGACGTGCTGATCCGCAAGAACGGCCTGTTCGTACTGCCCGAACTGCTTGGCCTGAATCCCGAAAATTTAAAGTAAAAGGCTCTTGTAGGAATGGGGAAATCGGGTTATGATGAGTGAAGTTAGCGCAGTCAACTAAATAATGGAGGGATTCCTATGTCCAATAACGCGGCAATCGTAGACATTTCCCAAACGGCCAATAAATTCCGGTCGTCGATCGTTCTTCAAGCCGAGAACAAATACATCGACGTTAAAAGCATCCTCGGTCTCTTCACGACATTGGTCGGCGGACACTCCTATGAACTGCATGTCCACGGTCCGGATGCGGAAGAAGCCAAAGCGGCGATGTCCGAAGTATTCGCGAAACATAACCTGAACGTTACGGTCATCGAATAGCGTTTCGTTCTAAACGACAAGGTAAGCGCTTCACTGAGCAATCGGTGGAGCGCTTGTTTGTTTTATCCTTGTACATTGCTTCGATATCGTCTAATATAAAGGATAAAGACGATAAGCTTGATGGACAAGGAGGGTTACGATGTCTTCATCCGATGTTCTTATTCATTTGCATCAAAAAGCGCTGAACCTCCTTCACGAGGACGCCACCAAAATCGAGAAGCTGATCGAAGTGCAAATGGAAAATTTGACGACGAGACAATGTCCGCTCTACGAAGAGGTGCTGGATACTCAAATATATGGCTTTTCCCGAGAGATCGATTTTGCCATTCGCGCGGGGCTCGTAGCCGAAGGGGTCGGCAAGGAAATCATCAGCAAGCTGGAACGGAATTTGGCGCAGCTGTACGAGGCGTTGGAGAAGTAGCCGCGCTTTTCGCAGCTGCTTTTTTTTGAAATGGGCCGAAAGACCGATGGGCCATACGAAAAAAGACGCTCCGTACGGGAGCGTCTTTTTTGCGTCCTTGCGCTTCAAAGGGCCTTAGACGAGGTAGAACGAAATGCCGAGAATGATGTACACGAAGATCAGCAGCGAGCCCTCGTACCAGTTGGTCGTTCCGTCTTTGGAGATCGACTTGGCGATGAAGACGGAGACCGCGATGGCGGCGAGCTCGATCGGGCTGAAGACGATGTCCATCGTCGGACCGAAGAAGGTGCTGACCAGGATGAGCACCGGCGCCACGAACAAGGCGATTTGCAGGCTGCTGCCGACCGCGATTTCGACGGCCGCGCCGATTTTGTTCTTCATGGCGAGCATGACGGCCGCGCTGTGCTCCGCCGCGTTGCCGACGATCGCGATCAGGAACGCCCCGATGAACACTTCGGAGAAGCCGAACTTGGCCGTGAACGTATGCAGCGTGCTGACGAGCCATTCGCTGACGAAGGCCGTCATGACGGTCGCCAGGACGAGGAACAGCACGGAGGTCGTCTTGGACCAGGCTGCTTCTTCGCCGTGATCCGGCGTGGTCTCCTCGACGTCCGCGAGCACGTCCTTGTGCGTGATCATCGAGAAGATCAGCCACAGGACGTAGGCGACGATCAAGATGCCGGCGATGGTCAAGCTGAGCAGCTCCGACTTGTGCGCGGAGAAGTGCTGCGTGGAGATGAAGATCGCCGGAATGCCGAGCGCGATGACCGCGAGAATCATCAGGGACGAGTTGTGGCTGGCCAGCTGGACGTTGAACCGCTGTTCCTTGTATTTCAGGCCGCCGAGCAGCACGCTCGCCCCGAGGACCAGCAGCAGGTTGCCGATGATGGAGCCGGTGATGCTCGCCTTCACCATATCGAACAAGCCCGCGCGTACGAGGAAGATCGCGATGATCAGCTCGGCCGCGTTGCCGAACGTCGCGTTCAGGAATCCGCCGAGCCGCTGTCCGGCGTAATGGGAGACGCTCTCGGTCGCTTTCCCCAGGAAGCCGGCCACGAACAGGATCGCGAGAGCGGAGATGATGAACTCGGCGACGGTCCCGAAGTGGGCGTAGTGAGCGACCCCGCTAAGGACGAACAGACAAGCGAGAAGCAGAAAAAACAGTTTTTGATTCAATGGTTCAGGCACCTCGTTCTGCGGATATAGGAAATCGAAATCTGTAAACACTATAGCGGAAAAAGTCATTTGTGTAAACTTGGAAACGGACCGGCCGGATACCTTGCTTCATGGGTAACCTTCCATTACAATGAAAGCATGAAAGCATTAGGTGAACGAGGAGTGAGTGGCATGGCAGAAGAACTTCAAACCGGCATCATTCGTATCTCCGACGACGTAGTCGCCACGATCGCAGGCTTGGCTGCGCTTGAAACTCCTGGCATTGCTGCAATGTCCGGGGGGATATCCGAAGGCCTTGCGAAACGTCTCAGCGGCAAGAACGCTCAAAAAGGCGTATCGGTCGAAGTCGGCCAGCTCGAAGCGGCGATCGATCTGCGGATTATCGTGAAATACGGCATTCCGATTCAGGAAGTATGCCGGCAGCTGCAAGAGAACGTTCGCGAAGCGGTCGCGAACATGACGGGGCTGCACGTCGTGGAAGTGAACATCAAGGTCGAAGGCGTGGCCTTCAAGGAAGAGGAAATCCCGGTGGAACCAGAGGCGCCGGCTCGTCTCAAATAACGAAACGAACGAAACGCAAAAAAAGGCATGTCCATCGCGGACATGCCTTTTTCGGATTTATTTGCGCGCGAGCGGTTTCTCCTGCAACGGCCGGTTGTACTCGCGGGAGATGCTGAGCAGTACGCCCATCCCGAGCAGGCAGACGATGAGCGACGAACCGCCATGGCTGATGAAGGGCAGCGTAACGCCGGTGAGCGGCATCGCGCCCGTGACGCCGCCGATGTTGATGATGGCCTGCACCGCGATCAGGCTGACGATCCCCACGCCGACGATCGTGCCGTACGTGTCGGGACATCGAATCGCCACGAGCATGCCCCGCCAGATGAAGAACAAGTAGAAGACTAGGAACAGGAGACTGCCGATGAAGCCGAATTCCTCCCCGATGACGGAGAAGATGAAGTCGCTGTACGGATACGGCATGTACCGCAGCTTCTGGACGCTGTGGCCGAAGCCCGCGCCGGTGATCCCGCCGTGTCCGAGCGCCTCGAGCGAGCGCGACAGGTGGTACGTCGTGTTCTGCATGTCCGAGGTCGGATCCATGAACGCCGTGAAGCGGTTGATCCGGTACGTCCAGCTGTCCGGGTCGTGCAGCATCGAGACGCTGACGAGCGCGGCTACGATGGAGGCGATGATCACGCCGGACAGGAAGAGCTGCTTGAGGTTCGCTCCGCCGGCCACGATGATGATGAGCGACGTGCCCGCGATGACGATGCAGGCGCCAAGATCGGGCTGCAGCATGATGAGTCCGCAAATGACGGCGATGATGATAAAGACGGGAACGAGTCCTTTCTTGAAATCCCTGAATTTCTCGCCTTTCTTGGCGATCAACGAGCCCAGATAGAGCACGAGACCGAGCTTCGCGAACTCCGTCGGCTGAATGCCCAGGGAGCCGATGCCGAACCAGCTGCGCGCCCCGTTCAAGCTTTTGCCGACGAACGGGACGAGGATGAGCATGATCAATACGGGGAAAAAGTAGATGACGAACCCTTTCTTAAACGCCGTATAGGGGATGTTCATCGCGACGAACATGCTGAACGTGCCGAGCACCGCGAAGAGAAGCTGGCGCTTCGTGAAGTACAAGGCGTCGAAATTGTTGCTCTTGGAAATGACCGCCGTGTTGGAACTGGCACTGAAGACCATGATCAGTCCGAAGCCGACAAGCAGGAGGGTGAGCACGAGAAGCAAGAAATCCGGCCTGCCGCGCAGGCCGTTCGTCTTTGGTTTCATTTGTGGACTCATCGCGCGGGTTAGGCGAGCAGCTTCTTCAATTCTTGCAAGCGCTGCGAAGCCGCGTTCAGGATCGGCTGCGGAATCGGCGAATCATAGTCCAGCCCGTGCGGGAACGTAGCCCGTCCGATATAAACGGACTCCACTTGCAGCACGGCGTGCGCGGATTCCAGCTTCCCCTCGATCGCGCGGGTGTTGAAGCGCAGGTAGTAGTCTTCGCGGTTGGCGCGATCCTCCAGCTTCAGGTCGTACGTCGCGCGGTAATATTCCCATTGCCAGCGCACGAAGCCGAGCTTCTCCGCGGATTCGTCGAGATGCGCGAGTTCGCTGCTCATGCCGTTCAAGCCCGTATTCTCAATAATCATCGGTGATCCTCCTTCTAACTAAAAGCAGGTTTATTCTTCATTTATGATAGTCGTTTTCATGAGGCAGTGCAAGCCTTCGCCGAACGGGCTTCCGCGGGCAAAAGTGACAGCTTTACGAAAAATCCCCGCTTTCGCGGACAAACAACTTCCGTCCCCTTCCGGGCTTCTGTTACAATAAAGAGATCGCAAACGATTCAATGAATAGGGGGTTTGTAAGCGTGAGCGTGATGGCAAGGGTGGATGCACAGCTGCAAACTGCTTATCCGAATATGGTGGATGCGCGCCGGTACCTGCACCGGCATCCGGAATTGTCGTTCCACGAGCGGGAAACGTCCCGCTGGATCGCGGAACGGCTCCGCGGCATCGGCTGCGAGGTCAGGGAAGGCGTAGGCGGCTACGGGCTCGTGGCGACCGTCCGCGGCGAACGGCCTGGACCCGCGATCGCGCTGCGGGCGGACATCGATGCGCTGCCGATCCAGGACGAGAAAGGGACGGAATACGCGTCGCAGGTGCCGGGGGTCATGCACGCGTGCGGCCATGACGCGCATACCGCGACGATGCTCGCGATCGCCGCGTTCTATCAAGCCAACCGGGACGGCTTCGCCGGCGAGCGGCGCTTCCTGTTCCAGCCGGCCGAAGAGGTGTCGCCGGGCGGCGCCGTCGGCATGATCGCGGACGGGGCGCTGGAAGGCGTCGATGCCGTCTACGGCGTGCATCTGTGGACGCCGCTGCCTTACGGCGTCGTCGCGACCCGGTCCGGCCCGTTCATGGCCGCGCCGGACGAGATCTATATCGACATCGCCGGCAAAGGCGGCCACGGGGCGCTGCCGCACGAGACTATCGACGCCGTCGTCGTCGGCGCCGCGATGGTGCAGGCGATGCAGACGATCGTCAGCCGGAGCGTCAATCCGCTCGACCCGGCGGTCGTGACGGTCGGGTCGTTCCACGCGGGCTCGACGGCCAACGTCATCGCCGAGCGCTGCCGGCTGACGGGCACGGTGCGGTCGTTCTCGGAAGACGTCCGCGCCTTGGCGAAGGAGCGCCTGGAGGCGATCGTCGGCCAGACGGCCGCGATGTACGGGGCCAACGCTTCGCTGGAATACCGCGACGGGTATCCGACGGTCGTGAACGACGCCAAGGAGGCGGAACGGTTCTTCCAAGTCGCGGCCGAGACGTTCGGGGCGGAGGCCGTGCGCGAATCGACCCTGATCATGGCCGGGGAAGACTTTACGTACTACTTGCGCGAAGCGCCGGGCTGCTTCATGTTCGTCGGCGCGGGCAATCCGGACTGCGGCGCGACGTTTCCGCATCATCACCCGCGGTTCGACATCGACGAGCGGGCCATGCTGCGGGCGGCAAAGCTGATGATCGCGATGGCGGAGGATTTCGCGGCGGAAGCGTTGGCCGGACGGAACGGCGAATCGGCCTGATCCGGCAGCGGCGGCATGGCAAGAGTTGACGTCGCGCGCGGCGCATGGCGGCAACCGGACGGGGCCAACCTAAGGGACGCAAGCGACGAACCAAAGGGAGGCATGCGACGATGTCACGCGTAGTCAAGGAATTGATGTCGACGGATTGCGTAACGGCCACGCTGAAGGATAACGTGTATGAATTGGCGGTATTGATGAGAGACCACGATATCGGCTTCGTGCCGATCGTGGAAGGCAAGAAGCTGATCGGCATCGTGACGGACCGGGACTTGGTGATTCGCGGGTACGCGGAGAAGCATTCCGGCTCGACCGCCGTCTCGGACGTGATGACGGACGAGGTGAAGACGATCGACGCGGGCACTTCGGGCGACGAGGCGGCGAGAATCATGGCCAGCCATCAGATCCGGCGGCTGCCGGTCGTCGAGAACGGCAACCTGGTCGGCATCGTATCCATCGGCGACTTGGCGGTCCGCGAAATTTTCGTGGACGAAGCCGGGCAAGCGCTCAGCAGCATCTCCGAGCAAGGCACGGGCGAAACGCACGCGTATCACTGAGCGTCGGCGCGCGAATCGAAATTCATGGAAAACGCAATTCCTTCGGGGATTGCGTTTTTTCGCGCGCTACTGCCCGGGGCGGCGGCAAATGCATAAAATCGGCTCCATTCCTTCATACTGACTGATGACTATACATGCGGGAGCTGGAAATATGTTGAAACGAGAGCATCGGCCGTTGAGCGTGCAGGCGGATATGACCGTCCTGCTCGACGACCGGCACGAGCAGGCGGACGCGGCGCGCGAGCAGCTAAACCGGTTCGCGGACTTGATCAAACGTCCGGGCCATATCCATACGTACCGGATCTCGCCGATGTCGCTGTGGAACGCCGCTTCGGCGGGCATGACGCCGGACGACGTGCTGCGGGCGCTCGCCGCGCACAGCGCGTACGACCTGCCGCTGCAGGTCGTCGGCACCGTCCGCAAGCTGGGCGACCGTTACGGCAAGCTGCTGCTGGAGCAGACGCCGGACGGCCGCCTGCTGCTGCTTGGCGAAGAGGAGCTGCTCGCCGCGCTCGGCGAGCATGCGGCGGTAGCCGCCGCGCTGCAGCCGGAAGAGACGGCGGAAGGACGGCGAAGCGTGAAGCCGGAGGCCCGCGGCCTGCTGAAGCAGGAGCTGATCCGGCTCGGCTACCCGGTGCTGGACAAGGCCGGCTACCGGCACGGCGAGGCGCTGGACGTCGGGCTGCGGACCAAGACGGCGGGCGGGCGGGCGTTCCGGCTGCGCGACTATCAAGAGCGGGCGGTCAATTTGTTTTACCGCGAAGGGCAGGCGGACGGCGGAAGCGGCGTGCTCGTGCTGCCGTGCGGCGCGGGCAAGACGGTCATCGGCATCGCGGCGCTCGCGCGGCTGCGGTGCGACACGCTGATCCTGACGTCGAACGTGACCTCGGTCCAGCAATGGAAGGCCGAGCTGCTCGACAAGACGTCGCTCCGGGAAGACGAGATCGGCACGTACGCCGCCTCGTCCAAGGAAGTCCGGCCGGTTACGATCGCGACGTACCAGATTTTGACGAGCCGCCGCCAGAAGAGCGACGAATATGGACATATGCGGTTGTTCGGTCAGCGGAATTGGGGACTCATTATCTATGACGAGGTGCATCTGCTGCCCGCGCCCGTGTTCCGGATGACGGCGGATCTGCAGGCAACGCGGCGGCTGGGACTGACGGCCACGCTCGTGCGCGAAGACGGCCGGGAAGAGGACGTCTTCTCGCTGATCGGCCCGAAGCGGTTCGACCTGCCGTGGAAGACGCTGGAAACGCGGAATTGGATCGCGTCCCTGACCTGCACGGAGGTCCGGATTCCGCTGGCGAGCGACGATGCGAAGGCGTACATGGAGGCGGACGAGAAGGCGAAGATTCGCTTGGCCGGCGAAAACAAAGACAAAATCGACGTCGTGCGCGGGTTGCTGGAACGGCATGCGGGCAAGCAAGCGCTCGTGATCGGCCAATATTTGACCCAGCTTCACCGGCTGGCGGAAGCGCTTGAAGCGCCCGTCCTGACGGGCGAGCTGCCGCACGAGGAACGGACGGCGCTGTACGACCGCTTCAAGACCGGCGAAATTCAAGTGCTCGTCGTATCGAAGGTCGCCAATTTCGCCGTCGACCTGCCGGAAGCGGCGGTCGCGATTCAAGTGTCGGGCAGCTACGGCTCCCGGCAGGAGGAAGCGCAGCGGATCGGCCGCGTGCTGCGGCCGAAGGCCGGCGATAACGAGGCTTGGTTTTATACCGTCGTCACCCAAGGTACGAAGGAGACGGAATTCGCGAGCCGGCGGCAGCTGTTCCTGCTCGAGCAGGGCTACAGGTACGAGCTGACGGAATGGCGCGAGCCGCAAAACCGGCTGCCGGGTGGCGCAGCCGCGCTGAAACGGGGGGCAGCGCGGTGATGGCGCACGATATCGCGGCGAAGTTGACGGAAGAGCAGGCCGGACGGCTGCGGGAGCAAGCGATATGGGCCGGCTTGGCGGCGTCTTGGCCGGAGGCGATGCTGAACCCGGAGTGCGCGCGGACGGTATGGACCCGGTTGCCGGAGGAGGCGGCCTTGACGCTCGGGCTGATTCTGGCCGGCTTCGGGCCGGCGCCGTTTAAGGAAGAGCAGCTGCTGCAAGCCGCCCGCCCGGGCATCGCCGCCGGGGCCGACCTGCGGCTCGGGTTGCTGCGCCTTGCGGAGGCGGGCATCGTATTCCCCGTCCGCCGAGGCTGGGGCGAGAAGCTGTTCGTGCTGCCGCCGGACAGCTTCTTCGTCTGGCGCCGCGCGATCCGGTCCACGCGGAGCCCGCAGCCGCCCGAAGTCGACCCATTGTCCGTGCGGCCGATCGACGACGAAGGCTACGTCCCGCCGTTCAGCCTGCAGCTGCTGCACGTCATGGCAGCGATGGGGGAAGCCGGACTGAAGCTGACGGCCAAGGGCGTTCTGGCCAAGCGCACGGTGGCCAAAGCCGCCGAGCAGCTGCATGTCCGGGGCGAAACGCTCGCGCCGCTCCTTCCGCCGCCGGCCGGGGCGGAGGCGGAGGCGTATCCGGCGGGCGTGCTGCTCGCGCTGGAGACGATGGCGCGGCAGGGCTGGCTCGTCCGAAGCGGGCAATCGCTCGCGCGGGACGACGCGGTTTGGGAGGCTTGGCTGCGCCTGGATGCCGCGGACAGGGAAACGGCGCTGTGCCGGAGCCTCGTCGAGGCGATCGCGGCGCGGAACGGCCCGGCGGCGGCCGGCGCGGCGGCGCTTGCCGCGCTCGAGGCCGGCAAATGGTTCCGGCTGCGCGACGTCGACGCGTCGCATGCGGCCGGGCAAGCGCTGCTGGCGAAGCCGCAGCCCTCGGCGATCGAGCCGTGGTGCCGCCTGCTGCGGCAGCTGGGCTGGCTGGAGCTCGCGGCCGACGGTGCCGGCGAGCCCGCGGTTCGGTGGCGCCTCGACCCGCTCGGGCTCACGGACGCGCCGCGGGAGGAGGGCGGACGGGAACCGGCGGAGCCGGCATTCGGCCCGCCCCCGGTGCAGCTGACGCCAGACGGCGAAATGTTCGCGTACGAGGATTGTCCCTATTCCGTCCGCTGGCAGCTGGAAGGGCTTGCGGAACGCCGGCGTACCGACCACATGACGGCGTACAGGCTGGAGACGCACGGCTACGCCCGCGCGGCCGGGGCCGGCCATACGGCGGATTCGTTGGCCGCGGCCGTGGAGGCGATGACGGGCGAACCGCTGCCGGACACGGTCCGCGCGATGATCCGGATGGGCATGGATGCCCGAACGGCCGCGGCGGGAACGGTGCGGGACGAAGCGGCGGGCACGGCCCGCGCCGACGCCGCCGGAGCTGCGCGCGGCGATACTCCCGGAGCTGCGCGCGCCGGCCTCGAGCCGCGCGGCGATACCGTTCCCGGAGCCGGCGGATCCGCTTCCGGGCCCGGCGAGCCTAAGCCCGTCGGCGCCGCGTTCGTTTACCCGCCTTCCGGGGAGGGCGGTTACGAGCTGCTGAACGAGCGTCCTTCCGTGAAGCAGCTGTTCGCCGGCATCGACGAGGTGCCTTCCATGTGGCTGAAGCAATTCCGAACCTACCATCATTCGACCCGAAGGGAACTGCTGGAGCAGGCATTAAGTTGGCGCGCGACGGTGAGACTGAATTGCGAAGGCGTCGCGACGGCGTTCATCCCGGAGCGGATCGTCGACGAGGCGGACGGATGGGCGGTCGCCGGCTATCGCCCGGACGCGGAGGAGCCTCAGACGGTCACGAAGCTGTATCCCGGCATGTGGGATGAAATGATGCTCGTGCTGCCGCCGCCGCTCGGCGTCCGATAACCGCGATTTCCCAGTCCGCTCTACCTTTTTGCGGCCGTGGTATGGTATGATACCAGTAAGGCATACGCCTATCGATCCTAGAGGGGGCGGGAATAATGGAAACTTTGCCGTTATCGGACCCCGGAGCGCCCGAATTGAATTTGCCGCTTTACGAATCTTACGATTCCAGCGAGGGCAGCGGTTCGGCATCGCTCGATATGGGGCAGCTGCTGTTAAGCGCCTACGAATTAGGCGATTTGATCAACCAATCGGCGGAAGTCGCCGAATACGCATATTGGAAATCCGTCGTCGACGGCGACGAGCAGGTACGCGGGCTGGTGAAGAAGTTCGCCAAAGCGAAGGAGCAGTTCGCGGAGTGCGAGCGGTTCGGCCGTTTCCATCCGGACTACAACGCCGCGAAGGACAACGTGCAGGCCGTGCAGCGCGAGTTGAACGAGATCGACTGCGTCGTCCGCTTCAAGGCGGCGGAGCAGGCGGTGGACGACCTGCTGCACGACGTCGCGGCGCAGATCGCCGGCGCCGTGTCGGACGCGATCAAGGTGCCGAGCAACGACCCGTTTCCGAAGGGCGGCGGCTGCGGCGGAGGCGGTTCGTGCAGCTGCGGCAGCGGAGGCTGCGGGTAAGAGAAGCAAGCGGAGAAAGAGGAGAAAGCGGGGGGCAGTCATGTTTTCGGAACGCGTGGGTTACATCGTGTGGGTCAGCGATCTTAAAGCGGCCCGTTCGTTGGAGAAATACGGAACGGTTCATTACATGTCGCGTAAAATGCATTACGTCGTCATGTACATGAACGCGGACCGGGCGGACGAAGTCGTGCGCAACATGGGGCGCCTGCCCTTCGTGAAGCGCATCGAGCGCTCGTACCGCAACGAAATCAAAACGGAGTACACGCAGGGCGTACCTGACAAAACCCGTTTTTACAGCTTGTAATTCGCAGGCCCCCGGCCGTTTTTTCGGAGTTGGGGGTCTTTTTCTATCCCTGCAACATCCAGTAAAAACCAAATTTGGGTCGTCTTTATTTTTATGTTGAAATATCGGACATGCATGCTACAATAATATGGAAAGTACATATAGATAATAAGGCCTACTTCTGGGGAGGGGTGGATCGCGAAATGAAAGACAAGATGACGGAGCGTTGGAACACGTACGAGTCCTTTCATGTCGTATTGGGCGATAAGAAGGTGGCGGACATTGTCATCACCAACCACGCCAAAAGCCGCTGGGCCGACCGAGTCGAAAGCGAGCGCACCGGCTTCGAGGACATTGCGGATTTCATGTGGCAGTGCTTGAAGCAGGGGCGCATCGAACCTTATTACCGAAACGAACAAGACGTCTACCTGATCGACGAAGACCTGGTGTTCGTGGCCGAATTCGCCGTGCTGGAGAAGGAAACGGACCTCGCCGGCAATCCGCTGCACAAGATGATCGTCGTCACGTTTCTCGGAAGAATGTCTGAGACTATAGAACTACGCGATTTGAAATCGTATTATTCCTGGCTGCGTCATTCCCGCCGAATGACGTTAATCAAGAATAGCCGGAAACGCAAGTAAAACGGGGACGCGCCCGGCGCGGCCCGATTGATCTGCGACGTACAAGCACGAGCTGCTGCGGCTCGTGCTTTTTCTATGCCGGGGCGAGGATTTGCGGCGCGATTCATGTATAATAGTGGACAGACAGCGCACAGAGAAAGGGAGGGGTGCCCGTCATGGCGCTAAATTTTCATCAGCTGCATATCTTCTACACCGTGGCGGACCGGGGCAGCTTCTCCGCGGCCGCGCAGGCGCTGCACATGACGCAGCCGGCGGTGACGATGCAGGTGCAGTCGCTCGAGGATTACTTCGGCACGAAGCTGCTTCAACGCTCGACCAAGCGGATCGAGCTGACGGAAGCGGGCAGGGCGCTCATGCCGTACGCCCAGCGGAGCATCGACTTGATCCGCGAAACCGACCAGCAGATGTCCAAGTTTACGAAGCAGCTCAAGGGCCGGCTGCAGCTCGGCGCGAGCCTGACGATCGGCGAATACATCCTGCCGAGGCTGCTCGGCCCGTTCGGCCAAGAGTTCCCGCATATCGCGATCAGCATGAAAGTGATGAACACGGCGCAAATCATGGAGGAGATCGTCAACCACCAGCTGAATTTCGGCCTGATCGAGGCGCCCGTCAATCATCCCGACATGCATATGGAAGCGGTCATGAGCGACGAGCTGAAGCTGATCGTCGGCAAGGCGCATCCGCTGGCCGGCTCGCGGGAAGTCGAGCTCGAGGACGTGATGAAGCATCCGATCGTGCTTCGGGAGCAGGGCTCCGGCACGCGCCTCGTCATGGAGGAGCAGCTGCGGAAGAAGCAGATCAGCATCGCCGACATGAAGATCGTCATGGAGCTCGGCAGCACGGGCGCGGTCAAATCGGCGGTCGAGGCGGGGCTCGGCCTGTCGTTCGTGTCCGCTTCGTCGGTCAAGCACGAGGTGGCGCTCGGACTCATTCAGACGATTCCGATTCGCGACGTCCATTTCAAGCGGCAATTTTATTCGATATTTCTGAAGTCGGCGCTGCTGCCGATATCGGCCGTGACGTTCCTGACTTTTTTGAGAGAGAGGGATCTGCAGCAATGGCTATGAGCGGAAGAGCGGATTTGCACACGCACACGACGGCGTCCGACGGCCTCCACCGTCCGGCGGATAACGTGGCCCGGGCGAAAGCGAACGGGCTCGCGGCCGTCGCGATTACCGATCACGACACGATCGACGGCATTGCCGAAGCGCTGGAAGCCGGCGAACGCCTCGGCGTGACGGTCGTTCCCGGCGTCGAGATCAGCACCGTCGCGGAAGGCATCGACGTGCACGTGCTGGGATATTACATGGATTGGAACGACGCCGGGTGGCGAACGAAGCTGAACCGCCTGCTGACGCTCCGGGAACAGCGCAACGAGCTCATTATCGGAAAGCTGGCCGAGCTCGGCCTGCCCGTCTCCTGGGACGAAGTGGAAGCGGAAGCGAAGGCGCATGGCAAGGACGGGGGCTCCATGGGCCGCCCGCACATCGCCGCCGTGCTCGTCAAGAAAGGCTACGTCGGCACCATGCAGGAGGCGTTCGACCGTTACCTCGGCCAAGACGGGGCGGCCTACGCCAATCCGCCGCGGCTGCATCCGTTCGAAGCGCTGGCGTGGATCCGCGAAGCGGGCGGGACGAGCGTCATCGCGCATCCCGGCTTGTACCATAACGACGCGCTCGTGGAAGCGATCATCGCGCAGGGCGCGCAAGGCATCGAAGTCTTCCATCCCGATCACGACGCCGCAGCCGAGGCGCGCTATCTGGCCATGGCCGAGCGGCACGGCTTGATCGCGACCGGCGGCTCCGATTTCCACGGCGAGCGGCAGGGCGTCGTCTTCCACGGGGAGATCGGCAGCCGGACCGTCGACGTCTCGGTGCTCGAACGGTTGAACCCGGCCGGGCGGCGAAACGGTTGACGGCACGCCGTTTCCGGGTCGGAAAGCGGCGTGCCGTCCGGGGAACGTCGTCGTCGATTGAAGGGTGAAGGCAGCGATCGCGCTGGAACATGTATAACAACCGCGATTGCTCGTTCTCTCGTTCTATTGAAGGCGGGCAGGCGGCCCTGCGATTCGCGCTCCGCGATTCGCGGCCTATGCCGGGCGACGCGCCGCCCGGTCAACGGGCGCGACCGCTACGCTTTGATTTGCGAAGGCAGTTCCTTCAGACGCTGTTCATCCGGAGTGATGAACAGCGTTTTTTGATGGTCGTAGATGACGAAGCCCGGCTTGGCGCCGCTCGGCTTCTTCACGTGCCGGACGAGCGTGTAGTCGACCGGCACCATGGAGGAGGAGCGGGCTTGGCTGAACTGGGCCGCCAGCATGGCCGCTTCCTCGAGCGTCCGGCTGCCGAAGCCGCTGCCGCGGATGACGACGTGCGAGCCCGGAATATCCTTCGTGTGCAGCCACGTGTCGTTCGGACCGGCGAGCTTGTTCGTCAGGAAGTCGTTCTGCGTGTTGTTCTTGCCGACGTAGATCGTATGGCCTTCCGAGGACGTGTAGCTGAGAAGGGCGGGCTGCTTCGGCTTCTTCCGCTTCGCGCCGCGCTTCGCGCGCTGCCGCATGTAGCCCTCCTCCGAGAGCTCGTCGCGGATTTCTTCGATGTCCGCCAGGGACGCGCTGTCCAGCTGCTGCAGCAGCGAGGCGAGATACGCGATTTCTTCCCGGGCGCGCTCCATCTGCTCGGCCACGTACGTTTGGCTGTTGCGGAATTTCGCGTATTTCTTGAAGAGGCGCTGCGCGTTCTGCGACGGCGTCAGCTGCCGATCGAGCGGCACGGCGACGGTCGGCATCTCCTCCTCGAAATAGTTGACGAGCTCCACGGCGTTGTCGCCGCGCTGAATCAGATGCAGGCTGGCCGTGAGCAGCTCGCCCAGGATCCGGAACTTGTCGGCCTCTTGCGCTTCCCGCAGCGAATCCTCGAGCTTCTCCAGCTTCTTCTCGTTCTTGCTCCGTTCGTTCTGCAGGAAGCGGATGAGATCCGTGACGCGCTGCTTGACCGTGTCCCGCTCCGCCTTGTCGCCGTAGAAGGCTTCCAGGCAGGCGCTGACCGAGGCGAATGCGGTCCGTGCTCCGTTCAGATGCGTGAGGACCGTCACCGAAAACGCGGCTTTGCCTCCGCTTCCGCCATCCGGCGCGACGATCTGCGGCTCATAATTGCCCGCGCGGAAGCCCTCCAGCATGTCGCGGAACGAAGGCCACACCGTCTTGACCGTCACGTCCAGCCGGTCGAGGCCGTACGGCAGGACGACGCCCGCGGCGCCGCGGAAGACGATTTCCCGGGCCAGCAGCGGGCTGAGGCCGCTGAACGCCGCGACGATCAGCTTCTCGGCCGTGAGCGATTCGGGCGCGGCCGGCTTCGGCGCGGTGCCGAAATGGATGCTGTCCTCGTCCGGCACGGGCGGGTGGAGCAGCAGCTCGCCGGCCGCGCGCAGCGCGCCTTCGAAGGCGGCTTCGTCCCGAATCGCGAACGGATCGCGCTTGCCTTGCTCCGGCGGGGCGACGTACGCGGTGCCGGGCATGACGACGCGGTAGCTGCTGATGGACGGCGTGACGTGATGAATGCCGTCGTGGATCGTCTCGGTCGCGGCGTCGAGCAATATAATATTGCTGTGCCGGCCCATCAGCTCGACGACGATGCGCTTCTGGAACGTATCGCCGAGCTCGTCCCGCTTGCGGACGTCCAGGTGCAGGATCCGTTCGCTGCCGACCTGGCGGACCGCCTCGATGACGGCCCCTTCGCAATATTTGCGCATCAGCATGCAGAACATCGGCGCTTCCAGCGGATTGACGAACGATTGCTCGGTCCAATGAACGCGCGGGTAGGTCGGGTTCGCCGAGAGCAGCAGGCGGCCTTGCGCGCCGCCCCCCCGGATTTGCAGCACGAGGTCGTGCGGCGAAGGCTGATGTATTTTATGGATGCGCGCGCCGACGCAAGCTTGCAGCTCGTCGGCGACGGCGCGGGTCACGATACCGTCTAAGGCCATGATGCGAAAATCCCCTTTTCTTCTGAGTCATCCTCCCTATCATGCCATATCCGGACCAAAAACTTAAGTCCCCGCTGGGATATTTTGCGGGTTGTCCGAATACATTTAGGCCATAGAGGCTGTCCGTCAGGCGGCAAGTATCGGAAGGGAGTCGGAGCAATGGAACAGGGAATGTGGCATGGGCTGGAAACGGCCGAGCTGGCCAAAGCGCTTGACGCGAATTTGGATGCCGGGCTGACGCCGGAAGCGGCGGCGGAACGGCTGGCCCGCACGGGACGCAACGAGCTGTCGGAGGGCAAGAAAGCATCGCCGCTGATGCTGTTTCTCGGCCAGTTCAAAGATTTCATGGTGCTGGTGCTCATGGGGGCGACGCTGATCTCGGGGCTGCTCGGCGAATACTTGGATGCCATCACGATCATCGCGATCATCATCATCAACGCCGTGCTCGGTTTCGTGCAGGAATTCCGGGCGGAGAAGTCGCTGCGCGCGCTCAAAGCCCTATCCGCTCCGATGGCCAAAGCGCTGCGGGGCGGGGAAGTCGTCATCGTGCCGGCGAGCGAGCTCGTGCCGGGGGACGTCGTGGAGTTGGAGAGCGGCGACCGGGTTCCGGCCGATATCCGGTTTCTCGAAACGAACAGCTGCTACGCGGAGGAATCGGCGCTCACCGGAGAATCCGTGCCGGTCGGCAAGCATTGCGACCCGATCAAGACGGCCGACCTGCCGCTCGGGGATATGCGCAACATCGGCTTCATGGGGACGATGATCACCCGCGGCACGGCCAAGGGCATCGTCATCCGGACGGGCATGAACACGGAAATGGGCAAGATCGCGAACCTCATCCAGCAAACGGAATCGATGGAGACGCCGCTGCAGCACCGGCTCGAGCAGCTCGGCAAAATCCTGATCATCGTGGCGCTCGCCTTGACGGTCCTGGTCGTCGCCGCGGGCATCCTGCACGGACAGCCCGCCTACGAAATGTTCCTGGCCGGCGTGAGCCTCGCCGTCGCCGCCATTCCGGAGGGTCTGCCGGCCATCGTCACCATCGCGCTCGCGCTCGGCGTGCAGCGCATGATCAAGCGGCGCGCGATCGTACGCAAGCTCCCGTCGGTCGAGACGCTCGGCTGCGCGTCCGTCATCTGCTCCGATAAGACGGGCACGCTGACGCAAAACAAAATGACGGTCACGCAGCTGTGGATCGGCGGCCGGAAGATGGACGTTACGGGCGAAGGCTACGAGCCCGCCGGCAGCTGTCTCGAGGGCGGCAAGCCGGTCGACGTCAAGCACGACCAGTCGCTCCGCCGGCTGCTCCAGATCGCGGCGCTGTGCAACAACGCGACGGTCACGAAGCTCGACGAGGAGCCGGAGTCGGCGAAGCGCAAGAAAGGCAAAGGGACGGTCGTCCAGGACGAATGGGTGCTGAAGGGCGATCCGACGGAAGGCGCGCTCACGGTGCTGGCCTCCAAGCTCGGCGTCTCGGCCAAATCCATGGAAGGGCTGTACAAGCGCGTCAAGGAGTACCCGTTCGACTCGGATCGCAAGCGGATGTCCGTGCTCGTCCACCATCAGGGCGGCCGCCTCATCTGCACGAAAGGCGCGCCGGACGTGCTGATGAACCAGTGCACGTATACCCTGTGGGACGGCAAAGTCGTGCCGTTCACGGCCACGCTCAAGCAAAAGGTGAGCGAAGCCGCGGAAGGCCTCGCCGCCGGCGCCTTGCGGGTGCTCGGCTTCGCGTACCGCGAGCTGCGACCGCACGACGCGTCGGAGGTGGATACCGACGTGGAGAACCAGCTGATCTTCGTCGGGCTTTCGGGCATGATCGACCCGCCGCGCCGCGAAGTGAAGGACGCGATCGCGCAATGCCGGCGCGCGGGCATCAAGACGGTCATGATCACGGGCGACCACCAGCTGACGGCGGAGGCGATCGCGGGACAGCTCGGCATCATGCCGCGCGGGGGCATCGCGGTCAGCGGCCAGCAGCTGAACGAGATGTCGGAGGAGCAGCTCGACCGGCTCGCGGACAATATTTTCGTCTATGCCCGCGTCTCGCCGGAGCATAAGCTGCGCATCGTCAAGGCGCTGCAGCGCAAAGGCCACGTCGTGGCGATGACGGGCGACGGCGTCAACGACGCGCCGGCGATCAAAGCGGCCGACATCGGCATCGCGATGGGGATCACGGGCACCGACGTGTCCAAGGAGGCGTCGTCCCTCGTGCTGAGCGACGACAACTTCTCCAGCATCGTGTCCGCGATCGAGGAAGGCCGCGGCATCTACGAGAATATCCGCAAGTTCATCCGTTATCTGCTCGCGTCCAACGTCGGCGAAATCCTGACGATGTTCCTGGCCATGATGGCCGGCCTTCCGCTGCCGCTCGTGCCGATCCAGATTCTGTGGGTCAACCTCGTGACGGACGGCCTGCCGGCCATGGCGCTCGGCGTCGACCAGGCGGAGAAGGATCTCATGCAGCAGAAGCCGCGTTCCGCGAAGGAGAATATTTTCGCCCGCCGGCTGGGCTGGAAAATCATCAGCCGGGGCATCCTGATCGGCGTGTTCACGCTGCTGGCGTTCTGGATCACGCTCCGCATCAAGCCGGGCGATCCGCAAAACCTGATCCACGCGCAGACGGTCGCGTTCGCGACGCTGGTCATGGCGCAGCTGATCCACGTGTTCGACTGCCGGAGCTCGCGCTCGATCTTCCACCGCAACGTGCTGCAGAACAAATATTTGCTCTTCGCGGTGCTGTCCTCCGTCGCGCTCATGGCGGCCGTGCTGTACGTCCCGGCGCTGCAGCCGATCTTCAAGACCGTGCCGCTCGGACTGCGCGACTGGTGCCTCGTCATCGCCGCCGCCGGCGTGCCGACGTTCTTCATGGGCATCGGCAGCGTGCTCGGCACGACGGACAAGAAGAAAAAGAAGAAAAAATCCGGCATGCAGCTCGGCGGGCAAAAGCCGGCCATGCGCTGAGTTTGCGCAGGCACGGATTCTGCCCGGAAGCGTTCAAGCTTGAATAAGAGAGGTAACGAGGCCGCCGGGGTTAGTCCGGCGGCCTCGTCCGCGTTTCCGGGCTGCTGGACCTTCACCCTGCGTCATGGTTTATAATGAACGCAGCCGATGAACGGGACGGGAGGAGGGGATGAAGTTGAAAATCCATGAAGTCGCCGGCAAGCTCGGCATCACGCCGCGCGCGATCCGGCTGTACGAGGCGAAGGGCCTGCTGCGGCCGGGCCGGGAAAGGGACAACGGCTACCGGACGTTCTCGGAGCGCGACGCCTGGCGGCTGCAGACGATCGCCGCGCTGCGGGACGTCGGACTCGGACTGGAGCGGATCGCCGCGATGCTCGACAAGCTCGACCGCGGGGACTCCGCGAGCGCGCATCATTATCTGGAGCTGCAGCGGATGGCGCTTGCTTCCAAGCGGGTGGAGGGGAAGCACGCCCTCGACGTGCTCGACGAGCTGATCGGCCGCCTGGAAACGAAAGGCCGGCTGGAGGCCGACGCTCTGTTCCGGTTAACGGGCCGGCTGAACGAGATCCGGCGGCAGCAAGCCTCGTGGATCGACGCGTGGCGGTTCGACGAGCTCGCAACGCGGTTCGACGGCTCCGCGGCGCTGCTGTCCACCGGGCCCGCGCTCTCGCAGGCGGAATACGGGCGGACGCTGGACATGATCGCGCAGTGGACGGCTCCGCGGCCGGGAGAGCCGGGGCTGGACGTCGGGACGGGGACGGGCAATCTGGCCGGCCTGCTTGCCGCGCGGGGCGCGCGGATGTCGGCCGTCGACCAGTCCAAGGCGATGCTGGCGATCTGCCGGGAGAAGCATCCCGATGTGGCGGCCAAGCTCGGCAACGCGCTGGCGCTGCCGTTCGCGGACGGCCGGTTCGCGTTCGTCGCGTCGGCGTTCTCGTATCACTTCCTGAACGCGGAGCAGCAGCTGCTCGCGCTGGCGGAGATGGACCGCGTCCTAAAGCCCGGCGGGCGCGCGTGCCTGGCCGGACTCATGACGGAGGAAGGCGGGGAAGCGGCCGGGACGGAGCCGGCCAAGCACAGCATCGGGCGCGAGAGGACGGCGGCATGGTTCCGCGAGCGGGGGTACGTGACCGTTCATTATGCCATTAATCCGCAAATCGGCGTCCTGCACGCCGCCCGCGCGTCGTGACTTGACCTTCGCCCGGCGTCAGGGCTCATGCTGGGGATGCACCAACACACGGGAGGGAACAAGATGATCGATCACGACGTGATTTATCGGGAAGAAGCGGCGCGCTACGACCGGCTCGTCGCCCGGGAGGACCAAGCGGGCAATCTGTTGAAAGCCGTTCGCGCGGTCATGCCGGATTTGGAGGCGAAGGACGCGGCGGACATCGGCGCGGGCACGGGGCGGCTGACTTCGCTGCTCGCGCCGCACGTGCGGTCCATCCGGGCGACGGACGCCTCGGAGGCGATGCTCCGGCTCGCCGCGGAGCGGCTCCGCGCATCGGGCGCGGCCAACTGGACCGTCGCGCCGGGAGCCAACGACCGTCTGCCTTTGGCGGACCGCTCCGCCGACCTGCTGACCGCGGGCTGGACGATCTGTTACTCGGCCAGCTCTTCGGCAAGCGGGTGGCGGGACAACCTGCGGGCGATTATGGCCGAAATCGACCGCGTGCTGCGCCCGGGCGGCGCGGCGATCGTGTTCGAAAATTTCGGCACGGGCTCGGCGGAGCCGAATCCGCCGGAATTCCTGACCGCGTATTACGCCGAGCTCCAAAACCGCTACGGCTACAAGCACGTCTGGATCCGCACGGATTACCGGTTCGAAACGAACGAGGAAGCCGTGGCGCTGACCGATTTCTTCTTCGGCGGCGAATTAAGCCAAGCGCTGGCCGAGACCGGCGCGACCGAACTTCCCGAATGCACGGGCGTCTGGTGGAAGCACGTATAAGCGACATGCCGGCGGCCCCCAATTGCCGGCGAGCGAATCGCGAGCCTTGGCAATCCCGTGCGGCTAGCGTGAAGCGTGTCCCGCCAGGGACGAAAGCGAGCCAAGCACGCATATCCGGCAAAACCGTCTCTGCGGCGCGTCACGTTCCCATGGTCCCGTCAGGGACATCAGGCAACTCGCGAGCGCCAGACGTTAAGCGCGCCCGCGGGGGACGAAAGCGAGCCCTGCGGCCGGTCCCCCGGGCGCGCTTCTCGGTTCCGCCGACGTTAGACCATCGGGGTGTCCAGAGGACGGAGCCCTTGGGCTCCCTTGGCATAAGGGGGATTTAGGGGGAAGGTCCCCGGGGTGGAAAACTGTCGACAATTCCCCCCGGTGTAAGGTAAACTATCTCTTAATAAGCAAGTTGGCCAATCGGCACTTATGACGCTTTTCGACAAATTTTTCCGAACGGGGAGACCAGGGATCATGAACTTTACGAAAATGCACGGACTCGGCAACGATTTCATCGTGGTCGCGGGCGAATCGAAACTGCCGGACGACGCGGCGCAGCTGGCGGAACGGCTGTGCAACCGCTTCTTCGGCATCGGCGCGGACGGCCTCGTTTATATTTTGCCTTCGGAGCAAGCGGACTTCCGCATGCGGATCATCAACTCGGACGGCTCCGAGGCGGAGCAGTGCGGCAACGCGATCCGCTGCGTGGCGAAGTACGTGTTCGATAACGGCCTCACGGACAAAGAAACGCTGACGATCGAGACGCTCGGCGCGGGCGTGCAGGAAGTGCAGCTGACCGTCGACAACGGCAAAGCAAGCCGCGTGCGGGTCAATATGGGCCAGCCGATTCTCGAAGGCCTCAAAGTGCCGACGACGATCGACGCCAACCCGGTCATCGGCCAAGCGATCGAAGTGGACGGCCGCGAGTTCAAGTTCACGGCTGTGTCCATGGGCAACCCGCACTGCGTCATCTACGTCGACGACGCGGTCAATTTCGACCTCGCGACCTGGGGGCCGAAGCTGGAAGTGCACCCGATGTTCCCGCGCAAAATCAACGTCGAATTCGTGACGGTGCGCGCCAAGGACCGCACGGACATGCGCGTATGGGAGCGCGGCGCCGGCCCGACGCTGGCATGCGGCACGGGCGCGTGCGCGACCGTCGTGGCGTCGGTGCTGAACGGCTTGACCGACCGGACGGCGACGGTGTCGCTCAAGGGCGGCGATCTGCTCATCGAGTGGGACGAAGCGACCAACTACGTGTTCATGACGGGCCCGGCGGAAGAAGTCTACCGCGGAACGGTCTAAGCAGCGGACGAAGGAGTTTTGACATATGAAACCGGATTTGAGGGAAGCGCTGAAGGCGCGTATCTTGACCGGCGACGGCGCGATGGGAACCTACCTGTACGGAATGGGGTTCCCTGTCGGCGTTTCCTACGAAGAATTCAACCTGCTCCGGCCGGAGGTCATCGCGGACGTGCATCGCCGCTACTACGGCGCCGGGGCGCGAATCATCGAGACCAACACGTTTTCCGCCAACCTGATGAGCTTGACCAATTACGGGCTGGACGCCGAGGTGGAAGCGATCAACAGAGCGGGCGTGCGCATTGCCCGCGAAGCCGTCGGCGGCGACGCATACGTCGTCGGAGCGGTCGGCTCCATCCGGGCCGGGAAGCGCAAAAACATTTCGACGCTCGACCTGGAAGGGCTGTTCCGCCAGCAAATCGGGGCGCAGCTCGCCGAAGGGGTCGACGGCATCCTGCTGGAGACGTTCTACGACCTCGAAGAAGCGCTGCTAGCGCTTCGGATCGTGCGCGAGCGGTCCGACCTGCCGGTCATCTGCCAGTTCGCCGTGGAGAAGGAAGCGGTGACGCTGGACGGCAAACCGATCGCGGCGGCGTTCGAAAGCTTGCGCCTCGAAGGGGCCGACGTCGTCGGCTTTAACTGCCGCAGCGGCCCGAACGGCATTCTCCGCGCCATCGATTCCATCGGCGGGGAGCCGGGGCTGCCGCTATCGGTCTTCCCGAACGCGGGCATCCCGGACTACGTCGACGGCAAGTACCAATACACGTCGACGCCGGATTATTTCGCGGAATCGGCGCGCAAATTCGCCGACCGCGGCGCGCGCATCATCGGCGGCTGCTGCGGGACGACGCCGGAGCATATCGCGGCGATCGCCGCGGCGCTGGACGGCTACGCGCCGCGGCCGGTCGACCCGGCGGACCGGCTGGCGGCCGCGCCGGCGGAGCGCCTGACCGTCCGCGAGCCGAAGCAGCCGGAGGAACGCGCGGCGAAGACGGAGCCGACCATCGTAGACCTGGTCAACCGGCGCCACACCGTCATCGTCGAGCTCGACCCGCCGCGCGACCTGGACATCCGCAAATTCATGGACGGCGCCAAGGCGCTGAAAGCGGCCGGAGCCGACGCCGTGACGATGGCCGACAACTCGCTGGCCGTCACGCGGATGAGCAACATCGCGCTGGCTTCCCTCGTGCAGCACCAGATCGGCATCAAGCCGCTCGTGCACATCGCCTGCCGCGACCGCAACCTGATCGGGACGCAATCGCACATGATGGGCCTCGACGCGCTCGGGATCGACCACGTGCTCGCGGTGACCGGCGACCCGGCGCGGTTCGGCGACCTGCCGGATTCCAGCTCGGTGTACGACCTGACCTCGTTCGAAATGATCCGCATGATCAAGCAGCTGAACGAAGGCGTCGCTTTTTCCGGCAAGACGCTGAAGCAGAAGGCGAGCTTCGTCACCGGCGCGGCGTTCAACCCGAACGTGAAGTACTTGGACAAGGCGGTCGCCCGGCTGGAGCGCAAAATCGAAACGGGCGCCGACTACATCATGACGCAGCCCGTCTACGACAAGGCGCTCATCGCGCGGATCGCGGAGGCGACGCGGCATCTGAACGTGCCGATCTTCATCGGCGTCATGCCGCTCGCGAGCGGGCGCAATGCGGAGTACCTTCACAACGAGGTGCCCGGCATTCAGCTGTCGGACGACGTTCGCGGCCGGATGGCCGGCCTGGAGGGCGAGGCGGGCCGCGCCGAGGGCGTACGCATCGCGGAGGAACTGCTGGACGCGGCGACGGACCATTTCAAGGGCATCTACCTGATCACGCCGTTCATGTTCTACGAGATGACCGTGAAGCTGACCGATTACGTATGGCGAAAAACAGGCAGTTTGGCGAGGTAACCTCGTTATTTCTCGCGTTTGCGCTTTAACACTTGTTCGTCCGATAAAAATGGATTAATATAGACGTTGGATGCACTTGCCATGCCGCGCCCCCATGCGTTACAATTAGGGGCCCGAAACCCCGCGCCTCCGCTTGGGCTTTCGGCTAAGCGCAACGTATGCTCCGGACTTTTTTCGTCAAGAATAGTGCAATATTCTGCCATCGGCAGACGCCTTCATTCTTGCGCTTATCGATAGATCGTGTACTATTCCTAACCAAGCACGAGAGATACCGGAGGGGAACCTTAACATGGCCATCAAACTCATCAATATCGGCTTCGGCAACATCGTGTCCGCGAATCGGATCATTTCGATCGTCAGCCCGGAATCGGCGCCGATCAAGCGGATCATTCAGGAGGCGCGCGACCGGCACATGCTGATCGACGCGACGTACGGACGCCGCACGCGCGCCGTCATCATCACGGACAGCGACCATGTCATTTTGTCCGCAGTGCAGCCGGAAACGGTTGCGCATCGTCTCTCGACCAAGGATGACGATCACGACGAATAAGTAACGGGGAGTCTTATGAAAAGAGGATTGTTAATCGTATTGTCCGGTCCTTCGGGCGTGGGCAAGGGCACCGTGTGCGCGCAGCTTCGGCATAAGCAGAACGATCTGGTGTATTCCGTTTCGGCGACGACGCGCAAGCCCCGCCAGGGAGAAATCGACGGCATCAATTATTTTTTTAAGAGCAAGGAGCAATTCCAGGACATGATCGCGCGCGACGCGCTGCTGGAATACGCGGAGTACGTCGGCAATTACTACGGCACCCCGCGCGATTTCGTGGAGCGGACGCTGGCTTCGGGCAAGGACATCATCCTTGAAATCGAAGTGCAGGGCGCGCTGAAAGTGAAAGAGAAATTCCCGCAAGGCGTGTTCATCTTCTTGGTGCCGCCGTCTCTTGACGTGCTCAAACAGCGCATTACGGGACGCGGCACGGAGAATGCCGATATAATCGACCATCGCATGAACGTCGCGGTGGAAGAGATGAATTTGATTCATTATTACGATTATGCCGTCGTCAACGACCAGATCGACGCCGCGTGCCACCGGATTCAGAGCATCATCGTCGCGGAGCACTGCCGCAGGGAACGGTTCGTCGAAGAACTCGAAGAAATGAAAGCAGCTTCCGAGAAAGCATGAGCGAGGTGAAAGCAGATTGTTATATCCATCCATCGATGAAATGATGAAGAAAGTCGACAGCAAGTACTCGCTGGTCGTGGCGGCATCTCGCCGGGCGCGCAAGCTGCGGGACGGCAGCAAGAGCGAAATCCGCACGCCGAAGTCGCACAAATACGTGGGCGTCGCGCTCGAAGAAATCTACCATGACATTCTCGTGGTCGAAAGCACGCTGAACAAGAAGGACGAACAGGAATAACAACCCTCGCGGTTGTTATTTTTTTCATCCCGGAAAAGGAAGCGGCGCATTCCGCTGGACCGGGCGAACGGCGGCGCGGCCATGGATCAAGAGAGGAGAGCAGCCATGCTACAGGGAAAAACGATTTTGCTCGGCATTACGGGGGGCATCGCGGCTTACAAGGCGGCGACGATCTGCAGCCGGCTGACGCAGGCGGGCGCGAACGTGCGCGTCATCATGACCGAGTCGGCGACCAAATTCATCTCGCCGCTGACATTGCAGACGTTGTCGCGGCATCCCGTCTATCTCGACACGTTCGACGAATTCGATCCGGCCGTGGTCGCGCATATCGACGCGGCTGACAGCGCGGATCTGGTGCTGGTCGCGCCGGCGACGGCGAACGTGCTCGGCAAAATGGCCAACGGGCTCGCGGACGATTTCCTCAGCACGACGCTCCTGGCGGCGACGGCCCAGGTCATCGTGGCCCCGGCGATGAACGTGCATATGTACGCGCATCCGGCGGTGGAGCGGAACATGGCGCTGCTCGCGGAGCGCGGCGTCCGGTTCGTGGAGCCGGGCACGGGCAACCTGGCGTGCGGTTACGTCGGCAAAGGGCGGCTCGCGGAGCCGGAGGAGATCGTCTTCGCCGTGAAGCAGTGGTTCGCCTCGCGCACGGAGCTGGCGGGCAAGAAAGTGCTGATAACCGCCGGCGGCACGGTGGAACGGCTTGACCCCGTGCGTTACCTGACGAACGATTCGTCCGGCAAAATGGGCTTTGCCTTGGCGGAAGCGGCGGCGAACCGCGGCGCGGACGTCACCGTCATCGCCGCGCGGACGACGGCGGCGCCGATCGGCGGCGTCGAGCTCGTCCGCGCGGAGTCGGCTGAAGAGATGCTGCAGGCGGTGCTGGCGCGCTACGATTCCGCGGACCTCGTCATCAAGGCGGCGGCCGTCGCCGATTACCGGCCGGCCGCGCAGGCGCCGTCCAAGATCAAGAAGAGCGACGAACGGCTCGTCGTCGAGCTGGAACGGACGACCGATATTTTGAAGACGCTCGGCGAACGGAAGACGCATCAATTTCTCGTCGGCTTCGCGGCCGAGACGGAGCATGTGGCGTCCTACGCCATGGATAAGCTGGCCCGCAAACATTGCGACCTCGTCGTCGCGAACGACGTCTCGCAGGAAGGCGCGGGCTTTAACGCGGATACGAACGTCGTGCAGGTCTTCGGGCCGGAAGGGCTGGTCGAAGCGCTGCCGCGGCTGCCCAAGCGCGAAGTGGCGGAGCGGCTGCTCGCGCGGATCGCGGAGCGGATGAACGCCAAGACGGCGCCGGGAGACGCGGAATGATCGCGAGAGTCATCGTGGACGTGCCGAGCCGCGCGACGGACCGGCCGTTCGATTACGCGATTCCGGACGCGATGGCCGGCTGGGTGGAGGTCGGCAGCCGGGTCGGCGTGCCGTTCGGCGGCCGCGTGCTGCAGGGCTTCGTCGTCGGCATCGCGCCGTTCGCGGAAGTGGACGCGCGGAAGCTGAAGCCGATCGCGGAGCTGCTCGACCATCTGCCGCCGCTGTCGCCGGATCTCGTCGAGCTCGCGCAGTGGATCGCCGAGAAATACTGCTGCCCGCTCACGACGGCGCTGCAGGCGATGATCCCGTCGGCGCTGAAAGGCAAGGCGGACTCCGTCGTGCGGCTGTCCGAGGAGGCGGCGGCGGAGCCGAACGGCTTATTCGGACCGGAGGAAGAGCCGTGGCTGCGGTATTTGCGGCAGCAAGGCGGCGAAGCGCGGCTCGCGCTGCTGCAGGAGCGGTTTCCCGAAGCGGCGGCGTCCGTCAAGGCGGCGATCGGCCGGGGCATGCTCGAGGAGCGGGTGTCGATCCGCGACCGGCTCGCGGTGCGCAAGGTACTTACGGTGTATCCGCCGGAGGATGCGGACGCCGTCCGCGCCGAGCTCGCGAACGCGTCGGCCCGCGCGGCGAAGCAGCGGGAGGCGGCGCAGTACATGCTCGAGCATGCCGAGCCGATCCCGCTCGCCGCGCTGGCGCAGGCGCTCGCGACGACGACAGGCACGATCCGCGGCGCGGAGGCGAAGGGCTGGCTCGCGATCCGCGAAACGGAGCAGCGCCGCGACCCGTACGCCGGCCGCGGCTTCGGCAAGACGGCGCCGCTGCGCCTGACGGAAGGGCAGCAGGCGGTCTACGACGAGCTCGCGCAAGCGGTGGACGACGCGTCGCCCCGCGTGTTTCTGCTGCACGGCGTGACGGGCAGCGGCAAGACGGAAGTGTACCTGCAGGCGATCGAACGCTGTCTGAAGGACGACCGGCAGGCGATCGTGCTCGTACCGGAGATCGCGTTGACGCCGCAAATGGTGGAACGCTTCAAAGGCCGCTTCGGCGACGCCGTCGCCGTGCTGCACAGCCGTCTCTCGAGCGGCGAACGCTACGACGAGTGGCGCAAAATCCGCGAAGGACGCGCGGAAGTGGCGGTCGGCGCGCGCTCGGCCGTGTTCGCGCCGTTCAAGCGCATCGGACTCATCATTATCGACGAGGAACACGAATCGTCTTATAAACAAGAAGAAAGCCCGAAGTACCACGCCCGGGACGTCGCGGTCCGACGGGCAAACCAGCATGGCGCCGTCGTCGTGCTCGGCTCGGCGACGCCGTCGCTGGAGTCGTTCGTCGCCGCTTCCGCTTCCCGCGGCGGCCAGGAGGCGCCCGGCGAGGGCGCGGCCGCCAAACGCGGCGCGTCGCTGCTGCCGATGCCGGACCGGGTGGCCGGCCGGCCGCTGCCCAAAGTGCACGTCGTCGACATGCGGGACGAGCTGAAGGACGGCAACCGCTCGATGTTCAGCCGCCAGCTGCACGAGGGACTGCTGCAGCGGCTCGAGCGCGGCGAGCAATCCGTGCTGCTGCTGAACCGCAGAGGCTATTCGACGTTCGTGATGTGCCGGTCCTGCGGGTATACGGCGCAGTGTCCGCATTGCGATATCTCGCTCACGTACCATCAGAAATCGCGGGCGCTCCGCTGCCATTACTGCGGCCACGCCGAGCAGGAGCCGAAGGCGTGCCCGTCCTGCGAGAGCGAGCATATCCGGTTCTTCGGCACCGGCACGCAGCGCGTGGAGGAAGAGCTGGCGAAGCTGTTTCCGGGCATCCGCGTCATCCGGATGGACGTCGACACGACGACGGAGAAAGGCTCGCACGAGAAATGGCTGACGCAGTTCGGCAACCGGGAAGCGGACGTGCTGCTCGGGACGCAGATGGTCGCGAAAGGGCTCGATTTTCCCTATGTGACCCTGGTAGGCGTCATCGCCGCGGATACGTCCCTGCATCTGCCCGATTTCCGGGCGGCGGAGAAGACGTTCCAGCTGCTGACCCAGGTCGCGGGCCGGGCCGGGCGCCACGAACTGCCGGGCGAAGTCATCGTGCAGACGTATAACCCCGAGCACTACGCCATCGTCAGCGCGCGGCATCACGACTACGCGTCGTTCGTCCGGGAGGAGCTGAAGCACCGCCGGTTCATGGCGTATCCGCCGTTTTGCCGGCTCATTCTCGTGACGCTGTCCCACGAGCAGCTCGCGCTCGTCATCGGCGAAGGCGAGAAGCTCGCGGGGGCGCTGCGCGACTTGGCCCGGGCCGCCGGCATCCGGGGCTCGGACGAAGGAGACGGCAGCCGGTTCATGGACGTGCTCGGGCCAGTCGCCTCGCCGATTCCCCGCATGAAAGATCGCTATCGTTTTCAATGTATGCTAAAATATCGGGGAAACGTGGGGGCCGCGGACCTGCTGCAGCAGGCGATCGCGCAGCTCGCCGGCACGAACGGGCAGCCGCCGGTCACCATGAGCGTGGACGTGGATCCGCAAATGATTTTATAACGTACGTTATAGAGAGCAGCTAAGATTGGGAGGTCGTTTGGTATGGCAATTCGATTAATCGTGCAGGATCCGGACCCGGTGCTCCGCGAACGCGCGGCCGCGGTGACGAAGTTCAATTCCAATTTGCATAAGCTGTTGAACGATATGGCGGAAACGATGTACGACGCGGAAGGCGTCGGCTTGGCCGCGCCGCAGGTGGGCATCTCCAAGCGCGTCATCGTCGTGGACGTCGGGGACGACCATGGGCTGATCGAGATGGTCAATCCCGAAATCGTGGAGCGCTCGGGCGAGCAGCTCGGACCGGAAGGCTGCCTCAGCATCGCCAACCTGAACGGCGAGGTTCGCCGCGCCCAGCACGTCAAGCTGAAGGGCTTCGACCGCAACGGCGCGCCGATCGAGCTCGAAGCGAGCGACTTTTTGGCGCGGGCGTTCCAGCATGAAGTGGATCATTTGAACGGGGTGCTGTTTACCGACATCGCGGAAACGGTGTACGACGTCAGCAAGCGTCCCCGCCCGGACGGAGAGTGACCGCATGCGCATCGTGTTCATGGGCACGCCGGAGTTCGCCGTGCCTTCCCTGGAAGCCATCCTGGATGCCGGCCATACGGTCGAGCTGGTCGTGACGCAGCCCGACCGCCCGAAGGGCCGCAAAAAAACGTTGACGCCGCCTCCGGTCAAGGAAGCGGCGCTTCTGCGCGGGCTCCCGGTCGAGCAGCCGGAGCGACTGCGCGGCTCGGAGACGGCGGCGCGCATCGCCGGGCTGCGGCCGGATTTGATCGTCACGGCCGCCTACGGGCAGATTCTGCCGAAAGCGGTGCTGGACGTGCCGCGGCTCGGCTGCATTAACGTGCACGGATCGCTGCTGCCGCGTTATCGCGGGGGCGCGCCGATCCAGCGCGCGATCATCAACGGCGAGACCAAGAGCGGCGTGACGATCATGTACATGGCCGAAGGGCTCGATACGGGCGACATGATCAGCGTCGTCGAAGTGCCGATCGCCGAGACGGACACGTCGGGCAGCCTGTTCGAGAAGCTGACCGCCGCCGGCGCGAAGCTGCTGGCCGAGACGCTGCCGGCGATCGAAGCGGGAACGGCGAAAGCGGTCCCGCAAAATCACGACGAGGCGACGTACGCGCCGAATCTGACGCGCGACGACGAGCGCATCGACTGGAGCCGACCGGCGCGCGACGTCTACAATCAAGTGCGCGGTTTGTCGCCGATGGCCGGCGGCTTCACGGTATGGAACGGCGAGCCGTTCAAGGTGTGGGGCTGCGAGCCGGTGAAGCGGGGCAACGCCGCGGCGGCCCCGGGAACGGTGCTGGCCGCGGACGAGCGGGGCATCGCCGTGCAGACGGGAGCGGACGCGCTGCTGCTGACCGTCATCCAGCCGGCGGGCAAGAAAGCGATGCCCGCCTCCGAATGGCTGAAGGGCGCGCGGCTCGCGCCGGGCACGGTCTTCGGCGCGGAGGCGGAAGCGTGAGCGGGGCCGGCGAAGGCAAGCGTCCGGCGACCGGCGGCCAAGCCCGCGGCGGCGGAGCGGCGGCCGGCGGCAAGCCGGGGGCGAAGCCGCGCGCTCATGCCGGCGCACGGCCAGGCGGCGCGCGCCCGGCAGCCGGAGCCGGCCAGCGCCCGGGCGGCAAGCCCGGATCGCCGGCCAAGGCCGGCCGGAAGCCGGAGCCGCGGCGCAAGACGGCGCGCGAGGTCGCGCTGGATACGCTGGTCCGGGTCATGGAGGCCGGCGCCTACAGCAACCTGCAGCTGAACCGCGCGCTGCAGGACGCGGAGCTGTCCCGGGCCGACGCGGCGCTCGCGACCGAGCTCGTGTACGGCACGATCCAGCACCAGCGGCTGCTCGACGACAGGCTGGACGCCTTGGTCGCGAAAGGAGTGCGGAAGCTGGCGCCTTGGGTGCTCGCGCTGCTGCGGATGAGCGCGTACCAGCTGCTGCTGCTCGACCGCGTACCGCCGCACGCGGCCGTCAACGAGGCGGTCGTCATCGCGAAGCGGCGCGGCCACGCCGGCATCTCCGGCATGGTGAACGGCGTCCTCCGCAACATGGAACGAAGGCTGAACGAGCTGAAGCAGCCGTCCTCGCTGACGGATCCGGTACGACGGATCGGCATCGATCATTCGTATCCCGATTGGCTCGTGAAACGTTGGATCGACCGCTACGGCGAAGAAACCGCGGAGCGGATCTGCGCCGCCGGCAACGAACGGCCGCATGCCAGCGCGCGCGTCAACGCGCTCAAGCTGTCGCGTGAGAAGGCGATCGCGCTGCTGGCCGAGCACGGGGTCGAAGCGAAGCCGTCCGCGTTGGCGGACGAGGGCGTCGTCGCCCTCGGCGGCGGCAACCTGGCGCAGTCCGGCGGCTACCGCGACGGCTGGCTGACGCCGCAGGACGAGAGCTCGATGCTCGTGGCGGACGTCTGCGCGCCGCAGCCCGGCATGCGCGTGCTGGACTGCTGCGCGGCGCCGGGGGGCAAGACGACGCACCTCGCGGAATTGATGGGGGACCGCGGCGAAGTCGTCGCGAACGACGTCCATCCGCATAAGCAGCCGCTGATCGACGAACACGCCGTGCGTCTGGGGCTCGCGTCCGTGCGCACGGTCGTCGGCGACGCGGCAGCGCTGTCGGAGCGATTCGCGCCCGGCAGCTTCGATCTCGTGCTGCTGGACGCCCCGTGCTCCGGCTTCGGCGTCATCCGCCGGAAGCCGGAAATCAAATGGACGAAGTCCGAGTCGGACGTCGCGGCGATCGCGGAGCTGCAGGAGCGGCTGCTGGCCGAAGCGGCGAAGCTGGTCCGCCCCGGCGGCACGCTCGTTTACAGCACCTGCACGATCGAGCGGGACGAAAACGAGCGGCAAGTACTGAAATTCCTGGAAGCGCACGAATGGTATAAGCTGGATGCCGACTGGCCGTCCCGGGTGCTCCGGCCGCTCCGGACGAACGGGATCGTCGGCGACGGTTTCGAAGGCATGGTCCAGCTGCTGCCTCAGCATTTCGGCAGCGACGGCTTTTTCATCGCCCGCATGAAACGCGATCCCGAAGGTTCCGCATAACCGTCTTGCCCATACGCCCCTAACAGCGCGCAAGTGGCCTGTTATGGGCGTTTATGGTACTATAAACGTGGCGGTCCGCAGCTATCGGACGCCAAGCCAACATTTCATGAAGAAATAGGTGTGAACCCGATGAAACCGTTCATCTACGACTATACGCTGGAGCAGCTGCAAAATTGGATGAAGGAGAACGGCGAGCCCGCGTTTCGCGGCACCCAGCTGTTCGAATGGTTGTACGTCAAGCGCGTGAAGAGCTTCGACGAGATGAGCAACCTGTCCAAGCCGCTTCGGCAAAAGCTTGAAGACCAGTTCGCGTTCGTGACGCTGAACGAAATCACCCGCTTCGAATCGAAGGACGGCACGGTGAAGTTCTTGTTCGGCCTCCACGACAACCACGCGATCGAAACGGTCATCATGCGCCATAACTACGGCAACAGCATTTGCGTGACCACGCAGGTCGGCTGCCGGATCGGCTGCACGTTCTGCGCCTCGACGCTGGGCGGCTTGAAGCGCAACCTGACCGCGGGCGAAATCGTCGCGCAGGTCGTCGTCGCGCAGCAGATGCTCGACGAAACGAACGAGCGCGTGTCCAGCATCGTCATCATGGGCTCCGGCGAGCCGTTCGAGAACTACGACGCGACGATGACGTTCCTTCGCCTCATGATCCACGAGAAGGGACTCAACATCGGACAGCGCCATATCACGGTGTCGACGAGCGGCATCGTGCCGAGCATGTACAAGTTCGCCGAGGAGAACACGCAGATCAACCTGGCCATCTCCATTCACGCGCCGAACGACAAGCTGCGCTCCAAGCTGATGCCGGTCAACCGCCGCTTCCCGTTCGAAGAAGTCATGGAAGCGTGCCGCAACTACATCGCGAAGACGGGAAGGCGCATCACGTTCGAATACGCGCTGATCGGCGGCGTCAACGACCAGAGCGAGCACGCGGAAGAGCTGGCGCAGGTGCTGAAGGGCATGCTTTGCCACGTCAACCTGATTCCGGTCAATCACGTGCCGGAGCGCGATTACGTGCGCACCCCCCGCGAACAAATTTTCGAATTTCACCGGATCCTGGAGAAGAACAAAATCAATGCCACCATCCGCAGAGAACAGGGCCACGACATTGCGGCGGCTTGCGGACAATTGCGCGCGAAACATATGGAGTCTACGGCGGGGTGATGATGGTTGAAAACGGCTTTGCGGAGTGATATCGGAAGAATTCGACTCGTGAACGAAGACCGGGTCTGGTCGGAAGTACTGGAACCCGGTCTCGTCGTTGCGATCGTGGCCGACGGAATGGGCGGCCACCAGGCAGGGGAAGTGGCAAGCAATCTTGCCGTCGATACGTTTCGCGAAGCGCTGAAGGGCTCGACGGCGGCCTTGTCGCCGGAAGAGCGCAAGACGCTGATCAGCCAGGCGATTTTACAGGCCAATGAAGTCGTGTTCGACACGGCATCCAACAACGAACAGTATTATAATATGGGCACGACGGTCGTTGCGGTGCTGCTGTCCGAGGATCATGCCGTCATCGGCCATATCGGGGACAGCCGCGCCTATCAATGGCGGGGCGGCAAGCTGACGCAGCTGACGGAAGATCACACGCTCGTGAACGAGTTGGTGAAGTCCGGGCAAATCAAGCCGGAAGAGGCCGAGCACCATCCGCGCCGCAACGTGCTGACGCGGGCGTTGGGCACGGATGAGCAGGTAGAGGTCGACGTCCAGAGCATTTCTTGGATGAAGGACGACCTGCTGCTGCTTTGCAGCGACGGGCTGTCCGACATGATCAATACGGCTGCGATCGTCGAAACGTTGGAACAGGACGGACTGGATCTGGACCAGAAGGCGGACAGGCTCGTACAGCTTGCGCTGCAAGCCGGCGGAGACGACAACATTACCGTCGCGCTGCTGCATCATGCCGAAGACACGGAGCTTGAGGGGTGATCGACATGATAGGACATGAGCTCGGCGGAAGATACGAAATCATTGCGCGTATCGGCGGCGGCGGCATGGCGCTGGTGTACAAGGCCCATGACGTGCTGCTGAACCGCAACGTGGCGGTCAAGGTGCTTCGCCAGCAATACGTGCACGACGAGGAATTCATCCGGCGGTTCAGACGGGAAGCGCAGTCCGCCGCGGCGCTGTCGCATCCGAACGTCGTGAGCATTTACGACGTGGGGCAGGAGGACGATACGCACTACATCGTCATGGAATACGTCGAAGGCAACAATTTGAACGAAATCATCAAGGAACGCGCGCCGCTCCAGGCCGAGGAAGCGGTCAAGATCGCGATCCAGATTTGCGATGCCCTGGAGCACGCGCACCATAACCAAATCATCCATCGCGATATTAAACCTCATAATATTCTTATCGGCAAAAACGGCCGCGTGAAGGTGACGGATTTCGGCATCGCGCGGGCGGTCACGTCGTCGACGATCACGCAGACGGGCTCCATGGTCGGTTCGGTGCATTATTTTTCGCCCGAGCACGCGAAGGGCAGCGCGACCGGCGAGAAGTCGGACCTGTATTCGCTCGGCATCGTGCTGTACCAGATGCTGACGGGCAAGCTGCCGTTCCTCGGCGAAAGCCCGATCAGCGTCGCGCTGAAGCATTTGCAGGAAAATTTCGAGGAGCCGCGCGAGCTGAATCCGTACATACCGCAGAGCGTCGAGAACGTGATTCTGAAGGCGATGCGCAAAAATCCGAACGAGCGGTACCATTCGGCGACGGAAATGCTGGCCGATCTCGAAACCTGCCTGCAGCCCGGACGGCTGCGGGAGCCGAAGATCGAATTCGATAATCCCGACTTCGACGAGACCCGCGTCATGCCCGCGATCCGCGGGAGCATCGCGGATACGCTCGCCGCGTCGTCGGCCGCCGCGAAAGCGGACAGGACCGCGCCGTACGGCGCGGCTGAACGGGAGCGGACGCCGGCGGAACGCACGGCCGCGACGTCGGCCGCGCGCGCGGACGAACCGGGCGAGGAAGAGGAAGACCGCTGGAATTCCGAAGGACTCGAAGAAAAAAAGCGCGGACGGCGGTGGGTCAAGCCCGTCGTGACGGTGGCGTCGACGCTGGTCATTATCGCGCTCGTTTACTGGGGCGCCATGACCGTGCTCGGCTGGTTCGACATCGAGGAGGTCGACGTCCCGTACGTCGTCAACATGAACGAGACCGACGCCCGGATGACGCTGGAGAAGGCGGGGCTGAAGGTCGAAGAGCCATCGATCTACACGGATAAGGAAGGCGTCGCCAAAGACATCGTCTACGAGCAGTCCAAGCCGAACCAGCGCGTGAAGGTCGGCTCGTTCATCAAGCTGTACGTCAGCACCGGACCGAAGCTGGAGGCGGCCGACAATTACGTCGGCAAGTCCTACGACGACGCGGTGGCGGCGCTCGTCGCGCTCGGCCTCGACCAGGAGAAGCAAATTTCCAAGAAAGAAACGTTCAGCGACGAAGCGCCGGGGACGGTGCTGGAACAGACGCCGCCGGCCGGCGAGCAATATGATCCCAAGACCGCGGCGTTCTCCTTCACGGTCAGCCAGGGCAAGGAGACGCTGAAGATGCCGAAAGTCATCGGCAAGAAGGAAAGCGAAGCCATCGCCCAGCTCCGTTCCCTGGGGCTCGTCGTGAACGATTCCGATATCGTCCGGGAGCCGAGCTACCGGCCGAAGGGCGAAGTAACCGCCCAATATCCGTACGATCCCGACGCGCAGGTGACCAAAGGGTCGGCGATCACGCTGACGGTCAGCTCCGGCTTGCCGGACGACGCGCTCGAGTATACGTTCAATATCGTCATTTCCCCGGCGCAGGCGGGCAAGACGAGCGAGATCCGCATCGTCTACTCCGACGCCACGGGACAAAACATCGAATGGGGCAAACGGAAGATCAAGGATACCGAGACGTTCCCGGTGAAGGTCGTGCTCGACCCGAATACGGAGGCACAGGTGCAGATCTACCGGGACGGCCAATTCACCGATACGTTCTCGCGCACGTACGGCGACGTTCAATCGGGCGCCGACGCGCCGCCGGAAACGGTGCCGGGCATGGACCCGCCGCCGGCCGACCAGCCAGCCAACACCGAGGAGAGTCCGACGAATGGCAACACGAACACGGATGGAGCCGACAATGACGCAGTCGCGCAATAAGGAAAGCAAAACCGGCCGAATCGTCAAGGCGCTCAGCGGCTACTACTACGTGCGTCCGGAGGTCGCGGCGCCGGGCGAGGCGGACGTGCAGTGCCGGGCGCGCGGCATCTTCAAGAAACGGGGCGAATCGCCGCTCGTCGGCGACGTCGTCGACTTCGAAGAGACGGAGAACGGGGAGGGCGCCGTGAACGCCATCGCGCCGCGAAGCTCGGAGCTGATCCGGCCGCCGGTGGCGAACGTGGACCTGGCCGTGCTCGTGTTCTCCGTCACGGAGCCCGCGCTGAACCTGCAGCTGCTCGACAAATTTCTGGCGCATATCGAGCATGCCGGCATCGACGCCGTACTATGCTTAAGTAAACAGGATTTGGCGGAGGACGGCGAGGAAACGGAAGAGGCGCGGCGCGCGATGGGCGAGGTGCAGCGGATCTACGAGCCGATCGGCTACGAGGTGCTCGTCACCAGCTCGAGGCGCGGCGCGGGCACGGCGGCGCTCAAGGAACGGCTGCAGGGGCATTTGGCGGTGTTCGCCGGGCAATCCGGCGTCGGCAAATCGTCGCTGCTGAACGCCCTCGTCCCGGGCCTTACGCTGGAAACGAACGAAATCAGCAACCGGCTCGGCCGGGGCAAGCATACCACGCGTCACGTCGAGCTGATCGACATCGGCGGCGGCTTGGTGGCGGATACGCCGGGGTTCAGCCAGCTGGACTTCGCGGAGCTCGGCATCGAGGAACTCGGCAGCTGCTTCCGCGAAATGCGCGAACGGGCGCCCGAGTGCAAATTCCGCGGCTGCACCCACATCCATGAACCGGAATGCGCGGTGCTGAAGGCGGTGGAGGACGGCGAAATCGCGCCGAGCCGCCATGCCAACTACGCGCTGTTCATGGCGGAGATGAAAGAGAAAAAGCGGAGGTACTGACATGTCCATCATCATCGCACCATCGATTTTGTCCGCCGATTTCGCGGCGCTCGGAGAAGAGATCAAAGACGTGGACCGTGCCGGCGCGGATTGGATCCATATCGACGTCATGGACGGCCATTTCGTGCCGACCCTGACGTTCGGCCCGCAGATCATTCAAGCCGTTCGGCCGGCGTCGAAGCTCGTCTACGACGTCCATCTGATGATCGAGCGGCCGGAGCTGCACATCCCGAATTACGTCGCCGCGGGCGCGGACCGCATCACGGTCCATGCCGAGGCTTGCGTCCATCTGCATCGCGTGGTGCATCAGATCAAGGAAGCCGGCCTTCCCGCCGGCGTGGCCCTTAATCCCGCGACGCCGGTCAGCGCGCTCGAGAACGTGCTGGACGATATCGACATGATCCTGCTGATGACCGTCAACCCCGGCTTCGGCGGCCAGAAATTCATCGCGCAGTCGCTGCAGAAGATTCGCCAAACGCGCGCGCTGCTGGCGGAGCGGGGCCGCGAAGGCATGCTGATCCAAGTGGACGGCGGCATCAACGCCGAGACGGCGCCGCTCGTGCGCGAGGCCGGCGCCGACGTGTTCGTCGCGGGCAGCGCCGTGTTCACCGAGCGCGACCGGGCGGCGGCGATCGCCGCGCTGCGTTAAGGGGCGCGCGGGTGGGCGGGCGCTTGAAGAAAGGGCTGCTGCTGCTTCTGTACGGCATCGGCTGCGGCCTGATGCTGTGTTTGTTCACGATCATCAAGGGCATGGCGAACCTGGTGTTCTCCCTGCTCGCCGTCGTGATCGCGATCCATTATTTCAAGAACTTCGCGTCGATCCGTTCGCGGATCGCGTTCATCGCGCTGGCGATCGTAAGCTTTCTGGTCTTCGTGTTCATCTATGCGGTGATCACGGCGATGCGGAGCGGGGCGCCAGGCGCGGCATAGAGAGAGAACGGCCCAAGCCCGGGTTTGGAATAGGACAGTCCCGCGGCGCATAGGATGGTTACATGAACGAACGTCGTTCTTGTAGCCTTTTTTTTATGGACGAAGGCGCGGAACCGTTACGGATGTTAAAGACGGCCCGTGCTTCAACGATCGGAGACCGCTTCCGGCACTTTGGGGCAAACGGGTTTTCTGCCTGCAATAACTCTTAGGAGGGGTGGAGCATGAAATTCTATACGATCAAGCTGCCGAAGTTCTTGGGTGGTTTCGTGAAGGCCATCTTAAACACGTTTCAGAAGAGCTAGCAGCGGCTGCCCCTGAAGCGGACGTTCGGCGTGCGAAATCCGGAGCGCGGAAGGCTTCGCCGGCTAACGTCGCGCCTTTCGCGCTTTGACATGCAAAAAAGCACCTGATGTTGAATCAGGTGCTTTTTGTCCATGGCTTCATGCCGTTATACGCGAGTGACTTTACCGGATTTGAGCGCCTTGGTGCTGACGTAAACGCGCTTCGGCTTGCCGTTAACAAGAATTCTTACCTTCTGAACGTTAACGCCCCAAGAGCGGCGGGTTTTGTTGTTAGCGTGCGATACGTTGTTGCCTACACCAGGACCTTTGCCCGTAATGAAACATTTGCGAGACATGGAATACACCTCCCCTTGACAATCACTGCAAACAAACAGACTTCAATATAATAGCATATGTCCGGGCTTTCATCAAGCATTGTCAACGCGCAATATCGACATCTAGCGCTTAAAAAAGGATGAAAACGGTCGAGAATGGGGGGCTGGACTTCAAAATCGTTCAAATTTATAGTACAATGTGGATTAGTCCATAATAACAACGGTGAAGGAGTGGTTTTCCATGCCTCTGCAGCTACAATCCGAACTCGGAAGCGTTCATATAACCGATCATGTGATTTCCGTCCTTGCCGGGTCCGCAGCCATGGACTGTTATGGGCTGGTAGGCATGGCATCAAGAAAGCAGCTGAAAGACGGCATCGCCGAGCTGCTGGGTCGGGATAATCTGTCGCGCGGTGTCGAAGTCCACCGAGAGAACGATTACTTACACATCGATTTGTACATCATCGTGAGCTACGGGACAAAAATTTCCGAGGTCGCACATAATATTCAGTCAAAAGTGAAGTATGTGATGAACGAGGTTGTCGGCGTAAAAGTCGACGTCGTCAATATTTTTGTCCAAGGCGTACGGGTATCTCGGTAGGAAGGGGTAATCACGCTTGATCAAACGCTTTATTAACGGCTCGGATTTCGCGAGAATGCTCCTGAGCGGAGCGGACAATTTACAACGAAACGAATCGCGCATCAACGCGCTGAACGTCTTCCCGGTTCCGGACGGAGATACGGGATCCAATATGAATTTGACGATGAGCTCCGGAAAACGCGAGCTGCAGAAAAACCCGAGCCAAGCAGTGGGCAAAGTTGCGGAAGCGCTTTCTAAAGGGCTGCTGATGGGCGCGCGGGGCAATTCCGGCGTCATTCTGTCGCAGCTGTTCCGCGGCTTCTCCAAGAGCGTCGCGAACCAGGAGCAGATCGACGCGCAGCAGTTCGCCGCGGCGCTGCAGAACGGGGTCGACATGGCTTATAAAGCCGTCGTGAAGCCGGTGGAGGGCACCATCCTGACCGTGGCGAAAGACACGGCCAGGCATGCCGTCGCCTTCGCCAAGCGCAACAACGACGTGGCGCAGCTCGTGCAGGAGGTCGTGTCGCGCGCGAACGAGTCGCTCGAGCGGACCCCGGAGCTGCTGCCGGTGCTCAAGCAGGTCGGCGTCGTCGATTCCGGCGGGCAGGGGCTCGTCTGCATCTATGAGGGCTTCCTGAGCTGTCTGGCGGAGGAGAACGGCATATCCGGCGAAGCCGCGGTCGGCGCGGAAGCCGCCGCTCCCATGGCGTTCCCGCGCCAAGAGGCGCCTAAGGCGCCCGCTCAGCCGATGCCGATGACGGTTCCCTCGGCGTCGCGGCACGCGAGCGCGCAGTCCAAGCTGGAAACGGAGCAGATCGAGTTTCTCTACGACATGGAGTTCTTCATCAACCGCAAACAGGCGGGACGGACGGGACTCCGCTTCGACGAGGCGCTCTTCAAGGGCATGCTGTCCCGGGACGGCGACAGCATTCTCGTCATCGTGGACGACGAGATCATCAAGGTTCACGTGCATACGCGCAAGCCGGGCGACGTGCTGAACTTCGCCCTGCCGTACGGCGAGCTGACGGAGATTCACATTTTGAACATGCGCGAGCAGCATCGGGATTTGCTGCATGAGGAGGAGAACGCGGCGATCGCCGGCGGCGTGTCCGCTCCGGGGGCCGACGTGCTGCCGGAGACGGCGGTCGTCGAAGAGGCCGCCCTCGGGCTCGCCGTCTCCGAGGTGCTTACGGGCACCCCGGCCGACGCCCTCTCCGCGGAGCAGGCGCACGAGCTCGCGCCGTTCGGCCTCGTCGCGGTGGCGATGGGGGACGGCATCCGCGCGATCTTCCTCGACAACAACGTCGACGTCGTCCTGTCGGGCGGCCAGACGATGAATCCGTCGACGGAGGATTTCGTCCGCGCCATCGAGTCGCTGCCGGCGGAGCATATTTTCCTGCTGCCGAACAACAGCAACATCATCCTGGCGGCCCAGCAGGCGGCGGAGCTTAGCGGGCGCAACGTCACGGTGATCGGCTCGAAGAACATTCCGCAAGGGCTGGCCGCGGTCCTGGCGTTCCGGGAGGAAGAGCCGGCGGAGATGAACGCGCAGGCGATGAACGAAGCGGTGCTGCAGGTGCGCTCCGGCCAAGTGACGAACGCGGTGCGCAACACGTCGATCGACGGCATCTCGATTCACGAAGGCGATTATATCGGGATATTGGAGAAGACGATCGTGACCGCCTCCCCGAGCCTGCAGGAAACGTGCAGGGAGCTGCTTGCGCGGATGCTGGAAGACGGCGGCGAGCTGGTCACGGTACTGACGGGCGAGCAGGCAAAGCCGGCGGAAACGGCCGAATTGACGGCATGGGCGAAAGAAACGTTCCCGGATGCGGAGTTCGAAGTGCATGCGGGCGGCCAGCCGCTCTATCCATATTTAATCGCGGTCGAATAGGGGGCATCTGCATGAGCGGGGTTAAAATCGTGACGGACAGCACCGCCGATATCCCGAAACGGGTCAGAGAGCAATACGGCATCGAGATGGTTCCGCTGAAGGTCATGTTCGGCGAAGAGTCGTTCCTGGACGGCGTCTCGCTGACCAACGAGCAGTTTTACACGCGGCTCGCTTCGTCGGCCGCGCTGCCGACGACGTCGCAGCCGTCGCCCGTGGAATTCACGGAAACGTACGAACGACTGAGCAAGCAATATCCGGATTCGGCCATCATTTCGATTCATATTTCTTCCATGCTCAGCGGCACGTACCAATCCGCGCTTCTCGGCTCGACGCTGATGGAAACGCAGGCCGACGTCACCGTCATCGATTCCCGGTCCGTCTCCTACGGGCTGGGCATGCTCGTGGTGAAAGCCGCCGAGATGGCGGCCGGCGGCGCATCGAAGGACGAGATTCTCGCCGCGGTCGACGCGATGCGGAAGGACATGAACATGTATTTCCTCGTCGATACGCTGGAGTATCTCCAGAAGGGCGGCCGGATCGGGAAAGCCGCCGCGCTGTTCGGCTCGATCCTGAACATCAAGCCGATCCTGACGATCGACCGGGAAGGCGAAGTCTCGCCGGTCGACAAAGTACGCGGCACGAAGAAGGCGATGCAGCGCATCGTCGACCTGTTCAAGGCGGAGTTCGGCGATCATCCGATCGACATGACGGTCGGCTGGACGTACAAGCGCGAGCTCGCGCTCGAGCTGGCCGCGCTCGCGCAGGGACAGCTGAACGTGCGCAGCATCAGGCAGACGGACATCGGCGCGGTCATCGGCTCGCATGCCGGCGCCGGGGCCGCGGCTTTATTTATTACGCGGGTGTGAGGTAATGGGGATGAAGCTGGATCAAGTACCGGTCCGGCAAATGAAAGGCGTGAGCGCTCAGAAGGAAGTGGAGCTTCACGCCTTTGGCGTTCATACGATCGCGGATTTGCTGGACTATTTTCCGTTTCGCTACGAGGATTATCGCATTCGGACGCTCGGAGAGACGAAGGACGGCGAGAAAGCGACCGTAGAAGGCAAGATCATGGGCAATCCGGTGCTGCAGCGTTACGGCCGGGCGAAATCGCGGCTGACGTGCAAGATCGCCGTGGACGGCTTGCTCGTGACGGCCGTCTGGTTCAACCGGCACTTCCTGCAGGAGCAGCTCGTGCCGGGACGGGACATCGTTCTGACCGGCAAATGGGAGCAAAGGCGGCTGCAGATCACGGTGTCGGAATCGGAATTTCCCGATAAGGGCACGGCTCGTTCCGGCACGCTGCAGTCGGTGTATTCCATCGGCGGGAGCGTCACGCAGGCGTGGATCCGAAAGCTGATCGCGCAAGCGCTGCAGCAGTACGGCGATATGGTCGAGGAGATTTTGCCGGCCGAGCTGGTGGACAAGCACGGCTTCATGCCGAGGCGCGAAGCCGTGCGGCTGATTCATCAGCCGGACGATATCGCGCTGGGCCAGGACGCGCGGCGCCGGCTCGTGTACGAGGAGCTGTTCCTATTTCAGCTGAAGCTCCAAGCGTACCGCTCGCTGAACCGCAGGCGGATGGACGGCATCGCCCACGTCGTCGACGCGGAGTCGATCCGGGCGTTCTCGCGGACGCTGCCGTTCGAGCTGACGGATTCGCAGAAGAAGGTCGTGAACGAGATTCTGATCGACATGCGGTCGCACGCGTGCATGAACCGGCTGCTGCAGGGCGACGTCGGCTCCGGCAAGACGGTCGTGGCGGCCATCGCCCTGTTCGCGACGTTCAAGGCGGGCCACCAAGGCGCGTTGATGGTGCCGACGGAGATACTGGCGGAGCAGCATTACCGCTCGCTGCAGAAGCTGCTGGGACCGGCGGGCATGGAGGTTGCGCTGCTGACCGGCAGCTTGACGGAGAAGAAGCGCCGGGAGGTGCTGGCCGGCCTGCAGATGGGGCTGATCGACGTCGTCGTCGGCACGCAGGCGATCATCCAGGACGGCGTCTTCTTCCGCAGCCTCGGGCTCGTCGTCACCGACGAGCAGCACCGGTTCGGCGTGAACCAGCGCAGCGTGCTGCGGCGCAAGGGATTGAACCCCGACGTGCTCACGATGACGGCGACGCCGATTCCGCGGACGCTCGCGATCACGGCGTTCGGCGACCTCGACGTCTCGACGCTGCGGGAGCGTCCGCACGGACGCAAGCCGATCCAGACGAATTGGGTGAAGCACGGCATGCTGGACCGCGTGCTCGGCTTCGTGCGCCGCGAGGTGAAGGCAGGCCGGCAATGTTATTTCATCTGCCCGCTGATCGAGGAATCGGACAAGCTGGACGTGCAGAACGCGATCGACCTGCATGTCCAGATCCAGCAGGCGTTTCCGGATCTGCGCGTCGGGCTGCTGCACGGCCGGCTGTCCGCCGCCGAGAAGGACGAGGTCATGCGCGCGTTCGCCGCAAACGAAACCCATGTCCTCGTGGCGACGACGGTCGTGGAGGTCGGCGTCGACGTACCGAACGCGACGCTCATGGTCATCATGGACGCCGAGCGCTTCGGGCTGTCGCAGCTGCACCAGCTGCGCGGCCGCGTGGGCCGGGGCGGCCACCAGTCGTACTGCGTGCTGATCGCCGATCCGAAGTCGGAGATCGGCCGGGAACGGATGAAGATCATGACGGAAACCGACGACGGCTTCGAGGTATCGCGCCGCGACTTGGAACTGCGCGGACCGGGGGATTTCTTCGGAACGAAGCAGAGCGGGGTGCCGGACTTCAAGCTGGCCGACATGGCCGCGGATTTCGCGGTGCTGGAGGAAGCGCGGGACGACGCGGCGGAGCTGACCGGACGCGCGGATTTCTGGCGCGAAGCGCCTTACGCGAGGCTGCGGGACTTGCTGCGCAAAGAGCAACTTTTTCAGGGGGAGCTGTTGGACTAGTTTTTATTGCGAACCCGCCGGCATATAGTACATCTATACGAGGTTTTCGGAGGTCAGCCGCGCCTTGCTCGCGGGGGAGGGCTTCTTGAAGCTGGACGGAGGTGCTATAACCGGACATGAGTTACGCGAAATTCGGCATACGCCCGGAGCTGGTCGAACGCATCAAATTCAAAATGAAAAATCCGGTCATCAAGGACCGGATCAAAATGCTGATGAACGGCGTGAACAAATACGATTTGCAGGACCGCGCGAAGGTGCGGAAGCTTGTCCGCACGGCAGCCGGCATCATGCAGGAAAACTTGACGGAGCAGCAGGAGGAGCAGATCATCGCGTTCGTCCTCGCGCAGAAGATCGATCCGAACAATACGCTGCACTTGATCCGCCTTTGGGCGATGTTCCGCTGATCCTTCGGGGTCGGCGGTTTTTTTCGGTTCGGCGCCCGGAATCGGGTTCGGGTCAGCCGTTCGACGCAAGCGGGGCGATGCAGCTCTCGTCGTCCTTCGCGACGCTGCCCACCTGCGCGCCGACCGGATAGGCCTCCAGCAGCTCGGACGGGAACGGGCGCAGCAGGCGGTTCAGCGTCGCGTTGTCGCGTTCGGAGCGGTCCAACCACGTTGCCTCGTCTTCGGGCCGCAGGATGACCGGCATGCGGTTATGGATCGGCTCCATGAGCTCGTTGGGCGCCGTCGTCAGCACCGTGCAGGTGCTCAGCTTGACGCCGTCCGGGGATATCCAAGTGTCGTAGAGGCCGGCCATGCTGAACAGCTTCCGGTCGCGACGGACGATGCGCATCGGCTGCTTGCGCCCTTCCTCCTGCCGCCATTCGTAGAAGCCGTCGGCCGGAATGACGCAGCGCTTGCGCTCCATCAGCTTGCGGAACGCCGGCTTCTCCCAGACCGTTTCGGAACGGGCGTTGATCATTTTGGCGGCCAGCTTCGTCGTTTCGGCCCAGGAAGGGACGAGGCCCCATTTCAGCTCGCCGAGCCGGTTCTTCTCGCCGTCGTGGATGACCGCGAGCACCATTTGGCCCGGCGCGACGTTGTATTTCGGCTGCTGGTAAGGCGCGTTCGAGTCGGAGATCCAGTAATGGAGCAGCAGCTCCTCGAGCGTAACGGTAATCGTATAGCGTCCGCACATGGCGCTTAAGCCTCCTCCCGTACCGAAACGGCACGTCTTTGCATAGCTATAGTATACTACAACGGCTAAGCGAGCGTGGAGCAGCCCATACTAATCCACAACGGATGCGGCAGAACAGAGATACGGGAGAACGGATGTAAAGGAAGGAGGACGAACGGCGATGACTCAACATCGGCCGCGCCGCGGCAAGCCGTCGCTGTTCGGATGGCTGCTGCACGCGCTGCGGCTCGTCCGCGATTACGCGGCGCATAAGCGGGACGCGCGCGCCGTCTCGCACGACTTGGCGGCGCACGCGCTGCCGGCCGTCATTCGCCGGGAGTCGGCGGAAGAGCTGTTCGCCGCGCTGGCCCGCGCCGCCGCGGATTCCTCCGGCTCGCAGCCGCAGGCGGAAGGCGCGGGAGGGGACGGCTTATCGGACGAGGAGCGCGCGCTTATTCATCGGATCCGGCACGAAACCGAGCTCGCCAACGTCAATAACGTGACGCGGACCGAAGCCTACCGCGCGGTATATCACCGCATGCCGGAGCTGCACTGGGCGCTGCTCGCGCACGTCGTCTCCCGCAACGGCGGCTGGAACATGACGGATTTGCAGGGCGAGCTGCTGCCGGAGCTGCTGGACGAGGAGAGCCGGCTGCATACGTTCATCCTGCTGGAGCGGATCAACGCGCTTATCTTCCACGACGCCTACCCGCAGCTGCTGCTGTACGAGGCATCCCGCAAGGAAGGACGGGACTTGTCGCCGCTCCTGCCGGCTTTCGGCGTGTCGCGCTTCATGCCGCCCGTCTGGGCGCACTATTGGGAGCGCCGCGATCCCGTGCTGCTGACGACCGCGCTCATCGTGAACGAACAGCACGTCATCGAGGCGCCGCTCGTGCAGAGCGATTACTTCAAGTCGCACGTGACGAAACGGCTGCCGTTCCTGATGCAGATCCCGCTGCAGACGAACACGGTCGTCCTGCCGTACGGCTCCCCGCTCGACGCCGGGGGCGAGATGCAGCTGGCCGGCTTGGTGCTGGAGCAGTTCGGCAGCCTGTACGAGCGGATCGAATTCGGCAAGCGGCTCTACGCGATCCTCCTGCGCGTGCCGGAGGTGATGCAGGGCGTGCTCGCGTTCGTGCGCGGCGTTCATCATACGGGCTCCCGCGCGGATTACGCGCCGCATCTGTTCGCGAAGGAGCGCGAGGCGTTCGACTGGGACGCCGCGTACGAAGAACGGCTGGCGGGCTGCAGCCTGATTCAAGGCGCGAAGAAGCTGCTCAGCCCCGAGCTGGCCGCCGCGTGGCCGAACGTGCCGGTCGCCATTCCGGAGCGGAGCGACTGGCTGCAGGACCCGGAGGCCGTCGCGGCTTACTTCGAGGAGCTGCCGCTGCCGGCTATCTTCGAGATTACGTTCGAGCACTGCATGGCATTCAATAAGCTGGAGCTGGCCGTGCAGGCGAAGCAGCGGTTCGGCGGGAACGGCAAAAGGCGATAAGCGCGGCTGATCGGTCAGCCGGCTTATCGCCTTTTTGGGCTTGCTCGGGGACGGGACGCGCCCGGTCCGTACGGTTAACGGCGGTGCAGCAGCTCCCAGCGGTAAACGTACTCGAAGAGGAATTCGAACGCCTCGAGATGGCGTTTCGCCTCGAAGGCGTTGGCGCCCCAGGCGTAGATGCCGTGCTTGCGCAGCATGATGCCCGGAATGCGCTTGTCGAGCCGCTCCGTCACTTCCGGCACGATGCTCGGAATATGGGCGTAGTTCGAGACGATCGGAATCTCGATATGCGCTTCCTCGTCCCAGATGTTGAACGCTTTGATCAGCTCCACGCCGTCGACGGGAATCGATTTGCGTTCCCAGAACAGCTCGGAGACGAGGTTGTTGAACACCGTATGGACGTGGAAAATCGCGCCGCAGCCCGTTTGCCGGTAAATCTCGCAGTGGATGAGCGTCTCGGCGGACGGCTTCAGGCCCGTCGTCTCGCTCGGCTTGCCTTCGCGGTCGACGAAGAGGAAGTCCTCCGGCGTCGACAAGGACTTGTCCTTGCCGCTCGCCGTGATGGCGAAGTGAAAGTCGTCCGGCGCGATATCGCCGACGCGGACGGACAGGTTGCCGCTCGTGCCGGGGAACCAGCCGCGGTCCGCGAAGAGGCGCTTCACGTCGGTCAGCTCGGCGAGCGCCCGTTGTTTCGTTTCGAGGGAAAGGGATGCAAAGGACATCGGTTAACGTGTCGCCTCCTGCAGCTTCAATTGATCGATGACGTCGTGGAACGTCTCGTATTCGTGGCACGGCAGTCCGAGCTCCGCGCATTTCTGCGTCAGGTGGGAGCGGGCGAAGACGGTGTCCACGAGCTTCGCGCCTTCGAAATCGGTGACGCTGTCGCCGATCAGGATGCGCTCGTACCGGTCGGCCGGGAAACGGTTAATGATCGTCTTCTTGCACATGCCGCATTCCGTCGCGCAATCCGGACCGCAAGGATGCGGCCAGGTGATCTCGATGGACGCTCCGCTGAAGTCGCTGCCGTTGCAATAGATATGGTCTTCCGGGATGCCGAACGGCGCGAGCAGCGGATAGACGAAGAAATCGATGCCGCCGCTCGTCACGTAAAAGTCGATGCCGTTGTCCTTGCAGTACCGCAGCAAGTCGGCGAACCCCGCCCGAATGCGCGCGTTCGAAATCGCGTAGTCGACGACCTCGCGCTTCATGGAAGACGGAAGCAGGCGAAACAGCTCGCCGACGCCCTGCTTGATGGACTTCGCTTGGCTGACGATCGCGTTCACGATCGCTTCCCAGCCCGGCGGGTTGAAGTGGCGGATGATCGCCACGATGTTGTCGTTCTCGGTGATGGTGCCGTCAAAATCGCAAAAGATGACGCGCTGCTTGGTCATGGTCGCCGCTCCTTCGTTCATCGTCATGGGTGCTTGTGGCCCCAGCTGTCGATCGCCGCGCGAAGCGCCTCGCTGCCCGGCTGCGCGGCTGCCTCCGGCAGGGACTCGCCGCGAAGCGTCGCGTCGATGGCCTGGCGGAACGCCTGTCCGCCGGCGGCCGTGCCCATCGGATGGCCGTGGATGCCGCCGCCGGCGTTGACGACGACGTCGGTGCCGAAGTCGCGCAGAATGAGCGGCACGAGGCCGGGATGAATGCCCGCGGACGGCACCGGGAAGCTCGTCCGTACCGGCAGGGCCGGATCGAGCAGGGCGGCCTGCACGGCCAGGTTCTCTTCCCGCGGCATGACGACGGAGCCGTAGGGGGACGGGAAGAGCGCCAGGTCCGCGCCGGCGAGCCGCATGAGCTTGCCGAGCAGCAGCGGCGCCGCGATGCCGTAATGCGGCGACGGATAGAACGCGCCCGCCATCGCCGGATGCGCGGCGATCGGCACGTTAATCTCCGGATCGGCGCTCAGCTCGTGCAGAACGTCGAAGCCGTACGCCAGCACGTTGAAGAGCAGGGCGTTGGCGCCGGAGGCGATCGCGAGCTTCGCTTGCGAGGCCAGTTTCGACGTCGGACCGGTGAGGTTCACCGCGTAGAGCAGCTTCTGGCCGGTCTCGGCTTCCGCCTGGCGGGCCGCCTCCATGCACGCCTCGACGCGCTTCCGGAGGGGAGTCAGCGGGTTCTCGAACAAAATTTCGTCGTCCTTGATCAGGTCGACCCCGCCGAGCGCCTGCTTATAAAATTGCTCGCGCAGGTTCGGCAGGTCGTGGCCGATGACGGATTTGAAAATGCTCATCAGAAGCGGACGCTCCTTGACCCCGAGTTGCTCGCGGACGCCGTCCATGCCGAACTTCGGCCCCGGGAACGCGGACAGGAAGTCGGACGAAAATCCTAGGTCGAGCAGCTTGATGCGCCCGTCCATGGACAGCTTGCCGAACACGGTGACGAGCAGGGCGGGCAGGTCGCGGCTGAAATTGACGTCCGGGTAGGCGATGACGATGTCCGCGTAACGGGTGCCCGGTTCCGAGCCGCCATGCTCCGTTACGGACACGACGCGGCCCAGATGCTTCTCCATCTCGGCTTTGCGCGCTTCCGGCAGGTCGGTCCAGCTGCCGACGGTCAGGCCGACGGCGATGCCGAGCGCTTTCTTTTGAAAATCGGCTTTATCGTCGTAGCAGCGATACGTCGCTGTGCAGTACGCTTGGCTCATGATTTCGCATTCCTTTCGATTTCGGCTCCCATTTCGACGGCGCGCTCGGCCGAACGGGCGACTGCGGCCTCGACCGCCTCCGTGAACCGGTAGGCGTCGAATTTCTCGATGGCCGCCTGCGTCGAGCCGTTCGGCGAGGTCACCTTGCGGCGCAGCTCGGCCGGATCTTCACCCGTAGCTTTTACCATGTGGGCGGCGCCTAGTACGGTCTGGACCGTCAGCTCGCGCGCGGCTTCCGGGGTCAAGCCGAGCTTGGCGCCGGCGGCGATCATCGCTTCCATCATGTAGTAGATATAGGCCGGTCCGCTGCCGGACAGCCCCGTTACGACTTCCAGCAGCGGCTCTTCCACCATAGCGGTGAGGCCGACGGCCTGGAACATCGCGTCGGTCAGCCGCCGCTGCGCGTCGGTCGCCGAAGCCGAAAAGCTGAGGCCCGTCGCGCCTAGCCCGATCGTGCTGGACGTGTTCGGCATCGTCCGGGCGATCGGCATCGGCTTGCCGAGCAGCGTCTCGAGCGTCGCGATCGTCATGCCCGCGATGAGCGAGACGACGAGCTGGCCGGGATGAAGCAGGTCGCGCACGCCGCGGATCGCGTCGGCGGCGTCCTTCGGTTTCATGGCCAAGAAGACGATGTCGGCTTCGCGGAGCATCGTTTCTTTAGCGGCGTCGCCGACGGCGCCGGTAATGCCGTACCGGTCGGACAGCTCGCGCATGCGCTCGGCGTTTTGCCGGTTCATCATGCCGATGCGGGACGGCTCGGTCAGCCCGCGGTCCAGCACGCCGCGCACGAGCGCCTCGGCCATGGAGCCCGCGCCGTAGAAGCATAGGTTCATCGTTTGAATGTCCGGCGCGATGCCGGAAGAGGATAGTGTCGTCATGATTGCGGTAAAACCTCCTTCAAGTAAGCGGACCGCCGCATGCTCTGCATGGAATCAATCCGGGTCGGAACGCTGCATGCAACGTATGGCGCTGCACGCAAACCAATCTGCTTTCATGCAGAATGCTGCATGCAAAGCTCGCGCTTTGCGCGCAAACCAATCCGCTTTCATGCAGAATGCTGCATGCAAAGCTCGCGCTTTGCACGCAAACCAATCCGCTTTCATGCAGAATGCTGCATGCAAAGCTCGCGCTTTGCACGCAAACCAATCTGCTTTCATGCAGAATGCTGCATGCAAAGCTCGCGCTTTGCACGCAAACCAATCTGCTTTAGTTCCTAATTTGCCCGCTGCCGTAGACGCGGAATTTGGTGGACGTCAGCGCGGGCAGGCCCATCGGGCCGCGCGCGTGGAGCTTCTGCGTGCTGATGCCGATTTCGGCGCCGTAGCCGAATTCGAAGCCGTCGGTGAACCGGGTCGACGCGTTGTGGTAGACCGCCGCCGCATCGACGCGCTGCATGAACGCCGCGGCGTTCGCCTCGTCTTCGGTGACGATGCATTCGGAATGCATCGTGCCGAAGCGGGCGATGTGCGTAAGCGCCTGCTCGAGCCCGTCGACGACGCGAATGTTCATGATGTAGTCGTTATACTCCGTGGCGTAATCCGCGTCGGTCGCCGCAGCGGCTTCCGGCACGAGCGCGCGCGTCCGCTCGCAGCCGCGAAGCTCCACGTTCGCGGACCGGAAACGGTCCGCCAGCGCCCGCAGGTGCTTCTCCGCGAAATCTTCGTGGACCAGGAGCGTCTCCATGGAGTTGCAGACGGACGGACGCTGCACCTTGGCGTTGAAGGCGATGTCGGCCGCCATCTCGTACGCGGCGCTCGCGTCGACGAACGTATGGCAGATGCCCGCGCCGGTCTCGATGACCGGCACCGTCGCGTTATCGACGACGTTGCGGATCAGCGCCGCGCCGCCGCGCGGAATGACGACGTCGAGCAGGCCGTTCAGCTTCAGCATCTCGTCGACCGACGCGCGGGAAGGATCCTCGACGAGTTGCAGCGCGTCCGGCGGAAGCGCCGTTCCGGCCAGCGCGCCCCGGAGGACGCCCACGATCCGGCGGTTGGATTCCAGCGCGGCGGAGCCGCCGCGGAGAACGACGGCGTTGCCGGTCTTGAGGCATAAGGCTGCCGCGTCCACCGTCACGTTCGGCCGGGCTTCGTAGATCATGCCGATGACGCCGAGCGGCACGGAAATTTTCTCGACCAGCAGGCCGTTCGGGCGCTGGAACGATTCCAGCGTCAGGCCGACCGGATCGGCCAGCGATTCCACTTGGCGCAATCCTTCGGCGATGCCTGCGACGCGCGCCGGCGTCAATTTCAGGCGGTCGAGCAGCGAATCGCTCGTACCGTTCCCGCGGCCGCGCTCGAGATCGAGCGCGTTCGCCGCGATGATCGCGTCCTGTTCCGCTAGCAGCGCGTCCGCCATGGCGAGAAGCGCTTCGTTCTTTTGCGCCGTCGTCAGGCGGTTCATGATTTGCGCGGCCTGTTTGGCCAGCGCGGCTTTCTCGCGTACTTCGCTCATCGTTTGCCCCTTCTTTCGCTTAACTATTCCAATTCGTCGCGATACCGGTCATTTTAGGCTTTCAGCGTGACCCATTCGTCCCGGTGAATGACTTCCATGCGGACGACCTCGACCCGCCTGCGCACTTCCTCGGAGCTGAGGCCCGCGGCCGCCTGCGCCTGCCAGGCGGCGTAATTGACGACGCCGCGTCCGAGCGTCTCGCCCCGCAGATTGCAGACCTCGACGACGTCGCCCGGATGAAAGTCGCCCTCGATCGCCCGGATGCCGGCGGGGAGAAGGCTCTTGCCCCCGAGGAGCAGCGCCCGTTCGGCGCCTTCGTCCACCAGGATGCGTCCCTGCGGCATGGAATGGAACCCGAGCCACTGCTTCTTCATCGGCAGATTATGCAGGCTCGTATCGAAATACGTCCCGCGCCCGTTGCCGTCGACGGCGAGCATCAGGTCGCCCGGTTCGACGACGCGGCCGATGAAGGCGGGAATGCCCCCGCGCATCGCGATGCGGGCGGCCTCGATTTTGGACCGCATGCCGCCCGTGCCGACGGACGAGCCCGCGCCGCCGGCAATGCTCAGGATGTCGTCCGAGATCTGGTCGACCCGTTCGATGCGGCGCGCGGCGGGATTTTTCCGCGGGTCCTCGGTGTAAAGGCCGTCCATGTCCGTGATGATGACCAGCCGTTTCGCCTTGACCATGTTGCCGACCAACGCCGAAAGCGTGTCGTTGTCGCCGAACTTGAGTTCGTCCGTGGCGACCGTGTCGTTCTCGTTGATGATCGGCACCATGCGCTGCTTGAGCAGCTCTTCGATGGTCAATTGCGCGTTCTGGATCCGCCGGCGGTTGGAGAAGTCGGCGCGCGTGAGCAATATTTGCGCCACGCCGATCCCGCCGTCCGCGCCGTACGAAGCGAACGCCTCTTGATAGGCCTGCATGAGCAGCGCCTGCCCGACGGCCGCGGCCGCCTGCTTCTCGTGCACGATCTTCGGCCTCGCCGCGTAGCCGATCTTGCGGAAGCCGGCCGCCACGGCGCCGGACGTCACGAGCAGCACCTGCCGGCCGGATTCGTGCAGCGCCGCGAGCTCGCGCGCGAAGAACGCGATGCGTTCGCGGTTGAGGCCGCCTTCCTCGGACGTCAGCGAGCTGCTGCCGATTTTGACGACGATCGTCTCTGTCATGTGCGCTCAAACCTTTCCCATGAATGGACTGCGATGCGGTAAAACAAAAAAACTCCCGCCCTCTGCAATGACAAAGGACGAAAGTTCGACTTCCGCGGTACCACCTTTAATTAACGGCCTCTCCGTTCCAGCGGACTGGAAGGGAGCCGTTCGGCTTGAAGACCTGATAACAGCAGGCCGCTGTCCGACTCGTCGCCGGCCGTTCAGGGGTGGGTTTCTGCAGCAGGCGCGGTAAATTCTCGCAGCAAGCGAATTTACTCTCTGGTCGCGTCGCGGATTGCATACTTAGCCCCGTCAAGACGTTGCTCGTGTGAAATTAAAGCTAGCATACCATGTGAGCCGCCGACCTGTAAAGCGATCGGGAGCCCGCGGCTGCGGGCTTGGCATAAAAAAATCGCCCGAACGCTCGTTCAGGCAATTGCGATTGGTTACGGCGCCATCAGCCGAATAAGCCCAGCTTGCCGATCCGGTGGATCGCTTCCGCCAGCCGGTCCTCGGAGGCGAGCAGCCCGAGCCGCACGTAGCCTTCGCCGTGCGTGCCAAAGCCGACGCCCGGCGCGAGGACGACGTCGGCCTGCTCGAGGACGCGGTCCGCGAACGACGCCGACGTGAAGCCTTTCGGCACCGGAAGCCAGCAGAAGAACGAACCGCTCGGCTTGCGGCTTTCCCAGCCGATCTCGTCCATGGCGGCGAACAGCGCTTCGCGGCGGCTTTCGTACGCGGCCGTGAGCTCCGTCACGCACTGCTGCGGACCGGTCAGCGCCGCGGCGGCGGCGGCTTGGATGCCGCCGAACAGGCTGCAGTAATAATGGTCTTGAATCAAATTGATCAGCGAGACCACTTCCGGATTGCCGAGGGCGAAGCCGACGCGCCATCCGGCCATGTTGTACGTCTTCGACAGCGTGTAGAATTCGATGCCGACTTCCTTGGCGCCCGGCGTCTGCAGGAAGCTCACCGGCGCTTTGCCGTCGAAGCCGATCGCCCCGTAAGCGAAATCGCTCGCGACGACGATGCCGTGCTTCGCGGCGAATTCGACGGTGCTCGCGTAGAAATCCGAACCCGCGGTCGCGCCGGTCGGATTGTTCGGATAATTAATGAACATCAGTTTCGCTTTGTCCGCGACGCCGGCCGGAATCGCGGCGTAATCCGGCAGGAAGCCGTTGCCTTCCAAGAGCGGCATGTACTCCATGACGCCTCCGGCCAGCGCGACGCCGGACCAGTAATCCGGATAACCGGGATCCGGCACGAGGCAGACGTCGCCCGGGTTCAGCAGGCACTGGCTGATCTCGATCAAGCCGGTTTTGCCGCCGAAGAGAATCGCGACTTCCTTCTCGGGATCGAGGTCGACGCCGTAGTCTTCTTTATAACGCTGGGCGACGGCCTGCTTCAAGAACGGAAAGCCGCTGAACGGCGGATACTTGTGGTACAGCGGGTTCGGCGCGGCTTCCCGCAGCGCCTCCACGATATGCGGCGGCGTCGGGCGATCGGGATTGCCCTGGCCCAAATTGATGACGTCGCGCCCTTTGGCGGCCTGCGCGTTCGCCTTGCCGACGAGCGCGGCAAAAAATTGAGCCGGCAGACCGGTCATCCGGGTTGCCGGCGCGATTTGAAATGGTTGTGTGCGTTCCATCTTTCTCCTCCACCCTTATTCTATGCTTTAATGTAGCATACGGATCGAATAAGTGTCGAGCATCGGCGGTCCGGCGCGCCGCGCGCTACAGATCCATCGCCTTCAGGAACGGCTTGACGTTCGCTTTGAATTTCAGCAAATAAGGCTTGCGGTTCTCGTCGAAAATAAGCAGCAGCTGCGGTTTTTTCGGGCAGTAGAACAAGAAGACGTCCTGCGTCGTGATCTGCTCCGAGCCGGCTTTGACCGCGGTCGGTTCGTCGAGCGGAATGCGGAAGACGTACCCGCATTTGTCTTCGGCCTGCAGCTTCGGCGACAAGCCGGTGACGCCTTTCAGCCACGATTTGGCATAGCCTTGGAACTCGGGTCCGTTCGGCACCGTCTTGACGACTTTGCCGGCGACGACGTCGAACGCCTGGACGGGACGCTGGTCCGGCATGTGATGGTCCGCGGCGTTCGCGAAGGCGGACAGGGGGAATACCAAACAAAGCAAAAGGCCGAATGCGGCGACGATTTTCAGGCTTCGTATTTTCATGACAAGGGCTCCTTTGGCGATCATGGATTTCGTTTCGTTGTTACGGTGCCCATCTTGACAGCGAAGCATGAGACGTTATGATTAGGTAAAAACTGCGCGGAAGCCGAATAGCGGCGCGGCCGCGCGGCAGGCATGGGAAACGGGAGGCAATGGCAATGAACGGTACGAAATTGAAGGTGGCGCTGGTGCAAATGCACGTGGACGCGGGCGAGCCGGACGCGAACTTCGAACGCGTCGCGCGCAAGCTGGAGGAAGCGGTCGGCGGGGAGACGAAGCCGGAGTTGATCGTGCTGCCCGAGATGTGGAACACGGGCTATGCGCTGGAGCGAATCGAAGACATCGCGGACCAAGGCGGAGAACGCGCGAAGGGGCTGTTGTCCGCGTTCGCGAAAACGCATGGCGTGCGGATCCTCGGCGGGTCGATCGCGGAGAAGCGCGCGGACGGCGTGTACAATACGACCTACGTTTTCGACGAACGGGGCGAGCTGACGGATGCGTATTCCAAAATCCACTTGTTCCGGCTGATGGACGAGGAGAAGTATTTGCAGGCGGGCGACCGGCCCGGCACGCTGAACGCAGGCGCGGTTCAAGCCGGCATGATGATCTGCTACGATCTCCGGTTTCCGGAGCTCGCGCGCAAGCTGGCCTTGGGCGGCGCGAAGGCGCTGTTCGTGCCGGCGCAGTGGCCGAATCCGCGGCTTCACCATTGGCGGACGCTGCTCACGGCGAGGGCCATCGAGAACCAGATGTACGTCGTCGCCTGCAACCGCTGCGGCGCGAGCGGCGACACGACGTTCTTCGGCCATTCCATGATCATCGACCCGTGGGGCGAGATCGTCGCCGAAGCCGGAGAAGCGGAGACGATCCTGCGCGGCGTAATCGATCCCGCGCTCGTCGAAGCGGTGCGCGCGAAGATCCCGGTGTTCGAGGACCGCAGGCCGTCGATGTATTAGTTAATCCGGCAAGGGTAACGGCGCGCGGTACGACGTTCGGCCGCCGGTCAGGAGCCGAAATGCTCTTCGGCGGTCACGTTCAGCGTGGCGATGAACGCTTCGGCCGCTCTCGACAGATAGCGGCCTTTTCGGCTCGCGATGACGAGCGTCCGCGTCGGCTTCGGCGCGTCGAACGACAGATAGGCCGGCGCCAGCTCGCCTTCGGCCGCCCGGATCAGCATCTTCGGGACGAACGTGATGCCCATGCCCGCGGCCACGAGCGACTGCACGGTCTCGATGTTCGTGCTCTCGAACACGACGCGCGGCTCGAAGCCGGCCCGCTCGCACGTTTCCAGTACGATTTGGCGGAAGCCTTGGCCCTTCTTCAGAACGATGAACGGCTCCGCGCGCAGCTCGTCGACGCGGACCGGCGTCGTCCGGTTCGCCAGCGCGTGGCCGGGGGGGACGGCCAATATGATTTCCTCCTCGATGATCGGCACCCATTCCAGCGACGGCTCGTGCAGCGGCAGCGCTAGGAGGCTGAGATCGGTCTGGCCGCTGGCCGTCAGCTGCTCCAGCTTGGACGGCGTGTCTTCCACGAGCACCACCTCGATCTCGGGAAAGCGGCGGTTGAAGATCGGCAGGACGATGGGGAGGACGTGGGAGCCGGTAATCGAGAGGCAGCCCACGACGAGCTTGCCTTTGCGCATGTGCGCGAGATCGTCCAGCTCCTGCTTCAGCTGCTCGACGTTGTCGAGGATGCCCTCCGCCTTCTCCACGAAGACGGCCCCGGCATGCGTCAGCTCGACGGAATTGGTCGTCCGCCGGAAGAGGAGGACGCCGATTTCCTTCTCCAGCTTGGACAGCTGCTGGCTGAGGGACGGCTGCGCGATGTGCAGCTTCTCGGCGGCGCGCGAAAAGTTTTTCTCCTTGGCGATTTGAATGACGTACTGGAGCTGGCGAAGTTCCAAGTAAAAGCACTTCCTTTCCCGGGCGATTTCCGTTACGATCGTCATAGGCCGTACCTATTGCTTTTATAGATATTATATCTTGGATCAATGAAGAAAGAAATGCTATGATGACTGCATGGATTTCATAGACAGCGCAACCGCACTTATGAGACTACGATGAGGTGAGTTCAATGACGAAGAGAACGATGTTTGAGAAAATTTGGGATAACCACGTCATTCATGCCGAAGCCGGCAAGCCGAGCGTTATTTATATCGACCTGCACCTCGTGCACGAAGTAACGTCTCCGCAAGCCTTCGAAGGCCTCCGCATGACGGGCCGCCAGGTTCGCCGTCCCGACCTGACGTTCGCGACGATGGACCACAACGTGCCGACGAAGGACCGCTACAACATTTCCGACCCGATCTCCAAGCAGCAGATCGATACGCTGACGCAAAACTGCAAGGATTTCGGCGTCACGCTGTACGACCTCGACTCGATCGACCAAGGCGTCGTGCACGTCATGGGTCCCGAGCTCGGCCTGACGCATCCGGGCAAAACGATCGTCTGCGGCGACAGCCACACGTCCACGCACGGCGCGTTCGGCGCGCTGGCGTTCGGCATCGGCACGTCCGAAGTCGAGCACGTGCTGGCCACGCAATGCCTGCAGCAATCCAAGGCGAAAACGATGGAAATCCGCTTCGTCGGCAGCCGCAAGCCGGGCGTTACGGCGAAGGACTTGATCCTCGGCGTCATCGCGAAATACGGCACCGACTTCGGTACGGGCTACGTCATGGAATACACGGGCGAAGCGATCCGTTCGCTGTCGATGGAAGAGCGCATGACCGTCTGCAACATGTCGATCGAAGCCGGCGCCCGCGCGGGTCTGATCGCGCCGGACGAAACGACGTTCAACTACCTGAAGGGCCGCGAGCACGCGCCGCAGGGCGAAGCGTTCGACCGCGCCGTCGCCGCGTGGAAAGAGCTGGCGACCGACGAAGGCGCGGCGTTCGATAAAGTGCTCGAATTCGACGTCGATTCGCTGATCCCGCAAGTGACCTGGGGCACGAGTCCGGGCATGGGCACCGACATCACGAAGAGCGTGCCGGTTCCGGCCGAGCTGCCGACGGAGAACGAACGCAAAGCGGCCGAGAAGGCGCTGGAATACATGGGCCTGACGCCGGGCACGCCGATGAGCGAGATCGGCATCGACTACGTCTTCATCGGTTCCTGCACGAACGGCCGGATCGAAGACCTGCGCGCCGCCGCCGAGATCGCGCGCGGTTACCAAGTGAGCGACCGCGTCACGGCGATCGTCGTGCCGGGCTCCGGACGCGTCAAACTGCAGGCCGAGAAGGAAGGCCTCGACAAAGTGTTCACCGAAGCGGGCTTCGAATGGCGCGACGCCGGCTGCTCCATGTGCCTCGCGATGAATCCCGACGTGCTTGAGCCGGGCCAACGCTGCGCGTCGACGTCCAACCGCAACTTCGAGGGCCGTCAAGGCCGCGGCGGGCGCACGCACCTCGTATCGCCGGCCATGGCCGCGGCAGCCGCGATCACGGGCAAATTCACGGACGTCCGCGACTGGAAAATCAAGTCCGAAGTGCTGAACTAACGGGGAACGAGAGAGGAGCCAACCAACATGGAAGCATTCAAACAACTGACGGGGATCGCCGTTCCGGTGGACCGGGTGAACGTCGACACGGACGCCATTATTCCGAAACAATTCCTGAAGCGCATCGAGCGCAGCGGCTTCGGCCAATTCCTGTTCTTCGAATGGCGCTGGGACGAGAAGGGCAACGTCATCGAGTCGTTCAGCCTGAACCAGCCGCGCTACAAGGGCGGCGAAGTGCTGCTGTCCCGCGCCAACTTCGGCTGCGGATCTTCCCGCGAGCACGCGCCTTGGGCGATCCTCGACTACGGGTTCAAGGTCGTCATCGCGCCGTCGTTCGCGGACATCTTCTACAACAACTGCTTCAAGAACGGCATCCTGCCGATCAAGCTGAGCGAGGAGCAGGTGGAAGAGCTGTTCCAACGCACGGCGAAGACGGAAGGCTACAAGCTGTCGGTCGACCTTGAGACCAAAACGATCACCGACGACCAAGGCCTGAGCATTCCGTTCGACCTTGACGAGCACCGCCGCCAATTCCTGCTGCTCGGCCTGGACGACATCGGCCTCACGCTGCAGCACGAAGACAAAATCGCCGCCTACGAAGCCAGCCGCGTCGCGTACTAAGCGGCCCCTCGCGGCGTTTCGCCACCGGAAAACCCCGGCATTTTTGCCGGGGTTTTTCTATTGTCGTTTTCTTTAGCTACATTTTTCCTAAAAACGCAACTTTTTCTGACAAGCCGCGTCTAATGTACGTCTGTAAGCATCGTCTTGTACGAGCTGCTTCAAGGCGAAAAAACAGTCACTGAGGTGAAAGATGAAGAAGATTGTAACCGCTGTTTTGCTGTTGTCGTTTCTCATCACATTGTTTCCGGTTCTTGCGGGAGCAGCGGAAGCACCGAAGCTTTATCTGAATGGCAAACAACTGTCGAGCAGCGCGGAACCGAAGAACGTGAACTCCCGGATCTTCGTTCCGATTCGTACCGTGACCGAAGGGCTCGGCTACGACGTCGACTGGAAATCGCCGAACGCGACGATTTCGAACGGCAGCACCCTCGTCGTCCTGACGATCGGCAGCAAGACGGCCGTCGTCAACGACCGGGAAGTCGCGCTTGACGCGCCGGCGATGATTTCGTCGAACTTGACGTACGTCCCTCTCCGTTTCGTAGGCGAGCAGTTCGGTTTAGATGTGTATTGGGATGCCGAGACCCGCTCCGTACATATGTACTCAAAACTCGTGGACACGCCTCCTCCGGCCGATCCGGACGGCGGCGGCAATTCGGCGCCCGGCGACGGAACCGACGGTTCGGGCCAACCCGGCACGGATCCCGGAACCGGCGGCGGCACGACCATCCCGTCCACCGACGAGAAGGCGCTTCTCAAATCCATTACGTACGACGGCCTCGGCAGCATTTATTTGCCGTACGAAGGCGATTTCGACGGCGTCAAGACGCAGGTGCTCCATAACACGGAGCGGATCGTCGTCGATTTGCCGTACATGAACTTCGACCCGTACTTCACGCCGGGCTTCCTGCCGTCGACGAACGGCACCAAGCTCGGGGAGCTGCTGATCGATTCCCATCCGACGCTGCAGAAGGTCCGGTATTCGTATTATTCGGACAAGCCGTCGACGATCCGCGTCGTGCTGGATCTGTCCGCGCCGACGAACTTCAAGGTCACGAACGAAGATCACGTCGTGCGCATCGACGTGCTCGAGCAGACCGGCCCGGCCGTCGATCCGCCGGTGACGCCTCCGGGCAACACGCCCGACAAAGGCGTATTCAAGGTCGTGCTGGATGCCGGCCATGGCGGCAAAGACCCGGGCGCCTCGAGCGTGAACGGACGCAAGGAGAAGGAGTACAACCTGGCGGTCACGCTGAAGGTGAAGGCGCTGCTCGACCAGGAGCCGAAGATCAAACCGTACCTGACCCGCTCGGACGACACGTTCGTCGAGCTGGCCGACCGGGCGAATTACGCGAACAAGCTGCCCGCGGACGTTTTCGTCTCGTTCCATGCGAATATGGCGACGTCGGGAACCGCGAGCGGCTCCGAAACGTATTACTGGCGTTCGGACAGCCTCGCGCTCGCGAAAGTGATGCACAAGCATCTCGTCGCGGGAACCGGCTTGAAGGACCGCGGCGTCCGCACGGGCAACTATCACGTCATCCGGGAAACGACGATGCCGGCGGTTCTGCTCGAGGCGGGCTACCTGTCGAACAGCACGGACAGCGCCGTGCTGTACAACAGCGCGAAGCAGGACCAGATCGCCAAGGAAATCGTGGCGGGCATCAAAGAATATTTGAAGATCGGCTAGGAGGATGCAGATGAAGCGACAGATGACGAAGACGATTTTGCTGGCATTCATAGCGGCTGCCACGATCGCATCCCTCAGCGCCTGCGGCAGCAAGGAGCAGCCGCTCCAGAACGGCGGGACAAGCAACCAGAATCAAGCGGCGACGGAGGGCGGCGGCAATGCCGGCGGGACGGCCGATAACGGAGGCGCGAACGACGACGGCGGCGCCGCGAATGCCGGAAACGCCCCGGACGCGAACGGCGCGGGCAACGCGGCGACGGGAAGCGCGGGCAACGCGGCGACGGGAAGCGCGGGCAATGCCGGCGGCGCCACGGAGCCGGCCGACGCGGCGGTCGAGAAGAAGCAGGCGGACATTTCCGTCTATTACACGGACGACCAAATGCTCGATCTGCACGCGCAAAAGGCCAAGATCGAATACGCCGACGACAAGGAGAAGCTTACGGCGGCGTTCGCTGCGCTCCGCAAGGACAGCGACAAAGGCGAGGCCTCCCTCTGGAAGAACGTCGAGCTGCTGAGCGCGAAGCAGGACGGCGGCGAAGTGACGCTCGACGTGCATATTCCCGTCGAAGCGAGACTCGGGGCGCCGGGCGAACAGCTGGCCGTCTCCGCCATCGCGCAAACGTATTTTCAATTCGAAGGCGTGACGTCCTTGAACATCCTCGTCGACGGCGAAGCGGTCGAAAGCCTGATGGGACACGAAGATCTGGAACATCCGATCAAAAAACAATAAAGGGGAGCACGGAGATATGCCGCAGCAAAAAAAATGGGTCAAGCTCGTCTCGTCGTTCATGGTATTCTCGCTGCTCACGGGCTTTACGGCGGCGGGCGCCGCATCGGTGCACGCGGACGCGGCGGTCGCGACGACGAAATTCAGCGACGTGCCGGCCGGACATTGGGCCGAGAAGCACATCGCGAAGCTTGCCAGCCAAGGAATCGTCAAGGGAACCAACGGCGCGTTCAAGCCGAACGACAACATCAGCCAGCAGGAAGCGGTCGCGCTCGCGATCCGGTTCATCGGCAAGGAAAGCGAAGTGAAGGCGGACGAAGCGGTCGTTTTTCCGGAGAACTTCAACGTCAGCACTTATTTCAAGCCTTATATTATCCTCGCGTTTCAACAAGGGCTGCTGAACCGCGACGAAGAGTTCAAGCTGGCCGACGCGGATCCGGCAACGGCCTGGGGCACCAAGAAGGCGTCCCGCGAATGGATCACGAAGCTGCTCGTCAAAGCGATCGGCAAGGAAGAGGCGGCGAAGGGGCTTGCGACCGCGCCGATCTCGTTCAAGGACGGCAATCAAGTCGGAGCCGGCTATGCCGGCTACGTCAACGCGGCGGTTCAACTTCAGCTGATCAAAGGCGTCGCGGTCGATAAATTCGATCCGAAGGGCAGCATTACGCGCGCGGCGATCGCGACGATGTTCAGCCGCGCCGAAGCGCAGTATCCGGTGGCGTACGCCGGGCAGTTCACGGCGGTGCTGACGGGCGCGGACAGCGCTTCGCTCAAGCTCTATCAGGACGGTAAAGAGATCTCCGTCGCGCTCGGCGCCGATACGTACGTCTACCGGGTCGATTCCGAGAAAGCGGCGACGCTCGACCAGCTGCAGCCGAACACGAACGTACTCGTCGTCGCGAGCGGCGGCAAGGCGCTGTACGTCGAGCAGCTGGACGACAAGCAGCAGGTCGAGAACCTGACGGGCACGTTCGATCGGCTGGTGACGAGCGAAAGCAAGCTGTGGATGTGGGTCGACGACGAGCCGATCGCCGTCAATTACAGCAGCGCCACGAAAGTCGCCGACGGCACGGGGAAGGCCATTCCGGTTACGTCGCTGACGAAAGACAGCAATATCGTCGTCGCGCGCGATACATACCGGGCGAAACCGATCGCGGTATCGATTACCGTACAGTCGGCGCCGGTGAACACGGCGGGCAGCGGCAAGGTCGAAGCCGTGCAAACGACGCCGCCAACGGTCACGATCGCCGACAGCGCGACGAAAACAACGGTCATGTACAGCGTGTCTCCGCAGGCGGACGTCGTATGGCAGGGGCAGATCTTGGACGGCGGCTTGTCGCAGCTTCGCGTAGGCGATGCCGTCTCGTACGAAGTAAAAAATTCCGTCGTGACGAAAATCACGATCACCCAAACGTCTTCGAAAGTAGTGCGGGGCGAGTTCAATTCCGCGAGCAGCGACGGCAGCACGATTCAATACGTCATGAACGCGGGTACCGCGCAGCAATCGCTGGAAGCGAAATTCGTTAGTCCGTCGGCCGACGTCTCCATCGACGGGCTGACCGGCACGACGATCTCCGACCTGGTGAAAGGCGACGTGCTCGACATTACGTTGAACGACAACGGGCAGGTATCGGCCATCAAAGTCGTCAACCGCAAAGTCAATACGCTGCCTGGCGCGACCGTCCTCAGCTACGACGCCGACCTGAAGGCGCTGACCGTCCGGGACACGAGCAACAATCTGGTGTCCGTGTACTTGAGCGACAAGACGAAGCTGGACATGAACGGATCGACGCTCCAACTGAGCGCGGCGACGTCCTTGCTGGCCAAGGGCAAGAAAATTACGCTCGGTTATACCGAGAACAAAGCCGTCTTCATTCAGTTCGTCTACAAATATACGGGCACGGTGACGGCGATCAATACGAACAACAACTCGATTACGCTGCTGCAGAACGGCGTTCCGGTGACGGTAGCGCTAGACTACCCGTACTACGTCGAAATCTCGGGCAAAACCTCCGCGACGCTGAGCGACGTGAAGGCAGGCGATACGGTGACCGCGCTGCTGAACGCGAATCAAGACAAAGTATCGACGCTTCAAGTCCAAACCGCCAAGCAGGTCGAAGTCTATTCCGTCGATCTCGTAGGCAAGCGGGCGAAATTCAAAAACGCCGACGGCACGGTCGCGGACTACGCCGCATCGGCGCTGACGCTGACGAACGAGAAGGGCGACAGCCTGGCCCTCGGCAGCCTGGCCGCCGGGCAGGTAGGCAACCTTTACTTCATGGGACAGACGGTTTCTTCCTTTAAAGCATTGAACGTTACGGTCGGCCGGGTAGCCTCGGTCGCGGCCGACAAGGTGACGGTGACCGATTACAACGGCAATACGGTGACGGTGCCGCTCGGCTCCGCGTATACCGTCGTCAAGAACGGCGCGACCGGCAGCTCCGCATCGGTGCTGACCCCGGGCGACCGGGTCGAAGTCAAGCTCGACGCAAAGGATCGTTTGTCCATTACCGTTAACAGCGGCATCGCGAAGAAATTCTGGAAGTACGACGCGAGCGCGCGCGTATTGTCCGTCAAACGGGAAAACTTGACGGATGCCTATACGTACGCGGTGCCGGCTTCGGCCAAAGTCACGCAGAACGGCGCGGCGATCAGCCTGAGCCAGCTGACCGACGGCGATGCCATCGTGCTCTATTTCTACCGCGATACGCTGGTCGAAATCGCGAAGGTTTAATAGCCGCGCAGGTAGAACGATTTGTCCCGGCGTTTCGCCGGGGCAAATTTTTTTCTATCAATTCTGTGAAAACCGCGAAAACTTTCCCGATTCGCCCGGTCTGGCGGTTGATTAAAGCGACAATTTTCGCTACACTTTGAAGCGATGGTTCTATTAGGAGTTGAGCGTTAGTTGAAGGCGAAAGAGAAAATGGCACACGTGCTCGCGGTCATCGGCGAGATGTTCCCGGACGCGCATTGCGAGCTTCATCACGGCAATCCGTTCGAATTGACCATCGCCGTGCTGCTTTCGGCGCAGTGCACCGACGAAACCGTGAATAAAGTCACGGCGACGCTGTTTCAGAAGTACCGGACGCCTGCGGATTATCTGGCCGTCCCCCTGGACGAGCTGGAACAAGATATAAAGCGAATCGGCCTGTACCGCAACAAGGCGCAGTTCATCCAGAAGCTGAGCCGCATCCTGATCGACGACTACGGCGGCGAGGTGCCGCGGGAGCACGAGGCGCTGACGAAGCTGCCCGGCGTCGGGCGCAAGACGGCGAACGTCGTCGTCTCCAACGCGTTCGGCGTGCCGGCGATCGCGGTCGACACCCACGTCGAACGCGTCTCCAAGCGGCTCGGCTTCGCGAAGCCGGACGACAGCGTGCTCGAGGTGGAGAAGAAGCTGATGCATCTCGTGCCGCGCGAGCTGTGGACGGAAACCCATCACCGCTTGATCTTTTTCGGCCGGTACCACTGCAAGGCGCAAAACCCGCAGTGCCCGGTATGCCCGTTGCTAGAAATTTGCAAAGAAGGCAAACAACGTATGAAACCCGCTCCAATCCGAAAGGCTAAGAGCTAAACGCTTTTCCACCCACCCCATAACAAGAAGGATGATAAACGATGAAATGCATTTCCGTGTACACGAAAGACTTTGCGTTGTTTTCCGACATTTACGAACAGATCATGGAAGCGCCGCCGGCCGAAAACGAAGAAATCGTATTGGAAGGCGTGACGGTCAGCGGAGCGGGCGACGTGCCGGAGCAATATATTGAACGTATGAGGCTGAAGCCGGAATGCGTCGTCATGAAGGAGAAGGAACGCGGCGTGACGATTTTGCAGCACGGCGACGTATTCGAAATTTGCCTGCCGGCCGTTCAGCTGGTCTAACTAGGGCCGCGAACGGAAGGGAACGCGTAAGACGGGGAGCAGACAGGGAGAGAGAAACATGAGCCATACGATGGAAAAAACGGCGCTCGCCATGGAAACCGCGCTGGGGAACATGGCGTCGCCGATGGCGGAGGCCGGAGACGAAGGCGACGCGAAGCGGATGCTGGAGTTGCGGTCGAAGCTGGACGACGGCCGGCTGACCATTGCGTTCTGCGGCCACTTCTCCGCGGGGAAATCGACGCTGGTCAACCGGATTTGCGGCACGGAGCTGCTGCCTTCGAGCCCGATTCCGACGAGCGCGAACGTCGTCCGCATCCTGAACGGGGAAGCGAAGGCGACGATCCGCAAGCTCGTCGGCGGGCAAGAAACGACGCTGGACGTGCCGATCCAAGACGTAAACGAGTACTGCAAAGACGGCGAGACGGTGCTATCCGTTTCCCTGTCTTACCCCATTCCCCGGCTCGGCGGCCATACGGTGCTGCTGGACACGCCGGGCATCGACTCGACGGACGACGCGCACCGGATGGCGACCGAATCGGCGCTTCATTTGGCGGACGTCGTTTTTTACGTCATGGACTACAATCACGTGCAGTCGGAAATCAATTTCACGTTCGCGAAGCAGCTGAAGGAATGGGGCAAGCCGCTGTACCTGATCGTGAACCAGATCGACAAGCACCGCGAAAGCGAGCTGACGTTCGAAGCCTATCGGCAAAGCGTGGACGAAGCGTTCGGGAACTGGCATTTGGAACCGAGCGGCATCGTTTATTTGTCGTTGCGCGAGCCGAACCACCCGCACTCCGAATGGGCGTCGCTGCTGGCGCTGTTCGAGTCGCTCGCCGAGCTGCGCGGGCCGCTGAACGTCTGCAGCGTCGACGCCTCCGCGCGGCACGTCGTGCGTCTGCACGGCAAGGCGATGGAGGAAGCGTCGGAGGCGGAGCGCGAACGGCTGCTGGCGCAAGCCGGCGGCGAAGCCGAGGCGGAGCGCGTCCGCGCGGAGATCGCGGAGCTGGAATCGCGGCTTCGGGGCATCGAAGACGAAGCGGGCGGCCTGCGGACCCGGCTGCGGCTGGACGTGCAGAGCCTGCTGGACAACGCGAACATCATGCCGGCGGCGACGCGCGATCTCGCGCAATCGTTCCTCGAGAGCCGCAAACCGGGCTTCAAGACGGGCCTGCTGTTCGCAGGCGCCAAGACGGCGGCCGAGCAGGAACGCCGGCTGCAGGCGTTTTATCATGATTTCCACGCGCTCGTGCAGGCGGGCATCGAGTGGCATCTCCTCGATCTGTTCCGCCGCGCGGCGGACGGCATCGGCTGGCGCGGCGAAGGGCTGGAAGCGGAGCTGGCGTCGTTCGTGAACGGCTTGTGGGACGCCGACCTGCTGATTACGCGCGTGAATGCCGGCGCGTCGTTCGGCAGCGCGTATACGATGACGTACGCGCGCGAGATCGCCGACGCGGTGAAGGGCTTGTACCGCAAGCGCGCGCTGGCGTGGATCGACGCGCTCGGCGACCGGGCCGCGGCGGCGGGCGAAGCGTCCGCCGCGCCGCTGCGCGCGCGGCTTGCCGAGCTCGGCTCGCAAGCCGGCGCGCTCGCGGAGCTGGCCGCGCTCGACGCGCGCGCGGCCGCGCACCTGGCGCGGCTGGCGGCGCTGCTGCCGCCGGCGCCGCCGCGCCCGGCGCTGCCGAAGCCGCAGGCGCCCGGAGGAGGCACGCGCAGCGCCTTCGGCGCCGAGCCGACGGCGGCGTCGCGGGCGGCCGAAGGCGCCGGCGCGGCCGCGCCGCAGGGCCGCGCCGCGGGCGCGCCCGGGCCTGCGGCGGCGGCCGTGCCCGCCGCCGCGGAGGCGCTCGCGCCACAGCGCGAGGCGGCGGAGCGGCTGAGCCGGGCCGCCGCGCTGCTGGCGCCGCATCCGGCGCTGGCCGCGACGGTGGGCGGCATGCGCGAGAAGGCGGAGCGCCTGCGCAGCAGCCGCTTCACGATCGCGCTGTTCGGCGCGTTCAGCGCGGGCAAGTCTTCGCTCGCCAACGCCCTGCTCGGCGAGTCGGTCCTGCCGGTTTCGCCGAATCCGACGACCGCCGCGGTCAACCGGATCGTGCCGCCGGCGGCGGACCGTCCGCACGGCACGGCCAGCGTCGTGATGAAAGCGCGCGAGGCCATGCTGGACGATCTGCGCTACTCGCTCGGCCTGCTCGGCGAAGAAACCGCGAAGCTGAGCGAAGAGGGGCTGCTGCAGGCGATCCGGAAGCTGTCCCCGGACGGCGTCCATGCCGGCGGGCGGCCGCATTACAGCTTCCTGAAGGCGGCGGCCAAAGGCTGGGCCGAGCACGAATCGCTGCTCGGGCAGCGGCTCGCCGTGACCGGCGAGGATTACCGCCGCTACGTGGCGGAGGAATCGCGCTCCTGCTTCGTCAGCGAGATCGAGCTGCATCACGCGAATCCGCTGACCGCGCAGGGCATCGTGCTCGTCGACACGCCGGGCGCCGACTCCGTCAACGCGCGCCATACGGGCGTCGCGTTCAACTACATCAAGAACGCGGACGCGATCTTGTTCGTGACGTACTACAACCATGCCTTCTCGCAGGCCGACCGGCAGTTCCTGATGCAGCTCGGCCGCGTGAAGGATCAATTCGAGCTCGATAAAATGTTCTTCATCGTCAACGCCGCCGACCTGGCCGCGAACCGGGAGGAGCTGGAGGGCGTGCTCGCGCATGTCGAGCGCAACCTGCAGCAGCACGGCATCCGCTTCCCGCGGATGTTCCCCGTCTCGAGCCTGCAGGCGCTCGACGGCAAGCGGACCGGCGTCGCCCGGCTGGTCAAGGAATCCGGCATCGCCGCGTTCGAGGAAGCGTTCCTCGGCTTCACGCGCGGCGACCTCGGCAACTTGGCCGTCGCCTCGGCCGAGCAGGAGCTGGAACGCGCCCGCCGGACGATCGCGAACTGGCTGGAGGCCGCGTCCGGCGACGAAGCGACGCGCGCCCGCGTCCGCGAAGCGCTGATCGCGAGCAAGGAGCAAGCGCTCCGGATCGCCGCCGCGCTGGCAGAGCCGAAGCCGCACGCGCAGCTGCAGCAGGAGCTGAAGGAGCTGCTCTTCTACGTGCTGCAGCGGGTGCAGTTCCGATTCGGCGATCATTTCAATTTCGCCTTCAACCCGGCCGCGCTGCAGGACGACGGCAGAGACTTGAAGAAAGCGATGTGGACGTCGTGGCTGGAGCTGCAGCGGCTGCTGCAGATCGAACTGGCCCAGGAGCTCGAGGCGACGTCGCTCCGGCTCGACAATACGCTCAACCGGCTCGCGGCGAAGCTGTACGCGGACGCGGCGGAAGAAGCCGCCGGCCGCCTGGAAGGCTTCGCGCCGTCGCCGTATAAGCCGGCGGAGCTGCCGGATCCGGAGGAGCGGCCGGCCTGGACGGCGCCGGACGTCGACCTGAAGCTGCTGTGGGGCAAGTTCAAATCGCCGAAGCATTTCTTCGAGGGCGAAGGGAAGGCCGCGCTGCGCGCCGTGCTGGAGCAAGAGCTCGCGACCCCGCTGCAGGCCTGGATCCAGGAAGCGGAGCAGGAATGGAGCGGCCGGTACGACGGCTTCATGCGGCAGGCGGCCGCCGACGGCGCCGCCGCGCTGCGGGACGATATCGCGGCGTTTGCCGAAGGCAAGCTGGCTTCGCTGACCGGCGGCACGGATCTCGCCGGGCTGCGGCGGCTGCAGGCGGAGCTGCTCGCGATCTAATCGCTTGCTTCGCGCAGCGTCCTTATCCCCGATCATCGCATACGACCCGAAGAAGCTTGCCGGGCGCCTCCGCGAGGCGTTCGGCAAGCTTTTTTGCCGCGGGCGGGAATAGGCTCGTCCGCGGACCGCGCGGCCGGCTGCGAAAAGGCCGGGAAGCCGCGCCGTTGCGGGCTTTTTTGAAAGCCCTTACAGGTTGTGAAAAATAAATCATGCAAAAACGGAGGCAAATGTGCAAAAACGGAGGAATATGGCCCTATTTGCCATGATTTCCGACGATTTCGAAGAAACCCCCCTTACTTTCGGTCGAGATGGAAGCGGAAGCGAATATTGTCACTTATATGCCCCCGCACCCTGTTTGCCGTGCCGCAATCATGCTGTTAATATTCAGTCATATCTAGAAGAAACGGCGAAGACGCCTGCTGCGGCGCGGCTTGTTTCTCCCGGATGACGCCTTGCGATGGCCGGATGGGACCGATGCCCGTACCTGGACGCGAGGCCGATAAACAAAAGCGTCACAAAACAGCACAGGGAGAGGGTTACCCAATTGGAAGTCTTCAGGCAGCTTAAACCGTTTTACTGGGTCGAACGCAAGAGCTTGTTTGCTTCGATCATTTTTATGATGTTCGCCACCGCGCTCGGCCTCGTTTATCCGAACTTGCTTCGCGTCCTCATCGACGATGTCATCGTTCCCAAAAACTTCACGTGGGTGCCCGGGCTGTCGCTCGCCGTTGTCGGGGTCGTGTTCATTAAAGGCAGCATGTCGTTTCTGTCGGGCCTCTTCGGCGGCCGCCTGGGCAACCGGGTCGCGTTCCGCCTGCGCAACGCGTGCTACGAGAAACTGCAATCGCTGTCGTTCCAGTACTACGACACCGCGAAGACCGGGGACCTCATGTCCCGCCTGACGGCGGACCTGGAGGCGGTCCGGAACTTCATCGGTTTCGGCTTCACGCAAATGCTGAACATGTTCTTGATGGTGATCTTCGGGGCGATCATGATGTTCTCGATCCACTGGCAGCTGACGCTAATCACGCTCTGCACGATGCCGTTCCTGGCGTTCACCGCCATGCGGTTCGAGAAGAAGATCCACCCGGCGTTCCGGGAAATGCGCCAAGCGATGAGCAACCTGACCACGGCGGTTCAGGAGAACATCACCGGCGTCCGCACCGTCAAATCGTTCGCGCGCGAATCGTTCGAGATGGAGAAGTTCTCGAACCGCAGCGGCATGTACAAGAGCAACCAAATCAACGCGTCGGGGCTCTGGGGCCGGTACTTCCCGGTCATGGAGCTGCTCGGCAGCCTGTGCGTCGTCATTCTGCTCGTCGCCGGCGGCCGGCTGGTCATCAACCACTCCATCACGCTGGGGCAGATGGTCGCCTTCTATTCCATGCTCTGGTACATTATCGGCCCGATGTGGAGCATCGGCTTCCAAATCAATAACTATACGCAGTCCAAGGCATCCGGCGAACGGCTCGTCGGCCTGCTGAACGAATACATTCACGTGAAGGACAACGACCATCCGATCGATCTGGACGAACGGACCGCGCAAGGCCGCGTCGAGTTCCGGAACGTGACCTTCAATTACGCCGACAAATCGCCGGCCCTGACGAACGTCGACATCGACGCGAAGCCGGGCATGGTCATCGGGCTGCTCGGCGCGACGGGCGCCGGCAAATCGACGATCATCCAATTATTGATGCGCGCGTACAACGTCAAAACGGGCCAAATCCTGATCGACGGCATCGACATCCGCGATCTGTCGCTCGAAAGCCTGCGCAAGCAAATCGCGATCGTATTCCAGGAAACGTTCCTGTTCTCCTGCTCGATTCGCGACAACATCGCGTACGGCATCGAGGGCGTCACGATGGAGCAGATCATTCACGCCGCCAAGCTGTCGAAAGCGCATGATTTCATCATGGAGCTGCCGGAAGGCTACGACACGGTCGTCGGCGAACGCGGCATGGGCCTCTCCGGCGGCCAGAAACAGCGGATCGCCATCGCGCGGGCGCTCATCAAGAACCCGCGGATTCTCATTCTCGACGACGCGACGAGCGCCGTCGACATGGAGACCGAGCACGAGATTCAAGCCGGCTTCAAGGAAGTCATGGCCGGCCGTACGACCTTCATCATCGCGCACCGCATCTCTTCCCTCCGCCACGCCGACGAGATCATCGTCCTGGAGGAAGGGCACGTGGCGCAGCGCGGCACGCACGATCAGCTGGTGAACGTCCCGGGACGTTATCGGGACACGTACGACATTCAATATGCCGACCGTCCTTTGACCGCTGACGAAATCATCGCAAGAGTGGAAAGAGGGGTCGTATAGTGAGCGAGCAAGAAACGAAGAAGCCTCGCGGCGCGCACGAGCGCTTCGTCTACAAGGACGACGACGCGATCGAGAAGCCGTTCAACTGGGCGCAGGTGAGACGCCTGTTTAGCTACATGAAACCGTACCGCAAGCAGCTGCTGCCGGTCATCCTCGTGACGATGGTGCTCGGCACGGCGACCCGGCTGGCCATTCCCGCGCTGTTCATCCAGGCGATCGACGAAGCGATCCAGCCGAAGGACGGCGGCGCGCCGAGCATGACGAAGCTGTACTTGTACGCCGCGGCGATGCTGGCCCTTTATCTTATTCAGTGGGCCGCTAACACGTACCGGATCCGCTACACGAACATGATCGGCCAGCAGGTCATTTACGATCTGCGCCACGATTTGTTCCGCCACATCCAGAAGCTGTCGTTCCGCTTCTTCGATAAGCGGCCGGCGGGCTCCGTGCTCGTGCGGGTCACGAACGACGTCAACGCCTTGCAGGACTTGTTCACGAACGGCGTCGTCAACCTGCTGATGGACTGCATCCAGCTCGTCGGCATCGTCCTCATCCTGCTGATCTGGAACTTCCAGCTCGGCATCGCGATCATGATTACGGTGCCGCTCATGTTCGTCGTCTCGACGGCGCTGCGCCGCCGGATCCGCTTCGCCTGGCAGGACGTGCGGATGAAGCAGTCGCGGATCAACGCGCACTTGAACGAGAGCATCCAGGGGATGCGCGTGACGCAGTCGTACACGCAGGAGAAATCCAACTTCAAGTTCTTCCAGAGCATCAACGAAACGAACATCAAAGCGTGGAACAAAGCTTCCGCGCTGAACCAGGCGTTCGGCCCGATCATCGAGGTCACCTCCGCGATCGGCACGCTCATTCTGTTCTGGTTCGGCTCGCATCTGATCATGACCGGGGCGATCACCGTCGGCGTGCTCGTCGGCTTCGCCAACTACGTCGGCAACTTCTGGGATCCGATCAACCGGCTCGGCCAAATGTACGCGCAGCTGCTCATCGCGATGGCGTCCTCGGAGCGGATCTTCGAATTCATCGACGAGGAGCCGACGGTCGGGGAGCTGGGCGAGGCGCGCGAGCTGCCGCGGATCTTCGGCGACGTGCAGTTCGAGAACATCGTCTTCGAATACGAGAAGGGCCGTCCGGCACTGAAGGGCATCGACCTCCACGTCCGGGCGGGCGAGACGATCGCGCTCGTCGGCCATACGGGCTCCGGCAAAAGCACGATCATGAACCTGCTCTGCCGGTTCTACGATCCCGTGGAGGGCGCCGTGAAGGTCGACGGCGTCGACATCCGCACGGTGACGTTGGAGAGCCTTCGCTCCCAAGTCGGCGTCGTACTGCAGGATACGTTCATCTTCTCGGGCACGATTCGCGAGAACATCCGGTTCGGCCGGTTGGACGCGACCGACGACGAGATCGTGAAAGCCGCGACCGCCGTCGACGCGCACGACTTCATCATGAATCTTCCGGACGGCTACGACACGGAGGTTCAGGAACGCGGCAACATCCTGTCCATGGGTCAGCGGCAGCTGCTGTCGTTCGCCCGCGCGCTGCTGGCCGATCCGCGCGTCCTCATTCTCGACGAGGCGACGGCGAGCATCGACACCGAGACCGAGCTGAAGATCCAGGAAGCGCTCAAGAAGCTGCTTCAGGGACGGACCTCGTTCATCGTCGCGCACCGGCTCTCGACGATCCGCAACGCCGACCGCATCGTGGTCCTCGACCATGGCCGGATCGTCGAAATCGGCAGCCACGACGAGCTCGTTCGCCACAAGGGCACGTACAACGGGTTGATCGAAGCGCAGTATCGCTTTTTATCGGCATAATTCTTGCAATTTCGGTACGGAACCTCCACAATGGAAGAAAAAACGCGCGCCGGCGGACGTTGGAAACCGTTCGTTTCCCCTCCGCCGGCGCGCGATCTTCCCGGGAGGTTCTTTTTGTCTTATGTATGGATCGCCTTATTCCGCCAACGCTCGTAAAATCATGCTGCTCGGCTCCGGCGAGCTCGGCAAGGAAGTCGTCATCGAAGCCCAGCGGCTCGGCGTCGAGACGATCGCCGTCGACCGCTACGCGAACGCGCCCGCGATGCAGGTCGCTCACCGGTCCTACGTGATCGACATGCTGGACGCCGACGCGCTCCGCGAGCTTATTCTGAAAGAAACGCCGGACCTCATCGTCCCCGAGATCGAAGCGATCGCGACGGGCGCGCTCGTCGAGCTGGAGCAGGAAGGCTGGGGCGTCATCCCGACGGCGCGCGCCGCGCTCCTGACGATGGACCGCGAAGGCATCCGCCGGCTGGCGGCGGAGACGCTCGGCCTGCCGACGGCGCCGTACCGGTTCGCCGACACGCTCGAGGAGATGAAGGCGGCCGTCGCCGAGCTGGGCACCCCGTGCGTCGTCAAGCCGATCATGAGCTCTTCCGGCAAAGGCCAGAGCGTGTGCAAAACCGAGGCGGACGCCGAAGCCTGCTGGCAGTACGCGATGGACGGCGGCCGCGCGAAGAAGCAGCGCGTCATCGTTGAAGGCTTCGTCACGTTCGAGTCCGAAATCACGCTGCTCACGGTCCGTTCCGCATCCGGCACGTCGTTCTGCGCGCCGATCGGGCACGTGCAGAAGGACGGCGACTACATCGAATCGTGGCAGCCGCACGAGATGTCGCCGCACCAGATCGCGCAAGCCGAGGAGATCGCCCGCAAAGTGACGGACGAGCTCGGCGGCTACGGCATCTACGGCGTCGAGCTGTTTCTGACGAAGGACGGCGTGCTGTTCAGCGAAGTGTCCCCGCGTCCGCACGACACCGGCATGGTCACGATGGCGACGCAGGACCTGTCGGAGTTCGCGCTGCACGCGCGCGCCATTCTGGGCTTCCCGATTCCGTCGATCCGGCTGCTGACGCCGGGCGCGACGTACACGCTGAAGGTGGACCGCGACGCCGATGCGTTCCGGATCGACGGCCTGCAGCACGCGCTCGCCGTCCCGAACACGCAGGTGCGCGTATTCGGCAAGCCCGTTACGAAGCCTGGCCGCCGCATGGCCGTCGCGCTCAGCACGGCGGCCGACGCGGAGCAGGCGCGAGCGCTCGCGAAGCAGGCCGCGCAGTCGCTGGTCATCCGTTATGACGCATAATCCGTTTTGATGCTTATCCGCGCATTGTCCTTGATGCGGCCGCAACCCGGAAACTCCGGGCGATCGGCCGCGGGCATGCACGGATTTTTTTGTCGTCGAACGCCGTCGCGGTTTTTCCTAGAAATGGGTGGAATTTGCAAATTGACTTCGAAAGCATTACTTTAAAAAGACTAACCGTTTGCGAAAGCCATTGATTTCAAACAATCGAGGAGAGACCCCCTGATGAGACCGTTATCCTCCGGAAGCTTATGGAAAATCATCGGCGTTTCCGCCGTTTTGTCGACCCTGCTCTTGCTGGCGGGGTTCGGGTACGCCGTCAAGGACATGCTGTATCCGAAGGGCGAGGCGTTCGCGGGAAGCGCGAACGCGCCGGCGCTGCCGGCGGGCGGCAAGCTGAGCGAAGGGAAGGACATATCGATCACGGCCATCGGCGACTCGCTGACCAAAGGAACCGGCGACGGGTCGGGCGAAGGCTACGTCAAGCAGGTCGTCGCGCTGCTGAAGAAGAAGTACCCGGACACGTCCGTCCGGCTCAACAACAATTTGGCCGTCAACGGCTTGAAGGCCGACCGGCTGGAGCAGCTGCTGGAAACGGACAAGGGCTACGGCTTCGCGCTCCGTCAGGCGAACGTGATCCTCTTCACCATCGGCGGGAACGATCTGTTTCAAATCGCCTCGGGCACGAGTCCGGGCAAGGCACTGGGCGAATTGAACCTGGATACGCTGAAGGCCGAGCTGCCGCAGGGGTTGAACCGGCTCGCGCAGGTCGTGAAGCGGCTGCATGCGATCAACCCCCAAGCGCAGATCGTGTACGTCGGCTTGTACAATCCGTTTTACGATATTCCGGAATACCGCGACGGCTCGCTCCAGATTCAACAGTGGAACGATCGGGCGTACGCGCTGCTTCACCGCTACCCCGACATGACGATGGTCCCGACGTTCGATCTGTTCGAGAACGCGATCGGCCGGTATTTGTCGTCGGACCATTTTCATCCCAACCACGACGGGTACGCGCAAATCGCCGCCCGCATCGTGCAGTCATTGGAATAGGAGGGAATGCGCATGCAACACGCGAGGCAGGAGACCGGGCGAACGCGGAATGAAGAAGTCGTGCTGTCCGTCCGCAGCGTCAAGAAACAAATCGGCGGCAAGCCGATCATCAAGGACGTCACGTTCGAAGTGAAGGCCGGCGAGATCTTCGGGTTTCTCGGACCGAACGGCGCCGGCAAAACGACCACGATCCGCATGCTCGTGGATCTCATCAAGCCGTCTTCGGGCGAGATCCTGATCTGCGGCGACGACATCGGCCGCCATCCGGAGGCCGCGCTCCGGCACGTCGGCTGCATCGTCGAAAATCCCGAAGCCTATTCCTACCTGACGGGCTGGGAAAATCTCGAGCATTTCGCGCGCATGCAGCGCGGCATCGACGACGCCCGCATTCGCGAGGTCGCCGCCATCGTCGGCCTCGACGCGCGCATCCACGATAAAGTGAAAACCTATTCGCTCGGCATGCGCCAGCGGCTCGGCATCGCGCAGGCGCTGCTCGGCCGGCCGAAGCTGCTCATCCTGGACGAGCCGACGAACGGGCTCGATCCGAAAGGCATCAAGGAGCTGCGGGAATTCGTCCGCATGCTGGCGGATCAGGGCATGAGCCTGTTCATCTCGAGCCATCTGCTGAGCGAGATCCAGCTGATGTGCGACCGCGTCGCCATTATCAGCCGCGGCGAGGTGCTGGCCGTCGGCACGGTGGACGAGCTGATCCACGGCGCGGACAATTACGTGGTGTGGCAGTTCGAACAGCCGGAAGCGGGGCGGCGGCTGCTTGCGGGCGAGCGCGGCGTCGAGCTCGTGCCGGAGCACGAGCAACGGATCGACGAGAGCTTGCTTGCGGGGATGAAGGAAGCGCTCGTCACGGCGATGAACCCGGAGCGGATCTCGTCCTTGGTCGAGAAGGCGGTGCGCGCCGGCATCGGCATCGTGTCGGTGCAGAGCATCGCGCCGACGCTGGAGCAGTTATTTTTACGGATGACGGAAGGTGAAAGCATTGGATAGATTGCTCCCGCTCATACAAAACGAGACGCTCAAGATCTGGAAGAAGAAACGGTTTTTCGTCATCGTGCTCGTGCTGCTGATCCTCATTCCGATCTTCACGTACGCGCAGCTTCGCATCGCCGAGACGAACAAGAAGAACTTCAAGGATTGGCGCAACCAGCTCGTGCAGCAAATCAGCGAATACCAGAACATGCTCTCGAGCGACCGGATCCCGGACGAATGGAAACGTTCGCGGCGGATCGCCGTGCAGCAGCTGCAATATTACCTGGATCACGACGTCAACCCGAATTCTCCGGACGGCGTCACGTTCACCCGCAGCTTCCTGTCGAACGCGGTCACGCTGTTCTTCCCGCTGCTCGTGCTTGCGCTCGCTTCCGACCTCGTGTCGGGCGAACGCACGTCGGGCACGATCAAGATGCTGCTGACGCGGCCCGTGCGCCGATGGAAGATTCTGTTCAGCAAACTCGTGGCGCTCAGCCTCTACGTGTCATTGACCGTTGTGGTCAGCGCCGTTCTCTGTTATCTTATATCAGGCGCGGTATTCGGCTACGCTGGATGGGGCATGCCTGTGTTTACGGGTTTTGTCATTAACGGTTCCTCGGTCGAAAGCGGCTTCGTGCACGCGATTCCGCAATGGCTCTATTTGCTGATGGAGGCCGGGCTGATTTGGGTGTCGGCCATGTCGGTGGCCTTGCTCGCGCTGATGGTGTCCGTGCTCGTGCGGAGCACGGCCGCGAGCATCGTGACGATGATGGCGGCCGTCATCTCCGGGACGATCTTATCGAATATGGCTTCCTCGTGGCACAGCGCGAAATTCATCTTCTCCGTCAATCTGCAGCTGACGGATTACCTGGCGGGCTCGCCGCCGCCGATCACGGGCATGACGCTCGGCTTCTCGCTTGTCATTTTGGCCTGCTGGGGGATCGCTTCCTTGGCCGTTTCGTTCTCCGTCTTTACGAAACAGGACATCTTGAATTAGAATAGCTTGAAGCGAGCGGCGATCGGATGACGCAAGATTTCGAAGCGAATCGCGGGAACGGAGCAGGATTATGCGGATTCCCCGATGAAGTTATATCGCAATTCTCCAAGCACCATCGCAAGTAACGAAGCAGATGCTTCCGAAGCGGGTTTTTTGCTCGCAATGAGGTTTGATCATCGAAGTAACCGCAAAAAACTTAGGTTTATGCTTCCGAAGCGAGTTTTTTACTCCCAAAGAAGCGTTCCATGCAGTGTTGAGTAAAAAACGAAGCCTAAGCTTCCGAAGCGAGTTAATTGCTCGCAAAGTAGCAACGCAAAGCAGCATCGCAATTAACTTTTAGGAGGCTCTCTATGACTGATCAGCTGGATCTGTTTGCGGGCGGGAACAATACGGCAGCCGGCAACTACGACGCGGACGACATTCAGGTGCTGGAAGGGTTGACCGCCGTTCGCAAACGCCCTGGGATGTATATCGGGAGCACGAGCGCCTCGGGTTTGCACCACCTCGTCTGGGAGATCGTCGACAACGCGGTGGACGAGCATTTGGCGAAATTTTGCAGCGCGATCGACGTCACGATCAACAGCGACGGCTCGGTCACGGTGCGCGACAACGGCCGGGGCATCCCGACCGGCATGCACAAGACCGGCATTCCGACGCCGCAGGTCGTCTTCACGATGCTGCACGCGGGCGGCAAATTCGGCGGCGGGGGATACAAGAAATCCGGCGGCCTGCACGGCGTCGGCGCGTCCGTCACGAACGCGCTGTCGGAATGGCTGGAGGTCGAAATCTTCCGGGACGGCAAAATACATAAGCAGCGCTTCGAATATTGGGTCGACAAGAACGGCAAGGAGCATGTCGGCGAACCGGTGACCGGCCTCGAAATCATCGGCAACACGAACCGGACCGGCACGAAAATCACGTTCAAGCCCGACGGCCGGGTCTTCCACGGCAACACGTCGATCAACTACGAAACGCTGTCGGAGCGGCTGCAGGAGATCGCGTTCCTCAATTCCGGCCTGAAGGTGAACGTGAAGGACAACCGCAGCGGCAAGGAAGAACAGTTTTATTACGAGGGCGGCGCGAGCCAATTCGTGCAGTTTTTGAACGAGGACAAGACGGTGCTGCACGACGTCATCCATTTCGCCGGCGAGAAGGACGACATCGAGGTCGAGGTGGCGCTGCAGTACAACGACGGCTACACGGAGACGATGGCCTCCTTCGTCAACGCCATCCCGACGCGGGGCGGCGGCACGCACGAGACCGGCTTCAAAACGGCGTATACGCGCGTCATGAACGATTATGCCCGCAAGAACGGCCTGCTGAAGGAGAAGGACAAGAATCTCGACGGCAACGACTTGCGCGAAGGCATGATGGCCGTCATCAACATCAAAATGGCGGACGTGGAATTCGTCGGCCAGACGAAGGACCAGCTCGGCAGCTCGTCGGCCCGCGGCGCCGTCGACGCGATCGTGTCCGAGAAGATGCAGGTGTTCCTCGAAGAAAACCCGCAGGTCGCCCAGCTGCTGCTGAAGAAAGCGGTGCAGGCGGCCAGAGCCCGCGAAGCGGCGCGCAAGGCGCGCGACGAAATCCGCAGCGGCAAGAAGAAGAGCGAAAGCTCCAACCTGAACGGCAAGCTCTCGCCGGCGCAGTCGAAGGACGTGTCCCGGACCGAGCTGTTCATCGTGGAAGGCGACTCCGCCGGCGGTTCCGCCAAGCAAGGCCGCGACTCCAAATACCAGGCCATTCTCCCGCTCAAAGGCAAGCCGATGAACCCGGAGAAGGCGAAGCTGCTCGACATTCTCAAAAACGACGAATACAAGGCGGTCATCGCGGCGATCGGCGCCGGCATCGGACCCGAGTTCGACGCGGAATCGTGTAATTATAGCAAAATCATCATTATGACCGACGCCGATACGGACGGCGCGCACATTCAAGTGCTGCTGCTGACGTTTTTCTACCGCTACATGAAGCCGTTGATCGACTCCGGGCGCGTCTTCATCGCCCAGCCGCCGCTCTACAAGATCACCCGCAAATCCGGCAAGCTGGAGACGGTCCGCTACGCCTGGTCGGACGAGCAATTGCAGAACTACTTGAAGGAATTCGGCAAAAACTTCGAGCTGCAGCGGTACAAAGGACTCGGCGAAATGAATCCGGAGCAGCTGTGGGAGACGACGATGAACCAGGAATCCCGGACCTTGCTGCAAGTGCAGATCGAGGACGCCGCGAAGGCGGAACGCCGCGTCTCCACGCTGATGGGCGACAAGGTCGATCCGCGCAAGCGCTGGATCGTGGAGAACGTCGACTTTACGGAGTTTGAGGAATAACCAACGAGGAGAGGTTCGGCATGAGTACGCTCGAACAGTTTTTACCGGCGTTTCTGGAAGAGGTCGTCGGCGACCGCTTCGGACGCTATTCCAAATACATCATTCAGGACCGCGCGATTCCCGACGTCCGCGATGGGCTGAAGCCGGTTCAGCGGCGGATCCTGTACGCCATGTACGACGCGGGCAACGCGCCGGACAAGGGCTACCGCAAGTCGGCCAAAACGGTCGGCGACGTCATGGGCAACTACCACCCGCACGGCGACTCGTCGATCTACGAGGGCATGGTGCGCATGGCGCAGCCGTGGAAGATGGCCCATCCGCTCATCGACGGCCACGGCAACTGGGGCTCGATCGACGACGACCCGGCCGCGGCGATGCGGTATACGGAGGCGCGCCTGTCGCCGATCGCGATGGAGCTGCTGCGCGACATCGAGAAGCGGACGGTGCTGTTCAAGGATAATTTCGACAACACGACGAAGGAACCGGTCGTGCTGCCGTCCCGTTACCCGAATCTGCTGGTCAACGGCGTCAGCGGCATTTCGTCCGGCTTCGCGACGGAAATCCCGCCGCATAACCTGCGGGAAGTCATTAACGCGTGCATGGCCATGATGGACCGTCCGGACATCGAACTGGCGCAGCTCATGACGATCGTGAAGGGACCGGATTTCCCGACCGGCGGCTTGATCATGGGCGAGGACGGGATCCGCGACGCGTACCAGACCGGCAAGGGCCGCATCTACCACCGGTCCAAGACGGAGATCGAAGAGCTCAAAGGCGGACGCCAGCAGATCGTCATTACCGAGATTCCGTTCCAGGTCGTCAAATCCCGGCTCGTCACCGCGATGGAGAACATCCGGATCGAGAAGCGGGTGGAAGGCATCGCGGAGGTGCGCGACGAGAGCGGTCGGGGCGGCCTTCGCATCGTCGTGGAGCTGAAGAAGGAAGCCGACGCGCAGGGGATTCTGGCGTACCTGCTGAAGAAGACCGACCTGCAGGTCGCGTACAACTTCAACATGGTCGCGATCGTCAACAAGACGCCGCAGCAGCTGGGCCTCAAGGCGATGCTGAGCGCGTACATCGACCACCAAAAGGAAGTCGTCACGTTCCGTTCGCGCTACGAGCTCGAGAAGGCGGAGGACCGCGCGCACGTGCTGGAAGGATTGGCCAAGGCGCTCAACCTGCTGGACGAGGTCATCGCCACGATCAAGGCGTCGAAGAACCGCCAGGACGCGCAGAACAACCTGGTCGCCAAGTTCGCGTTCTCGGAGCGCCAGGCGGACGCGATTCTGACGCTGCAATTGTACCGTCTGACCAACCTCGAGATCACGTCGATCGAGAAAGAGCTGAAGGACATCCAGAAGCGGATCGCGTACCTGCGTTCGATTCTGGACAGCGAGAAGAAGCTGCTCGGCGTCATCAAGGACGAGCTGACGGAAATCCGCGAGAAGTACGGCATCGACCGCCGCTCCGACATTCGGGGCGAAGTGGAGGAGCTCAAGGTCAACCTGGAGGTCATCGTCGCGGCGGAGGACGTGTTCGTGACGCTCAGCCAGGACGGCTATATCAAGCGGACGTCGAAGCTGTCGTTCACCCGTTCGGGCGGGGAGCTGGCGAGCGCCGGCGTGAAAGAAGGCGACGTCATTCGCACGCTGCTCGACGTGAACACGATCGACCAGCTGCTGCTCTTCACCCGCAAGGGGCAGTACTACCAGCTGCCGGTTCATCTCATTCCGGAGTTCAAATGGAAGGATACCGGCACCGCCGTCGTGAACGTCGTGCCGATGCCGAAGGACGACAGCATCGTCAGCATCATGCCGGTGAAGGACTTCGACGCGCCGGGACGCTCGCTCGTCTTCGTAACGAAGCGCGGGCAGGTGAAGCGGTCCGAGCTAAAGGATTACAAATCGTCGCGTTCGACCGCGATCGCCGCCGTCAAAGTCGCCGAAGGCGACGACGTGCTGCGCGTCTTGCCGAGCGATAACGGCAAAGAAGTGCTGCTCATCACGAAGGGCGGCATGAGCATCCGCTTCGCGGAAACCGAAGTGAACACGATGGGCCGCGTCGCGGCCGGCGTTCGCGGCATCGCGCTGCGCGAGGACGACGAAGTCGTCGCCGCGGAGCTCGTCGGCGGAGATGAGGGCGAAGTGCTCGTCCTGACGGATCTCGGCTTCGGGAAGCGCTCGCTGCTGCTGGACTACCCGGTGCAAGGCCGGGGCGGCAAAGGCGTGGCGACGTTCGAATTCAAGGAAGGCAAGCGCGTCCGCCCGAACGGCGAACGGCTCGTCGGCGGCCTGCACTGCAAGGAAGCGAAAGAGCTTGTCCTGCTGACGGCTTCGGGCGCCGCCATGGCGGTCTCGACCGAGAAGGCGCCGATCGAGGACCGCAGATCGACCGGCCGCGCGCTCGTGCCGGTCGATAAGAAAGACGGCCTCGTCACGGCGTTCGTCCGCGCGGATCTGCAGCAGCAGCCGGATCAATCGAACGGCTGATGCGGGGATTCCCGCTGTTCGAGCATCGCCACCATCATTTCCAGCACGACCCACAATGGAGCCGGCTCGTCGAGCCGGTCAAGCCATTGCGGGTCTTTTTGTATGCCGAGCCGGCTGAGTTTGCGCAGCAATTCCAGCTTGCGTTCCTCCATATCCGTTCACGCTCCTGATCGAAATTCGAGCCGGTACAACAGCCTATATCTTCAATCTATGTCTAACGGTGTCAAATGGTTCTCTTTTATCGCGATTAAGGGGACAAAATATTAACCGCGTTAACCTTAAATTCGACATCGGCGCATGGTATAATGAGGTATAAGCCTAATTCGGACAGAAAGCAGGTGATGGTCATCGTTTCTACGGAATTCGCCCGACTGTGGATGAAGATGACGAAGGAATGGAAGACGCATCTGGAGGATGAGCTGGCGCCGAACCTGACGGAGGGACAGCTGGTCGTGCTGGAGCTCATGCTGCAGCACCAGCCGATGAAGCCGTCGGACTTGCTCGGCTACTTGGAGACGACCCCGGCGGCGATCACGACGCTGCTCGACCGAATGGAGCGCGGCGGCCTCGTCGTGCGCAACCGCGACGAGAGCGACCGGCGGATCGTTTGGGTTACCTTGACCGAGAAAGGGAAAGAGGAAGCCGCGCGCGGCGTCGGGATCCGGGATGCCTACATCAGCGAGGCGCTCGACCGGATATCGCTTCATAATCAGCAGCTGCTCGTGTATTTGCTCGGCAAAGTCGCGAACGCGTAACCTAACCTGCCGTAACGACAAACCGCCCCTTTTCGTTCAACCGAACGGAAGGGGCGGTTTATGTTGGCTCAGGGGCTTGCCTGCAGCTCGACCGGCACGCTGCGCATGGCGTCGATGCGCTTCGTTACCTGCGCGTACGTGCTCTTGAGGGCGGCATAATCGGCGGCGCTCAAGTCCTTCAGCGATTTGGCGGCCAGGACGTCCGTTAGGGGCACGACCTCGTAATGGCCGACGCCCTTGACCGACGTACGGTGCACCCAGGTCGGAATCGCCTTCACGTCGCCGATCGTCGTGACGCCATGTTCCTTATGAATCCGGACCTTGTAGATTACGCCGTAGTCCTTGGTGCCGCCGCGCTGATTGGAGATGAAGTTGCCCATGGAATAAATGATGAGGCCCTTGCGGACGGAGCCGCCGGGCTGCGTCACTTCGGCGAATTCGTAGGGCTGCACGACATGCGGATGGGAGCCGGCGATGATGTCGGCCCCGGCGGCGACGAGGTCGCGCGCGAGCTTCTTCTGCGCGTCGTTCGGCGTCGTCTGGTATTCGATGCCGAAGTGCAGGGCGACGGCGACGAAGTCCGCGCCGGCCGCTTTCAGCCGGCCGATGTCGCGGATCATCGCCTGCTCGTCGATGAGCGAGACGGCGTACGGCTGATCCGCCGGCAGCGGAATGCCGTTCGTGCCGTACGTGTACGCGAGCAGGCCCATCGCGATGCCGTTCGCCTTCACGATCGTCAGCTTGTCGGCTTCGGCTTGGGAGCGGGCGGTTCCTTTCGTGGCGAAGCCGAGCTTCTGCAGCTTCGCAAGCGTCATCGCGATGCCTTGAACGCCGCGGTCCATCGCGTGGTTGTTGGCGTTCGTCACCGCCGTGAAGCCGGCGTACCGGAGGGCGTCGGCCAGCTCGGGCGGCGCGTTGAAGCGGGGATAGCCGGACAGGCCGAGCGGCTTGCCCGCGACCGGCGTCTCCAAATTCGCGAGCGTCCAGTCGCCCTGCTCCAGGATCGGCTTCACCGGGGCGAAGAACGGCTTGAAATCATACCGTTCCGTCTTCGCGTCGTAGGCGCCGGGAAGCTGCGGCATATGCATCATCACGTCGCCGACGGCGATCCAGGTCGCGTCGTGGATCCCGTTGTCGGCGGGCGGAGGCGCTTCTCCGGCAGGCTGCCCGGCGCCATCGCCGACGTCTTGGCCGGCGTCCGCGGAGCCGTTGCCGGCCGCGCCGTCGCCGCCGGGCTGCCCGTTCCCCGGCTGGCCGGCATTCGGCTCGCCCGGGTTCGGATCGGCTCCGCCGCCCGAGCCGTCCGGGACCGGCTCGCCGGCCGGCGGCTTCGACGCGTCCGCGGCCGGATCGGGCTTCGCGGGCTCGAGCTTCGGCGGCGTCGCGCAGCCGCCGGCGAGCAGGAGCGCGAGCAAGGCGAGGACGAGCCAGCTGAAGCGCGTCGCGGCGCCGCGGTTCATCGGCCGCCGCCTCCCTCGGGTCCGAGCAGGACGAGCGCTTTGGCGTAATCCTCCTCCGCGAAGCGGGTCCACGGCTCGGCCGCCGGCGGCTGCGCCACGATCGTCAGCCATTCCTTGGTGACGGGATGGGCCACGCCGACGGACGTCGACCAGAGCGCGATGTCCTGCTCGCCGTGCACGGGAGGCGCGCCGTACTTGCGGTCGAAGACGAGCGGGCAGCCGATGGCGGACAGCTGCGCCCGGATCTGATGCGAGCGGCCCGTCAGCAGCTTGACCGCGATTAGCGAATACGGGCCTTTCCGGGCGGCGACGGCGTAATCGAGCACCGCCTCCTTGGCGTCCCCGGCCGGCTTGTCGTGAACGGTCACGACGTTTCGCGCGGCGTCCTTGCGCAGGTAATGCTTCAGGCGGCCGGAAAGGGCCGCGGGAGCGCCGTGCGCGACGGCGAGGTATAACTTGTCAAAACTGCGGCTGCGAACGGCCTCCGATAGCCTGGAGGCCGCCTTGGACGTCTTGGCGAACAGCATGGCCCCGCCGACGGGCCGGTCCAGACGGTGGACAAGCCCGACATATACGTTGCCGGGCTTGTCGTATCGGTTCTTCAAATCCTGCTTCAGCAAGGTGACCATGTCGGCCTCGCCGGTCTCGTCGGCTTGCGACAGGATGCCGGGCGGCTTGACGACGGCGAGCAGGTGGTTGTCCTCGTACAGCACGGGCAGCAGGGGGGCGGGCGTCGTCCCGCCGTTGCCGCTCATGCTAGCGGCCCTCCCAGCGTCCCAGAATGCCGCAGGGCAGCGTCAATCCCGTCGCCGTGATCGGAATGCCGATCTCGCCGCTGTGGATCGTTCCGTCGAATTTTTGGCCGACCGTCAGGTGCAGCATGTTGTGCAGCACGGTCGGGGAGAGCCCCGTCGTGTAGGAATTGACGAGCACGAACAGCGGATTCTCGGACAGGATCGTCGTGCAGAACTCCAGGAACGGATACAGGTTCTGCTCCAGCTTCCACATCTCGCCGTTCGGCCCGCGCCCGTAGGACGGCGGGTCCATGATGATGGCGTCGTACTTCTTGCCGCGGCGCTCCTCGCGCTGGACGAATTTGAACACGTCGTCCGTGATGTAGCGGATCGGCGCGGCGGCGAGGCCGGACAGCTCGGCGTTTTCCTTCGCCCACTGCACCATGCCCTTGGCGGCGTCGACGTGGCATACTTCCGCGCCTGCGGCCGCCGCGGCGACCGTCGCGCCGCCCGTGTAGGCGAACAGGTTCAGGACCCGGATCGGCCGGCCGGCGGAGCGGATTTTGTCCATCATCCACGTCCAGTTGACGGCCTGTTCCGGGAACAGGCCGGTATGCTTGAAGCTGGTCGGGCGGATGTGGAACCGCAGCTCGCCGTACGAGATCGCCCAGCGGTCCGGCATCTTCGTGCGGAACTCCCATTCGCCGCCTCCGGAGGAGCTGCGGTGATAGTGGCCGTCGGCCGTCTTCCAGCGGCCCGTCTCGTTCGCGATCGGCCAGATGACCTGCGGGTCCGGCCGGCGGAGGACGTAGGACCCCCAGCGTTCCAGTTTTTCGCCGTTGCCGGTGTCGAGCAGTTCGTAATCTTTCCATAAATCGGCTTTATACATGCGGGCTTCCTTCCTTGATGCTGAATTTATAGCCGACGCCGCGCACCGTCACGATATACGTCGGGTTGGCGGGGTCGGGCTCGATTTTTTTGCGGAGGTTGCTGACGTGCACCATGAGCGTCCGCGTGTCGCCCATGCTGTCGTGTCCCCAGACGATCGTATACAGGTCGTCCAGGGCGAAAGCGCGGTTCGGGGACTTCGCGAGGCGAACCAGCAGCTCGAATTCCTTCGTGGACAGGAACACTTCCTTGCCGCCGACGTGGACGGTCCGCCCGGGCAGATCGATGACGAGCCGGTCGAAGCGGAGCACCTCGTCCGCCGCGCGCCGCCGGTCGTTCACCGTCTGCCGGCGCAGATGCGCCTTGACGCGCGCGACCAGCTGGCTCGGGCTGAACGGCTTCGTCATATAATCGTCGCCGCCTACGGTCAGACCATGTATAATGTCAGTATCGTCGTTTTTGCAGCTGACGAACAGGATCGGGACGTCCGACACGGAACGGACCTGCTTGCAGACGTCGAAGCCGTCCATATGCTTCAGCTGAATGTCCAAAATGATCAAATCCGGCCGGAACGAGGCCGCGAGCGCCACGGCGTCTTCGCCGTTGTCCGTCGCGCGCACGAGATAGCCTTCGCGTTCCATATATAAGCTAATCAGCTCGGTAATATCCGCCTCGTCGTCAACGACCAATATTCTGCTCCCAGACATCTTCCAGTTCCCCCTCTTCCTCGCACTATTATAGCGAATGGAGGGAGGGGTGGGCAATCTGCGTTTTCAGGAGGGTTCCGCCATTCGCCGCTTCGCCGCACTATTTTCGATCCTCTTATTGACCGCCGCCTTCCTGAGCGGCTGCAAGGCAAGCGCCGGCGGCGGCGCGCCGACGGCCAAGGACGGCGTCATCGACCTGCGGGACTGGTCCTTCGCGGAGGACGGGCAGGTCGCGCTCTCGGGACGCTGGGCGTTCTACGGCGACCGGCTGCTGGCGCCGGGCGACCCGGGGCTTGCGCAGGACGCGCTTTACGTGAACGTGCCCCGATCGTGGAACAGCTACAAGGGCAAGTTCGGCTTGCAGGACGGCCAAGGCTACGCGACGTACAAGCTGACGGTGCTCCTGAAGCCCGGCGAGCGCGTGCTGGCGCTGCGGGTGCCGAATATTTTCAGCAGCTACAAGCTGTGGATCAACGGCAAGGCGGCGGCGGAGCAGGGACGGGTCGGGACGAGCCGCGAGACGTCGGTGCCGCAGCAGTATCCGCGGATCGTCTCGTTCGCGCCCGGCGCCGAGCGCGTCGAGCTCGTCGTCCAAGTATCCAATTTCCAGCATCGCAAAGGCGGCATCTGGGTGCCCGTGATGCTCGGCGACAGCGATACGATCGTGCGCGCGCAGATGAAGACGACGGCGAAGGAGATGCTCATTCTCGGCAGTCTCGTCATCATCGGCGTCTACCATATCGGCCTCTACGCGTTCCGCCGGCAGGAGCGCTTCACCATCCACTTCGGCCTGCTCTGCCTGTTCGTCGCGGCGCGGGCGAGCGTGACCGGGGAGAATTATTTGCTGCAAATGTTCCCGATCCCCTGGGAGGGCGGACTCAAGATCGAATACATCTCGTTCGCGCTGAGCGCCGTCTCCGGCTACCTGTACGTCTACCGCCTGTTTCCGCTGGACGCGTCGAAGAAGGTCATCCGGTACGTCATCGGCGCCGGCGTCGCGCTCTGCGCGTTCGTGCTCGTCTGTCCGGCGGTCGTCTATTCGCGGCTGCTGTGGGCGTTCCAGCTCTACGTCATCGCGGTCAGCGTCTATACGCTGTGCGTGCTGGTCACCGCCAAGCTGCGCAGGCGGGTCGGCTCGGCGTTCGTGCTCGCGGGCGTGGCGGTCTTCGTCGTCACCGTGCTCAACGACATGCTGTTTTACAACGAATGGCTCGTGTACGCGCAGCTTGTCCCGCTCGGTCTCTTCTTCTTCATGCTGATGCAGTCGTTCATCATTTCCAAACGGTTTTCGAACGCGTTGTACCAGATCGAGCACGTCTCCCACGAGCTGCGGGAGCTGAACGTGCATCTGGAGGAGCGGATCGAGGAACGGACGGTGGCGCTGAGCGAGGTGAACGCGTCGCTCGCGCAGACGAATCGGGATCTGGAGCGGTCGGAAACGTCGCGGAGGCAGCTGATGACGAACATTTCGCATGATTTGCGAACGCCGATCACGCTGCTGCAGGGGTACTTGGAGGCCTTTCAGGACGGCGTCGTCAAAACGGAGGAGCAGCAGCAGCGGTACATCCGCATGATGCTGGGAAAGCTCGGCGGGCTCAATCGGCTCATTCGCGATCTGTTCGAGCTGACGAAGCTGGAGGCGGGGCAAACGCGGTTTGATTTCGGGGAGGTGGCGCTCGGGCAGTGGATCCGGCAGGTGCACGACCTGTACGAGATCGACATCATCAGCAGCGGGCTGCGGTTCAGCTGCGACTACCTCAGCGAAAACGTGCCCGCGGAAGGACAGGCTCGCGAGATCGAGCAGCAGAACCGCATCCGGCTGAGCTTGGATCTGTCCCGCATGGATCAAGTGATGGCGAACATCATTTACAATGCGATCAAGCATACGCCGAGAGGCGGAGAGATAACGCTTTCGTTTTATTTCGAAGCGTCCACGAACCGGGTGATCGTCACCGTGAGCGACACGGGCGGCGGCATCGACGAAGAGCATCTGCCGTTCATCTTCGACCGGTTCTACAAAATCGAGGCGTCCCGCAACTCCGCAGACGGCGGCAGCGGTCTCGGGCTCGCGATCGCGAAGGAAATCGTCGAAGCCCACGGCGGCACGATCGGCGCGGTCAGCGCTAAGGATAAAGGCACCATGATCTGGTTCATGCTGCCGTGCACCGTCAAATAACCTCAATCGGCTTGTTTCAGGACGGCCATCATCCGGTCGATGGACTGCTTGCGCCGTTCCTGATCCATCCCGTTCAAAATGCGGATGATCTCGATCGCTTCCGGCGTCACGGGCGTTTCCGGCTTGACGGGCTCGCCGCCGATAATGTAATCCAACGAGACGTTGAAGAGCGCCGCCAGCTTTTTCAGCGTTTCGTACACGGGCTGGCGGTTGTTGATTTCGTAATGGCTGTACGCGGACCGGGTGATGCCGATCTGCTTGGCGACTTCCTCTTGCGAGATGTTCATGCGCAGTCTCAGTTCTCTCAATCGATCTCCCATCGTCATGGTTTGAGTCTCCTTACGTCAATCTGGCCAGCTCGGACTCGTACAGAAGGGCCGGGCGGCTTTTCCTCTACTAATTTATGATACAAAATGTATCAATGTCAAGGAATTTGTAGAATCCGAAAGGCAGATTAACGATTTCTAACCAACGGTGAGCCGAGATCGCCGCGAATTGACGGTTGAAATGAAAGCCCTCTCATCGTACAATGAGGGAAGTTAGAGGTTGTACGTACAAGTTAACCGCGGTGATTGGGCCGTAATTCGGGATGTTCCGTCCGTACAAGCGCGCGCGTCTAGCGTCGAATCATGACGGTTTACTCTCCTGTTCGTACAAGTTGACAGCACTCATCGATTCCGTGAAGGAGGAGTTGTTCATGCTTACCGCAACGCCCTATCAATTCTGGTTCGTCACCGGGAGCCAGCATCTGTACGGCCCGGAAACGCTGCTCGAGGTCGCGGCGCATTCCCACGCCATCGCCGAAGGACTGGACCGCGACGAAGCCGTGCCCTACGAGGTCGCGTTCAAGCCCGTCGTGACGACGCCGGAGGACATTTACGCGCTGTGCGCCGCGGCGAACGCGGACGCCCGCTGCGCGGGCATTATCACGTGGATGCACACGTTCTCGCCCGCCAAAATGTGGATCGCCGGCCTGGCGGAGCTGCGCAAGCCGCTGCTGCACCTGCACACGCAGTTCAACCGCGACATTCCTTGGGATTCCATCGACATGGACTTCATGAACCTCAACCAATCCGCGCACGGCGACCGCGAATACGGCTTCATCGGCGCCCGGATGGGCATCGCCCGCAAAGTCGTCGTCGGCTATTGGGAAGATCCGGCCGTGCGCGGCCGCGTCGCCGGCTGGATGCGCACGGCGGCGGCGTTCACGGAGAGCCGTTCGCTGAAGGTCGCGCGGTTCGGCGACAACATGCGCCAAGTGGCGGTAACGGAAGGCGACAAGGTCGAAGCGCAGGTGAAATTCGGCTGGGCGGTGAACGGCTTCGGCATCGGCGATCTGGTGGCTTCCATGGCGAAGGTCACGGAGGCGCAGGTGGACGCGCTGATGGACGAGTACGCGTCGCGATACGCGATCGCGCCGGAAGTACGGGGCGATGCGGCCGCTTGGGCGGCCATCCGGGAGCAGGGCCGGACGGAGCTCGGCCTGAAGGCCTTCCTGGAGGAAGGCGGCTTCACGGCGTTCACGACGACGTTCGAGGATTTGCACGGCATGGAGCAGCTGCCCGGACTCGCCGTGCAGCGGCTGATGGAAGCAGGGTACGGCTTCGGGGGAGAGGGCGACTGGAAGACGGCCGCGCTGACCCGGGTCATGAAGCTGATCGCCGGCAACCGGGGCACGTCGTTCATGGAAGATTACACGTACCATTTCGAGCCGGGCCGGGAGATGATCCTCGGCGCGCACATGCTGGAGATTTGCCCGACCATCGCGGCGGACCGCCCGCGCCTCGAGGTGCACCCGCTCGGCATCGGCGGCAAAGCCGATCCCGCGCGCATGATTTTCAACGGCCGCAGCGGACAAGCGGTCAACGCGTGCCTCATCGACCTGGGCAGCCGGTTCCGCCTGATCGTGAACGTCGTCGATGCGGTCGACGTTCCGCACGACATGCCGAAGCTGCCGGTCGCGCGCGTCCTGTGGAAGCCGCAGCCGTCGCTGAACGAATCGGCCGAAGCGTGGATCCGCGCCGGAGGCGCGCACCATACCGTCTTCTCGTACGAGGTGACCGTGGAGCAGCTGACCGACTGGGCGGAAATGGCGGGCGTCGAGTGCGTCGTCATCGACAACAAGACGGACGGGTACGCGTTCCGGAACGAGCTGCGCCTGAACGATATGTACTGGCGGATGCAGCGGTAAGACCGGCGATTGGCGGGGCGGGGCCGGCGCGTCCGGCTCGGCGGGCGTTTCGGCGCCTCGCCGGCCGTGGCAGAGGAAGCGGGTTCGTCCGCGTCCGCGCGTCCCGCGGTCAGTGAAGGGAGATTCCCGGGAGCGCGCGCTCCTGCCCGGGGTCTCCTTTTGTTTATTGGCCGCCCCTGCCGCGGATGGACTTATTCAAGCGCCGGCGCGCCGCCGTATTTGTCGCGGTAATGCGCCAGCGCGAGCAGCGGCCAGACGAGCGAATAGCTGTCGTAGCGGGCGTACAGGCAGCCCGGCAGCCCGCCGCCCGTCGGGTACTCGGTCTCGGGACCGCTCCCCGCCTGCAGATGGCGCAGCAGATAGTCGCAAGCCCGTTCCATCGCGGGATTCGGCTTCGCGTGCGCGGCGATGAGCGCGTCGAGCGCCCAAGCGGTCTGCGACAGCGTACCGTGCGTCAGCGGCGTATAGCGCCTGGCGCTGTCGCTGGCGCACGATTCGCCGAAGCCGCCGTCGGCGTGCTGGATGCCGAGCAGCCACTCCGCCGCTTTGCGAATGCGCGGATGATCGTTCGGCTCGCCGACGGCGGTCAGTCCGGTCAAGGCCGCCCACGTGCCGTAGATGTAGCAGACGCCCCAGCGGCCGTACCAGGAGCCGTCCTTCTCCTGGCGGCGGTACAGCCAATCCGCCCCGCGGCGGACGTAGGCGTGCGCGGTCGTCAAGCCGGCGCACCGTCCCAGGTATTCCAGCGTCCGGCCGGTCAGATCCGGGGTGGACGGATCCGTGGCCGCGTCCTCGGCGCCGTCGAGCGGCACCCAGCGGATGAGCGGATGGTCGACGTTGCGTTCGAACGCGGCCCAGCCGCCGTCGGCGTTCTGCATCGCGAGCAGCCACAGCAAGCCGCGGTCCGCGGCCGCTCTTCCGCGATGGCCGGGAAGGCCGCGTACGGCGCGGAGCGCGGCGGTCGTGTCGTCCATGTCGGGATTGATCGCGTTGACGTCCGAGAAGCCCCAGCCGCCGGCCGCGGGCCGCTTCACGCCGCGCTTCCAGTCGCCGAGCTTCACGTGCTGGCGGGCCAGCAGGTATTCGCCGGCCTTCTCTACCGCCGGATGACCCGCCGGGACGCCCGCGTCCTGCAGCGCGTGGCTGATCAGGGCGGTATCCCAGACCGCCGACGTCGTAATCTGCATCGACGTCCTGGAGGCGCTGGCGATGTCCGGCGCCGTCAACGATTCGAGCCCCCGCACGGCCTTCTCGACGACGGGATGCGAGGTGGAGTAGCCGAGCGTGCGCAGGGCGTGCAGCATCAGCAGCGTCGCGCTGGAGTAGCCGTACAGCGTGCCGTCCGCCTCGATCCGCTCGAGGATGAAGCGCTCGGCGCGGTCCGTCGCCAGCTCGCGGATCTTGGCGGCCGGGCTCCACGGCCCTTTGCGCCGGTCTTCGGACAAGCCGCGGACGGCCGCGCCGAAATGCGCGTGCCAGCCGCGCTGCAGCCGCTTGAGCTCGGCGTCGCTCCGCGTATCCGGGGTCAGCGGCCGGATATGCGGCTGCTTGTCGACCGGCTTCCGGTCGGCGAGGATCAGCATCGGCGCCATATGGACGCGGGCATAACCCGAGAATTGAAAGAAATGAAGCGGGGACGAGGCGGGCAGCAGCAGGATCCCGATCGGGACGGGAAACCAGCGCGGCCACGGGTAGCGGCCGATGAGCGCGAGCTGGAATTTGGTCAGCAGGCTCTCGATCCGGCCCAGGCCGCCGATGTCGGCGAACGCCTTGCGCGCCTTGCGCATGAACGGCTCATCCGGCGAGATGCCGGCATACTGGAGCGCGTAATAGCATTCCGCCGTCGCGGACGCGTTGCCGGTCTTCTCGTCGGGATAGACGCGCCAGGCGCCGCCGTCCGACTGCTTGGCGATCATCCGCTCCGCCAGCGCCTTCACGAGCTTCGGCCGGGCGATGCCCGCGTTCTGCAGCTGGAGCACGGTCGCGGCGTCGAGCGACGTGCCCTGCTCGATGAAGCCGAGCCGCCAGCTGCCGTCCGCCGCCTGGCCCCGCAGCAAGCGGGCGACGAGCGCGTCGATGTCGGCCTGCAGCCGTTGTTGCATGCGAATCCCCTCGTTTCGGCGCGAATCGCGCGTAATGGTGCCGGGATGGCCGGCATCGGTCCGCCTCCCGGGCCGAAGGACGCGGGCATGAAGCTCCGTAAGCCCCGGCACGGCGGCGCGAACCGCCTTCTCGTAGTGTATGACGGCAGCCGTCCGGTTCATGATGGTTCGGCCGAAGTCGCGCGCCGGTCGCGCAGGCGGCGCGTTCGCTTGGCGTTCAGGGCCGCGACGGCGGTCTTTCGGCCTATAAAGGCATGGACAGGGCGCGTCGAACCCGATACAATTGAGATTGATTCTCACTTAAGGCGAGGCTGCGGCAAAACTTCCGCCCGTATCGCCGCGCCCTCGGCGGCGGCGCTCCCGGTGCGGCGGCACCCGCGGCTGCGGCCGCTCCCGCCGCCGCCGCACCGCATCGCGAAGGAGGAAAGAATGTCATGCTGTCGCGCTTCATCGCGTACTACAAGCCGTACAAGAAATTGTTTTACCTGGATTTTTTCAGCGCGATTCTCGCCGGTTTCCTGGAGCTCGGCTTTCCCGTCGCCGTCAACCAGTTTATCGACAAGCTGCTTCCAAGCAAGGATTGGAGCCTGATCGCCTGGGCCTGCGCGGGGCTCTTGTTCATCTATGCGCTGAACGCCTTTTTGAACTACATCGTAACGTATTGGGGCCACATGCTCGGCATCAACATCGAGACGGACATGCGCCGCAAGCTGTTCGACCACATCCAGAAGCTGAGCTTCCGGTTCTTCGACAACACGAAGACGGGGCATCTCATCGCCAGGTTGACCAACGACCTGATGGAAATCGGGGAAATGGCGCATCACGGGCCGGAGGATCTCTTCATCGCGGTCATGACGCTGATCGGCGCCTTCGTGCTCATGCTGCTCATCAACTGGAAGCTGGCGCTGCTGACGTTCATCGTCGTGCCGCTCATGATTTGGCTTGCCGTCTATTTCAGCGCGAAGATGACGAAGGCGTTCCACCGGCTCTTCTCGGACATCGCCGAGTTCAACGCCCGCGTCGAGGACAACGTCGGCGGCATGCGCGTCGTGCAGGCGTTCGGCAACGAAGAATTCGAGAAGAAGCTGTTCGACCGGAACAACCTGCGCTTCCGCGTCACGAAGCTGCTCTCCTACAAAATCATGGCGTTCAACACGTCCTTCAGCTATATGCTGAAACGGCTCGTGACCTTGTTCGTCATGATCTGCGGCACGTGGTTCGTCGTCCGCGGCGAGCTGACCGCCGGCGAGTTCGTCGGCTTCCTGCTGCTCGCGAACGTCTTCATCGGCCCGATCGAGAAGATCAACGCCGTCATCGAAAGCTATCCGAAAGGGTTTGCGGGCTTCAAGCGCTACGCGGAGCTGATGGACACGGCGCCGGACATCGAGGACCGCCCGAACGCGGTCGCCGTGGACAAATTGCGCGGAGACATCGTCTTCCGCGACGTCAGCTTCGGTTACGAGAACGAGAAGAAAGTGCTGCGCCATATCGGCCTCGCGATCCGCGAAGGCGAGACGGTCGCGTTCGTAGGCCCGTCCGGGGCGGGCAAGACCACGCTCTGCAGCCTGCTGCCGCGGTTCTACGACGTGACCGGCGGCAGCATCGCCATCGACGGCCGCGACATCCGCGACATGAAGCTCGCTTCGCTGCGCAGAGGCATCGGCATCGTGCAGCAGGACGTGTTCCTGTTCTCCGGCACGCTGCGGGAGAACATCCTGTACGGCAAGATGGACGCCTCGGAGACGGAGCTCCGGGCGGCGGTCAAGCGCGCCCAGCTGGAAGCGTTCGTCGCGACGCTGCCGGACGGCTTGGACACGATCGTCGGCGAGCGCGGCGTGAAGCTCTCCGGCGGGCAGAAGCAGCGCGTCGCCATCGCGCGGATGTTCCTCAAGAATCCGCCGATTCTCATCCTCGACGAGGCGACCTCCGCGCTCGACACGGAGACGGAGTCGGCCATTCAGCAGTCGCTGGCGGAGCTGTCGCAGGGCCGAACGACGCTCGTCATCGCCCACCGGCTCGCCACGATCAAGAACGCCGACCGGATCGTCGTCGTGACGGAGAACGGCGTGACCGAGCAGGGCAAGCACGAGGAGCTGCTCGCCGCGGGCGGCCACTACAGCCGGCTGCACCGGGCGCAGTTCCAATCGTAAGCGCCGGCATCATCGACCGCGGGACCGTTCGAATCCGAACGGTCCCGTTTTCGCTTTGCAAGCCGCCGGGCCGCGCTGGTATAATGACTACGCAATCCGGTAAATGATGGCGATCATGCGAATATCCGCTAAAGGAGATCTGACGATGAAATCATTCCAACAACGGCTCGAGCAATACGCCGCGCTGGCGGTCGAAGTCGGCGTCAACGTGCAGCCCGGGCAGAAATTGTACGTCATCTCGCCGATCGCGGCGGCGCCGTTCGTCCGCGAGGTCGTCAAGCGCGCGTACAAGCTCGGCTCGCCCTACGTGCACGTGGACTGGAACGACGAAGGCGTGACCCGCGCCCGGCTGGAGCACGCGCCGGAGGAAGGACTCTCGATTCATCCGGCTTGGTACGTGGCCGGGCGCGTCGCGATGGCCGAGGAAGGCGCCGCGTTCCTGTGGGTCGACGCCGCCGATCCCGATCTGCTCAGCGGCATCGACGCCGCGCGCGCCGGCGCCGTCTCGAAGGCGCAGCAGCAGACGCTGACGCCCTTCCGCAAGTTCACGCTGAACAACGAGGTGGCGTGGTCGATCGTCGCCGTGCCTTCGAAGGCATGGGCGGACAAGGTGTTCCCGGACCGCGCGGAAGCGGAGCGGGAGGACGCGCTGTGGGAAGCGATCTTCGCGGCCGTCCGCGTCGATGCCGCCGATCCCGTCGCCGCATGGAGGCAGCACGCGTCCGGCCTGCGAGCGAAGGCGGACCGGCTGAACGAGCGCCGCTACAAGGAGCTCCGTTACCGGAGCGCCGAGGGCACGGACGTGGCGATCGGGCTGCCGGAGGGCCATATTTGGGTGAGCGCCGGCACGCGGAACAAGCAGGGGACGACGTTCATCCCGAACATGCCGACCGAGGAAGTGTTCACGTCGCCGCTGCGCACGGCCGTGAACGGCAAGGTCGCGAGCAGCAAGCCGCTCAGCTACAACGGCAGCCTGATCGACCGGTTCGCGATCACGTTCGCGGACGGCCGCATCGCCGGCTACGAGGCGGAGACGGGCCTGGCCGCGCTCCGCGAGCTGATCGAGACCGACGAAGGCTCGCATTACTTAGGCGAAATCGCGCTCGTGCCGTTCCGCTCGCCGATCTCCGATACGAACGTGACGTTCTACAACACGCTGTTCGACGAGAACGCGGCCTGCCATCTCGCGATCGGCTTCGCGTTCCCGTTCTGCCTGGAGGGCGGGCTCGCGATGAGCAAGGAGGAGCAGCTCGCGAGCGGACTGAACCAGAGCTTGACGCATGTCGATTTCATGATCGGCACGGCGGATCTGGACATCGACGGCGTCCGGGCGGACGGCACGGTCGAGCCGGTCTTCCGCGGCGGCAATTGGGCGTTCTAAGCAGCGGAAGCGAAAGGGGAGAGCGTGCCTGCGTCACGCGGTTGACGCGGGCAGGTTCTTTTTTTTGCGGAACGGATTGACAACCGATTTTTATATGTCATAATGACAATATCAAAAAAACGGCAACGGCCGGGTTTCGAGCGGCTCGTTTCGCGGATTTTGATACTGTCATATTGAGAGTATTATGGCGATGGGATGCCATGATGCGGGGAGGTATACGCATGAACAAAGGTTGGGTACTGCCGGTCTTATTTATCGTTATGCTCGCCGTCGCGTTCGCCACGTCGTCGTCGGCGCTGGAAATCGCCGCCACGACGACCGGGCTGCTCAGCGTCTGGCTGACGGCGCGGGAGAACATCTGGGCGTGGCCCGTCGGCCTCGCGAACGTCGCCTGCTTCTTCTACATGTTCGAGGACGCCAAGCTGTACGCGGACATGACGCTGCAAGTGTTCTTCTTCGCGCTCAGCCTCTATGGCTGGGCCGCCTGGCTGACGGGACGGGGCGCCGCCAAGGTGCGGCCGACGCGGAGCCTCGCGCCGAAGCGCGCCGCGCTGCTCGGCGTGCTGCTCGTCGCCGTGACGCTGCTGTGGGGATTCGTGCTGAAAGCCTATACCGACGCCTCGATTCCGTATGCCGACGCGCTGATCGCCACGCTCAGCCTCATCGCGCTATACTTGTTCTCGTCGAAGGTGCTGCAAAATTGGCTCTGCTGGATCGCCGTCGACGTGCTGTCGATCGGCATGTACGCCTACAAGGCGCTGTACGCGCTGGCCTTCCTGTACGTCGTCTTCCTGGCGATCGCGGTCGCCGGCCATCTGTCGTGGAAGCGGGCGTACGACGCCGGCCCGAAGGAGGTGCCCGCATGAACCGCGCGAGCCGCGCGGGCCGCACGACCGGACTCACGCTCGGGAAGTTCGCTCCGCTGCACAAGGGTCATCAGCTGCTGATCGAAACCGCGATCCGCGAAACCGACGACGTCATCGTCGTCCTCTACGACTGCCCCGAGACGACCGACGTGCCGTTTCATGTCCGGGCGGGCTGGATCCGCGCGCTCTACCCCGGCGTCGAGGTCATCGAAGCGTGGGACGGCCCGAACGAGTCCGGCGATACGCCCGAGATCAAACGGCTGCAGGAGCGGTATATCTTGGGGCTGCTGAACGGCAGGCCGGTCACGCATTTCTATTCCGGCGAATTCTACGGCGAACACATGAGCCTCGCGCTCGGCGCGGCCGACCGGCGGGTCGATCCGGACCGGCGGACCGTTCCGGTGTCGGGCACGATGGCCCGCAGCGATCCGTACGGCTGCCGGCCGCACCTCAGCCCGGCCGTCTACCGGGATCTCGTCGCCAAAGCCGTCTTTCTCGGCGCGCCGTCGACGGGCAAGACGACGCTCGCTGCGCATATGGCGCAGCGGATGAATACGGTCTGGATGCCGGAATACGGCCGCGAGCATTGGGAGCGGCACCAGGTCGGCCGCCGCTTGACGCCGTGGCAGCTGGAGGAGATCGCGGCGGGGCATCTCGAGCGGGAGGACCGGCTGGCGCCCGACGCGCGGGAGGTGCTGTTCGTGGATACGAACGCGCTGACGACGCACATGTTCGCTCTCGATTACCACGGAGAAGCGACGCCGGGACTTGCCGACATGGCGGATAAGGCGGCCTCGCGGTACGACGTCGTCTTCCTGTGCGGCGACGACATTCCGTACGACGATACGTGGGACCGCTCGGGCGACGTGCACCGCCGCGTCTTCCAGAAGCGGATCGCCGCGGACCTCCATGCGCGGCGCATTCCGTACGTCCCGCTGCGCGGCACGCTCGAGGAGCGGGCGCGTACGGCGGAAACGGTGCTGAGCCGGCTGCGCCTCTACGGCAATCCGCGCGAGTGGATGGCCGAATCGCCCGCGCGGCCGGAACCGCCGCGCAGCTAAAAAAAGCATGCGGACGACAAATCGTCCGCATGCTTTTTCGTTGCCGTCAATCGCGGGCCAGCGGTTTCTCGTACAGGCAGAAGCCGCTCGGCGACGTGCCCTTGTACGCATAACCGAGACCGCGGTAGAAGTCGTTCAGCTTCGGATTGCTGGCGATGCAGTCGAGCCGCATCGTCCGCTTGCCCGGGAAGGAGATGCCGGTTTCCGCCCAGCGCACGATGTCCGTGCCGAGCCCTTGGCCGGCATGCTCGCGGTTGATGGCGAGCCGGTGCAGGTACACGTTCGGCTCGTGGCCGTCCGGTCCCCAGAGGTCGAGGTCCCACTGCTTCGGCGTCTGCATGAGCAGCACGATGCCGGCCAGCGCGTCGCCGTCCTTGAACAGGAACAGCTCGCCCGCGGCGATATGGCCGACGACGTCGTGATGGTCGTCGCCGCTCAGCAGCGCGCTCCACTGCGCCGAGCCCTTGCTCTGCAGCCACCGGGCGGCGCCGACGAGCAGCGCCATGACGGCGGGCGCGTCGTCCGGCTTCGCTTGGGAGACCGCGATGCGCGGGTTGGCGTGATCGTTATGAAGGATGTAATTCAGCATGTCGCATTTCCCCGTTCGCCTGAGTGTTGGTCGTACAGGCTTCATTGTACCACCGGGCCGCGGCGCGGTTCAAACCGTCCGTTTCTTGACGACGAAGTAGTACATGCTGAGCGGCCACCAGACGACCGCGAAGATCGGATAGATCGCCCAGATGTCGTTCGGGGACGAGATCGCGTTGACGACGATGAACAGCGCGCTCGTCAGGAGCGAGCCGCACAAGGCGAACGCGAACCACTGCCGCGTGCGGGCGAAGTAGATCGACATGGGCCACCAGAGCACGGCGTATGCCGGGAACACGATCCAAGGGAACTGCGGCGAGAGCAGCACGTTGAGCATGCCGTAATACAGGATGATGCAGAAGCTGCCGGCGAACGCCATCGCGACCGTGCCCGCGAAGCGTCCGGCATACATGAGGATGGGCCACCAAATCACGGCGAAGCCCGCGTATAGCATCCATGGATATTCCGGGCTGTGGACGACGTTCTGATAGGCCAGATACAAAAGAATGACGGCGGTCGACGCCGCGGAATAGGCCTTGATCCGGCCGGTTCCGGCGAAATAAAGGGCGATCGGCCATTGGATCAGCGCGAAGGCGGGATGAACGAACCAGATCTCGCCCGGCGTGGTCAAGTAATTGACGAGGATGAGGAAGAAGATGCTCATGAGGCTGCCGGATACGGCAAAGGCGACGCGGTGGTTGCGCATGGGCGGCCTCCTTATCTCCACCCGAGCCACTTGTAGAACATGACAAGCGGCCACCAGGCGACGGCGAAGGTCGGATAAACGAACCAGATGACGTCGGGCGTATAATAAACGTTGATGAAAATAAACAGGGCGACGATGAGGCCGCTGCCCCAGAGCGAGAAGCCGAGGTGGAGCCCGAACTGCCTCCGGGAGGAGGCCGGCTTGCCGTTCTTCGCGCCGAGCTCCAGCTTGATGTCCGAGATGTCGCCGAATTCGACGATCGCCTTGTTGACGGCGTCTTCCTCCGACTTGCCGCTCCGGACGAGATCGTACACTTTTTCCTCCAGGTTTTGGGTGATTTCCTCCTGGATCTCCTGCTTCGCCTCGCTGTCCGGAATGTCCTTGAACCAGTCTTCCACGTGCGTTCTGATCTTCTTCATCTTAGATACCCTCCATGAATATATTGACGATCTCTTTGATCTCGTTCCATTCCTCGACCGTTTCCTTCAAGTAGGCTCTGCCGAGCTTCGTGATCTTGTAATAGCGCCGCTTGCCGCCGTGCGAGATGTCGCCGAGATACGATTCGATCAGCTCCTTGCGTTCCAGCCGCTGGAATACCGCGTAGAGCGTCGCTTCCTTGATTTGAAACCGGTCGTCGGTCCGGACGCTGATTTCCTTGGAAATCTCGTAGCCGTAGCGGTCTTCTTCGTAAATCAACCGCAAAATAATGGCGTCGAGATGGCCGCGGATCATGTCGCTTCGGAGCATAGGGGGTCCTCCCGTTCCTGCACGCGAGCCGTGCGAGTACGTTGTCTTATCGTGCTCTGTCTCGTGGTGCTCTGCCTGGTAGTGCTCTGTCTCGTAGTGCTCTGTCTGGTAGAGTTCTATCTGATGGAGTAAATGTAGCATATCATTACTCTATGTGTCAAAGTAATTTTTCAACCGTCCTCGGACAAGAAAAAAGCGCCCGTGCGTGACGTCAAATTTGTTGAGAAATAATTTTTCGGGAAGAAGCCGAACACTGGATTTTGCAGCTGAAATCATTCGTTCAGTGTGTATACTGCCCGAATGTTAATCGATTTGAAGCGAAGGATTTTAACATTTTTTTAATTTGGCGTTGACAAAACAATTGATCTACATAGGTTTTTTTGTAGTACGATAGCATATCCGGCATTTGTCCGTTTCTAGGATAAAGCCGGGCAAGTTAAATGTTATTCGTTTACTTCGTCATAGAGGAGTCTTATCGCTTTCGGTTCTTAAATCGATCTGATCTTTAAAAACACCATTTGTGCATGTTCTAATTCATGTTCTCTTGGGCGCTTGTCACAAGGAACGAAAGAGAGCTTTCGGCGAATGAACTGATTTCACAATTACTTCATGTTCAGTTAACACAATCAGACTTGAGTAGGCGAAATTATGTAGTATGATGGCGTAATTTCTGTTTGTTCGTTTCTCATGAATCGGATGAGCAGGAAGGCTCAAAAACGTCTTCGGTTTTATTTACAGAATATTCTGAAATAATTTCCAAAAAGGAGTCATTGACTTGCAGCCTCAACTCATCTTCTTTGATTTTGACGACACTCTCTACAGTCATAAAACCCAACGCGTATCAAGCAGTACGCGGGATGCCTTGATCGAACTGCAGGCACGCGGCCATACGATCGTAATTGCAACAGGCCGGGGACCTGCATCGATGGCGTTTATCCAAGAGCAATTGGCTGTTCCGTGCGACACGATGGTCTTCCTCAACGGTCAACTGATCTTTCGCCGGCGTCAGAAAATATTCGAACGTTTTATTGCGCTGCCATCCATGGACCGGATGATCGAAATCGCGAGGTCCTGCGGCATTGCTTACGGCGGGCATTATGAATACGGCGAGATCGTGGACCATGTAAACGAGCGGGTTGAAAAGGTCTGGCACGATTTCGGAAGCAAGCTTCCGCATGTGCGGGATCGTTTCGAGAGGAGCCATCCTTTATATCAAGCGCATCTCTATATCACTCGGGAAGAGGCACGACATGTCCAGGACTTTTTAGACGACTATGTAATCAACTGGTCTCATGACTATTTAGTCAATCTGATTTCAAAAGAAGCCGGCAAATCGCAGGCAGTTCGGTGGCTCTTGCAAGAGTCTGGCATCCCGACGGATCGCTCGTTTGCCTTCGGTGACGGATTTAACGATGTTGACATGCTGCTGGCAGTCGGTCACGGCGTCGCGATGGGGAATGCATCGGATGCGTTAAAGGAGGTGGCAGAGCTGATAACCGGATCGGCTGACGAAGATGGGATTCGACAGGCGTTAACCTCATACGGGCTTTTGTAATCTCGATTCACTATGGAGCGATTAGCTTCCTAATTACCGGAACCGGATTGGAATGATTAGACATGGAATTGTTCGTTGGACTCGATTTTCCGGCTTCTGTCTCGCAAGAGTTGAAACGCGTTCAACGCGCGCTGCGCGTTTTCGACCCGTCAGGCGCTTACGAACCGAAAGAAAACTTTCATTTGACGTTGCATTATATCGGGGAGGTTGCTAGTCCTGACGCACTGACCGAACGATTGCTTAAGGTCAACCGCAAACCGTTTGAATTGACGCTTCATGAGCTCGGCATGTTCGATATTGTCGGCGGTAACGTGGTGTGGGTCAATGTCAGAGCGGAACCTCGTTTGCATGACCTGCATCAGCGCATAAGCGGAATTTTAGCGGAACTGAGCACCGGCAAGAAGCAATATTCGTTCGATCCTCACATCTCGATTGCCTATGACTGCCGTGCAAACATTTCGGATGTCTTTTCATCCTGTACGGTTGCGGCGGTAACTTTTGAAGTGTCGCGCTTTTATCTATATGAAGTGAGTGACTTGCCTGAAGGCATGCGTTTCCGTAAGTTAAACGATTTCGAACTGAAGGGCTGAGGCGTAAGCATGGAGACTAAAACGATATCGATCATTGGCATCAACGATTTCCATGCCGAGATCTTCGAGACCGATTATACCCTAGGCTGCGCTAAATTGTGCGCGTTGGTGGAGCAGGAGAAAAGAGTTAATCCCCATACGATGGTCGTGTTCGGCGGCGATAATTTCAATGGAGATCCGGTATCGGAGGAGCTGGCAGGCGAACCCGTGATTGAACTGATGATGCGTCTGGGAGCAAAGGTATCCGCCGTAGGCAACCATGAGTTCGAGTATGGCGTAGAGAAGCTTCTCGATTGGTCGAGGCAAGGCGAGTTTACGTTCGCTGCGGCCAATGTCGTTGACAGAAAAACAGGAGAAATTGCGGCCGGATTCCAACCGTACGTCATGGAAGAGATCGCGGGCATCAAGATCGCGTTCATCGGGTTGTCCGCATCGGAGCAGCTGGACCGTCCCGGCCTTTCCATCCATACCCGCGCTCTGGCTATTGTGGACGGCGCCCGCGAAGCCCGGAAATGGGTCGATTATCTAAATCGCGGCTTGGATCCGAAGGGCAGACCGGATGCTATCCTCGCGCTGACGCATTATGGATTGAAATATACCGCGGACCGTTCCGCTCTTACAGGCGAGGAAGCGATCGAGTTATGCACGCAGGTTCCCGAGCTGTCCGGGTTATTTACCGCGCACTGGCACCAATTCATCCGTTCGGAGGTCCGGCAGGTGCCCGTGGTGCAAGGGGGCAGCAATAGCAGAGGGTTTGCCAAGCTGACGATCGAGTTCTCGCCGGGCAAAGAAGTGCTGCGCGTGACGCCCGATTATCTGGATGCCAGCGGCTTCGTCAGCCAAATTCCGCCGAACGAGGAGATGCAATGCAAGCTGAACGAATACAAGCAGCGGACAAGGGACAAGCTTGGGGTCGTACTCGGCCGTTTGGAGGACGAGGTTGTGCATAAATCCCCCTTGACGGCGGAGGTGGATATGGAAGGGACGCCGCTAACGAAGCTGGTGACGGATGTGATGCGCGCTGCGACAGACAGCGATATTGCGCTCCTCTATTCGGGCCGCATGGGGCAAGGCCTTCCATCGGGAGCAGTAACCGTGTATCAGGTTCGCAAGCTGTTTTACTTTAATGACGAATTGATCACGTTGAGGCTTAAAGGTTCGGATCTGATTCGCAATATCGAGAACGGCATCAGCACGCTGCGGGTCGAACGGGCTTCGCCCCTTGCCGTAAGCGGATTACGCATTGTAGCCGACTATGCCAAGCCTCACGGGGCGAGAATCGAATCCATCGTTCTTGAGAACGGGCAGTCCATTGACCCCGATCGCTATTACAAAATCGTCATCGACGAATGGTTGGCTTCCGACGAAATGGGCTATGAGTTCTCTTCGGGCATCGAACGAAGGCATACGGGCGTATTCCTGCGAGATCGCCTGATTCAAGAGATTAGCGACCGGAAAGTGCTTAAAGCCGAGTCTCCGACGTCGATCAAAGTGAAAAACAAGCAGGGAGATGGACATGCTTAGATCCAAACGAAAGAGATTGAACGTGCGTTATGACCATTCGGCTTACTTGTATCTACTGCCGGCCTTTTTGCTGCTCGGGCTCTTTACGGTATACCCCATCATCCATACGTTCATCACCTCCTTTAAGCCGGACTACCGGTTTTTAACCGGGGAGCACAGAGGATGGGGAATCCGTCAGTATCGCGAAGTCATGCAAGATCCTGTGTTCTGGCGAGCGCTTATGAACACCCTGTTCATCGCTTTCGTCTGCGTGCCTTGTTCAATGATCGTCTCTTTATTGCTGGCGCTTGGTCTGAACGCCATCAAGCGGGCGAAAGGATTGTTCGTCACGATCTTCTACCTGCCTCAGGTAACCAATGTCATTGCGGCGGGCATGGTATTCACCTTTATCTTCAACACCCATTTCGGACTTATGAACGCCGTTCTCGGATGGTTCGGAATCGAGCCGGTCGCCTGGATCAGCGGCGAAGGCATTCTAAGTTCACCGCATCGGTACAACGTCGCCTACATGCACAGCTTGTTCATCTTATTCGCGTATAGCGTATGGGACGGTTTGTCTCTGCATATCCTTCTCTTCCTGGGCGGACTTCAGAATATCGACAGGTCCTACTACGAAGCCGCGAGCTTGGACGGTGTCAGCCGATGGACGATTATTCGCAAAATCACGCTGCCGCTGTTATCGCCGACCTCTGTTTTTGTTTTCGTGACCTCCGTCATTTTTTCGTTCCGGGCGTATGCCAGCGTCATAGCCTTGTTCGGGGGTTCGTTCGGACCGCCGGGAGATAACTCCAAGATGATGATTACGCTTGTCGGTTATATTATGGATGCTTTAGGCAGCTACTTAACGCCCGGCGCGGTAAGCAGCGCAAGCGCCGCGGCGGTGATCCTGGTCCTGATGGTTATGATCGTCGTGTACCTGCAATTGAAATGGACGAAGGGAAAGGTGTTCTACCAGTGAAAGCTGCAGCAAAACTCAGTCAAGCGGCGCTGTATCTGTTTTTGGCTTTAGCGGCGGCAATGACGGTGGTGCCGTATTATTGGATGATCAGCACATCCCTGAAATCGGCAGCAGAGGTTGTTCGCGTACCTCCCACTTTGTTTCCGACAGAGCTGCGGAGGCACAACTATATCGATGCTATTGTTCAGGCACCGCTGCTTACGTATGTACGCAATAACTTGATCGTGGGTATGGCGACGGTAACGACGAGTACCTTCGTATCCGTGTTGGCGGCATTCGCTTTCGCCCGGCTGCGTTTCCGCGCGAAGAACGTCCTTTTCTTCGTTGTTCTATCCATGATGACGATCCCGCAGGAAATGTTGATTATCACTAATTTCCAAACGATCGCGCACTGGGGATGGATGAATACCTGGGAGGCCCTGATCGTGCCGTACTGCGTGAACCCGTTTAACATCTATCTGCTGAGGCAGACGTTCATGCAGGTTCCCGACGAGCTGTATCAAGCGGCGAAGGTCGATGGATTAACCAACTTTCGCTACTTGACGAGCATCGTGCTCCCGCTCTCCAAATCAGCCGTGGTGACGACTCTGATCCTATCGATGATCGTGATCTGGCATACCTTTGCCTGGCCGAATTTGGTCACGACCCAAGACAGCCTAAGGCTTGTTTCGAACGGGCTGCAGAACGCCTTCACCAGCAGCGTCGGCACGATTGCTTATGAATTACAGATGGCAGCAGCGGCAATTGTCACGTTTCCCTTGATCATCATGTTCCTCTTGCTGCGCAAGCAAGTGCTTTCTGGCATGATCCGCGGGGGCATCAAAGGCTAGCGGGCGGTGTCGAACATTTATATCCCGGCGGGGTTCATCGAACCTGCCTTTATAGCAAACACAACGTTAAGGGAGAGAATACCGAACATGAAAAAAGCGATCTTATCCGTCCCTATGGCCTTATCCTTAATCTCGTTGACCGCTTGCGGCCATAATCAAACGTCCGAAAGCGGGAACGCCGGCAAACCAGCCGCTTCGTCCGCCGGTTCATCGGCCTCTCAGGGCGCTCTGGAAGCCTCCGTTCAGCACCTATTGAACGACAAGAAGGAGGTTCGTATTTCGTTCTGGACGGGAACCGGGGCCGCGAACTACCCGATGCTTCAAAAGATGGTCGATGCCTTCCAAGATCGCTATCCGAATATCAAGGTAGACCTATCCAATCAGGGGGCAATTGGCGATTTAACGGACAAGCTGACGCAGAATATCGTCTCGAAGTCGACACCGACGTTGTCCAATATTGACGCTGCGACGTTTCCCGAATACATCAGTAGTCAAGCGATCGTGGACCTGATGCCGTACTACCAAAATAAAGAGATTGGAATGACAGCCGGCAACAGCGGACCTTTCCGGTATTATCTGGATGAGGTGAAGAGCTTTGGTCCGGAAGGCACGATGTTTGGATTTCCAACCAATAAAAAAACGTCCGATGTGCTGATTTATAACAAATCGTACTTCGACAGCAAAGGCTGGCAGCCGCCAAAAACGTGGGACGAGGTCGCGAGCTACGCGAAATCGATCAAAGAAGAAACGGGCAAACCGGGCTTCAGCTTCGATAATTCGTATGGGGACGCTCCTTTCAAACTGCTCTCCGAGCAATGGGGCAGTCCCTACATTAACGCTGACGGAACGATTGCTATCGACAACGAGGCCAGCAAGGCGGCGCTGAACTTCTATAAAGGAAATATGGACACCGGCTATTTTACGATGCCCGAGCTGCTGCCCAGCACGGAAGGCAAAAAATTTACCAGCAACGCATTCGTAAAAGAAGAGACGTATATGTTCATCGGAGCGGCAGCAGGGGTGCAGTTTGCGGTACCCAAGCCGGAAGCGGGCCAGAAAAGTTTTGAAGTCGGCGTCGCGCCTTTGCCGCAGAAGGATCCCGGCCATCCTGTGAGTTTCTCCAAGGGGGAAGACTACGTCATCTTCGCAAATGCCACGGAAGATGAGCGCGCCGCCGCGTGGCTGCTCATCTCATTCTTGACGGATGCGAAGCAAAACGCAGATTGGCTTATCCAGACGGGCAACCTGCCCATCGGCCAAGCGATGCTGGAGGAAACAACCTATAAGCAATTTCTGTCGGCAAAACCGAGCGACGGTTCAGCGTACTATCGGGCTGCGGCGGTCAATGCGGTTCTTGCGTCGGGGGATATGGCCTTTAATAAAGTCATTCCGAAGTCGAGCCAACTGGCTCAAGCGGTCGGCGATATGTGGGAAGCCATCATGATCGGCGGCGGAGACGTTGATCAGCAGCTCCAAGCTGCAGTCGATAAGGTAAAGTAACCTCAACTCATTACCCTCGGAATTCGAAAGCAATGTACCGGCCGTCCCGTTTTTGGAGCCAGTCCGGTAAGAGGGCTAGTAGAGGCGAAATGGCGGTGATGGGCGTCATTCCGTTTCGCCATTTCGCCTGCATGCACATCCAAATGTTTGCGCCTGGGAGAGGACGAGATGGAAGACCATAAGTGTGAAGTCATCCTGCTTGAAACGAGCGATCTTCACGGGGTTGTTTTGCCTAGAAGTTACGCGGATGGAAGCGAGATCGGATATGGGCTTGCCCGCATTGCCGCGATCGTGCGGGAAATTCGGCAGAATGATCCGTATACGCTGTTAATCGATAATGGAGACTGCCTTCAAGGCACTCCGATGACGTATTATCATGCGAAGGTCGACAACACGGCTCCCAATCCGGTTATTGCCTGCATGAACGCTCTCGGATACGATGCAGCCGTGCTTGGCAATCATGAATTTAACTATGGCCTGCCGTATTTGCGAAGCGCCGTCGGGGCGTCGGCCTTTCCTTGGCTTTCGGCCAATACGATCGATGCCGTAACCGGAGTCCCGCTGTTCGGAAAACCCTATATGATCCGCGAGATGCCGAACGGCTTGCGGATCGGGGTGTTAGGCTTAACCACGGCTCATATACCGAATTGGGAGCAGCCGCAGCATATTGAAGGCGTTCGGTTCGGGGACGTCGTGGAGGCTGCGCGGCAATGGGTGAACCGCTTAAGGCAGGAAGAGCGCGTTGACGTAGTGATTTTGTCTTACCACGGCGGCTTAGAGCGCGACCCGATGACCGGAGAGCCAACGGAGCCGCTTACCGGCGAGAACGTCGGGTACAGAATTTGCGAGCAGGTCAGCGGTATCGACGTACTGCTGACGGGGCATCAGCACCGCGCGATTGCCGATTGTGAAATCAATGGCGTTTGCGTTGTTCAGCCTGCGAACGAAGGCCGTTTTTTAGCGAAAGTAACGCTGCAGCTTGCCAAGGGAGAAGGCGGCTGGTCCGTAAAGGGCAGTCGGTCGGAGTTGATCTCTGCAATGAATTACCGGCCCGACGAAGAGATTACGCGATGCGTCGAAGAGGTTGAAGCAGCGACGCAAGCATGGCTGGATCAACCGGTTGGTCTCGTCGAAGGGGACATGACGATAACATCGCATGCGGACGCCCGGCTGCACGAACATCCGTTAATCGAATTCATTCATCGCGTGCAAATGGAAGTTTCCGGAGCGGACATTTCCGCCACCGCCTTATTCGACGACCAATCCAAGGGATTTAGCCAATGCGTCACCATGCGCGATATCCTTTCGCATTACGTTTATCCAAATACATTGAAGGTGCTTCGTATTTCAGGGGGCGATCTACGAGCAGCATTGGAAAAGTCCGCGGAATACTTTGATCTTGATGCCGGAGGCGAAATTGTCGTAAACCCATCCTTCCTGACGCCGAAACCGCAGCATTACAATTACGACATGTGGGAAGGCATTCATTATACGCTGGATATTTCACAGCCGGTCGGCAGGCGGGTGACGAAGCTGGAGCAAAATGGTCAATCCCTTGACCAAAACGAGCTATTCGAGGTGGTCATGAATAATTACCGGGCCGGAGGCGGCGGTAATTTTACAATGTTTCAGCATAAGCTCGTCGTGAAGGATATACCGACCGATATGATAGAACTATTAGCTGATTATATCCGGAATGGCGGGCGTCTCGTGGCGACGGCAAACCGAAATTGGAGCATCGTTAACGGAGAGCGCAATAAATAAGATTACGATCGGAATGACACGCATCATTTCCCCGCAAAGGCCGCGTAAATCGCGGTCTTTGTGTTCGTGTGCTATCCCGCGAGATAATCCTAGGAAAATTTACAATTTCAAAGAAAAATTTTAACAATACACGAGATTTACTCTCGAGTTTAGTTAATGGTTCATAGATAAAATAAATTGTTCATTTAAGGATGGTTGTTGAAGGCAATCATTTATTCGAAATAAGAGGAGAGTCAACATGAGAAGGTTTCAAAGAAGCAAAAAATGGCCGGCGATGGTGCTGGCAATCGCGACCGTACTGAATCTATCAAGTTTCGGTGCTTTGACTGCCCATGCAGATCCGCTGGGCGAAGCAAACGTCTTGAAAAGCGAGAAGATTTCCTCCGGCGTCAACTTCACCTCGGAGGAATACAATAACTACTATAAAGCGAACAATCGCGTCGTCGTTAACCGTCTGGATGTTAATCCGGCCGACTCGAATACGAAGATCATCACCGCCAAGGCGTACGATACCATCAGCGCCGTGGAAACGATCGGCGATCAGGCAAACCGCGAAATTTTGAAAGGCAATCAAGTCATTGCCGGGGTCGACGGCGATTTTTACGATATTGATCCGGCATCCGGAAATCCGCTAGGGTTAATGATGAAGGACGGCGAGCTGATTGTCAGCCAGGCGCCAGACGAACATGCAAGCAATTACCGCACCAGCTTTTATATGGATAACGCCAATAAACCCGGAATTGACCAAATTCATGCCGAAGGAAAATTTTCGGTAGCGGGTACCGATTATGACGTAAACCTGCTTAATCGAAACCAGGCCGTCAATAACGGTTTAGTCATCCATACGAGCAAACTTACGAAAACGCGTAAAATGACCCATAATTATGCTGCCGACAGAGGCAAATCCGTGTTCGCGTTGATCCGCGTGGGCAACCATTTCGACGGCGTTCATCCGGGGCAAACTTACACGGGTACCGTCGTTAACGTAACGTCCACGGAAGGCTTCGATATACCTGACGATTCCGTCGTTCTGGAAGGCGTAGGCACGTCGCAACCGATCGTACAGGCGTTAGAGACGAACGCCGAGGTGAGCTTTACATACGATTTGTATGCGGGCAAGGACGCGGACAACCACGATGTCTTGAAGAACGATATCGTGACTTCGCTTACCTCTAACGCTTGGCTTGTACGCGACGGCGCAGCGGTGACGACCGGCGATCCGGCCGCAAACGCACGCACGGCATTGGGCATGAAGGCGGACGGCAGCCTTGTCGTGGTAACCGTAGACAAGCCAAGCTCTAGTTATACGGGGAGCGTCGGAACAGGTCTTCCCGATCTTGCGAAATACATGCAAGAAGCGGGAGCCGTCAATGCGCTTAATCTGGACGGCGGCGGTTCAACGGAAATGATCGTACGCCAAGCGGGCAGCGATCGTCCGGTAACGATAAGCCATCCCGGCGATGTCAATGGATCGAGGCTCGTTTCGAGTTCCTTGCTATTCGTCAGCACGGCGACGAAAGGCACGACCGTCGGCAATGTGGTCGTCGATAAGAACGTGACGCTCTATACCGGCTCGAAATACGATTTCTCCTATCGGTTGGCGGATGAATTCGGCAATCCGATCTCCGGCGGCAACGGTCCGGCAGCCTGGGCGTCGACCATCGGAACCGTCGACGCGAACGGCCATTATCTCGCGAATGCCGGCATTGGCGCAGGGGAAGTATCCGCGACGGTCGACGGCGTGAAAGGCAGCGCGAAGGTATCGGTCGTGGATACCGTTTACAATGCGGCCTTTACGAGCAACAACGTGGTCATGATCAACAATCAGCAAAAGCAATTCGGGTTCACCGCGGTCGACGCCTCCGGCAATCAGGTCTACATCGATCCTTCCGTCGCGGCTTGGAGCCTTTCCGGCGGCATCGGGGAAGTCGACGCGAACGGACTCGTCTCGACGAACGGGAACGGCGGCACGGGCACGCTTACGGCAACATTCGGACCGTATACGATAACGACGAACGTCACGGTCGGTCCCAAAGAGCAGATCATCGACAACTTCGATACCGTATCGGACGGGACCGGAATCAATCCGAGCAACTTCCCGATTCAGGGTTACCATTTTAGCGGGACGGCCTATCCTACGAACCCGAATGCCGCAAGCAGCCCTTATTTCAGCTTCTCCACGACGATTAAGCATTCGGGAGACCGAAGCTTTAAGATGGATTACGATATGGCCAATTGGAGTAAAGCCGCAAACGGCACGTTGAATTGGATTCCGCATTGGTATAAGGGCGCAAATTGGAGCGATGACCTTGCGGCAGCGATGGATAAGTCCTATAAAACCGATATCTATCCGAAGAAGTTCGGGATTTGGGTATACGGCGACGGCAAAGCGCCTTGGCTCAGAGTCATATTCAAAGACGGTACCAACACGAACAAAACGCTCGATCTGACGACCGAACGGAGTAAAATACATCATTTCCGGCAATGGCGCGGATAAAACCTATGTCTCGCACGGAGACGGGGATATGCTGGGAAGCGGAAAAATCACGCTTACGGGCGGCAAGATGAAATTTACCTACGATCCGCTGCTCACGAAAACGTACATTAAAAACGAAGCCATCATCGGCAATAAGATGAATGCGGTCATCGGTTCCACGGTCCAATTGGACATGTTCGGCGATTTCCGCGAGTATCCGGCCAATTACGTAACCCAAATCAACAATCACGAATTGGTCGGAATCAAGTGGAGCTCCAGTAATGAAGCGGTTGCTTCCGTGGACGAGAATGGCGCGGTGACATCCAAGTCAAGCGGTTCTACGGTTATCACGGGAATTTCCGGAGGGAAAGCCAGCTCCGTTACGGTCGAGACGGTAAAACCCGAGGACGTAAAACCGATCAAGCTCGATTTGTCCGTTCCTGCGGAACCTCAAGTCGGCGACACGTTCATCCCGACGATTAAGGCGACCAACGCTTACGGCGCGGTTTACGCCCTTGACGCGAAGGACGTTACGTTCAGCTTTAAGAACGGAAAGGCACGCCTGCAAGAGGATGGCGTTCTCATTGCGGATGCCGAAGGCGAAGAAGAAATTACGGCGACGTTCAGCGGGCTGAAGGCGACGGCCGCTACCAAAATCGTTGCCAAGCCGACGCCGCCTGCAGATCCGGGTAATTCCGGCCCGATCGTGATCGCGCCTCCGACTACACCGGACGTCGATCTCACCAAGGACAGCATCGTGAAATCCGACGTCTTCGCGGAACTCGCGAAGGACAAGAACGCGACGATGACGTTCGCGGGCAACGGCTACAAATGGAAAGTCAATGGCTCGGACATCACGAATCCCAACGCTGCCGTGGACTTGGGCGTCAACGTCAAACATCAAGCTCCAATAGGGAAAATTTCGACCCCCGTTCAAGTCAATGCAAAGAAAGTCGTTCTGGGCTTGTCTCTCAACCAAAACGGTGCCCTTCCGGGGAAAATGACGCTTGAACTCCCGACGGGCAACGAACAAGCGGGCAAAAAGCTGTTCTTCTACGCGGTAAATTCCGCCGATCAAGCGCCTGCATTCGTATCCGAGCTTACCGTTGACGAAAACGGAACCGTTGCGATTCCGTTCACTTCCTCGACGGCGGCGGAGTACGTGCTCATGACGCAAAAGATCTTGGATTTCAAAGACGCCGATGCGCACTGGGCGAAAGCAGACATCTACTATCTGGCGGGTAAGGACATGATCAGCGGCGTTAACGACAGCCAGTTCTTGCCGAATAACGCGATCACGCGCGGCGAATTCGTCAAGCTGATCGCCGGAGCGGCGGGGGCGGACGTGTCCGCGTTCACGAACAGCTCGTTCGCGGACGTCAAGCCGGCAGACTGGTATTCGCCTTACGTCGAGTGGGCGAAGCGGAATAACATCGTGCTCGGGGTTCAACCGGATGCGTTTGCGCCGAACGAGAAGATTACGAGGGAACAAATCGCGGTTATCCTCGTAAGACTGTCCGATTTGCTCGGATATACCTTGAAGGGCAATGCGCAGCCGGTTCATTTCGCGGACGAAGCCAACATTTCCGCTTATGCGCGCGAAGCCGTGAATAAGGCGCAGCAAGCCGGAATCATAAGCGGCATGCCTAATCATCGGTTTGCGCCGGCGAAGAGCGCAACTAGAGGCGAAGCGGCCAAGATGCTGGCGACGTTGCTCAAAGCCATGGAACAGTAAAATCAATACAGTCGTCGCGAGTTCATGCGAGGACGAAACCAAACGATCGCTTTCCGGCATCTTGGATGCCGGGGAGCGATCGTTTTTGGCTTTAGGCATCGACTCGGAGAATGGGGCTCGATGGACCACGGGCGGCACGCACTGCCACGAGATCGATGAATGGCTGCGCTCAGCATCGAAATAGCTTCGATATCGCCCAAGCGTAAAATGAGGACGGAGATGAGGCGAAAGACGCTCTCATCGCGAAGAAGCGAAAAAGAAGAGAAATTCGCAAAATAGATAGTCCTTATCAGAAGCTTTCATGCGATGGACAGTGGCTGGCATAACCGGCATGAGCGATACTCCAAGAGAAGGGGGGATGAAGAGCAGCAGGGAAGTTTAGATAGGAACCGTCGTGGATCAGTCAGCAGTCGAGCCAATCGAAGAGGAGCTGAGATTGATGTGGAAGGGATTGAACAGAAAGCGGGGGCGGAAGCTGGGCAGCGCGCTGCTCGCATTCGCGACGCTGCTTCCGTTTGATCCGGCACCGGCCGCGTATGCGGCGACGTTAAATGTAACCGCTTACGGAGCGAACGGCGGCGATACGGCCGATGACCTGCAGGGCATCGCGAGCGCCATCGCGGCCGCGGCGAGCGGCGATACGGTTTATTTTCCGGCCGGCACGTATTATATCACCGGTTCAATCGCGGCTAAGTCGGGCATCAAGCTAATCGGGCAAAGCAAGGACACGACGATCATCAAATACAGCGGCACGACGGACAATAACATGATTTCGCTCAGCAACACGTCGAACGTCGAAGTCGCCCAGTTGACCCTGGACGGCAACAACAACGCGCACGTCGTCTCCGGCATTTGGGGCGAGCCAGGCAGCGGGCATAACATTCATCATAATGTGATCAAGGACCTCGTTAAATCCGACGGCTTCGCGCCGTTCGGCATTCTGCTCTCGGGGACGGACAACGCGACAATCACGGACAATACATTTACCAATATCGGCGTGAATTCCGAGTGGGGCGGCGCGATCCGTGCCGGCTGGAATTCCAACGGTACGAAGATTTTGCGCAACACGATCGCCAATACGGGACGCGGCGGCATTTTCGCCAACGACACCTGCAACAACGTTAAAGTGAAGAACAATACGATCACCGGTTCGGGCCTGCACGAGCACGGCCTATCGATCGAGCTGCACACCAACTGCAATTACTCGGTCATCGAGGACAACGACGTCGATCACTGGATCAGCGCCGTGCGCTCCAATAATATCGCGGTCAGACGCAATACGGTCCACACGACGGACGGCACCGTGCAGGGCATGGGACTGGAGGTCATGGTCACGCACGGCGTCACGACCGACAATCTCGTCGACGGCGGCCAGCAGGTCGGCATGCAGCAATCGCCGGGTACCGGCTATCAATATTGGGGCTACAACACGGTACAAAACATCGTCATGTGGGGGATGCAGCTGCAGGGCGCGGACACCGGAGAAACGGAACAATACCAATACTTCTATAAGAACACGTTCAAGAACGGTCCGATCGGCAATCCGGCAGCGGCCTATCCCGGCTACGACGGCAACGCCATCCGGATTCACGGCAACTCGCGGAATCTGACGTTCGACAGCAACCAAATAACGAATAACGGCCGTAAAGCGATCGAGATCACGACCGCTTCCGGTACGGACCGTCTCAGCTTCGTTAATAACGTCATTACCGGCAACGGGGGCCCTTCGATCGATCAGTATCCGTCCTCGGCAGCGGATTTGGAGTGGAGCAATAACACGGTCAGCGGCAACGGCACCAACACGCAGTTGGTCAGCCGGGGCTTCGGGGATCCGAAGCCGGTAGCGAACTTTAGCGCGCCGCTCAGCGTCCAACTGGGTCAGCCGATCACGTTCGCGAACACGTCCTCGGACAACGGCACGATCGCCGAAAACCTATGGGATCTCGGCGAAGGACCGCCGGTCAATGCAGCCAGCCCGACGTATACGTACCAGAAGGCGGGCACGTATCGCGTGACGCTCGTCGTCTGGGATAACGGCGGCCGCGCGAGCCTCAAAGAGCAGACGGTGAACGTCTTCGCCGGCCCGCCGGATACGCAGGCGCCGACGGCTCCGACGCTGACTTCGCCGTCCAAGTCCAACGTGACCGTCGATCTCTCGTGGTCCGGTTCGACCGATAACGTCGGCGTCGTCGGCTACGAGGTTTACAAGGGCGGCTCGCTCATCGGTTCCACGACGGGCGCGTCGACCTACACCGCGACCGGCCTCGCGCCAAGCACGGCCTATAGCTTCACGGTCAAAGCGAAGGACGCGGCGGGCAATGTTTCGGCAGCCAGCAATACCGTGACTGTCACCACGGCCGCAGGCGATACGCAGGCGCCGACGGCACCGACGAACCTGACTTCGACCGGCAAGACGGACACGAGCGTCGGCTTGTCTTGGTCTGCGTCGTCCGACAACGTGGGGGTTACCGGCTATAACGTCTATAACGGCACCGCGTTGGCCGGCACCACGACGGGGGCGGGCGGCACGACCTTCACGGCTAGCGGACTTGCGCCGAACACGGCTTACACGTTCACGGTCAAGGCTAAGGATGCATCGAATAACGTCTCTGCCGCCAGCAACGGCGTCACCGTTACGACGGATCCGCTCGCGAACTGGACGCCGTGCGCGGGCGAGAACAACACGTGCAGCTTCACCGGCACGAAGCAGGTGCGCTTCGGAGCGAACGGCAGCTACTTCTACGGTACGTACACGAACTCCGTCATGTGCTCGACGAACCAGTTCGGAGATCCGGCACCGGGCTATTATAAAACCTGCGAGGTCAACTTGGCCGGCGGCACGGGAGATACCCAAGCACCGACGGCGCCGACGAACCTGACGTCGCCGTCGAAGACGTCTACGAGCGTCAACCTGTCCTGGACGGCGTCCACCGACAATGTCGCGGTGAGCGGTTACGACATTTATAACGGGTCGACGCTCGCAGGCTCAGCAGCGACCGGTACGACATTCTCCGTCACCGGTCTGACGGCAGGAACGGCGTATACCTTCACGGTCAAGGCGAAGGACGCGGCAGGCAACGTCTCGGCCGCCAGCAACGCGCTGAACGTCACGACGAGTGCTGTCAGCGACACGCAGGCTCCGAGCGCTCCGAGCAGCCTGACCTCGCCGTCGAAGACGGCGACAAGCGTCAGCCTCTCGTGGACCGCGTCCACCGATAACGCCGGGGTCGCCGGTTACGACGTGTACAGCAGCAGCACGCTTGCCGGCACAACCTCTGGCACGACATTCACGGTCAGCGGATTAACCGCGAACACGGCGTATACCTTCACGGTCAAAGCGAAGGATGCGGCCGGTAATGTCTCGGCGGCCAGCAATGCGCTGAACGTCACGACCAACGCGTCTTCGGGCGGAAGCGGCACTGTCACGCGGGAGTATTGGACGGGAATCTCGGGTTCGTCGGTAACGACGATTCCAACCGGAACGACGCCGAGCGGAACGGAAACGCTGACCAGCCTTGAGGGCCCAACGAATTGGGCGGACAATTACGGCGACCGCATCCGCGGTTACATTACGCCGCCGACGACCGGCACGTATACGTTCTATATCGCCGGCGACGACGAAAGCCAGTTTTACCTGAGCACGAACAATAGCCCATCGAATAAAGCCTTGGTCGCGTACGAATACGAATATGCGGGCGTCCGCGAGTGGAACAAACATACGACGCAGCAGTCCGCGGCGATCACCTTGACAGCCGGACAGCCGTATTACTTCGAAATTCTCCACAAAGAAGGCGGAGGCGGCGATAACCTTGCGGTCGGCTGGACCGGACCGGGCATTTCGACGATCACGGTCATCGGCGGGTCGTACTTGTCCGCTTACTGATGCATTAGCGGTAGTGGGAGAACGCTTAGCGCGGCATGACCGCGTTGAGCGTTTTTCTTTTATAAGGACAACCGGCATGGCATCAAGAGCAAATATTTACAAATGATTCCAAGCCTAAACCGTAAGACTGTTTCAGGATGAAGATATTCGTAGTGCGATACATTAAGAACTTTCACACGCGCATGGCCCATACCGCAACCACGGTTGCGGCAGGCAAGAAATGAGTACTTCGTCATCCAAAATGAAGGCATCAAATCAAAAATAGCGCTATTTTATCCAGGAAAGCGCGATGGTATCGTGAGGTGGCAATAGGAGAAAACGCTGTCAATCCGACGGTGTTGGGTGGACGGCACATGGAGGCAAGGGAATTGGCAGACGATGCGAACATCGCAAACCAAAGGCATTCAGAGTATGTAATCCGAAAAGCGCACGAGGCGGAAAATACCCGCCCTGTTCGCTAGGAAAGTTACGATGTCGTCGTCTGCGGCGGCGGCTTGGCCGGATTCTGCGCGGCGGTGGCCGCGGCCAGGCATGGAGCGCGGACCTGTCTCGTTCAGGACCGCCCCGACTTCGGAGGCAACAGCTCGTCCGAGGTCAGGGTAACGCCGCACGGGGCTGCCGCCTTCCACGTCTACGCGAAAGAGACGGGCATTATTTCCGAGCTGCTGATCGAGGAGCGCGCACGCAACCACGAGGTCATCTTCGAGAACGGATGGACGAACAGCGTATGGGATATGGTGATGTACGATCTGGCGGTGCGAACGCCGAATCTGACCTTTCATTTGAATACGTCGATCGCCGACATACGCAAAAGCAATGAGCACCGGATAGAAGCAGTCATCGGCGTCATAGCGAACGCGGAGACGACGCTGGAATTGAGCGGCGACATCTTCATCGATTGCACGGGCGACGGAATTGTGGCGGATCTGGCCGGCTGCGAATGGCATAGGGGCTCGGAAAGCCGCGAGGAATACGGCGAGCCGCATGCGCCGCTTCGGGCTAGCGGCGACGTGATGGGATCGTCGCTGCTGTTCAAAACGGTGAATACGGGCGCGCCCGCGCCGTTCGAAGCGCCGGAGTGGGCCGCGAAGCTGGACAACCCGGACTTTTCTACAAGGAAGGCCGGAGGCCGAACGATGTGCGCGGAACGCATAAGTCTATCGTATGGAGGACGACAATGGGAGTAGAGATTAAGGCTTCAGGCTTTCCCGACGAACGAAGTGCACGCACGATGACGGCGATGGTATATGACACCTATGGTTCGCCAGAAGTCCTTCGAATGGAAGAGGCGGATATCCCTGTACCTGAAGACCGTGAAGTGTTGATCGAGGTCCATGCGGCATCGGTGAATTCCTGGGATTGGGATCTCCTCCGCGGGAAACCATACCTAACCCGCCTTGGCGGGTTCCGCAAACCCCGTTACCGAATTCTTGGCGCCGATATCGCGGGGCGAGTCATCGCCGCGGGGGCCAAGGTCAAACGATTCCGACCGGGGGATGAGGTATTCGGGGACCTTTCCGGTTGCGGCTGGGGCGGATTTGCGGAATATGCAAGCGCCAGTGAGGAAGCCTTGACACAAAAGCCTGTCGGGCTGAGCTACGAGCAGGCGGCGGCTATTCCTCAGGCGCCTGTTCTAGCCTTGCAGGGTATTCGAGATAAAGGAAATTTACGAAACGGCCATCGGGTTCTCATCAATGGAGCTGGCGGCGGAGTCGGTACGTTCGCGGTTCAATATGCCAAATTGCATGGGGCAGAAGTGACCGGCGTTGACAGTGCCGGGAAATTGGATATGCTGCGTTCCGTTGGGGCTGATCATGTTTTGGATTATACGATAGATGACTTCACCACAATCGGACAACGGTACGACCTGATCCTCGATGTCGTCGGAAACCATTCGGTTTCCGCGGTGAAGCGGGCGCTTGCGTCTGGTGGTACGTATGTCATGGTCGGCGGTTCCCTGTATCGTATACTTCGGGCTTTGTTGGCGGCACCGCTGTCAGCTTGGCTTGAAAGGAAGAAAATAGCAGTCTTCGTCCATAAGCCGAATCACGACGATCAAATGGTTTGGAAGGCCCTAGTCGAAGCTGGCCAAGTCGTGCCTGTCATCGATCGGCAATATCCATTAAAAGACGCGGCTCAGGCCATTCGTTATCTCGGAGAAGGCCGTGCGAAAGGGAAAATCGTAGTGTGCAAGAAAGATAATTAAGCTAACGGGGCGGCAGCCGGACTTAGAACGATGGGCTGCCGTCCGCCGAGTCCTCGGGGGCAGGTATGTCGTGCGTATTGATGGATAGGTATCCTTCCATTGATGTAGGCTACAGTACAAATAAAAGTGTCCTCCAAGTTGGGGGGAGGACACTTTTATTATAATCATTTCTCGGTAAGAGCTAGGTTTTTAGCAAAGGGTTAGATGTTAGGCAGCTTCTTATAATACAAACCTACTGTCTGAGTTAGCATCTTTACCCTTAAAAGGGGAGCAACATTTAGCCTAATTGTATGCCGATCGATGCATTGTCTTCAGGTGTTCCAAGCCAATAGCCATACGCAATCGCCACTTCAACAAAATGGTGCAAAACTTCTGGAGCAGGGGGGCCAGGGGGAACAGAATCAGACGGCCGGCCGATTTCAACAAAGAAGTCGCCCATTTTGGCAGTTGATGCAACTAATAACTTCACAGTTTCATTCGTGGAATTTCTCCAAGCATGTTTAACGTCACCTGGAATGTCTACCGTTTCACCGGAACGAACGATTTCCCAACGATCATTCGTAAAAGCTTCAAGTTCTCCCGAAAGAACAACAAAGGTTTCGCGGTCATCGTGACTGTGAACAGGAACGACCACGCCTGCCGGGACTTCGGCTTCCATAAGGCTATAATCTCGGTTCTTCACTAAATCGGTCAATACCTTGATCCGTGGTCCCATTACATCCAAAAAAGTTGACATAGCATATTCCTCCATCGATTCTTTATTTAAAGAAACGCCGTAACCGCCTCGCTTTGCTTGCTCCCCTATTGTAGTTACAAGAACTCTATAATTCAGTAATCTGCTTCACATACATAATTATTACCATTACACGATTTGCAGGTTCCTATAATTAAAATGATCTGATATCGCTTCAAGATTGTAATCAGGATTACGGAAGAAGAATAATAAGTGGTTTATGATGAATGCAACGATTCGCATGCCGTTTATTTTACCGAGGCAGGCGGATTAAACATCAATTCGCTAAAAATGAAATGGGGGAAATGAAACATTTTGCATAGTGCATGGAGGTACTCGTATCAATAATGGCAGCAGCGGGTGACAATCGTGGGGGCCACGTAAGACTAAGCAAGCAAGAAGCCCTTCCAAAAGGGCATCAGGTGCGAGTTGAGGTCTTACCGGCATCAGCAATTTCCCAAGCTGAATTAAACGATCAATGAAGAACCGGTGGATATCTGTGGAGAACCCGGGGAATCTTAATATGAAAATCATCGCCTCAGACGGGTTGAACCATATAACAAGGAGGAAGACCATGAACAGAATCGAAAATCAGGATCAATTTCAACAACAAATCAATCAAAACAAGTATACGATCATGAAATTCGACGCGTCTTGGTGTCCGGATTGTAAAAATTTGGACCGATTTATCGAAGATATCGTCAACGAGCATAATGACAAATCCTTCTTCGCCGTGGATTCGGAACAATTCGATAAGCTTGCGGAAGAATATGGCGTAAGGGGAATTCCAAGCTTACTTGTATTCAAGAATGGGCAGAAATTGGAACATTTGCACAGTAAATTCGCTAAAACACCGACTCAAATAAGGGAATTTCTAAGTACATTCAGTTCCTCGGCAGACAAGTGATCGAAAAACAATGAAACCGGACAAAACCAAATTTTTATTGTCGCGTATCAAGATATTCGAGTCGCTTTCAACTGAAGTGGTCCGGGAACTTGAACAGATAACTAATGAGTCGAGTGTCATTACGCTGCCTAAAAGCTCCATTATTCAAACACCGGGCAGCGAGAAAAAAGGCTTGTTTTTCGTAATCGAGGGAAAGCTTCGCTTTTATAAAACGAATCCGGCAGGTAAACAGTATACGGTTTGCATTCTTAGCGAAGGTGGAATATTTGGCGAAAGTGAATCGTTTTCATTAGCCACAAGCGGAACCTATGTGGAAACGATGGAAGAATCGACGATCTATTCGATTCCTGCTGAACAAATCGAGCCGCTTTTAAGTAAGCATTCAGAATTAACCTTAAGATTTTTAGCAGAAATGAGTAAAAGATTGAAAATTCAGGACGAATTAGTCGAAAAGATGGTATTTAGAGATCTTCGGGGTAAAGTCCTGTACTTTCTCAATAGACTTTCTATAAAATTCGGCGTGGAGGAAAATGGATACCGTAAAATAGATATCCCATTGACTCACCAAGAACTGGCTAATATGATCGGTGCTACTAGAGAAGCGGTATCCCTTACCCTACAAGAATTGACCAATGAAGGGATCCTCATTACCAGCCGAAAAACGGTAATGATTGATATTCAAAAGCTCACGGAAGAACTGAGCTAGACCCGAAGTGGGCATAATCACCATCAGATGAAGTCGGTATAGGTAATCTACATTACGGATGAATTTTTCTATAAGGACTATGATTAATGCATCTCTTCGGAGAGAAAAAAGCCACAAACCGTTGAGCCAATATATACGATGTCAAGATTGCTTTAACAAAGGAGGATGTAATATTTAATTATTATTCCCAAGTCGGACTGAAAAAACCGATGGTGTTGGTTATCGATATATTATGCAAAACCCAATATAATCCGTAATGTTGAGTATCATGACTGAATCCGAAAGCGAGTCAAATTACGGAATGCTTAAAGATTGATATATAGATATAAAAAATAAAAAGGAGCGAACAGAACCATGAAGAAATTCGAGGGCAAGGTAGCAGTCGTTACGGGAGGAACAAGCGGTATCGGGCTTACAACCGCCAAGCGACTTGTTGAAGAAGGGGCGCACGTGTTCATTTCCGGCCGGCGGCAAAGCGAGTTGGACGCGGCTGTAAAATGGATTGGAGAAAGGGTTACTGGCGTACAAGGGGATATCTCGAATCTTAATGACTTGGACAAGCTTTTTGAAACGGTAAAGCAAGAAAAAGGAAGACTAGATATTTTATTCGCAAACGCTGGTCTTGGCAGTATCCTCCCTCTGGGTCAAATTACTGAAGAGCAATACCGTCTTACTTTTGATGTAAATGTTAAAGGTACGTTGTTTACCATTCAAAAAGCGTTACCACTATTTCCGAATCAAACGGGCTCGATTATTTTGACTGGTTCGACCGCGGGCTCAGTTGGCGACCCGGGATTTAGCGTCTACGGAGGGTCTAAGGCAGCTCTTCGCCAAATGGTAAGGAACTGGGTTCTGGATTTGAAGGGCACCGGAATTCGAATTAATGTACTGAGCCCCGGAATTGTCCACACGCCGGCCTATGATGATTTGTTTGGTGAAGCGCTGGATCAGGTCCTTGAATCCGCCAAGACTTCCGTTCCGCTGAGCCGCGTAGGCAAAACAGAAGAGATCGCTAGTGCCGTGATGTTCCTGGCCTCAGAGGATAGCAGCTATGTAAACGGCATCGAATTGTTCGTCGATGGCGGCATGGCTCAAATTTAAATTGGATTTAAAGTGATTCTAATTCGCTGCCATACTCAAAATGCTTCACTTTCCTTAACTCAGGCAGAGTAAACTAACCTAGTTCTCTGCCTGAGTTTCCTATTGTAAAGTCAACTACGTCAAGCCGATATTGCAACTTCCGTGATTCTCGGACAGTCGAACGAATGATTCGGCTGTCGTTATTCTTGGCAGCTAAGCTTGGGGAAGAGGATGAGGGTTTCGAATACTTTTTGTTGGTTTAACGTTTGTCGATGATGAGTTGAGGATGCCGCCTACTTTAGTGCATGGCGGATCCTTTTTTTTATGATACATTTATGGTGATGAGCTCATGTTTTTTTCAATATCTTTACAGATTTCATCATAAACGTATTGGATAGGAGTCCCTTCTGATATACAACTCCTAGCAAGAAGTTCGTACCAATACTGATCAAAAGAAAGGCTTAACCCATAATGTGAACGAAGCGTTTGATATCGCTCCCATATTTTGACCCGAAATTTATCCAGTTCAGAACACCTCCATTGCGAATGGGTTAGTGGGTACTGGTTCATGTCAACAGTCTATAGAGGAATACCTACAAGGAACACGGCGCTAACCCAGCAGTCTGATAATTAATAAATGACCGTGTTTGCCTTGGCGATTTTGCCGGCGAATTGCCCAAGCGGTAGTTTCTAAACCATTTAGTCTGCTTACATGCAGGCTTTTTCATTATTATTTCAGAATTGCTTGGTATAGTGTTCATTGATGAGCCGTTTTGAAAAGGGGTATGGATTGTGCGTATTTTACTGGCTGAAGACGATGAGACGTTAGGAGAACTGACCGAGCATCAGTTGAAGCGACAGTATCATGTTGTAGATTGGATGAAGGACGGGCATCAAGCCAAGGAAGCGATATCGTCGGGCCGTTATGACGTATATATCCTAGATTGGATGCTGCCCGAGATGACAGGGCTAGAGCTTGTACGCGAGATCCGTCGGAAGGAAGATCATACTCCGATTCTCCTGCTAACGGCGCGAGATGCCGTGAAAGACAGGGTGGAGGGCTTACGAGCCGGAGCGGATGACTATATGATAAAGCCTTTTGCCTTCGAAGAGTTGGAGGCGAGGTTAATCGCCTTGTTCCGAAGGCAGGATCGGAGTTACCACGCATCGGATATCCTTACGTTAGGAGAGATTTCAGCTAACTTGGATCGATTTGAAGTCACCCGAAAGGGAACTGCAATTCTATTAACAAGGCGCGAATTTCAGTTGCTCGTCTGTTTGATGCGCCATTCAGGACACGTGCTGTCGCGTGAGCAACTGCTCGATCATGTATGGGGACTTGCTTCGGACGTAACCCTGAATGTTGTCGATGCTACAATCCGATTATTGCGAAAAAAAGTGGACGGGCCTTATGAAATAAAATGCATTCAAAGCGTTTATGGCGCCGGCTACAGGTTCATCATAGGCGGAGAGTGAGAGCTATGTTCAAACGGACGCGAACCAGACTCACGCGAGAATTCTCGCTTACGATTGGCATTATTCTTATGATCTCTGCCTTTTTTTCGTTGTGGATGGTACAGCAGATGCTTACTTCTACGGAAGACAACCAGCTCGGCTCATTGAGCAAGCAGTATGCGGCAGAGCTGCAGAAGCTGATCGAGTCCCCCAAAGGGAATGCATTATTCGACCCGTCGGCGGATAGAAACAAACGCAATGCCTTCTATGAGCCGAGCGGATTGCAATTGAATCAGATGGCGTGGTTGATTGATCCGAACGAAGAAATGATTTTCCAATCCTCGCCGTCAGAGAAGAATCCGTTTGGCGTGAATTTTCCGTTGACAGCGCTATTGCCCGACTTGCTGAAGGAGCCGGACAACGACTACCGGAACGTAAACGCTGAGGGGCGAACATTCCGTATTGGCGGAACCCTAATTTCAACTGGCAAACTTCAGGATTACAAAATAATCGTCGCGCAGGAAGTGACCAATGACAACAAATTGATCATCCAATTGCGATGGGCATTTGCAGGGTTTGCCTTGCTCATGTTAGCAGCGGGGGGACTAGCTGGTTATATCTTGGCCGGACGAGCAATGGGGCCAATCGCACAAGCGTTCCATCGGCAGGAACAATTTACTTCGGATGCGTCTCATGAACTTCGGACACCGCTAAGTATTTTGAGATCAGCGTTTGAAGTGTTGAATGAAGAGCGCGATAAACTTCCCGATTTCCATCGAAACGTATTAACGAAGTCAAGTCAAGAAATCCATCATATGAACCGGCTGGTCGAGAACTTACTTGTTCTTGCCCGTAGCGATAACGGCCGTCTCGATCTGGCGACCTCGGAATTTTCCCTGCGGCATACGATTCGCCACGTTATGGAGCAATTGCAGCCAATATCAGCATCCAAACAAGTAGAACTGTACTGGGAAGACAATCCGAACGCATTTGACGAAGAGAAAGCGATTATTCTGGCAGACGAAGTGCGCATCCGACAGCTTATTCTGATCCTCATTGAAAATGCGATCCAGTACAACCGAGAAGGCGGTAGGGTCACGATCTCCTTGGTAACGAATCAGCAGAAGGTCATCCTTATCGTTAGCGACACGGGAATCGGGATAGAGGAAGAGCATCTGCCCCATATCTATGAACGATTTTATCGAATGGATAAAGCCCGCACCCGCCGTTCGGAAGGAACCGGTCTCGGTCTTGCGATAGCGAAACAAATCGTCGATGCCCATCGTGCAAAGATAGAAGTGTGGAGTACGCCCCAGGTCGGCACAACATTTCGAGTCGCGTTTTCGAGCGTTTCAGATTCTTTTCAGAATGTTCCCTTACCTTAAGTCATGTAGTCTCCTTCTATAACTGAAGGAAAAACCAAACAAGGAAGGGATATCCATGAAGAAGAATTGGAAACTTGCAAGCGCAGCGTTACTAATCGCAATTGCTGTGCCTGTAACTGCGTATGCAGCAGACAACCTGGGCAGCCATTCCGGTCAAGCGGACAAAAAGGCAAGTTTGGCGGCCGAAACCGTAACACCCGCTGGCAAGCAAGGCGAAAAGCCCGCTCCGGGCAAGTTGCGGTTGGATTTGCAAACCCTTGCTAAAACAAAGCTAGGTCTGGATCAAGCTGCTTTTGAACAAGCGCAGAAGGCTGGTAAGTCACTAGCGGATATCGCGAAGGAGAAAGGCGAGGAACTTCAACCGCTCATTGATGAGCTGAGCAAGGAAATAAATGCTGATATTCTGGCCAATCTCGGCTCCAAGGATCTGACTGATCAGGAGAAGGAAAATGTGAAGAAGAAGGCATCCATGGAAGCAGAGCGAATCTTCACGGAACCGCTGAACAAAGAACGTACAAAGCAAGAGGGGAGCGATTTAAATTTAGCTGCGGCACTTGAAATACTCGGCATCGACAAGGCTGCTTTCGCTGATCAAGTACATGCCGGCAAATCACTAGTTGACATTGGGAAGGAGTATAACGTTACCCGCCAGCGGCTAATGGATGCCCTGTTGTCCACGGTTAACGCTAAAATCGAAGAGCTTAAGAAAAGCGGTACTATAACACAAGAGCAAGCGGATAAGAAAAAGCAGGCAGCTCTTCAAGATGCAGAGGATTTCGTCGATCATACGCCGGAGCTGTTTAAAAAGAAGGAGAGCTTCGCCGGTGTGCCAACCCAAGATGCGGGCTCCGAGGTCAGGCTTGATTTTCAACAGATCGCAGCAGCCAAACTGGGGCTAGATAAAGAAGCTTTCCAAAAGGCGTTGGAGGCTGGTAAATCGCTAGCCGACCTTGCAAAAGAGAAAAGCATCGAAGTCGAGCCTCTGATTGATGAGGTAACCAAGGAAATTTGTGACGAGATTCAGGCAAAGAGCACGATCGGATTTACGGACGAACAAAAGGAAAATATACACAAGAAGGCCACAGCGGAAGCAGAGCGCGTCTTCAATACTCCGCTGAACAAAGAGCAAGAAGTGAGAGAGCAGGGTGTTGGCGAGTATAACCTGATGGCTGCTTTCGAATTGCTCGGCATTGACAAAGCGACTTTCGCCGAACAGGTTCAAGCGGGCAAGTCGTTTGCAGACATTGCGAAGGATCATGGCGGATCTCGTCAAAAGTTAATCGAGGTTCTTATGTCCGACATCACTGCTAAACTTGATGCAGGCAAAGCAAAAGGCGACATCACGCAAGAACAAGCAGACCAGAAGAAGCAAGCTGCGCAGAAGGAAGTTGAAGACTTCGTCGATCATACTGCTTCGAGGTTTGAGACGAAAGAGAAGAAATAGGAGTCGAGCGAGGCTGCCCGTGACGGCGGCCTCTTATTCGTGTCTGTCAAGCTAGGGTAGTTTGAGGCTGCACTTGTAGAAGTCAAAGCAAGCATGATTCTACCGTTCGGGCTCAACATCTCTCCCTCCCACTTGGTTTGGCAAGGAATCGAAGCCGGCCAAGCCCGGCCAAGGGGAAGTGGATTGGAAAGACTGACTGCCCATCGGTTCGCGGCCTGCGAATTCGTATGGCGGCAGCATGAACCGGGCGAGATGCCCGACCTGATGAAGGAACAGCCGCCGCAGATATCGTGCATGGGCGGCACGATAGGCTTCCAAACCGGGGCCGTCCGCTGCTGACCCGTCCGGAGGATCGGGAATGGCTGGCGCTTGACGTCGAGACGGCCGTCGATCGATTGCGGACAAGCTACTAGCCGGTGACAAGAACATGAACGCATTAGAGGCCGCGATAATCGCGGCTTTTTGTGTTTTTGGGACGGACGGGTTCAATGAGGCCGAAGCCTGGAACCGGGAATGGGGTTCGACCTCAGATAAATACCTTTCCCAATCGAGCCGTTCATATTATGATAGAGTTTCAAGATATGAAGCGAAGGCGTGACGAAACGTGGCTAAAGCGAAAGTACCGAAGAGACCGACCAGAGACGAATTCGTTCTGGAGGAGATAGGAAATCAGCTGGTAGAGGCCTTTCAGGAGGAATCCGTGATTCTGCTGTCCGTGTGGGGAAGAGAAGAGAGCGTGCGGGGACAAATCATAGCGATGGATTCCAGGACGGGCAAGGTCCATATGAATACGGCAGACGGATTGGACAAGATTCCTTTCATGGATATAATGAGCATGAATTATCCGAGGGATTGAGCGGGTCTGCCCAGATGAGTTGCGTTCGCAAGTGAATGACAAAAAATGCCGGGTGACAAGACCATTACCCCAAAGCTGCGGAAATCGCAGCTTTTTTCTTTTATGACATCGAGTTCTTGTCAAAATCAAACGACAAGAACTCGATCACAGCTTCCGAAATTGACAAGTACTTGATCTCATTCCCGATGAAACGAATCGATCGCTCGCTTGTCAGGTAATGATCTTAATTGCGGATTATATAGAACTGCAACAATTTTATGATGCAAACAACTAAAAATTACAATTCTTTTACATATGGTCCTAGTAAAACACATGATTTGCTTAGAACAATCTACGCCTACCAGCCTATGGAAATGAAAATCAGTCTATGAAATTATAGTAGCAGCTTCACCTATCTTAGTGAAAACCTCGAGAGGATGTTGTGCATGCTTAAAAAGTCGGTTATTGTCTCTTCTGTTTTATTGATGTCTATGGTTCCTATGTTTTCGTTAAGCAGTGAATCTTATGCCGCCGACTTTAAAAAAGGAAAAGAGACTGCCATTAAAGTGATGGAGTATAATATTCACCATGCCGAAGGCATGGATGACATGCTCAATTTGAACAGAATTGGCGACGTTATTAAATCATCGGGTGCTGACATCATCGGTCTGCAAGAAGTCGATAATCATTTCTCCGCGCGCAGTAATTTCGAGGATCAGGCAAAATGGTTAGCCAATTCCTTAGGCATGCATTATCAATTTGCCGCGAATCTTGACAATGACCCTTTAAATGCGGGGGAACCTCGCCGTCAATACGGAACGGTTATATTGAGTAAATATCCTATTCTTTCCAGCGAAAATCATTTACTCGATAATACGCAATATCCTTCAGAGCAGCGCGGTCTTGCGAAAACGGTAATTAATGTCAATGGCAATTTTATTAATTTCTACAATACTCATCTTGACAATAAACGAGCGGAACAAAGAGATATACAAGTCAACGAAATCCTGTCCATTGTAAATCAAGATAATGGAACAAGTATCTTAGTGGGGGACTTCAATGCCACGCCGGATAGTCCTGAAATTATGAAAATGTCTGCGCAGTATCATGACGCATTTGCGGAACTGGGTCTTAATGATGCTTATACGTCTTATTATTATTCAGACAAGCCTAATCGTCGGATCGACTACATCTATACGTCTGACGATGTAAAAATAAAAGCAGGGAAGGTTATAGACACAATCGCAGCGGATCACTTGCCCATTACGGCTGAGCTCGTTATTACTGAGAATGACCATCCATCTCATGGCGATAACGGTCATAACCACCAGAAGTAATCAGCATATCGATTTAAAGCGCAACCCCTTCAGCGATGATGCTGAAGGGGTTTTACATCGTGCGTATTGGCATGTTATACGCAGGAAATGATTTGCGCTCAACCACAAGAATGGCTTGGAAACGGCACTTCGGTTTGGGCGTGATGACAGCATTCGGTTATCTGTCCAGGGGCGACAAACTTGACCTGCGGGGAATCTCTATTTTGCCACGGGTCTTGCTTTTTCAGCATGTAGGCTGTCATACGAGCTTAAAGGGATAGGTTTAACGTTAAAGGGAAAAAGTAAAAAAATTCCTCATCAATGCCATGGTAGGGAGGATGATGGCGGACAATATTCAAATGGAGACGATTAACGATGGCAAAGGTTTGGTTAATTACCGGAAGCTCACGCGGATTCGGCCGCGAGCTTACGAAGGCAGTGCTTGCAAACGGTGATAAAGTCGTAGCTACCGCACGAAGACTTGATCAACTGGCGTTCCTTGTGTCTGAATACGGAGAGCAGGTTAGAACCTTTTCGCTGGATGTGACCGATCGAGATGCAGCCCGGTCAGCGGTTCAGTTAGCCGTTGACGCGTTTGGTTCGTTAGATATTGTTGTGAATAACGCGGGGTATGCCAATAGCGCCCCAATCGAGGAAATGTCGGATGAAGATTTCCGGGCGCAAATGGAAACGAATTTGTTTGGCGTCGTAAATGTAACAAAGGCGGCTTTGCCGGTATTTCGTAAACAGCGCAGCGGCTTTTTTATTCAATTTTCTTCAATTGGCGGCCGCGTCGGAGGGACGCCGGGAATGGGGGCCTACCAAACGGCAAAGTATGCGGTGGAGGGTTTCTCGGAAGTCTTGAACAACGAGGTAAAGCCGTTCGGTGTAAAGGTCACCATCATTGAGCCAGGAGCATTCCGTACCGATTGGCAAGGTTCCTCGATGATCAGGGCGCGGGTGGGACCAGAATATGAGCTGACGGTTGGAGCCATTAACAAAATGCGGGAAGAAACCGATGGCAATCAACCCGGCGATCCGGCTCGAGCGGCTCAGGCGATCATCAATCTCGCGAACGAAGAACAACCGCCGCTTCGCTTGATCCTTGGGGCGGTTGCATTAGAAAGCGCGTTGAAGTCGTCCAAGGAACGCACGGCTGAGGCTGAGAAATGGGCGGATGTCAGCAGATCGGCTGATTTTCCGGTCGAGTAAAGTCCCAGATTAACGGGACGACCATTCATAAAGAGCGACTTTGCTCAAGCCATGGAAAAGTAAAATCGATAAAGCGTTGCAAGTTCATGCGAGGATTAAACCAAACGATCGCTTTCCGGCATCTTGAATGCCGGAAAGCGATCGTTTTTGGTGTTCGTTAATGGCCGGTGACGATCGTCTGCCTGGTCGCAGTACCGGTCTGAAGGTTATGTATAGGCAAATCTTTGGCATCTGCCAAGATAGAAGACGGTGGACCTACGTCGCGCAAGCGCCCGGATTCGGGCGCTTCGATCATGCGGTTCCTTGCGTCGGAAGGAGGCCGCCTTAGCGTTTTTGGACGTTTTTGCCGCCTCTTTTGGCGTTCTGTCCGCCTTCGTTCGCGTACGTGCCGATGTTGCGGTTGATTTGCGCGTTGCCGCTCGCCCGCTGGTACACCGTGATGTGCTTGTTGACGGCGATGAAGTAGACCGAGATATGCTTGCCTTCGCGTTTTACCCGTTTCTTGACCATTCGCCATAACCTCCATGCCCGGACTTCGTACAGCATATGAGCGACGGTCGGACTTGCTTATGCCGATGCTCCGTTCCCGGCAAGATGGGTGCCAAGGCGAGGCGAACGGCGGGGGAGGGCATCCGGTGCGTGCTTTTCGGCCGAATGGGGTAAGTAGTCCTCAAAACCTGAAAAGGAGCACGAGCCATGCGTCTATCCGACCGAATCTCCTCCTGGCGGCATGTCGCGATGACGGCGCTCGTCATCGCGTCGAGCCTGGAATTCGCGCTTGCCCATACCTCGTACCATCTCGGCGTAAAGATCGTCAAAGTCGCCGCCGCGGCCGTTCTCGCTTGGGCGTTTTACTTGGATCAGCGGATCGTGTACGCCAACTGGCAGATGCGGTTATCGCGCAAGATGCTGCTTCGCGCGGCGCTGCTGCTGCTCGCGCTGCTCGGCTTTCAGGCGACGGAGGCGCTGATCGCGATGCTTGTCCGAGAAACGGGCCGGTACGGGCCGGATGCCGCCCAAGAGCTGGAAACCGCGCTGCAGATGACGGCTTATCCGCTGCTGACCGCCGCGCTATGCTTGGGCACCGACGGCTACGCGCCGTGGCTGAGACGGCATTCGAAGCATTTGACGATGCTGCTCTATTTGTACGTCTGGATCTGGTTCGGTTCGTATTACTACTACATGGCGGACCGGACGATGGGGGACGATTTCGTCTTCTCCGAGCAGGCCGAAATTCAAACGACGCTTCGCGGCATTTACGCCGACGAACGGTACGACGACGCGGACGAATACCGGCTGAAGGAGATTCTGGAGAAGGGCCAATACAAGAAGGACTACTTGGAGCTGGACGCGGACGCTTACCTGACGCTTGACGAGACGGGCGCCGATTGGGGCGGCATTTATGAGAATCAGTTCGCGAGGGAAGGCTATGCCTACTATACGTTCCGGAAGGCGGCCGAGCCGCTCGTTATCTCGACCGACAGGCTCGATTTCGACGATTTGCCGGCGTGGCGGACGGAGCTCGGAAAGCGCTACACGGAGGTCGACGTCGCGCTGTATAAGGGCGACGGGACGGCGGACGGGACGGAGCATGGGGTCCGCTTTGCCGAGGAAGAAGGGGACTCCGCGAGCGCCGCGGACGGCGGGCAGGCCAAGACGTTGAAGCTGTATTTCGCGGAGGGCGATTACGAGCGCTATATGCAAATCTTCGCGCACGCCAAACAAGACCGCCGGCTGGGCGATCTCATCGCCGCCTCGCATACGCTGCCGGACGGGAAGTTTCTCGAGCTCTACGTCGGCATGAACGGCTACACGAACTATCGCGTCGAGGACTTCTGGTATTTCAGCGCGATTACGATCACGACGCTCGGCTTCGGCGACATCACGCCGAATTCCGGTCCCGTCAAGGTCGGGGTCATGATCGAAACGCTGCTCGGCGTGCTGCTTGTCGGCATCTACGTGTCGCTGGTCAGCCGCAAGAAGCGGGAATCCGATTGAACAAGCTATTCAGAACAGCAGGGAAATCGCGACGTTCGCGCTGTCCTGCAGCGTTTGGCGGTCCGGCGCCGTCTTGGCCAGCACGTACAGGCCGCTGCGCACGGTCACGAGGAAGCGGGAGAGCTCCCGGAGGGAATGCTTGCCGCGAAGTTTGTTCTGCGCTTGCGCCTGCAGCAGGAACGTATAGAAACGCGACTCGATGTCGACGGAGTAAGCTTCGATGCGGCTCGAGATCGCCGGATCGACGGCGCCGAGCTCCATGGCCGTATTGGCGACGAAGCAGCCTCTGCGCGAGCCGTTGTTCATGGCGGAGTCGATGACGGCGTCGAAATAGCGGACCAGCATCTCTTTCGGCTCGCCGGGGCCTTCGAGCATCTTGAACCGGGCGCTGGCATTCTGCCTGAACCGGTCGAGGCAGGTCAGGAACAGCTGATTCTTGTCGCCGAACGTATCGTACAGGCTGCCCCGGTGGACGCCCGTGTGCTCGACGAGATCCTGGATGGACGTCCGTTCGTAGCCTTGGCTCCAAAAGAGCTCCATCGCCTTGTCGAGCGCGAGCTCCTGATCGAATTCCCTGGGACGCGGCATGAAGAAAACCTCCTTTTCGTCCAGTATAGCGATTGAAGAACGAACAGTCAACAATATGGCCAGGCTGGATCGAGGACGAGAGCTGTAAATTGCAGGGAATTGCGGAGGTTTCCGTGGCGGTTATCGCGGAGAGGGGAAGGAATAAACCCAAAATACCTGACTGATCGTTCTTATATGTAAATTTTCGGCCTATTGACTTGGCACGGACGATGGGCTATGATCGCTATGTCTTTAGTAATTCAGTAAATCAGTAGATATGATTACGCGATCCTGCGACGAATAGGAGCCCCGCCATGAAAATTCCGACGACCTTAAAGCATAAACCCGTCATCGTCTCCGAAAACTACGAGCACATCGACGGCCGCTACGCCAATCATTCCGACGCGAAAGGACTGTCGCTCGGCCTCGCGCAGTGGAACGACCGCGGGAAGCTCGACATCTCGGCGAAAGTATGGCGCTACACCGGGGAGAAATGGTCCCGCCAATCCGAGGAGCTGCCGCTGCACCGCGTGCTCGACCTCGCGATTCTCGTCAGCCGCAGCCTGCTGCATTTCCGCGAAGCGTACCGCTATAAGGAGCTGTACGACACGGCCGATCCCGTCATCGACCGGGTCGGCTTGCAGGGGGACGCGATGACGATCTCCGTCGCCACGGACAACGAGAAGATTCTTGAAGACCTGAAGCTGTTCAGCCAGGCGCTCAGCGACGACGACGAACTGATCGGCGAGCGGCTGCGCGCGCTGTCCCGCATGCTGAAGGAGCTCGGGTATTAAACGGGGACGTAGGGCGGCGCAAACGACGTACGGCGAATCGCGTGCCGCCCGCGAGGCGCGAAGCGCGAAGCTAGACCGACTGCGCGATGAACATCCCGGATTTCGGCCGGACGGCCGGGACCCGGGATATTTGCGTTGGGAGGCCCGTACCCGCCATCTTGAATGCCCCCGCCCCCTTCCTAGATTTTTCTCCTATGCAAACGGTCGATTACCGGATAAAATAGGGGCAAAAACGCTTTCATAAAGGGTGCGCGCATGAAAAAGCTGCTGTTGGTTACGGTATTCGCGGGCAGTCTGGCCGCGCTGGCGGTAACGTTGTATTTGATGCTGACGGTCGACCGTGCCGGTCTCGACGCGTCCGTCGGCACGCCCGGCGCCGCGGACGAGGCGTCGGAACGGATCGTCGTCATCTCGCAGGAGCAGGGCAGCTACGTCATGAACGAGTTGCAGAAGGGGGCGCGCGAAGCCGCCGCCATCCACGGCATGCTGATCGACTTCTCCGGCGCGTACCGTTCCAACGTCGAGGAGCTCCTGAAGCAGATCGATATTGCAATCGCTTCCAAAGTAGACGGCATCATCGTCGAGGGCGTCGACCGGCCGGACTTCGCGCGCATGGTGAACAAAGCGACCGAGAAGGGGATTCCCGTCATCACGATCAATTCCGACGCGCCGGGCAGCCTGCGCAAGACGTACATCGGCTCCGACCATTACCGGGAAGGCCTCCTCATGGGACGTCGCCTCGCGGAGGCGCTTGGCGGCGAGGGCATCGTCGGCGTCGTCGCGAACGCGGACGGCTCGGATACCGATCAGCTGCGGCTGCGGGGGCTGCGCGAGGCGCTGCGGGCGCATCCGGACGTCCGGCTCGTCTTCGCCGCCGGGGACGCGGCCAAGCTGCAGGCCGGGATGCAGACGGACGACATGCTGAACCGCTATCCCGGCGTCGATGCGTTCGTCGGACTGCCGGCCGATTCCGCCAAGAGCATCGTCGACGCGGCCGATTCGCGCTCCAAGCGCAGCCCGCGCCGGGTGTTCATGTTCGACGACTCGCCGCAGACCGAGGAGCTGATCCGCTCCGGGGCCGTGCAGGCGGGCCTGTCGCAGCATTACGAAGATATGGGGAAGATGAGCGTCGACCTGCTGCAGCGCTGGCTGGACAGCGACCGGCTGCCGCTGTCGGCGAGCTATTTTACGCCGATCAGCGTGGTGACGGCCGCCGAGGCGAAGGAGGCCGCGCCGTGAAGACGATCCGCAACAAAATGATGATGCTGTCGCTGATCATCTGGATCATCATGGCGTTCATCTGGATCTCCATGAGCATCTTCAATCAGCGCACGGTCGAGAAGTACAACGGCATCCTGCAGCGCTACCTGCTGATGAACCAGGCGTCCGAGCTGAGCCGGCAGGCGCTGACCTCGCTGAACGAGTACCGGATTTCGCCGACCGAGGACCGGCTGCGCCGCTACGTCGCGGACAACAATCAGCTGCTCCGCACGAAGCTGGACATGCGCGCGCTGCGCAACGCGAACAACGGGATGCTGCTCGATAACTTCCAAAATATGGTCGAAAGCCAATCGGAAGCGATGGATCTCGCCGTCCGCTTCCAGCGGGAGCACGACGAGGAAGCCGTCTCGGCGCAGTTCGACGAAGCCTCGAACATCTCCGCTTACATCGCCGAGACGACGCTGACGCTGATCAGCGGCGAACAGCGGACGTACGACGCGTTTTACCGGCAGATCATCCGGCGCAGCGACGAGATCAAGACGCTGGGCTTCTGGGCGCTGGCGTTCGTCTCCGTGCTGCTGCTGCTGTTCTCGTACCGGTTCGTGAGCGGCGTCACGCGGCCGATCCTGAAGCTGACGCAGTCGGCGCGCGAGCTGTCGCGGGGCAATTTCCAAAATCCGATCGTCGTGCACCAGAACGACGACATGGCGTTCCTGGCCAAAACGCTCGACAGCATGCGGCTGAACATCGGCAGCCTGTTCGACGAGATTCAGAGCAAGGCGCAGCTGGAATACGACCTGCACAAGCACAAGCTCATGCTGAAGGAAAGCGAGCTGAAGAGCCTGCAGAGCCAAATCAACCCGCATTTTCTGTTCAACACGCTCAATATGCTGTCCAAGGAGGCGTATCTGGCGGGCGCCGGCAAGACGAGCGAGCTGATCAGCTCCGTCGCCGGCATGCTGCGGTACAACCTCCGCCGGATGGACAGCCGGGTGACGCTGCGGGAGGAGATCGACGTGCTGGAGGAATATTTGGCGATTCAGCAGGCGCGCTTCGGCGACCGGGTCCGCGTCGTCCGCGAGATCGACGAGGCGGCGCTGGACGTCGAGGTGCCGATCCTGATTTTGCAGCCGCTCGTCGAAAACGCGTTTATCTACGCGATCGAGCCGTCCGAGGACGGCGGAACGCTGACGCTGCGCGTGCGGGGCGAGGCCGGGCGGGTCATCGTCGAGGTGCGGGACGACGGGCCGGGCATGGCGCCGGAGAAGCTGGGCGGCCTGCTGGCCGACCCGGATCCGGCCGAGCGGCGGGGACACGCCACCGGCATCGGGCTGCGCAACGTGCTCGACCGGCTGCAGCTGTTCTTCGGCGCGGAGAACCTGCTCGCGATCGATTCCGCCATCGGAGCGGGCACGCGCATTACGTTGACATTGCCAAGGGAGGCGAGCGCATGATAACGCTGTTGATCGTGGACGACGAACCGATCGAACGAACGGCTTTGCAGCGGATGATCGAGGAAGGCTTCGACGACGTCGAGATCGTGGGCCAAGCGGCGAACGGGCGCGAGGCGATCGAGCTCGCGGCGCGGCTGAAGCCGGACGTGATCACGATGGATATCAAAATGCCCGGCATCGGCGGGCTGCAGGCGATCGAGCGGATCCGGGAGACCGACAAGGACGCGGCGTTCATCGTCGTGACGGCGTACGACACGTTCGAATTCGCGCAGCAGGCTCTGCGCATGGGCGTGCGGGATTACCTGCTGAAGCCGAGCAAGACGGCGGTCGTGCTGGAGACGATCGGCAAGGTCGCGGGCGACGTCAAGGCGTCGCGCCGCGAGCGGGAGAGCCGCACGCGCGACAAGGAACGGCTGCGCCGGATGCTGCCCGTCGTGGAAGCGGACATCGTCTCGCAGCTGCTGTTCGACTACGCGCCGTCGGTTCATCTGAACGAGCTGATCGCGCTGCTCGGGGAGCCGGAGATCGGCGAAGGCTTCGTCCTGAACGTGCTCCTGCTCGAGGGAAGCGCCGGCGATGACGCGCCGGCGGAGCAGGAGGAGCTGCAGGGGCGCCTCGCGGAGCTGCTGGAGGCGTCCGGCGTGCCGGGCTGGATCGGCAGGCTGTCGGGCAAGCAGCTGCCGGTCGTCGCGTTCAAGACGCCGGGCGCGTCATACCGGCAGACCGCGGTCGGACTCGGCCGGCGGTTGGTCCAGGCGCTGCGGCGCGGAGGCGGGCCGGAGCCGTTCATCGGCATCGGCGGGCCGAGCGCGGGCTTGAACGAGCTGCGCCGGTCGTACCACGAGGCGCTGCTCGCCGCCGTGGATCCGTCGCTGCCCGCGCGCTTCTGCCTGTACGAGGACTTGGCGCGGCTTGACGCGCCGTCCCCCGGCGACCGGATGCCGGAGCTGGAGAAGGCGGTCCTCGAAGACGTGCGCCGCGGCGGCTGGGAAGCCGCGACGGCCGGCGCCTGGCGGCTCGTCGACCTGCACGAGAGCTCCGGCCAGCCGCTCGGGATCGCGCAGCAGCGGATCTTCGAGGTGCTCGTCATCGTCGCCCGGATGCTGGAGGAGATGGGCTACGAGGTCGGCAAGCCGTACTATTCCCGCCTGGCGTCGAGCTTCGTGCAGCTGAAGGCGGAAACCGGCGCGCTGCTCGGCCGGATGGCCGAGGCGACGGCGCTGGCCGCCGGCGAGCCGGAGCCGGGCCTCGTGGCTTCGATGAAGAAGTTCATCAAGGACCACGCGAGCGAGGACCTGTCGCTGGAGCGGGTCGCGGCCGCGGTGGACCGAAACCCGTTTTACGTCAGCAAGCTGTTCAAGTCGCAATTCGGCATGAACTACATCGATTATTTGACGGAATGCCGGATGGAAGCGGCGAAGCAGCTGATGCGCGAAACGGATAAGAGCTTGAAAGAGATCACGTACGACGTCGGCTATCGCGACCCGAATTATTTCAGCCGGGCGTTCAAGAAGATCGTCGGCCATTCCCCGACGGATTATCGGAAGACGCTGCTCCGCCCCGCGGACCGAAACCGATGAAGCCCGGACGGCCGAGAGGAGAGAATACATGAGGCGGCGCACCGGGAAACGCGGTACAGGGGGAATCGTATGCACGGTCGGCGCGATAGCCGCCTTGCTGGGAGTGCTGTCCGCCTGCTCGGCGGGCGGCACGAACGGCACGGCCGCGGGACCGGCGGACAACGCGGGCGGACAGCGCGCGCCGGCGGACGTACAGCCGGCGAAGAAGCTGGTCGTCGGCTTGTCGCTCGACACGCTGCTCGAGGAGCGCTGGAAGAAGGACCGCGACCTGTTCAAGGCCGCGGTCGAGAAGCTCGGCGCCGAGGTCGACGTCCAGGCGGCGAACGGCGACGACGCCAAGCAGATCGCGCAGGCGGAGAACATGATTTCGCGGCATGTCGACGTGCTCGTCGTCGTGCCGCACGACGCGGAGGCGTCGGCGGCCATCGTGGCGAAGGCGCATCGCGCGGGCATCCAGGTCATCTCGTACGATCGCCTCATCCTGAACGCGGACGTCGACTTATACATCTCGTTCGACAACGAGAAGGTCGGCGCGCTGGCGGCGCAGGCGATCGTGGCGCGGGCGCCGCGCGGCAACTTCGTCCTGATCGAAGGGGCCGATACCGACAACAACGCGCATATGTTCAAACGCGGGCAGATGAGCGTGCTGCAGCCGCTCGTCGACCGCGGCGACATTCAGATCGTCTACGACCGGTTCACGAAGGAATGGAAGCCGGCGGAGGCGCTCGCGAACATGCGCGCCGCGCTCCGGGCGAACGGCGGCGCGGTCGACGCCGTCCTCGCGGCCAACGACGGCACGGCGGGCGGCGTCGTGTCCGCCTTGGCGGAGCGGGGGCTGGCGGGGAAGATTCCCGTCTCCGGCATGGACGCGGAGCTGGCGGCCGCGCAGCGGATCGTGGAAGGCACGCAGACGATGACCGTGTACAAACCGATCCGCAAGCTGGCCGAGACCGCGGCCGAACTCGCCGTCCGGATGGCCAAAGGCGAGCAGGTGAGCACGGACCGGACCGTCTTCAACAAGAAAATCGACGTCCCCGCCATCCTGCTGGAGCCGATCGCGGTGAACCGGTCCAATATCGACGCGACGATCATCGCGGACGGCTTCCACAGCCGGGAGGACGTATACCGTCGCGCGAAGGCGGCGGCGTCCGGGCCGTGACGCCCCATGGATAGAGGCTTTATTGGACCGTTTTTCATTTGCCTGTAAGTCATCCTGAGGCCGTTTGGCTGCCGTCTTGTACGCATTCCGGAACCATATGAACGTCATCGCATTCGCAAGTCAAACGGCGCTTCCGCTATTCGCGGAGGCGCCGTTTTTTTGCTGCTTGCCGGATATCGAACTTCGGTCGCGCACGCAACCAATCCGCTCGCCGGATCCGGCATCCGGCGCTCGCGTTCCTTGCGAATTCCCGTTCGCCGTCTTCGCGCTTACGGACGAGCCCACGCCAAAATAGTATAGACGGTCCAAAAAAAGTGCTAGCAGTAAGCGCTTCCCGGCCCTGCCGCCAATGCTATAGTTGCACCTGTAAGCGCTTCAGACTTTGCGAATCGAGAGGGGTATCGGGAAATGGGAAAAGGATTGAAACGGATTTCGCTGCTGCTGGTCGTCATGATCTTGGCGGTCGCGGTCGCGGCATGCGGCAAGAACGGAAGCGGCAAAGTGAGCGTCGGCATCGTGCTGCCGACGAAAGACGAGTCGCGTTGGGTCCAAGACGAGCAGCGTTTCAAAGACGCGCTGGACGGTACGAAATATTCGACGGAAATTTTATTCAGCCAAGGTTCTTCCGCGAAAGAGAAAGAAAACGTGGAAACGCTGATCAACAAAGGCATTCAAGTGCTGATCATCTGCCCGCAGGACGGCGATGCGGCCGCGGCCGCCGTCGAATCGGCGAAGAAAGCCGGCGTCAAGGTCATCTCCTACGACCGTCTGATTACCAATACGGACGCGGTCGATTACTACGTCACCTTCGACAGCGTGGCCGTCGGCAAAGCGCAAGCGCAGTATTTGGTCGACAACGCGAAAGGAAGCGGCGAACCGCTCTACTTGTACGCCGGTTCCGCCTCCGATAACAACGCGTTCTTGTTCTTTCAAGGTTCTTGGTCCGTCCTGCAGCCGAAAATCGCCGACGGCACGTTCAAGATCGCCAATTCCAGCGAAGCGGCCGCGCTGCAGGACAAAGCCGAGCTGTCCCGCGCCGAGATGAGTAAAATCATCGGCCAAGTGACCACGAACTGGGATGCCAACGAAGCCAAAAACAAAGCGCAGACGCATTTGACCGCAGCCGCCGCCGATATGAAAGGCGACGTTGCGATACTGGCGCCGAACGACGATACCGCGCGTTCGATCGCGGACGTCTTCGCATCGGATAAAGCCGTGACCAGCTTCGTGGTGACAGGCCAGGACGCCGTAAAGGCGTCGATTCAATACGTCATCGACGGCAAACAGTCCATGACGGTATTCAAGGACGTGCGCAGCCTCGTCAAGGACGCGATGGGCATGGCGGTCTCCATTCTCGACGGCGGCACGCCGGAAACGACGGGCTCGTACAACAACGGCAAGATCGACGTCAAAGCGAAGCAGACCGAAGTCATCGTCGTCGACAAGTCGAACGTGAAAGAAAAGCTGATCGACTCCGGCTATTACGAAGCCGGCGATTTCACCGGCCTGTAACCGGCCGCGAGGCACGGGGAAGGCGGCGGCGGAGCGATCCGCCGCCGCCTTCCGGCATGCAGGACTGGTCCCGTAAGGAGCGATGAAACATGGGCGGCACGATATTGGAAATGAAAGACATCTCCAAGACGTTCACGGGCGTCAAGGCGCTCTCGAACGTGAATTTCAAGGTCGAGCAAGGCGAGATCCACTGCCTGATCGGCGAGAACGGCGCGGGCAAGTCCACGCTGATGAAGGTGCTGAGCGGGGTTTATCCGCACGGCGCGTACCAGGGCGACATCGTCTTCGAAGGAAGCGTGCAGCGCTTCGCCAAGATCGGCGACAGCGTCAAGGCGGGCATCGCCATCATCTATCAGGAGCTGGCGCTGTTTCCGGATTTGACGGTGTACGAGAACATTTTCGCCGGCAACGAAATCAAGCAGGGCGCCTTCGTCGACTGGAACCGGACGATCGCGCGGGCGAAGGACATGCTGCGGAAGGTCAAGCTGAACGTGAATCCCGAAACGCAAATCAAGGAGCTCGGCGTCGGCAAGCAGCAGCTCGTGGAAATCGCCAAAGCGCTTAGCAAGGACGTGAAGCTGCTGATTCTCGACGAGCCGACGGCGGCGCTGAACGAGGACGACAGCGAGAACCTGCTGACGCTGCTGCGCGAGCTGAAGGCGCAGGGCATGACGTGCATCATGATCTCGCACAAGCTGAAGGAGGTCATCGCGATCGCGGACAAGGCGACCGTGCTGCGCGACGGCCGGACGATCTGCACGCTCGACGCCGCCAAGGGCGAAATCAGCGAAAGCGTCATCATCCGAAACATGGTCGGCCGCGAGATCGACGACATCTACCCGAAGCGGCCGCACAAAAGCTTCGGCGGCAACGTGCTCGAGGTCCGCGACTGGACCGCGTACGATCCGAGGCTCGGCAGGGCCGTCGTCAAGAACGTCGACCTGCACGTGAAGAAGGGCGAAATCGTCGGCATTGCCGGCTTGATGGGCTCCGGACGGACGGAACTGGCGCTCAGCCTGTTCGGCAATCCGAAGTCGTATAAATTGCAGGGCGAGCTGCTGATGGAAGGGAAGCCGCGCGCCTTCAAGCATCCGCGAGACGCCATCAAGGCGGGCATCGCCTACGTGACCGAGGACCGCAAGGGCGACGGGCTGTTCCTCATCCAGGACATCAAAAGCAACCTCTCGGCGGCGAATCTCGGGGCGGTGGCGGCGCGCGGCATCATCAACGCCAACGAGGAAGTGCAGATCGCGAACGGCTACAAGCGGTCGATGAACATCAAGGCGCCGTCCGTGGAGCAGCTCGTCGGGAACCTGAGCGGCGGCAACCAGCAGAAGGTATCGCTCGGCAAATGGCTGTTCGTCGGGCCGAAGCTGCTTATCCTGGACGAACCGACGCGCGGCATCGACGTCGGCGCCAAATTCGAAATTTACACGATCATGAACAAGCTGATCGGCGAAGGCATGAGCATCATCATGATTTCCTCCGAGCTGGGCGAGGTGCTCGGCATGAGCGACCGGATCTACGTCATGGCGGAGGGCCGCATGAAGGGCGAGCTGTCCGCCTCGGAAGCCGATCAGGAGAAAATCATGCATTTCGCGACGCAATAGGAGGAAGGCAGAATGAATTTCATGAAGGAAGCAAGGTCGCTCGTGCGGGTCAACATCCGCGAGTACGGGATGTACATCGCCTTATTCGTCATCATGCTGACGTTCTCGATTTTGACGGACGGCCTGTTCATGTCGTCCCGCAACATCAGCAACCTGCTGGACGCGACCGGCTATATCGCCGTCCTGGCCGTCGGCATGACGCTCGTCATCGTGATCCGTCACATCGACTTGTCGGTCGGCTTCGCGGCCGGATTCATGGGGGCCATCGCCGCGATCTTCCTGACGCAGCTCGGCGTGCCGGTCTACCTGACGATCCCGATCATTCTCTTCATGGGCGTCGTCATCGGCATGTTTAACGGGTTCCTGGTCGCGCAGATCGGCATCCCTTCGTTCGTCGCTTCGCTCGCGGGCATGCTCATCTTCCGGGGCGCGCTGCTGCGCGTGACGGAGGACACCGGCACGATCATCGTCAAGGACGAAGGCTTCAACGCGATCGGCAACGGGTTCATTCCGGCGATCGCCAAGGTCGGCGGACTGAATCTGCTCTCCTTGATTCTCGGCGCCGCCGTCATCGTGCTGTTCCTGTACGGCGAGGCCGCGAAGCGGCGCAACAAGCTGAGGTACAATTTCGAGGTCATCTCGAACCGGATGTTCGCGCTGAAGCTCGTGTTCGTCTCCGCGATCATCGCGTACATCACGTACATCATCGCCGGCTACAACGGGTTCTCCTGGACGGTCATCATCATGGTGCTGATCGTGGCCGTGTATCATTTCCTGACGACGCAAACGGTGCTGGGACGGCGCATTTACGCCGTCGGCAGCAATCCGGAAGCGGCGCATCTGAGCGGCATCAGCGTCAAGAAGATCACCTACGTCGTATTCGGCTCGATGGGCATGCTGTCCGCGCTGTCCGGCATTCTGTTCACGGCGCGGCTGCAGTCCGCGACGACGACGGCGGGGACGCTGTTCGAGCTTGACGCCATCGCGGCGGCTTACGTCGGCGGCGTGTCCGCGGCGGGCGGCGTCGGCAAGGTGACGGGCTCCATCATCGGCGCGATCGTCATGGCGTCGCTCTCGAGCGGCATGAACCTGCTCGGCGTCGGCATTTCGTACCAATACATGATCCGCGGCGCCGTGCTGGCGATCGCCGTCATCTTCGACGTCATGACCCGAAAGAAGAGAGCATAGACGCATTCCCAGGAAACCGGCGGCCGCCGGAAAGACGGCCGCCGGTTTTTTTTGCGTTATTCGGGCGATGAAGGACAAATTCGGTCATGACACCCGGGCGGCGATATGGTACCATGAAATCGACTTTTTTCGTGCTATGCCTACACTATTCGTCATGAGGAGCTGGCTATGGGGTCTTCGCTCACGATGTTCATCTCGCTTATCGCGACCTCGGGCGTGTTCACCGTGTTTTTATGCGTGTACGCGTACTTGAAGCGCGCGGAAATGCCCGGCGCGCGTACCTTCATGCTCTATACGGGCGCGCAGGCGATTTATATTTTCTCCGTCGCGTTCGAGATGGCGGCCCGCTCGCTCGGGGAAGTGATGGGCTGGACGGCCGTCCAGTACGTCGGCATGGCGCCCGCGCCCGCGCTCGGGCTGATCGTCGTGCTGGAATACATCGGCAAGGCCGTGCCCCGCCGGCTCTCGGCCGCGCTGTTCGTCATTCCGGCCATCTCCGTCGTCATGGTGGCGACGAACGGCTTCCACCATCTGTTTTATAAATCGGTAGCGTTTTACCCCGGCGATCCGATGCCGGTGACGGAGATCGCCATCGGGCCGTTTTATATCCTGCACGGCATCTTCACGTTCGGCTCCATGCTGGCCGGCGTCGTGCTCTTGCTGCGCCGCTGGCGGCATACGAAGAAGGCGTACCGCATTCAGCTGGCGACGCTGATCGTCGGGCAGTTCATGCCGATGGCCGGCGCGTTCGCGTATCTCGTCGGCCTCATTCCGTACGGCGCCGATCCCGTGCCGCTCATCCTGTGCGTCACGTCCGCCATGTACATCTGGGCGATTCTGTCCACGCGGATGTTGACGATCGTGCCGATCGCGAAGGAGAGCATCTTCGAAAGCATGGGCGACGGGGTCATCGTGCTGGACAACGCCGCGCGGCTCATCGATTTCAACGGCGCCGCGCGGCGCATGCTCCCGGGGCTCGGCCCCGCGATGATCGGCCTGACGCTGGACGAAGCGTGGAACGTCCTGAGCGGCGCGGATTTCCCGGCCGCCCGGCTCGCGGACGGCCTGCAGGAGGAGGTGATGTGGCGGGCGACGGGCGGGGAACCGTTCTACTACCAGATCCGGTCGTCGGTCGTGCGCGGCCGCGTCGGCGGCGCGATCGGCAGCCTGCTCATGCTGATCGACGTCACGGAACAGCGGCGGCTGCAGGATCAGCTGCAGCAGCTGGCCTACCACGACGGCTTGACCAAGCTGCTGAACCGGACGGCGTTCATTCACCGGGCGAAGGAGCGGTTGGCCGCGGCGAAGGCGAACGGCGCGTCGGCGTCGATCGTGCTGTTCGACATCGACCACTTCAAGCGCATCAACGATACGTACGGCCACGAGACGGGCGATTGCGCCATCCGGCACGTCGCCGCCGTCGTCAAGCGGCAGCTCGGGGCGGACGCGCTGTTCGCCCGCTACGGCGGCGAAGAGTTCGTGCTGTGCCTGCCGGCTTCGCCGCTGGCGGAAGCGGCCGAGACCGCGGAGCGGATCCGCGCCGCGCTGGCCGCCGAACCGCTGCGCGCGGACGGCTTGGCGATCGCCGTTACCGCCAGCTTCGGCGCGGCGGAAGCGCGTCCGGCGGGCGAGCCGCTGCAGGCGCTGCTCAAGCAAGCGGACCTGGCGTTGTACGAGGCCAAGCGTGCGGGCCGCAACCGCGTGCGGCTGCACGAGCCGGCCGCCGCGCTGAACGCATGAGGAAGACATCGGACCGATCGGGGGCGATGTCTTTTTTGTTCGTCCGACGACGTTTGGCGCGCAGGCGCGGCGATCGACGAATCGCGGTTCGGAATTGGTAAGCTTGGGAATCGGCGGGTATAATGGTACATATGAAAGACCGTCGCATCGCACAGGCATATCGTGTCAGGAAGCAAACCAATTCCGAAGGAGTCGTGGATGGCATGAAGGATACGATCGGAAAAGCGATCTCGCTGGGCCTCGGCCTGGCGCTCGCCGGCAAGGAGCAGGTGGAGAAAACGTTCGACGAGCTCGTGAAGAAAGGCGAAATCGGCAAAGCGGAATCCAAGGCGCTCGTCGAGGAGCTGCTGGTGAAGGGCGAGGAGCTGCGCCGGCAGGTGGAGACGATGGCGCGCGAACGCGTGCAGGCGATCTTGGGCGAGCGGGAAGGCAAGTACGCCACCAAAGCGGACATCGCGAGAATCGAGATCCGCCTGGACGCGCTGGAGCGGGAGCGGCAGAACCCTACCGAGCCGTGAAGGGAGGCTTCCGATGAGCGCGGCTAAACGGCTGCGGCAATTGCAGCGCTACCGGACGATCGCCTCGGCATTTGCGCGCAGCGGACTGGGCTATGTGTCGCACGAGATGGGCCTGACCGACAAAATCATGTTTTTCCGGAGCGAGGAACAGAAGGAGCTGCTGGCCAAGAGCGTCGGGGAACGCATCCGGCTGCTGCTGGAGGAACTCGGCCCCACGTTCGTGAAGCTCGGGCAAATCGCGAGCACGCGGCCCGACCTCATCCCGGCCGACGTCGTGGCGGAGCTGGAGCGGCTGCAGGACAGCGTGCCTCCCGTCCCGTTCGCGGACATCGCCAAAATCATCGAGGAGGAGCTCGGCGCGCCGGTCGACCGGCTGTTCCGCGCCTTCTCCCAGGAGCCCCTGGCCGCGGCTTCGATCGGGCAGGTGTACGAGGCGCGCCTCCCGGACGGCACGCGGGTCGCCATCAAGGTACAGCGTCCGGGCGTACAGAAGGTCATCGACACGGACCTCGACATCCTGGCGGACTTGGCCCGGCTGGCCGAAGGCGCGCTGGAATGGGCCCGCAATTACCGGCTGGGCGAGATCGTCGACGAGCTGGGACACACGCTGCGCCGGGAGCTGGATTACAACCTCGAGGCGCGCAACGCCGAGCGCTTCCTGGCCCAAGGCCAGCCGAACGTCCAAGTGCCGGAGGTATATTGGGACTACAGCTCGAAGCGCGTGCTGACGATGGCGTTCGTCGAAGGCATCAAGCTGTCCGACCGCGGCCAGCTGGAACGCGCGGGACTGGACGCAAGCCAGCTGGCGGACCGGTTCGCGACGACGATCCTGCACCAGGTGCTCGTCGCCGGGCTTTACCACGGCGATCCGCATCCCGGCAACGTGCTCGCCTTGCCCGACGGCCGTCTCGCGCTGCTCGACTTCGGCATGGTCGGAAGGCTCAATCCCGGGATGAAGAGGGAGTTCGTCTCGTTCGTCATCGCCATGCGGAACCAAAGCTCGAAGGGCGTCATCCGGGCGATCTCCAACATGGGCGTCATCCCGGATGACGCGGACCTCGACGCGCTCGGCGCCGACGTGGACGAGCTGCGGGAGAAGTACTACAAGGTACCGCTTAACCGGATCGGCTTCGGCGAGATCGTGAGCGACCTGTTCTCGCTGTCGTTCCGGCACAGGATCCGCATTCCGTCGGAGCTGACGCTGCTCGGCAAGTCGCTGCTGACGATGGAGGGCGTCGTTACGGCGCTCGACCCGAATTTCAGCGTGTTCGACGTGGCGGAGCCGTTCGGCAAGCGGCTCTTCCTGGAGCGGATCGATCCCCGGAACATCTTCAAGGGCTGGCTGGAGGACATTCCGGATCTCTTCGATCTGCTCGGCGAAGTGCCGCTCAGCCTGAAGCAGCTGTCCCGCATCATCCGGCAGGGCAAGCTGCGCGTCGAGGTCGTCTCCCCGCAGGCGGACCTGCTCGCGAAGAAGCTCGACCGGATCAGCAACCGGCTGTCGTTCAGCATCGTGCTGCTGTCGCTCAGCATTCTGATGGTCGGCTTGATCATCGGCTCCGCGCTGACCCATACGCAAGCGCTGATCTGGCGGATCCCGATCATCGACATCGGGTTCATCGCCGCGCTGTTCATGTTCCTCTGGCTGATCTTCGCGATTTTCCGTTCGGGCCGCTTTTGAAGCGAGCGGCTTACAGGACTTTATCCGCTTATGCGACAAGCCCCGAACCCGGTTCGGGGCTTTTTCGATCATTTGCTCGGGAGGCGCGGGGGCCCGAGCGCGCTTGCCGGCCGCAGCGCAGAGACCGCCCGAGAATCAAACGATCGGACTCGGAAAGGAGCTATACGATGAAACAAGCAGGAAAGAGGAGGGAACGCGACTGGATACGCACGCCATAATTACGGCGCTGACCCGGGCGCCGGGCCGCAAGGCGTTGTTTCATTTTACGCGGGCGGACAATCTGCCGGCGATCGCGCACGCCGACGCGCTCCGCTCCGGCCTGTCCATCACCGGGGACGAGTCCGGGACGCGCCGGCCGTCGCCCGTCGCGACGCTCGAGAACGGCCGGGCGGTAATCGTCAACGCGCATCTGCGCATACCTCCGGCGATGATGGCGCCGGGCTGGACCGTCGAAGCGTTCCGGGCTTGCCTGGACCGGCATGTGTTCTTCTGGCCGACGCGGCGGGACTGCCTCGCGATGCTGGAGACGTACGCGCGGCGGGAGCCGGACGAACGGTTCGCCGTGCTGGAGCTGGATGCCGCTTCGCTCCTCGCGGCTAACCAGGACGCGGCGAAGCTGTCCAAATACGATTCCGGCAGCTCGCCCCGCTTCCCGAAGCGCTGCGGCTACCTGAAGAGCCCGGCGATGCTGCTGCCGCTGGCCGCGTTCGGCGCGCCGTCGGACGCGCCGGTGCCCGCGAAGCCGTCCGAGGTAAAGGAAGTGCTGGTGGAAGGCGCCGTGCGCCAGGTGAGCCTTTACCTCAGACGGCTGTACGTCGCGAACGCGGCCGACGCGCCGGACCGCTGGTCGGGCCTCGCCGCTCCGCTGGGCGAGTTCGCCGCGGACGCGCCGGGCCACCGGCCATGAGCCCCTTCCGACTCTATGACGGCATCGCCATGTCAGCTAGATTGCCGTTTCGGCGCGCGACCCCTTCATGAAAACGCCGCCGGCGACGAACCTCCGCCCAGAGCTTTGAATAGGATATACCCTATTCGAAGCTCTTTTTCGCGTTCCGGGAGAGCTTGCGAATACAATCGGTTCGGTCGAACCGTTCACATACATCCCCGTCACGCGGACATCCGCAGTTCATCAGATGAAGGAGAGAAAGACATGAGCAGAACGATGAAGCCCGTCCTGCTGCTGCTGGCCGCCCTGCTGCTCGTCATGACCGCGGCCTGCGGCCAAAATTCGGGCAAAGGCAAGGACGCATTGACGACGGTGAAATTCTCCGAAGTCATCCGGTCCATCTTTTACGCGCCGCACTACGTGGCGATGTCGCAGGGCTTTTTCGAGAAGCAGGGCCTGAACGTCGACATGAATACCGCGCAGGGCTCCGACAAAGGCGCGGCGGCGCTGATCGCCGGCACGGCGGACATTTCGCTCGTCGGTCCGGAAACGACGATTTACATTTACAACCAGAAGGGCGAGAAGACGCTCAAGGCGTTCCATCAGCTGACCGCGAAGGACGGCTCGTTCCTGCTGTCCCGGGAGAAGCTCGACGGCTTCTCGTGGAGCGACCTGGCCGGCAAAACGGTCATCGGCTGGCGTCCCGGCAGCTCGCCGCAGATGGTGCTGAACTCCGTGCTGCTGAAGGAAAAGGTGGAAGGCGTCAACGTCGTCACGAACATCGCCTCGACCGCGATGGCGGGCGCGTTCACGAGCGGCCAGGGCGATTATATCCAAGTGTTCGAGCCGGTCGCTTCGACGCTCGTGAAGGAAGGCAAGGCATACTTGGTCGCGTCGCTCGGCGATTTCGGGGATTACCCGGAGACGTCGTACGTGGCGACGTCGGACTACATCAAGGCGCATCCGGACATCATCCAAAAGTTCACGGCGGCGGTGGCCGAAGGTGCGAAGTGGCTGAACACCGCGACGGACGACGACATCGTGAAGGCGCTGAAGCCGTTCTTTGACGGCACGCCGGACGATCTCATCCTGGAGTCGGTCAACCGCTACAAGGCGCAGGGCACGTGGCCGACCGAGCCGGTGCTGACGCAGGCGCAGTTCGATATCCTGCAGAACGTCCTCGTGGAGAACGGCGTGCTGAAGGCGGAAGACAAAATAACGAACATGGACGACGTCGTCGACATGAGCTTCGTGCAAAAGCTCGGAAAGACGGATTGAGCCATGAAAGAGGAGGGGGAGCGGCATGCGGGAAACGCATGAGGAGCACATCCGGCTGAGCGGCGTCGGGCTGAGCTATTTCACGCCGAGGGAAGAGACCGAGGCGCTGCGCGGCATCGAGCTCTCGATCGGCAAGGGCGAATTCATCAGCATCGTGGGGCCGAGCGGCTGCGGCAAAAGCACGCTGCTCTCCCTCATCTCCGGCATGCTGAAGCCGACGCGGGGGAAGGTCGCGATCGACGGCGCCGAAGTGACGGGGCCGTCGGCCAAGGTCGGCTACATGCTGCAGCACGACCATTTGTTCGAATGGCGCGACGTGCTCGGCAACGTCACCGTCGGGGCCGAGATCCGGCGGATCGAGAAGGCGGCCGCGCGGCGGAAGGGGCAGGAGCTGCTGGAGCGGTACGGGCTCGGCGACTTCGTCCGCCATGCGCCGGTTCAATTGAGCGGCGGCATGCGCCAGCGGGTGGCGCTGATCCGGACGCTCGTGGCGGAGCCGGATATTTTGCTGCTGGACGAACCGTTCTCGGCGCTCGACTACCAGACCCGGCTGACGCTGTCGGAGGAAGTGTTCCGCATCATCAAGGATCAGGGCAAGACGGCGGTGCTCGTCACGCACGACCTGTCGGAAGCCATCAGCATGGCGGACCGGGTCATGGTCATGTCCAAGCGGCCGAGCACGATCTCGGCGGTTCACGACATAGATTTGGGCGAAGGCGCGGATTCGTCGCCGTGGAGCAAGCGGCAGGCGGCGAAGTACCACGACTATTTCAATGCGATCTGGAAGGAGCTCGAGGACCATGCCGTCTCCGCTGTATGAACGCTATCTCCGCATCCAGAAGCGCCGGCAGCGGCTGATCTGGCTCGTCCGTCTCGCGCTGCTTGTCGTCTTCCTGGCGGTCTGGGAGCTCGCGGCCCGCGCGGGCTGGGTCGATTCCATGCTCACGAGCAGCCCGTCCCAGATGTGGACGTCGTTCCGCGGGCAGGTCTCGGAGGGGACCGTATTCCATCATCTGCTCGTCACGACGCGGGAGACGCTCGTCGGCATCGTCGTCTCCATGCTCGTCGGCATGGTCGTCGCGACGCTGTTCTGGTGGTCGTCGTTCGCCTCCAAGGTGCTCGATCCGTACATGGTCGTCCTGAACGCGCTGCCCAAGGTGGCGCTCGGCCCGATCTTCTTCATCTGGCTGGGCGACCGGTATTCGGTGTACGGCATGGCGGTCGCGATCTCGATCGTCGTGACGATCATCATGATCGAGAACGGCTTCAAGGACATCAGCCGGACGAAGCTGAAGCTGATGGAATCGTTCGGCGCGACCAAGGCGCAGATGCTCGGCATGGTGCTGCTGCCGGCGAGCGTGCCGCATTTCATCGCGACGCTGAAGGTGAACGTCGGGCTCACGCTCGTCGGCGTCATCATGGGCGAGTTTCTGTCGTCGAAGGCCGGGCTCGGGTACTTGATCATCTACGGCGGCCAGGTCTTCCAGATGAACCTCGTCATGGTGAGCATCGCCATGCTGGCGCTGCTGTCGGTCGTGCTCTACGGGCTGGTGAACGTGCTCGAGCGCTATGCGCGCAAGAGATACCATCACGAGCCGTGACGCCCGGCTATCGCGGATGGAACGGAACGGAAAGCGCGACCGCACGAAACAGCCGCATCGGGATCCCGCGGGGACGATGCGGCTGTTCGATGTTTTTTCCGCAGCCGGTCGCCGATCGGATTGGATGGGGGAACGGTCGAATGCGTAAAGCGAGGACGGTATCGTGCGGTTGCGGCTCTGTCCCGGACGAATCCGCGCAAACCTGACCTTCGCGGACATCGGGACCGGCTTCCGCCGCGTGACGGAGGAAAAATCCGCATGCGGCCGGAAGGGAACCGCGGCGCCGGCTCGAAGCGGGCCGGACGCCGAACGGATAGGCGTCGACGCGGACGCGAACGCCCCGGGCTTCATCCGAAGGATGGAAACCCGGGGCGTTCGCGTTTGTCGTGAGGCCGAGGATCGGCGCCGGCGAGCTGCCGGCCGCCGCCCGGCGGTTAGTTTCCGGCGGCGTAGTAGCCGCGCAGGGCATCCTGGATGCCGAGCGGATTGCCGCGCAAATCTTTGGCGCTGAAGAACACGTCGCCGTCCACTTCCGGACGGGACTTGCCGTAATCCAGCTGGCGGATGATTTCGTTCGCGGACTGCCAGCCGGCCTCCGACGTGCCGAGCTTATACGGCGAATGGCCGATGTAGAGGTCCACGTTGGTGCCCTTCACTTCGTTCGACCACCAGTCGACCAGCTTGCCGTACGGCGCGGACAGCGTGTCGAAGCTCCAGTACAGCTGCGGCGCGACGTAATCGATCCAGCCGTTCTTGATCCAGGTCCGGACGTCCGCGTACATGTTGTCGTAGTCCGTCACGCCGGCCCGCGTCGGCGAGCCGGTCGGGTCGACGTTGTTGTTGCGCCAGACGCCGAACGGGCTGATGCCGAACCGGACGCCCGGCTTCGCGGCGTGCACCGCTTGGCCGAGATCGCTCACGAACGCGTTGATGTTGGCCCGCCGCCAATCGGCGAGCTTCAGGTTCAGCGGGTTGTTGGCCGCGAACGCGGCGGCGTCCGGAAAATCGCCGCTCGACGGATAGAAATAATCGTCCAGGTGGACGTCGTCGATGTCGTAGCCTTTCACGGCATCCAGGATCGCGTCGATGATATGGCGGCGCGCGTCGGGCAGGCCCGGATTCAGGTACGGCTTGCCGCCGGACAGGACGATCCATTCCGGATGCTGCAGCATGACGTGGTTCGGAGCGAGCCCGCCGGTCTTGGCGTCGAGGCCGGCCCGGAACGGATTGAACCAAGCATGGAATTCCATGCCGCGCTTATGCGTCTCCGCGATCATGAACGCCAGCGGATCGTAGGTCGGCGCCTTGCCCTGCGTTCCGGTCAAGTATTTGGACCACGGCACGAGCGCGGACGGGTAAAAGGCGTCGCCGGCCGCGCGCAGCTGCACGAATACCGCGTTCAGTCCCATGCCCTGCAGGTCGTCCAGCAGCTGCGCGAACTCCGACTTCTGCTTATCCGCGTTGCCGGCCGAGGCCGCGCTCGGCCAATCCAAGTTGTACACCGTGGATATCCAAGCGCCGCGCAGGCCGGCCGTGCCGGAGCCCGGGTTCGCGCCGGGATCCCCGGTACCGCCGCCGGGGTTCGTGCCGGGGCCGGAAGGACCGGTGCCGGGATCCGAGCCCGAATACGGCTCGGCGACGTCCGGATCGTGCAGCGAGATCGACCGCGCGGCCGGATCCCAAGCGACCGTCAGGCCGAGCGATTCGCCGACGAAGCGCAGCGGCACCATGACCCGGCCCGAGACGACCTGCGCCGCGCCGTCCAGCTTGACCTGCGCCCCGTCGACGACGGCGGTCGTTTGGCCGCTTCGCAGCGTAATGAGCGTGTCCGCCTGCCGGATCGTGACGGTACGCGCGGCGGGCGTCCAATCGACGGCCGCCCCGAGCCCTTCGCCGATGACGCGCAGCGGCACCATGGTCAGGTTCAGCTTCGGCACGATGTACGGCGGCACGTCCGAGGTCAAGCGCGCGCCTTCGAGATAGACGGCGATGTCCCCGGGCGCGCTCCCGGAAGCGGCGGCCGCGAAGCGCGGCGGAAGCGCGAGCGAGAGAGCGACGAGCAGGGCGAGCAGCAATCGGCCCGCGCGCGGAGGGCGTAGCGATGTGCGAAAGATGAGCGGTTTCATAGGGCCTCCTAAAAGTTACTAATCCGTTAGACGTGCCTTAGGGAGGCGAAGTTGCGGTCGAACGCGCGAAAAATGCCGGCGGACGCGAGCGGCCGAACGCGGCGGTCGTTACTCCGGCAGCCCGGCGGCGGCCGGCACCGGACGCGAAAACCCGCGAGCGAGATCCGGCATTGCGCATGGTCGACATGGAGGCCAGCCTGCAGCAGAGCGCTGGAGGAGAACGAATTTTACGTGGTGTATCAGCCGCAGACCGACATCGCGAGCGGCCGGACGAACGGCGCGGAAGCGCTGGTGCGCTGAAATTCGAAGGCGCACGGCCGCGTGTCGCCGGCGGACTTCATTCCGCTCGCGGAGCAGTCGGGGCTTATTCCGAAGCTGGGCCGGTGGGTATTGGAGGAAGCGTGCCGCGAAGCGAAGCGGCGGGAGCAGGCCGGCTGGACGTCGCTGAAAATCTCGGTCAACGTCTCGGCCAAGCAGTTCAAGCAGCCGGAGTCCGTCGACGTCGTCAAGGACGTCCTGAAGGACACGGGGCTCGGCCCGCGGAAGCTGTGCATCCAAATCACGGAGAGCGTCGTCATCGACAAGCAGATGTTCACGCTGAAGATGCTTGACGAGCCGGTCGCGCTCGGGGTGGACATTTCGATCGACGATTTCGGAACGGGCTATTCGTCCCTCAGCTTGCTTCGGCAGCCGCCGATCCCGGTCATCAAGATCGACCAGTCGTTCATCGCGGAGATGGTCGAGGAGCAGTCGGTCCGCTCCGTCGTCGCGGCCATGACCACGATGTCGCATCACCTCGGGAAGACCGTCGTCGCCGAAGGAATCGAATCGGAGCAGCAGATGGCGTGGCTGCGGGAGATGGGCTGCGACAACGGGCACGGGTATTTCATCGACAAACCGTTGACGGCGGAGCTGATGCAGGCCCGGCTGACAAACATATCGTAACGCGCGCCGAGCGCGGACGATCCTTTACGAAAACGAAAGCCCCGGACCGGCACGTTGCGGAAACCGCAACAAGGCGCCAGTCCGGGGCTTCTTTGCGTTAAAGCGGGGAAGCGCGATCAGTTCAGGACCGCTTTAATATGGGCGGCCGTCACGGACCAGTGGGAAGCGGTCCAGTACTTCGCTTTGTCTTTGACCAGGATGATTTGCGGCGACTCGTGCTTGACCGCGGTATCTTCGGCGATTTGGTTGGAAACCGGACGGGATTCGATGACCTTGACGAGCACGTAATCCGTGTCCGCGTCGGCGTCGCCGCTGTTCAAGTAGTTCGTGAATTCGTTGTAGGCGTTCGCGCTTACCGGGCACGTGGTGCTGTGCTTGAATACGACGAGCGGGCGGGAAGCGGAGCCCTCCAGCGCGGATTTCCATTCTTCGACCGTTTGAATTTCCTTGTATGCCTGCGGCATGGCGCATTCTCCTAACTGTTATGAAATGAGTTACAGTACCTTCGTCTTCACATCATAGCATAACGACCGCAGAAGTACCACTCGTCCGCGAACGCCTTTATTTCAGCTGCAGCAGCAACGGCCACAGCTCGGTCTGCTCGAAGCCGAGCCGCCATGCCGCGACCCCGGCGAGGTCGTATTTCTTGGCGATGGCGACGCGCGCCTTGACCGTTTCGGCCGTTTCGGACCAGAACACGTGCGTGTACCCGTCGCTCCCGGCATACCGGTATTTCGTCTGGCCGGACGCGGCGTCGAAGACGCCGCTCGCGCCGGTCGACCGGATCAAGGCGCCGAGGCTCTTCATGAGGAGCGCCTTGCTGTCGACGATGCCGCCGGCGGCATTGACGCGCCATTCGCGCACGTAGAACGGGATGCCGAGCATCAGCTTGCCGCGGGGGATGCCGTAGGCGAGAAATTGGCGCACGCCTTCCTCGGTCCAAGCCAAGTCCGCGACGGAGCCCGCCTGGTCGCTGCCTTCCCAATGCTGGTCGTACGCCATCAGGACGATCATGTCCGCGATGCCGGCGAGCGCGGCTTGGTCGTAAGCGGTCTGCGCGTCCCACAGCACGTCGCCCCGCGGCAGGTCGATCGACACGGTCAGCCCGGCCTTGTGGGCGGCCGACGTCAGCGACCGGACGAATGACGTATAGCGGGCGCGGTCGCCGCCGGCCAGTCCTTCGAAGTCGACGTTGACGCCGGCGACGTTCAGCTGCGCGAGCCTGGCGACGAGCTTCGCGATGAATGTCGCCTGCGCCGCGGGATCGCGCAGGAACGCGCTCGTCAGCTTGGCGTCGAACCGATTGCTCACGAGCGGCGTCAGCTTGATGCCCGAGGCGCGCAAGGAGGCGGCGAGCCCGGGATCGGAATCATCCGTGAACGAGCCGTCCGCGGCCGCGAGCTCGAACCACGACGGGGAGTCGATGTTCAGGCCTTGCGTTCGGCCGAGCTGCGCGAGCACCGTGTCCGTATCGGCAACGCCGTTCCAGCCGAGGTACGTCAGCGTTTTGGCGTTGCTCCAGATCGTCCGTCCGTCCGCCGTCACGACGGAGGCGTTCTTGTAGCCGGCGGCGTACGCGACGGCGCTCTTGCGGGCATTGAAGGTGCGCAGCAGCGCATTGCCTTGGAACGCGGTCAAGTACGGCACGTTCGTCCACCAGGAGAGGCCGTCCTTCATGACGGTGGCGCCGGCGAGCTTCTTGGCGTAGGCGATCGCGCCGTCGATGCCGAAGAAGGACGCGACGGCCGGTCCCGACTGCATGACCGTGAACGTCGGCGCGTTGCGGTGCACGACTTGGCCGGTCGCATTATTGACGACCGTCGCGCCGGCCAATCCGTTCGCGGCGCGCTCCGCGTCGAGCAGGAAGCCGTACGCCTTGCCGCCGACGGGCACGCCGTCCTTCACGACGCCGTATGTCGGCGCCGACTGCCGCAGCGCGGCGGCGCGGGCGTCCGAGATGTTATCCCAGACCCACTGGTTCGTGGATAAGTCGATGATATGCGCGCCGGCATAAGCGCCGGCCGCCTTTTTGGCTTCGGCGAGCGTCGCGAACGACCAGCTCGCGACGCTCTTGTCCCCTTGATACACCTGGAAATGCGGAAACTTGCTTTCGAGGAAGCCGGGCGCCTCCAGATCGCGGATTTGGGCGAAGCGGGTCTTGGCGGCAAACTGCTCCGCTTCCCGCAGCGTCCGGAATTCGCGGCCCGGGGACGAGATGCCGTTCTCGTACACCTTGTAACGCGGGAAGTCGTCCCAGACCCATTGGCGGCCCGTGATGCGCTCGACATGGGCGTAGGCGAATCCTTTGGCATAGGCGATGGCGCCGGCGCTCGTCTGGAAGTCGCGGAGCGGCTTGTCGTTCTGATAGACCCGGTAATTCTTCGTTCCGTCGGCGGCGAGCGCGTCCGGAGCGGCGAACGCCGCCAATCCGGCCTGAACGGCCAGGGTTGCGGCAATCACGGATGTCCATTTGCTGCGATTCTGCATGTGCGAGTCCAACACTCCTCTCCCGATGTATAGCGTTAAACGCGCCAATCGGGACGAGGTTGCGGTCATTCGACCATTTTCGATGAAGAATCCGAGGGCACCGGCGCGCCGGTTCCGACGCATTCGAACCTCCGAATCCGGCCGTCGCCGGAACGCGACAAAAAAAACGGGGCAGCCATTGGCTGCGCCCGTTCGTTTCGTAACGTCAATCCTCGATGTCCGCCCAAAACTCCTCGTCGGCGTCGAGCGTAATCTGGGAGCGGAACTTGCGCAGGTTGTACTGCTTCAGCAAGTATTGTTCGATCGCTTCCAGCAGGTTCGCTTCGACGAGAAATTGGCTGCGGCCCTTCACCCAGACCTCCGCGGTATAGCCGTACTGCTCCTCCCAGGACAACTGCACTTCGACATCCGTCGGCGGGACGCCCCTGCGTTCCGCCATGTGGAGGCACACGGCGTTAATGATCTCGTCCGTGTAAATCCGCATGATTAATAGGGTCTCCGGTTGCCGGGGTGCGCGGGCTTATTGCGGTTTCGGAAGTAGCGCACGATGCCGCTGATCAGCACGATGACGACGTAGATGGCCAACACGTTGACCAGCAGGCCGATGATGTTGCCGAAGAAGCCCATGTTGCCGAACAGGCCGCCGAACAGCAGGCCGGCGAGACCGCCGATCATCAGGCCCTTCATAAAGCTGCCGCCGCTGAAAAATCCGCGGTTCGCGGTCGTCGCCGCGCCGGACTTCGTCGTGCCCGTCCCGGTCTTGGTCACGTTATCGGCAGGCTTGGACGGCGTCTGCGTGTAGCTCTGCCGCGGCGACTTGAATCCGCCCCCGCGCGGCTTGGCGTCGGCCGCCGACGCGCTGAACGCGAAGAACAGCGCGAATGCCATGAATACTAATAACCCCTTTTTCATATGCCTATCTCCTCCTGTGTTTTCGGTTCCTATGGACTTATTGCGCTTCGGTACATTTACGTCTAATATAATCAAAGGTTTCAGATTTCATTCTTTCATCGGTCACGACGGCGGAAAAACGGGGGATCGCGATGGAAAAGGAAGAGTATCCGGACGACTATGAGGCATATTTGTACGAGTTTCATGCGACGCGGGACTATTTCGAGTGCCACGAGCTGCTCGAAGCCTATTGGAAGGCGCATCCCGGCGACGGATTCGGCGAGACGTGGGTGGGATTGATCCAGCTCGCGGTCGGCGCGTACCATTACCGGCGGGGGAACTTGCGCGGCGCGGCGAAAATGTTCGCGCAAGCCCGGCGGCGGCTCGCGAAGGAGCGGCTCGACCGCCTTGGCCTCGACGGCGGCGCGCTGGTCGGCATGATCGACGAACGGCTCGCGGCGCTCGGACGGGGCGTAACGTTCGCCGATCCGGCGCTGCCGATCGCGGATGCGCGTCTGCTCGCGCGGCTGCGGGAGCGGGCCGCGTCGGCCGGCCTCGGCTGGGCGCTGCCGAGCGGGACGGAGCCGGCGCTCGTCCATCGCCACGCGCTTCGCGACCGCAGCGACGTCGTCGCCGCGCGCGCGGCCGCGGCGGAAGCGAAGCGTGCCCGGGGCGCGGAGCCGCGGAACGGCTGAACGCGGCTATCGCATCCGGTCCGCGGGCGCGGCCGCGAGGCCGGACGCCGCGCATCACGACCAAAAAAGCTTCGCGCCGCGCGGGTTCGTCCCGGCGGCGCGAAGCTTTTCCGAAATTCATGTCGATGCGGCGGTAACGGCCTATTCGCCGTAGCCGTCGACGACGAGGTCCAGCTTGCCCGTCGTCGGATCGATGATCATGCCGTGCACCGGCGTGCCGGGCGGCAGGAGCGGATGGTTCTTGATGATGCCGACGCTCCGCTCGACGCTCTCCTGCACGTTGTCGAAGCCGGTGAGCCAGCGGTCCAGCTGAATGCCGGAATTGTTGAGCGTGCGGATCGTGTCCTCGGTGATGCCCCGTTCGTGCATGTGCGAGACGACGACCTTGGAGTTCAGGCCGGTCATGCCGCAGTCGTGGTGGCCGATCACGACGACCTCGCGGGCGCCGAGCTCGTAGACGGCGACCAGGACGCTCCGCATGATGTTGCCGAACGGCTGGGTGACGATCGCGCCGGCGTTTTTGATGATTTTGGCGTCGCCGTTGCGCAGGTTGAGCGCTTTGGGCAGCAGCTCCGTGAGCCGCGCGTCCATGCAGGTGACGATCGCGAGCTTTTTCTCGGGAAACTTGTCGGTCCGGTACTGTTCGTATTCGCGGTTCTCCACGAACTGTTCGTTGAAAGCCAAAATGTTTTGAATCGTGCTCAAGCCGGTTCCTCCTCAATTCGCTGGTCCTGTGCGGTGTCTAATCCTGGGTCGGTGCGGGCGGCGCTACTTCAGCAGCCGCAGGTTGGCCGTGTAAATCTGGCTGTCGCTCTTCAGAACGAACGCGTTGCGCGCCGCGTTGTAGTCGATTTTGAGCTCGGGCTCGAAGAACACCTCGTAATTGGGCTCGTACCAGACGGAGTACGGCGCGCCTTCGCCGAGCTTGTCTTGCGGATCCGGCTCCCGGACGAGCGCGAGCGTCGGCACGCCGTTCATCACGCAGCCGCAGCCTTCCGTGTCGTACAGCAGCTTCAGGCTTTTGCCGGTGTCCGCGAGCGGTCCTTCGAGCTGTCCCACGGCGTCCGGCGTGAAGGTAAATTGCATGATGATGGCTCCTTTCCGCGGAGAATGACGGGTAATCGATGTCGTTCGCCCGGATTAAAGTTGATTATACGGCGTCCAAAAAGTATGATCAAGTAGAAACCGAAACGGAACGCAGGAGAGGTGGGCGAAAACGTGACGAAGGCGATCGAAAACGAAGCGCTGCAGCGGTTTACGGAGCGCAACGCGCTGATCAAGAGCTACGAGGAAGCGCTGGCCCTGCTGTATTGGGATTTGCGCACGGGCGCGCCGCGCAAGGGCATGGAAGTCCGCTCGGAGACCATCGGCCAACTGTCCGGGCAGTCCTTCAAGCTGTCCACCGCGCCGGAGCTGGGCGAATGGCTCGCCGCGCTGGAAGCGCCGGATACATACAAGACCCTGACGGAGACGCAGCAGCGGCTCGTGACGGAGACCCGCAAGGATTACGACCGCAGCGTCAAAATCCCGCCGAAGCTGTACCAGGAATACGTGGTCCTGACCTCGCAGGCGGAATCCATGTGGGAAGAGGCGAAGGCGAAGAGCGACTACTCTTCGTTCGAGCCGTACCTCGACAAGATCATCAACTATACGAACCAGTTCATCGAGCTGTGGGGCGTGAAGGGCACGCGCTACGACACGCTGCTCGACATGTACGAGCCGGGCATGACGACGGCGCAGCTCGACCGCGTGTTCGGCGGCCTGCGCGAGAAGCTCGTGCCGCTGTCCGCGGCGATCGCGGCGTCCCCGCACCAGCCGGACGCCAGCTTCCTGAAGCAGGACTACCCGAAGGATGCGCAGAAGCGGTTCAGCAAATTCATCCTCGAGCAGATGGGCTTCGATTTCGCGGCCGGCCGTCTCGACGAGAGCGTGCATCCGTTCGCGACGGGTCTCAACCCGGGCGACGTGCGGATCACGACGCGCTACTTGGCGGACGACGTGACGAGCGCGCTTTTCGGCACCATTCACGAAGGCGGCCACGCGCTGTACGAGCAGAACATCGGCAAGGACCTGGTCGGGACGACGCTCGCGACCGGCACGTCGATGGGCATTCACGAGTCGCAGTCCCGCTTCTGGGAGAACGTGATCGGCCGTTCCAAGAGCTTCTGGAGCCGTTATTACGGCGACCTGCAGCGCCAGTTCCCGGGCCAGCTCGAGGTGCCGGCGGAGGACTTCTACCGCGCGACCAACGTCGTCCGGCCGTCGCTCATCCGGATCGAAGCGGACGAACTGACGTACAACCTGCACATCATCATCCGTTACGAGATCGAGAAGCTGATCTTCAACGAGGGCTTGAAGGCGTCCGAGCTGCCGGCGTTGTGGAACGCGAAATACAAGGAGTACCTCGGCATCGAGCCGGAGCATGACGGCGAAGGCGTGCTGCAGGACGTCCACTGGTCGGGCGGCGCGTTCGGGTACTTCCCGTCGTACTCCCTCGGCAACATGTACGCGGCGCAGTTCACGGATACGCTGGAGCGCGCGCTGCCGAACGTCTGGGAGCTCGTCGAGGCCGGCAACCTGATTCCGATCAAGGATTGGCTGACGGACAAAATCTACCGCTTCGGCAAGCTGAGAACGCCGTCCGAGCTGATCGAAGGCATCACGGGCAAGCCGCTCGACCCCGATTACCTCGTGGCGTACCTGAAGAAGAAATACACCGACATTTACAAGCTGTAGCCATAGGCCGCAGCCCGAAGAAGGCCGCTTTCGCCTCGCGCGAAAGCGGCCTTCTTCATTTAATCAAGGCGACGCGCCCGGCCGCTCCTTGGCCATCAGCTGCCGGAGCTTCGTCTCGGTCGGGGAATCCGGGTCCGGCGTATAGATGCTGACGCGCAGATCGGTATCGCCCTGCAGCTGCAGCGACGTGAGATGGAACAGCATCTTCCCGGCTTTGGCGTGCCGGAATTCGACCAGCACCTCCGGCGCCGCGCTCACCCGGCTTTGTTCCCACAGCGGCTGGAAGTCGGGGTACGTCTCGGTCATGTCGCGGAGGAACGTATCGTACCAGTCGTCGTCGACGTACTGTCCGTAATAGGCGCGGAAGATCGCCAGGTAGCCGCTGATGAAATGCTCCCAGTTGCCGGCGAGCCGGCGGAACTCCTTGCGCTCGAACAGCAGCGCGATCATGTTGCGCCTCGCCTCCGGGATGCGCTCGAAGTCCATGAAGACGTGGGAGGCCGCCTCGTTCCAGCCGACGATATGGCAGTGCCGGTCGGAGACGATCGTCGGGCAAGCCTGCAGCTCGTCGAGAATGCGGCGGAGCGGCGGGCCGATGCGGGCCGTCTCCGCGCGCAGGGCGGCGGCTCCGGCGGCGGGCGACTCCAGCGCGAGCGCGAACAGGTATTTGCGCTCGTCGGTATTAAGCCGCAGCGCGGAGGCGACGGCTTCCAGCACGGACGCCGACACCTTGATGTCGCGGCCCTGCTCCAGCCACGTGTACCAGGTCGGGCTCACCCCGGCGAGCTGGGCCACTTCTTCGCGGCGCAAGCCCGGCGTTCTGCGGCGCGTGCCGGGGGTCAAGCCGGCGTCCTCCGGCGACAGCTTGGCCCGCTGCGCCGTGAGGAAGCTCGAGAGCGCCTTCAGTCTCGTAGGCTGATTCATGCGCGACTCTCCTTCGGTTCATAGAGTAGTGGTGGTTATACTAGCATAAACGACAACTTGTAATAGGATAACATATATGTCAACATAGCACCACAAGGCAGCATTTCAAGGAGGAAGAGAGCAATGGAGAAGGTTTATATCACGGGCATGGGCATCGTGTCGCCGCTCGGCAACGACGTGAACGCCTATTGGGAAGCGCTGAAACGGGGCGCGTCCGGCATCGGGCCGATCGATCGCTTCGACGTCTCGGGTCATCGGGCGCGCATCGGGGGACTCGTCCGCGACTTCGATGCCGAAGCGCTGTTCGGCCGGAAGGAGGCGCGGCGGATGGACCGCTTCTGCCAATTCGCGCTCGCGGCCGCGGACCAAGCGTGGCGCGACGCGGGGCTGGAAGGCGCGGAGGTCGACGCCGGGCGGGTCGGCGTATACGTCGGCTCCGGCATCGGCGGCCTCGAGACGCTGCTCGCGCAGGACGGCGTGCTCCGCGAGCGCGGGCCCGACCGCGTCAGCCCGACGCTCGTACCGATGATGATCGCCAACATGGCCGCGGCGATGATCAGCATCCGCTACGGGCTGCACGGCCCGACGATGGCGCCGGTGACGGCGTGCTCCATCGGCAACACGTCGATCGGCGAGGCATACCGCCTGATCCGCGGCGGCTACGCCGATCTCGTCATCGCCGGCGGCTCGGAAGCGGCGGTGACCGAAATTTCGCTCGCGAGCTTCGGCAACGCGACGGCGTTGTCCGGCCGCAACGACGAACCGGCCAAGGCGAGCCGGCCGTTCGACAAAGGCCGCGACGGGTTCGTCATGGCGGAGGGGGCCGGCATCGTCGTGGTGGAGTCCGAAGCGCACGCCAGGAAGCGCGGGGCGCGTCCGCACGCGGAAGTCGTCGGCTACGGCGCCAGCTCCGACGCGTACCATATGGTGGCGACGCATCCCGAAGGCTACGGCCCGTACGTGGCCATGAAGGCCGCGCTGAAGGAAGCGGGCATCGCGCCGGAGCAGGCGGACGTCGTCTTCGCGCACGCCACCAGCACGGAAATCGGGGACTTGTCCGAGACGCGGGCGATCAAGCGGCTGTTCGGCGACAAGGCGTACGGCGTTCCCGTGTCGGCGGTGAAGTCGATGACCGGCCACATGCTCGGCGCGGCCGGAGGCGCGCAGGCGATCGCGCTGGCGAAGAGCCTGCAGGACGGCGTCATTCCGCCGACGATCAACCTGGACGAGCCCGATCCCGAATGCGATCTCGACTATGTGCCGAACAAGGCGAGGGAAGCGAAGCTGAGCGTCGGCGTAAGCAATTCCTTCGGCTTCGGAGGCCACAATGCGGTCATTGTCCTGAAGGCGGTTGACGCGGCTCGGGCGTGAGGGGTACCATAGAAGACATTACGGAGCCGTGGCGATGAGCCCACGGCTTTTTACGCGAGGAGCACGCGCTATGGGAATTCGAGTCATCAAGACCGCGGTCGCCGCGCTCGGCGCCTTGTACACCGCCAGCTATTTGGGCTTGAATCCGGCGCTGTCCGCCGGCCTGCTCGCCATTCTCGGCGTCGAAGTGACCCGCCAGCGGGGGCTGAAGAGCGCCTTCGTCCGGCTGGCCGCTTCCGCGGTCGGGCTTTTTTTCGCGTCGTTCCTGTTTCTCGCGCTCGGCTTTCATCTTTGGACGATCTCCTTCTTCATTTTGCTGGCCTTTCCGATCCTGTCCCGGGCGGGGCTGAAGGACGGCATCGCCACGAGCGCCGTCATCGTCTTTCACGTGTACGCGCGCGAGGAAGTGACCGTTCCGCTCATGGTCAACGAACTGCTGCTCCTCGTCTCGGGGCTCGGCTGGGCGACGGTCATCAACCTGGTCTACATGCCGAAGGACGACGACAAGCTGCGGGAGCTGCGGCATGACGCGGAGGAGAGCTTCGCCGTCATCTTCCGGTCGATGGCCCGCACGCTCCGGTCGCCGTCGTACGTCTGGGACGGCAAGGAGCTGCTGGATGCCGGGCGCGCGATCGAGGAAGGCATCCGCCGGGCGGAGCGCAACCGCGAGAACCGGATATGGGCGCAGGGCCGGTCGGGCGAGGAGGGGCGGTATTGGACCCGCTATTTCGCGATGCGCCAGCAGCAGCTGGAGACGATCGGGCAAATGCTGTCGCACCTGTCGTTCGTGTTCGAGTCGCTGCCGCAGGGCGAGCTGGCCGCGGAGCTGTTCGAGCTGCTGTCGGGCGACGTGAAGTCGGCCGTATACGAAGGCGGCGTCGAGGAGCGGATCCGGCTGCTGGAAGCGCGGTTCAAAACGATGGCGCTGCCGGTCACCCGCGAGGAATTCGAGATCCGGGCCGCGCTGTTTCTGCTGCTGCAGGAGCTGAAGCGGTACTTGAGCATCGCCAAGCGGCTGAAGCGCCGCAAGAGCGGCCTTGAAGAAGCGGCGGGAGAAGCCGAAGCGGTTGCCGCGGTATCGGCCGCCTCGGACGACGCGCCCGTTGCCCGAAAGTAACCACCCGAACGCCTAACGCGCGGCGGTCCGACCGGACCGCCGCGCGTTTCTTTATTATAGAAGGCAAACCGGCAATTTGACGTCGCGATGGGGGCTTCAAGACTCGCGCGAAGGGTTCGCGTTCGGGCGCGGAGCGGCGCGCCGGCTCGAACGCGGGTCACGCTGTCCATACCTCTCCGAAGTTTATTGCATATATTTGGAAATATGCAAAGGAAATGGAGGTGAAAACATGCCCATCTACGATACCGGCCCGATCGAGAACCGTTCGCCGCGCACGACGCGGCTCGCGGTGCGGCTGATCAACGACGGGCGGACCGACGCCATCGCCTCGATCCAGGCGTACGAGGTCATTCCGGCCGAAGCGGGCTTTGCCGGGACGGTGTTGTTCGCGCTGCATCTGGTGCGCTTGACGCCGTTCGGCACGGAGGGCAGCGTGTTCTCCGTCACCGACGTCCCCGCCGACTTCGACGTCTTCGGCGTGCGGATCGTCGCGAGCGGCCTCGGCGGCGCCAACGTCGCCGTCGCGCTGACCCAGTTCGGCGGGGAGGGCGAAACCGTCGCCGTTCGAAGCAGCTCCACCGGCGAGTTTTCGCGCGTCGGGCGGCTGCTCTCGGCCTTCAACGCGAACGTCGGCAACGACACGGTCACGGTCGTCGATACGTCCGCGAATACCGTCGCCGCCACCGTCGCTTTGCCCGCGGGCAGCAGCCCGATCGCGGTGGACGTCATGCCCGACGGCACGCGGGCGTACGTCGCCAACTTCGGCGGCGACTCCGTCTCGGTGCTCGATACCGCGTCCAATGCGGTCGTCGGGACGATTCCGCTCGCGCCCGGCAGCACGCCGGCGTCGATCGCGATCGCGCCCGGCGGCATGCTCGCGTACACGGGCAATCTCGGGAACGACACGGTCTCGGTCATCGATACCGCCGCGAACGCGTCGCAGCTTGCCGTGCCGATGCCGGCCGGAAGCCGGCCGTTCGGCGTGGCCGTCACGCCCGACGGCGCGCGCGTCTACGTCGCGAACAGCGGCAACGATACCGTCGCCGTCATCAACGCGCTGACGAACGCGGTCGAGGACACGATCGACCTGCCGGCCGGCAGCCTGCCGATCGCGGTCGCCATCGGTCCCGACGGCGGCCGCGCGTACGCGGTCAACCAAAACGCCGATTCCGTGAGCGTCATCGACACGTCGGACAATTCCATCGTCACGACGGTATTGGCCGGGACGCTTCCGTTCGGAGCCGCCGTGTCGCCGGACGGCTCGCGGGTATTCGTCGCCGGCAATCTATCGAATTCCGTCGTGGTGTTGAACGCGGCCACGAATGCCGTCGTGGCCGAATTCCCGACCCCGGGACGCCCGGTCTCCGTGGCGTTCACCCCGGACGGCGCCGTCGCGTACGTATCCACGCAGGTGAACGACGCCATCGCCGTCCTCGACGCCGCGAGCGGCGAAGTGACCGGCACGCTGCCGGCGGGGACGTCCTCGCGCGCGGTCGCGGTGACGCCGATTCTGTTATTTTAACGCCGGACGAATGCTGCGGGGAGTCATGGAAGCGGGCGTCCGCCCATATAATGAAAGCAGGCGAACAACGAAAACGGCGGTTCGCGAACGACCGCCGTTTCGTCTTCATAATCCGGAATGAAGCCGCCGATCGCGTCAGCCTGGATACGACCGCTTGCCGACCGAAAGCTGCTTTTCCTCCATACCCGACGCGCCAAGCCGGCGCCCTCCCAAGCGCGCTCCGGCAGTTGTACAACAATATCTGTTTGTTCTTCTTCGTATTAATCAACAAACGCCTATGTCCTGCATACACTTTAATTGAATGATTGTATGGAGGAGGTTAAATCGATGGCTTATGCAGATAAACAGCTTAAGGCTAGAGAGATTATTACCAAAGCTGTCTGCGGGAAAGGTCGTAAGTTTTCCACGGTAACCCATAACGTTACGCCGCCTAACCACCCCACGAGCATCCTGGGCGCTTGGATCATCAATCACCAATACGAGGCGGTCCGTTCCGGAGACGGGATCGAGGTAATCGGTACTTACGATGTGAATATTTGGTATTCTTACAACAAAAACTCGCAAACCGACGTCGCCAAAGAAACGCTCTCTTACGTCGAGCACGTGCCGCTCTCTTACCTCGATCCGAAGCACCGGGCTTCGACCGAGGAAGTGACGGCCGAGTCGACGCAAGAGCCGAACTGCATCGAAGCGAACATCTCCTCGAGCGGCGCCGGCGTCGTGATTCGCGTGGAGCGCGAATTCGCGGTCGAGCTGGTGGCCGAGACGAAGATATGGGTCGCGACGCTGCCGGGCGGTTCCGAGGACGGCAAGGAATTCGAGTACGGGGACGACGGGGATTTCGAAGATCTGGATCCGGAACTGCTCGACGACGAACTGTAATTTTCGCGGGTTACAGGTCTGCTGTATCGTATGCGCGGGCAGGGAAAGATTCGAGGGCGAGAGCCCTCTTTTTTTTCCAAAAAATCGCGGCTGGCGCCGGGAAAACGGAAGCGGAGCGTGGACGAGTGGCGGGCATCGTGTGGCTGTGGAACGGATCGGGATACCGCGCGTGCGCGGACCCGCGCGGGACGGGCAGGGACGCGGGGCCTCCGGACGAATACGACGCCGTCATCGTCGAAGCAGGCGAGATCGGCGAGGCGGACGCGGCCGGACGGCACGGACGGGGAACGCTCGTCCTGAACGCGGGCGCGCCGGCGTTCGCGGGCTGGAGCGCCGCGGAGGTTCACCGCCGGCTGCGGCGCTCTGGCACGGCCGCGCGGGAAGCGGAGGGCGGGCAAGACGCGGCGCGGACGTACGCGGTGTCGTTGTTTCAGCTGCGGCCGGTCGCGGCGGCGGCGCATCGGCCGGCGGCGATGCCGCACCGGGAGGCGGGACGAGCTCTCCCCGGCGCCGGGACGTCGATCCGGGAAGCGGCCGCGCGGCCGCTCTCCGAGCAGGACGGCCGCTACCGGCCGCTCGCGCGGCTCGCGGCGCGCGCGCTGTACGCGTGCGGGCTCGACAACGGCATCGTCGAGCTGGCCGACGACGAGGCCGGCGCCTGCTTCGTGACCGGCATCCGGCTGCCGGCCGTCGGCGCGTACGCCCGCGGCGTCTGGCAGGCGGCGGCGGCCGGTCTCGCGCGGGAGCTCGCCGCCGCGGCGGACGCGGGCGAAGCCGGAGAGAGGCCGCCGATTCTGCTTGGCGCCGATCCCGAGTTCCTGCTGCTGTCGGCCGCCGGCAAGGTCGTGCCGGCCGCGCGTTACTTGGCGAACGGCCACGGGGCCGGCTGCGACGCGGTCGTCGTCGGCGGCGAGGTCCGCTACCCGGTCGCCGAACTGCGTCCTGCGCCGTCGCCGACGCCGGACGGCTTGGCGCGCAACGTGCGGCTGCTGCTGCGCCAAGCCGCGCGGCGCATCCCGGACCGGCCGCCGCTGCGCTGGGCGGCCGGGGGCATGCCGGCCGCCGGGTTCTCGCTCGGCGGCCATCTCCACCTGAGCGGCGTGCCGCTGACCGGCCGGCTGCTGCGCCAGCTCGACAGCTGCGTCGCGTTTCCGCTCGCGATGGTCGAATCGCCCGCGGAGCAGGCGCGGCGCCCGCGCTACGGCGCCCTCGGCGATTTCCGGCCGCAGCCGCACGGCGGCTTCGAATACCGGACGCCGCCGAGCTGGCTCGTCTCCCCGCTCGCGGCGAAGGCCGCGTTCGCGCTGGCGCTGCTGTGCGCGCGGGAAACCGCTTCGTTGTCCTACGTGCCGGCCGAGGAGGAGCGCTACGTCGCGGCCTACTACGCCGGCGACCGCCGCGCGCTGGCCGGCTGCCTGGACCGGCTCGCCGCGTCGATGCGGGCGACGCGGTCGTACGCGGAGCTCGGCAAGTGGATCGAGCCGCTGCTCGCCGCGATCCGCGCCGGCCGGACATGGGACGCCGCGGCCGATATCCGCGACAAATGGCGCGTCGCTTCGACGCCTATCGCAAGCGCTCCATGAGGGGGCGCTTTTCTGCTATAATGGAGACCTGGTGTTGAACGCACGACATTTTCGATTTTAGGAGGGGCCCCATGTCCGGCTACACCCCCATGATGCAGCAATATTTGGCGATCAAGGAGAGCGCCCGGGACGCGATTCTTTTTTTTCGCCTCGGCGACTTCTATGAAATGTTTTTCGACGACGCGATCACCGCGTCGCGCGAGCTCGAGATTACGTTGACCGGCCGCGAGGGCGGCGCCGACAAGAAGATTCCGATGTGCGGCGTGCCCTACCATTCCGCGGAAGGATACATAGCGAGACTGATCGAGAAAGGCTTCAAGGTGGCGATCTGCGAGCAGGTCGAGGACCCGTCCGCGGCCAAGGGCGTCGTCCGCCGCGAAATCATCCGCGTCGTCACGCCCGGCACCGTCATGGAGACGAAATCGCTGGCCGAGAAGGCGAACAACTTCATCGTGTCCGTCTCGGAAGCGGGCGGCGTCTGCGGCGTCGCGGCGTGCGACCTGACGACGGGCGAACTATATGTGACGTCGTTCTCCGCGGCGTTGGAGCCGCTGACCGACGAGATCAACGTCTACCATCCCTCGGAAATCGTCGGCGACGCGGCCGTGCTCGAACGGCTGCGCGCGGCTGCCGCGGGCTGGAACCGGCCCGTCCTGTTCACGGACCGGGAGCCGATGGCGGGCGAACCGCTCCGCCGGCAGTTCGGCCAGCTGGAGCTGGACGCCCTGCATCCCGCGCGGCGGCGGGCGGTCAGCCTGCTCACGGGCTACCTCGACGAGACGCAGAAGCGCTCGCTCGCCCACGTTCGCCGGATATCGGAGTACGAGCCGAACCAGTTCATGATTTTGGATCCGTTCACGCGGCGCAACCTGGAGCTGACGGAGACGGTGCGCGACCGCAGCAAGAAAGGCTCGCTCCTCTGGCTGCTCGACCGCACGCGCACGTCCATGGGCGCGCGGCTGCTGCGGCGCTGGATCGACAAGCCGCTGCTCTCGAAGGCGATGATCGACGAACGGCTGGAAGCGGTGGAGAAGCTGTACCTGAACTTCATTTTGCGCGACGAGCTGCGGCGGGAGCTGAACGAGATTTACGATCTCGAGCGCCTCGTCGGCCGCGTCGCCTACGGCAGCGCGAACGGGCGCGACCTGAACGCGCTCAAAACGTCCCTGCAGCACGTGCCGGCGCTGATCGCGCTGTGCGGGGAATCGGAATCGGCGACGCTGCGCAAGCTGACGGCCGGCACCGACGACTGCGCGGACCTCGCCGCGACGATCGAGACGGTCATCGTGGACGAGCCTCCGGTGTCCGTGCGCGAAGGGGGTTTGATCCGCGCGGGCTACGACGCCTACCTCGACGAGCTGCGGGAAGCGAGCGTGAACGGCAAGAAATGGCTGGCCGAGCTGGAGCGCAAGGAGCGCGAAGCGACGGGCATCAAGTCGCTGAAGATCGGCTACAACAAGGTGTTCGGGTACTATCTGGAAGTGTCCAAAGCGAACATCGGCAGCCTGCCGGAAGGCCGGTACGAGCGCAAGCAGACGCTGACGAACGCGGAACGCTACGTGACGCCGGAGCTGAAAGAGAAGGAGACGCTCATTCTCGAAGCGGAAGAGAAGATGGTCGATCTCGAATACGCCAAGTTCGTCGAGCTGCGCGAGCATTTGACCGCGCATCTGCACCGGCTGCAGAAGCTGGCCGAGACGATCGCCGCGCTCGACGTCTTCCAATCGTTCGCCGCGGTCAGCGCCGAGCAGCGCTATGTGAAGCCGAACGTGACGGAACGCTTTGACTTCGCCGTCGCCGAGGGCCGCCATCCCGTCGTGGAAGCGGTGATGGAGGGGGCGTCGTTCATCGCGAACGAAACGAAGCTCGCGCGGGACGCCGCGTCCATGCTGCTCATCACCGGGCCGAACATGGCCGGCAAGAGCACGTACATGCGCCAGGTGGCGCTCATCGGCATCATGGCGCAGATCGGCTGCTTCGTGCCCGCGAAGCAGGCGGAGGTGCCGCTGATCGACCGGATCTTCACGCGCATCGGCGCGGCCGACGACCTGATCGGCGGGCAGAGCACGTTCATGGTGGAGATGAAGGATATTCAGACGATGACGGAGAAAGCGACGGCCCGAAGCCTCGTCATCATCGACGAGCTCGGCCGCGGGACCTCCACGGGCGAGGGCATGGCGATCGCGCAGGCGGTCATCGAGTTCGTCCATCACGAAGTCGGCTGCAAGGCGCTCGTCTCGACGCATTTCCACGAGCTGGCGCATCTCGAAGATACGCTGCCGCATTTGGCGAACGCGTGCATGGCCGTGCAGGAGACGGGCGACAACGTCACGTTTCTGCGGAAATTGGTGCCGGGCGCGGCGGGCAGCAGCTACGGCATCTACTGCGCGCAGCTCGCGGGGCTGCCGGGCAGCATCATCGAGCGGGCGTACGCGCTGCTCGACCTGCACGAGGCGCGCGAAGAGACGGCGGCCGCAGCCACGGCGCGGTACGCCGGAAGCTCGGCGGCCGGCCGCGGCGTTGGCGCCGCGCGATCCGCGCCGGGCGAGGCGCCGGCGCCGGGAGGCGGCGCGGCGCATTGGCATGGCGCCGCGTCTGCGTCCGCCCCTGTCGCCGCGGCCATTGCTGCCGAGTCCGCCGCTTCCTACGCGGCTCCCGCGCTGGAAGCGGCGGACGAGACCGCTTCGCCGAACGCCGGGGGCGTCGTGCAACTCTCGATCTTCGAGGAGCCCGCGCCCGTCGCCGCCGCATCGGCCGATTCCGGCAAAGCGCGCAAAGCCAATCCGCGCGCCGAGCAGCTGGCCGACCAGCTGCGCAAGCTCGACCTGTTCAACATGACGCCGATGCAGGCGATGCAGTGGCTGAACGACATGAAGCTGAAACTGAACGATTAGCGCCGGCATCGGCCGGCGCGATTACGATATCCATGCAAGGAGGTACGGCGGCATGAGCAAAATCCGCATATTGGACGAGCAGCTGGCCAACCAGATCGCCGCGGGCGAGGTCGTGGAGCGGCCTTCCTCCGTCGTGAAGGAGCTGGTCGAGAACGCCGTCGACGCCGGCAGCTCGACGATCGACATCGCCGTCGAGGAAGGCGGCCTATCGCTGATCCGGGTGACGGACAACGGCTCCGGCATCGAAGGCGACGACATCGAGACGGCGTTCTACCGCCATGCGACGAGCAAGATTTCGTCCGGCAGGGACCTGTTCCGCATCGCCAGCCTCGGCTTCCGCGGCGAGGCGCTGCCGAGCATCGCGGCCGTCGCGAAGGTGGAGTGCGTCTCCTCCCCGGACGGCAGCGGCCTCGGCCGCAGGCTCGTCATCGAAGGCGGCGCGATCGCGGCGAACGAAGCGGCGAACGCGCCGCAGGGCACCGACATCAGCGTGCGCGAGCTGTTCTACAACACGCCGGCGCGGCTGAAATACATGAAATCGATCCAGACCGAGATCGGCCATATCGCCGATTACGTGAACCGTCTGGCGCTGGCGCATCCCGGCATTGCCTTCACGCTGAAGCATAACGGCAGCACGCTGCTGCGCACGCTCGGCAGCGGCGACCGGCTGCAGACGTTCGCGGCCATCTACGGCACGGCCACCGCCAAGGCGATGCTGCCGGTCGAGGGCGACCATCCCGATTACGAGCTGCGCGGCTGCATCTCGAAGCCCGAGCAGACGCGCTCGAACCGCAACGGCATCACGATCGTCGTAAACGGGCGCTACATCAAGAGCTTCGTGCTGAACCAGGCGATGCTGCAGGCGTACCATACGCTGCTGCCGATCAACCGGTTCCCGCTCGCGGTGCTGGAACTCGGCATGCATCCGTCGCTGCTCGACGTGAACGTGCATCCGTCGAAGATGGAAGTCCGGTTCAGCAAGGAAACGGAGCTGCGCGAATTCGTCGAGGACGCGATCCGGCGCGCGCTCGGCAAGCAGCGCCACATTCCCGGTCCCGCGGAGCCGGCCGAACGGTCGAAGCCGGCCTTCGTGCAGGACCGGATTTCGTTCCATCAGCCGGAGCCGCCCGGCGGGAACGAAGCGGAGCTGAACGCCGCGAAGCGGCTGCTTCGCGAGGAAACGGGCATTCAGCGCGACCGGGGCTTGTCCGGGCCGGCGCCGGCGGACGCGTTCTCGCCGTCCCGGCCGGGAGGCGCGGCTTCGCTGCAAGGCCGGCCGCCGGCCGCCGCGGAGATCGCGGCCGCGCTGGACAAGGCAGAGCGCTCCTTCGGCGCCGTCCCGGCGGAGGCGCCTTGGAGCGCGGCGCCCGCGCGGAGCCAAGCGGCCGCGCCCCGCTTCGCCGGCGAGAAGCCGGCCGTGCCGCGCGACGCGACGGAACGGCTGTACGCGCCGCCCGGCGGGCGGGAGCCTTGGCGCGCGGCGGAGCCGCGGGCCGGCGGCTATGCCGCGCCGGCTCCGGCGGACGCGCCGCGCGAGGCCGGACGCCTGCCGGCGGAGGCGCCGCAAGCGCCGGTTGGCCGCGGGGATGACGCGTACGCGTCAAGCGGCCTCGAGCCGCAGGCGGCTGAGGCCGCGGCCGGCGCGAACGCCGCAGCCGCTGCATCCGCGGCTGCCTCATCCTCCGCGGACGCCGTTCCGGAACGGCCCGCCGTTCAAGCGGCGCCGGCCTTTCCGGAGCTGTACTGGATCGGCCAGCTGCACGGCACGTATATCGTCGCGCAGAACGAGGAGGGCCTGTTCCTGATCGATCAGCACGCGGCGCACGAACGCATCAACTACGAATATTATTTGGCTAAATTCGGCCGTCCGGAGCAGGCGAGCCAGCAGCTGCTCGTGCCCCTCACGCTGGAATTCACGGCGACCGAGGCGGCGTCCCTGCAGGCGAAGCTGCCGCTGCTGCAGGAAGCGGGCGTGGAGCTGGAGCCGTTCGGCGCCAACACGTTCCTCGTCCGCGCCTACCCGGAATGGCTGCCGGCCGGCGAGGAAGGGGACGTCATCGAGGAGATGGCGGACTGGCTGCTGCAGGAGCGCGGCGCCGTCGACATCGGCAAGCTGCGCGAGAAGTCGGCGATCATGTGCTCGTGCAAGGCGTCGATCAAGGCGAACGACCGGCTGACCCGCGAGGAAGGCGAAGGGCTCCTCCGCCGCCTCGCGGCGTGCGCGCAGCCGTATACCTGCCCCCACGGCCGCCCGATCGTCGTCCATATGACGACGTACCAGCTCGAGAAAATGTTCAAGCGGGTGATGTCATGATCGTCACGACGCCGCAGAAGCCCACGCCCGAGCAGACCGAATACGCGCGGGGGCTCGCGGAGGAGCTCGGGGCCAGGTTCGTCCCCCGGAAGCAGGATTCGCTGCTGCAACTGAAGGCCAAGCACGAGGACGTCCGCCTGCTTGTTGCAGACGACCGCGGACTGCGCTATTATGAGGATTCGGAGGACCCCCTGTATTTTCATCCCAGCATGGCGTACGTCCGCGTCAAGCGGATGCGCAAGGGAGAGGGGGATCCGCTGATCGCGGTCACGGGCTGCCAGCCCGGCGATACGGTCGTCGACTGCACCGCCGGACTCGGCTCCGATTCGATCGTGTTCGCGTACGCCGTCGGCCCGGAAGGGTCGGTCACCGCGCTCGAGAGCGAGCGGGTGCTATACACGGTGGTTCGCGAAGGGCTGCGCACGTACCGGACGCAGCACGAGGACGTGAACGAGGCGATGCGCCGGATCGCGATGCGCCTGACCGACCATCTCGATTATTTGAAGCGTCTGCCCGACAAGAGCGTCGACATCGTCTATTTCGATCCGATGTTCCGCCAGCCGTTGCACGACTCGTCGGCGCTGTCGCCGCTGCGGGCGCTGGCGAACGGCGCGGCGCTCGGCGAAGCGTCGATCCGGGAGGCGCTGCGCGTCGCCCGCAAATGCGTCGCGCTGAAGGAGCATGCCGACAGCGGCGAATTCGAACGGCTCGGCTTCGAAAGCCGGCACCGCAACAAAATCGCTTACGGAGTGATCATCAAGGCATGAATCCAGCAACCGAACCGTCCGCGAAACCGAAGCTGCTCGCGCTGATCGGGCCTACCGCCGTCGGCAAGACGCGGCTCAGTCTCGACATCGCCAAAGCGTGGAACGCGGAAATCATCTCGGGCGATTCCATACAAGTGTACCGGGGCATGGATATCGGCACGGCCAAAATCAAACCGGAGGAGCGGGAAGGCGTCCCGCACCACATGATCGACATCTGCGATCCGGCGCATCCGTTCTCCGTGGCGGAGTTTCAGGAGCGCTGCGCGGCGCTGATTCCGGAGATCCAAAGCCGCGGCAAGCTGCCGTTCATCGTCGGCGGGACGGGCCTCTACGTGGAGTCCGTCGCGTACGGCTACGGCTTCGCCGACGTCGGCTCCGACGACGCGTTCCGCGAGGAAATGGCGCAATACGCGCTCGCGAACGGCGCCGAGGCGCTTCACGCCAAGCTGCGCGCCGTCGATCCGCAAGCCGCGGAGCGGCTGCATCCGAACGACCGGCGCCGCGTCATCCGCGCCCTGGAAGTTCACCGCCTGACGGGCACGACCTTCTCCGAGCAGCAGGCGGGACAGAAAAAGACGTCTCCCTTCGAACTCTGTATCGTCGGTTTGACGATGGACCGGGCGGAGCTGTACGCCCGCATCAACGAGCGGGTGGAGCTGATGCTGGCGGAAGGGCTGATCGAGGAAGTCCGCGGCCTGCTCGAGCGGGGCGTGCCGGAGGGCGCCGTCTCCATGCACGGCTTGGGCTATAAAGAGATCGTGCCGTACCTGCAGGGGCATCTCTCGCTGGACCAAACGGTCGAGCTGCTGAAGCGCGACACGCGGCATTTCGCCAAGCGGCAGCTGTCCTGGTTCAGGCATATGCCTGACATTAATTGGATCGACGCAGGTGAAAATTTTAACAAGAATTTGCAAGCGATTCATGCTATAATAGCAGGAAAGTTTAGGATGGAACCCGAATATAATGTTAATCAACCTTTTGACGATGGGGGTAACGCGCAATGAACAAATCTATCAACATTCAGGATACGTTCCTGAATCAACTTCGCAAAGACAGCGTGCCGGTAACCGTGTATCTGACGAACGGTTTCCAGATCCGCGGTGTCATCAAGGCATTCGACAACTTCACGATCGTCATTGACAGCGAAGGCCGCCAACAGATGGTGTACAAGCACGCGATTTCGACGTTTACCCCGCAGCGCAACGTATCGCTCATGCAGGTTCAGGACAACGAAGCGTAAGCAACCCGGCGGGCATGTTTTGAAACCTTTTCGCGACATGCATCGTTTAATTGGATATCGGCACGAAAGAGCAGCCTTGCGTCCGTGCGAGGCTGCTTTTCCGTTTGCAGGGATTGCCTGTTTGGGAGCGTTCGTTGCCGTTTACACATATAGGGTATAACTTAGAGAGAAAAGGCTTTCGAATTGGAGGGGACCTCGTCTTATGGCAGAAGGACCGCGAAGCAGGAAAGGCAAAAACGAAAAAAAAGCGAAACCGAAAAAGAAGCGCAGCCGGCGCAAGCTCGCCGTCTGGCTGTTTTTCACGGCGGCCATCGCCGTCGTATGCGGCATCATCGGGTATATGCTCATCATATTGAACGGGGAACGCATCCTCGCCGACAATCAAGATAAATTCGAGCTGCCGGAAGCGTCGACGATTTACGACAACGCCGGCAAGGAAGTCGTCAAGCTGGGCGCGAACCGCGAGAACGTGGAATTCGCCGAGATTCCCGAGCGGATGCGCGACGCCGTCATCGCGACGGAGGACCAGCGCTTCGAGAAGCATTCCGGCATCGACCTCTGGTCGATCGGGCGCGCGCTCGTAAAAGACGTCGTCGCGCGCAGCGCCGTCGAAGGCGGAAGCACGATCACGCAGCAGCTGGCCAAAAACCTGTTCCTGACCCAGGACAAAACGTTCTTCCGGAAAGCAACGGAGGCGTCCATCGCCGTCGCGATCGAGCACAAAATGACGAAGGACGAAATCATCACGATGTACCTGAACCGGATCTATTTCGGCAAAGGCGCGTACGGGGTGCAAGCCGCGGCGCAAACGTATTTCAACGCCGACGTGAAAGACCTGAAGCTGTGGCAGATCGCGACGCTCGCGGCCATTCCGAAGGCGCCGTCGACGTACAATCCGATCAACAACCCGGACAATTCGAAGGAGCGCCGCGCCGTCGTGCTTACGCTCATGGCGGATCAGGGCTACATCACGAAGGCCGAGATGGAGGAAGCCAAGGCGGTCGATTACAAGCCGGTGCAGCGCGACGAAACGGACGATACCCCGACGTACCAGGCGTTCGTCGACTACGTGATCGACGAGGCGGAGAAGGTCGGCGGCATTACCGAGGAAGAGCTGCGCATCAAGGGCTACAAGATTTACACGACGTTGAACACGCAGGCGCAGTCGGCCATGGAGAAGGAATTCGAGGACGACGATAATTTCGAGAAGAGCGTCGACGAACAGAAGGAGCAGGCCGCGATGATCATCGTCGATCACCGGAGCGGCGAGATCCAAGGCCTCGTCGGCGGACGCGATTACGTGAACAAAGGCTTGAACCGGGTGCTGGTGCCCCGTCAGCCGGGCTCGTCGTTCAAGCCGATCACGGTCTACGGACCCGCGATCGAGACGGGCGACTGGTTCCCGTGGTCGACGCTGCAGGACGTGAAAACCTGCTACGGCTCTTATTGCCCGTCCGACTCCAATAAAGTGAAATACCTCGGATCGATCCCGATGCGCCAATCCATCAAGGAGTCGCGCAACGCGTCGGCCGTATGGCTGCTGAACCAAATCGGCGTCGGCAAAGGGCTTGCTTTCGCCAAGAAGCTCGGTTTCGAGCTGGACGCCGAGAAGGACCGCAACCTGGCCATCGGCCTCGGCGGCCTGACGTACGGAGTGACGCCGTTCCAGATGGCGAAGGCGTACAGCGCGTTCGCGAACGGCGGCAAGAGCGTCGACCCGCACGCGCTGATCAAGATTACCGATCAGGAAGACGAGCCGATTTACACGTACAACGCGCCGAGCGCAGATCAGGTCATGAAGCCGGCCACGGCCGCGTACATGACGGACGTGCTGCAGTCCGTGCTCGAGAAGGGCGGCACCGGCGTGAACGCGCGCCTCGACCGCCCGGTCGCCGGCAAGACGGGCACGACGCAGAACGGGATTCCCGGCCTTAGCAACGGCTACAACCGCGACGCCTGGTTCGCGGGCTACACGCCCGAATGGACAGCCGTCGTCTGGATGGGGTATGATCGTACCGATAGGAATCACATGATCAAGAAGAGCAGCGAACAGTCCGCCGCCATGTTCGGCAAGGTCATGGACGAGGCGATGAAGGGCGTGCCGAAAGGCAGCTTCACGAAACCGGCCGAAGAACACGAAGAGAAGCCGCCGGTCGGGATCGCGAACTTCAGCGCCGTCTACAACGACCAGAAGGACGCCGTGCAGCTGGCGTGGTCGCCCGTGGAAGGCCAAGGCATGACGTACCGGATTTACCGCAAGGCAACGGGCGAGGCGGAGTTTACGCGGCTGATGGATTCGCTCACCGCGACGGGCGTGGACGACATGGCCATCGCGCCCGGCCTGAGCTACGAATATTACGTGGCGGCGTTCGATCCGTCCACGAACATGGAAGGCACGCCTTCGGCAGCCGCGAAGGTGGACGTTCCGGCCGCCGAGCTTCCTCCGGGCGAGCCCGACAATCCCGATACGGGCACGCCGGACAACGGCGGCCAGACGCCGGACAACGGCGGCCAGACGCCGG